>JAKOVX010000024.1 GCA_029781855.1 Acidobacteriota bacterium | reverse complement strand
TTCGTTCATTCGGCATTTACGGATAATACCGAAAAATGAAAGGCGATCGCACCTCATCGAAGGCATATCCCGGGTCTGGAAATCTCCGTGACCTTCTGACCGGTGCGCCTCAACGCGGCATGAGATCGATGCCGCCGGAGAAGATCAATGATGTCTTCGCCGGTGTCGGTGAGCGGCTTCGTGAGGGTCTCTCGGGCGAGGCCGAACGGATCCTGACACGGGCGCTTGAGGGGTTCAATCACACGCCGGATGACTTTGCCAACCTCAAACGCCTTCTGTCATTCACGCTTGAGACACTCGGCCGTTATAAAGAATCGCTCGAGATCCTGAAGCCATTCGAGGATGAGGAAAATCTCAGCCGGCTTAGCCTCGAAACTCAGGTCCGTGTAACGACACAGCTCGCGATCGCATATAACAATCTGACCGACCAGCCGAAGGCGATCACGCTCCTAAAGGAAAATCTCCAGCGGGCCAACGACAACGAGCTCCATCACCTCGCCGGCAGCATCGATATCGGACTAGCACGGGTTTACCGAAAGCTGAACGAATATCCGATCTGCCGCGATTACGGCCAGCGGTCACTGGACCACTTTCGCGGGAACGGGAACTGGCTCGGGATGGCGGAGGCGTACCGCGAGATCGCCATCAGCTATCACCAGGAGGGAAACAGCGAAAAAGCCCTCAAGTATTTTGAACTCGGCATCAAGATCATCGGCGGAAACTCGGCGCCGTTCATGCTCGGCAAACTGTACACGGATATGTCCGGAGCGTACTGGTTCCTCAGACGCCCGCAGGACGGCATCGCCTGCCTCGAGCGGTCGATCGAGTTTTTCGACCGGACCGAACACGCCCTCAATTCCGTGATGGCGTACAACAACCTGGGCATCAACCTGATGCTCATCGGTGAATGGACCCGCGCCGAACAGATGATCAGAAAGGCCCTCGAGATAGCCGAACGCGAAAACCACGTACACGTTGCCGGAATTTACGATTCGCTCGGCGAACTGATGATCTTTCGCGGTGAGCTCGACAATGCCGAAAAGATGCTGACCAAGGCCGTCGCCTTGGCCGAAGAGCGCAAGAACCAATGGTATAAGCTCCAGTCGATGCGAAACCTCGCCCGCTGCTATCTCGCCCAGGGCAGGATCGCGAATGCGACCGCCAAGGCACGCGAGACGATCGAGGTTTCACACGCTATCGGCGATAAACACTACGCTAATATGGCCGGCCTCGTTCTGGCTGAGAGTCAGTTAATGAGGGGAGACATTGAGATATGCGAGAACACACTCCGCGGCATCGAGGACACGGATGCATCGGCGGATTTCTACGTGCTGGGTAACATACAGCGGATCCGCGGCCTCGCGGCCCTTGCCGATCACGACACCGAACTCGCGGTCCATCATTTTAACCGGAGCCTTACGATATTCGAGGCCGCCGAGGACGTCTACCACACCGCCCAGCTTCATTTTCTGTTGGGCTCAAATCTCGACCGGCGGCTCGGGCCGAGAGCAGCCAACCATCTCACGTCTGCCGAAGATATCTTCAAAAAGCTCGGCCTTAAGGATGCGATCGCCGCCGTCAAGCAAGAACGTGAAAAGCGCGAGGATTCAAAGTCGAAGCCGGGCGTGCGCAGCGGCGGGCGGACCAATTCGGTCGTCTCGCAGCTTCTGACCGTTCGGCTCGCCGAGGCGACGGCGTCGCGGGAGCTGCTTTTTCGCGAACTGGTCGCCGTCCTCCAGCAGGAGAGCAACGCGAAACGGATCATCATCGCCCAACCAAATGCGCAGAAGCGGCTCTACCCGTTCATCACGCACGGCTACTCGCCGCAGGAGAGCAATGAGCTGGTCAACAAGCTCATCGACGCGCAGCAGAAAGACGAGGTCAAGACCTTTTCGCGGGTCAAGAATATTGCTGTGATCCCGCTACGCTGCACGGCGGGTTTGCCGGCGTTCGTTCTCATCAACCCGCAATCCGGTGCCGTCCTGTCCGACGAAAGTTCGCTCCAGCCGCTGTTCCGCGTGGTTGAATTGGGAATGGACGTGGTTGCCCTTCGCGAAAAGGACAAATCGCAACCGACCGAGTCCAACGCGAGCCCGTACACGTCGAACAGCCTGATGCCGGGTTTCATACACTCTTCGCCGGCGATGACCGCCCTTGTCGAGGAAGTTTATAAGATCCGCTCGTCTGATGTGACCGTCCTCGTTACGGGTGATTCCGGGACCGGTAAGGAACTGGTCTCACGCGCCATCCATACGCTCTCGAACCGCAAAGACAAGGTCTTCGTACCATTCAACTGCACCGCCGTTCCAAAGGAACTCGCTGAGGGCCACCTGTTTGGTTATAAGAAAGGAGCATTCACCGGCGCTGTCCAGGATTCGCCCGGAGTGATCCGAACGGCGGATGGAGGAACGCTTTTCCTGGACGAGGTTGGCGATCTGCCGCTGGACGTACAGCCGAAACTGCTCCGCTTTTTGCAGGAGGGCGAGATACAGCCGCTTGGAGAAAAGCGGCCGATGAAAGTGGACGTTCGCATCATTGCTGCGACGAACATGCCGCTCGAGGAGAAGGTTGCCGAAGGGTCCTTCCGTGAGGACCTGTATTACCGGCTAAATGTGATCCGCCTGCGTGTACCGCCGCTTCGTGAACGCCGTTCCGAGATACCGCCTATCGTTAACTACTACATCAACCATTACTCGGAGCGATTCGGAAAACACGACATTACGTTCACACCGCAAACGATCGATCTGCTGATGGTATGTAATTGGGAGGGAAATGTCCGTCAGCTCTGCAACGAGGTCCAGCGGATCATTGCCCGTGCGGTCGACAACGAGGTGATCACGCCCGACCATCTCTCGCCCGAACTCAAACGAAGCACTCAGCCGATGACCGCGTTCAACGCCGGTGACAACGTCAAACCGATCGCCTCGTATGACGGTGTCGTTTCTCCTTTCGCCAATATTTCCGAGGGCGGAACACTCGAGGAGGCTGTCACCGAACTCGAGATGCAGATCATCAAAGTCTCGCTGAACAAACACAACTGGAACATCTCGCGTGTCGCCAACGAACTTGGGCTCACCCGCCGCGGACTCTATCTGAAATTGACTCGTTACGGTATCGCCAAGATCGCCTGACAGCGAATGATCAAAGTTCCTGACAGCCCCCTTCTTTCCAATTACTAAGTGACATCTTGCCCTTCAGGTCCTTATACACAACGGCGGTGACGGACTTGGAGGACGGATGTTTGCGTCCGACCTTGACGGTCATGCACACACGATAATTCATTCCGGCGACTACCTGGGTCTCAGCCTTTTCGACCTTGACCAATTTGATATGCGTACCCGTCTTGCTTGACTCTTTCTTGATGGCGAATCCGGCTGCCTTGACGACGTCCTTATCACTCACCGCATGTTCACTGTATCCGCCAACGATCACGTCCGTCTGAGCCATTACGCTCGATGCAGCGGCGTGAATGCCGAACATAACGACCGCCATAAGTACAAATTTGATCAGCTTATTCTTCATTATTACTCCGTAAATTACTAAAATCACTACGTTTGAACTCCCGCGAGGAGCCTTAGATCTGCGACCATTCCCGGCAAATGCTTCAATACAAAGTCCACTTCCGCATCCGTATTGTATCTGCCGAATGAGAACCGTATCGCGCCCATCGCACGCTCATACGGAATATCCATCGCCTGTAGAACGCCTGATGCCGCTTTGTCTTGCGAGTGACAGGCCGATCCGGTCGAAACACATACCTCCAGATCGTCCAGCCTCGCCATCAGCATCTCGCCATTGACGCCGGCGAAGGAGATCGACGATGTGTTTGGCAATCGCATGTTGGACTCGGCGGTGCCGTTAAGGTACGTATTTGGAATGCCGTTCAGGACCTGCGACTCCAGCCGATCGCGCAGCCCGCGAATCCGCTCGATCGACGACATATCCCGCACCAGACGGGCAGCAGCTCCGAGGCCGACGATCTGATGGACGGCCTCGGTCCCCGAACGGCGCCCGCGTTCCTGTCCGCCGCCGACCACGACCGGCGGCAGTTCGACTCCTGAACGGATATACAGCGCACCGACGCCCTTCGGCCCGTAGAATTTATGCCCGGCCAGCGAAAAGAGGTCCACCTTCGTTGATTTGAGATCGATCGGGACTTTTCCGACGGCGTTCACACCGTCAACGTGAAACAACGCGTTCGAATGTTCCTTGATGATCTCACTGATCTCGGCTACGGGGAACAGAATGCCCGTCTCGTTATTTGCGAGCATGAGTGACACGAGTTTCGTTTGATCGCTGAGCGCATTCTTCAGGCCGTCAATGTCGAGTGCCCCGTTTTCGTCGACGTCGAGCCACGTCACGCGGCAGCCCTGCTCTTCGAGCGATCTGAATACTTTACTGACGGCACCGTGCTCGATGCTGGACGTGATCAGATGCGGTTTTTCCTGCGTATCGATCGATCCGAGGATCGCCCAGTTGTCTGCCTCGCTACCGGTCGCGGTAAAGACTATTTCTTCCTTCGACGCCGCACCGATCAGTTCCGCGACGCTCTCGCGGGCCACCTCGACCGCAAACTTCGCCGCCCGCCCGAGTGAATGCGCTGACGACGGGTTACCGTATCCGTCCTCCATGTACGGCCGCATAGCCTCGATGACTTCGGGAGCAATACGGGTCGTTGCGTTATTGTCCAAATAGATCATTCTTGTAAATTGTTACGCGCCGTCGAATATGTCAACCAAGTATTCACAATTGACGTTACACGAATTACAATAGCAAATAACGTGGAAGCAATACTTAGCATCATCGAACCTACGGGTAGGAGTTGGGAGTTTGGCCTCTCCGCCGGCCACGTCTACACGATCGGCCGGGCAAAAGACAATGACATCGTCCTCAACGACCGGCGGGTTTCCCGAAAGCACGCCTATATCGAGGAGGTCGGCGGTAAATTCATCCTCGTTGACGGAGTTCGTGAGGATGGCATCGTCACCCGAAGCGTCAATCACGTCTACGTCAACGGCAGCCCGCAGCTCGAAAAGGATCTCGAGACCGGCGACAAGATCACCATCGGCGAGAGCAGCCTTTCCTTCAGATCAATTGTCACAACACCTGAGCCGCCGCAGAGGGTCAATTATTCGGAGGCATTGCCGTCGAACCTTGCGTCGTCGGCCTATGCGCCGCCAAGTTCGCCTGTAGCGGCCGCGACGGTGCCGGCGGGCATTCGCTACGATGACGCTCCGCTCGGCCACACGATGGTCCAAATGTCCGCCAATGAGATCATCGGCGGCCAAACGCACCTCTCGATCGAGACCGCCCATGCGACCCCCGAAGAGATCAAGGATCTGCGGCGCAAGGCCCGTATGCTCGAATTGCTCTACGAAATGAGCAGGACCATTGGCACGGTCTTCGATCTAAAGGCGATCTTCGAAAAGGCGACTGACCTGATTTTTCGCGGCACGCCGGCAGATCGCGTGATCGCCTTGCTGGCCGACGAAACGATTGACGGCAAGATCCTCGATTACAGCCTCGTCCAGATCGGTGCCAGGACACGCGACGAAAAGATCGAAAAGCTCACGGAAAATATGACCGTCAGCCGGACGATCACTCAAAAGGTGATGCGCGAAAAGGTGGCGTTATTGTCGCAGGACGCCAGGGCCGACGCCGAATTCTCCGGCGCCGAATCCATCGTGTCGCAGGGCGTTCGTTCGACCATCTGCGCTCCGCTGATCACGGAATCGAACGTGCACGGTGTTCTATACGCCGACCGCCTCGACCCGTTTGCGGCTTTTTCGGCCGACGATCTCGAGTTGATCAGTGCGGTTGCCGCCCAGACGGCCGTTACGGTCGAAACCGTCAGGGCCCACACGCGTCTCGCCCGCGAAGAGGTCGCCCGTGCCAATTACAGCCGTTTCATGCCCGAGTATGTCGTCAAGCAGCTGCTCGAAAATCCCGATTCGTTCCGGCTCGGAGGTGTAAATCAGACGATAACAGTGCTTTTTGCCGATATCCGAGGGTTCACGACACTCTCGGAACACGAAAACCCGGAAAAGGTCGTCGGACTGCTAAATCGCTACTTTACGGCGATGACCGAGATAATATTCGAACACGGCGGCACGCTCGATAAGTACATCGGCGACGGACTGATGGCGATCTTCGGCGCACCGACGGCCACACCGAACGATGCTATGAATGCCGTTCGGGCCGCGATCGCAATGCAAAAGCGGTTGATCATTCTCAACGAGGAGCTGCGTCTGGCCGGTTTTGCGTCGATCAATGTCGGCGTCGGACTCCACACCGGCGAGGCCACGATCGGATATGTCGGATCCGACCAGCGTTCTGAATATACGGCGATCGGCGACACAGTAAACGTGGCATCCCGGCTCGAGGGCGCCGCAAAAGGCGGCCAGATCCTCGTCAGCGAGGCAACGGCAGCGGCCGCCGGTAACATCTTTAGTATGACCCAGATGGCGCCGATACCGGTGAAAAATCGGGTGCAGCCGATCAACCTGTTCGAACTGAGATGGTCGTGATTTTATTGGCAGAGTCGACGGATTAGTCATATAATCTTGCAGAGATAGTCGATTTCTTATGTTAAAGATCTCGTCCCTGAAAAAACTAGTCACCGACTCGATGGCGATCGACCTTGGAACGGCAAGTACGATCATTGCCGTCAAGGGCCGTGGAGTTGTGCTTGACGAACCGTCGCTGGTCGCGATCAATGAGACCACCGAGGAGATCGTTGCCTACGGCCAGGAAGCCGCTGATATGGCCGGCCGCGAAGGCAGGGACGTGGTCGTCAAGGCCCCGCTCATCGGCGGCGTCGTTGCCGATTTTGAACGCACCAAAAAGATGCTTGCCCACTTTGTCAAAAAGGCAAAAACGGGCGGCTCGAACATCTCGATCCAGGCGGTCATGAGCCTGGTCTCCGACGTTACCCACGTCGAACAGCGTGCCCTGCTGAATGCCGCCGACGACGCCGGCATCGGCAAGGTCTACATGATGGAAGAGGGACTTGCCGCGGCGTTCGGCGCCGGCGTCCTGCCCACGGATAAACGGGCATCGGCGATCGTCGATATTGGTGCCGGCACGACCAACATTGCCATAGTTGCCAAGGGTTCGGTTGTGCAGTCGACCTCGGAGCGATACGGCGGCAACGAAATAAACGAGAGCCTTGCGACCCACCTGCGTCGCCATCGCGGCCTGCAGGTCGGCGAGGAAACCACCGAACTGCTCAAGACAAAATTCTCGTCCGCCTATCTGCCCGACGATATTTCAAGGTCGATGGAGGTTCGCGGCCGCGACGTCCAGACCGGCAGTCCGGCGGCGGTCGAGGTAACGGCGGGTGAAATGTACGCGATCGTCGAAGCGATCGTTCGCCGGATCGCCATTCGCGTCAAAGACACGCTTACTGAATTGCGGCCTGAGGTTGCTGCCGACATATATGATCGCGGTGTGATCCTGACCGGCGGCGGCGCTCTGCTCGAGGGCATCGACCAATATATGCGCTCCTTTATAAACCTCGCCGTCACCGTGGCCGACGAACCTCGATATGCGACGGTCAATGGCCTGGTCAAGATGTTCGACGATCAGAAACTTCTGGAACGGGTCACGCTGAACGAACTCAGCGTGCTCCAGAACGCCGAGATCTAATTCCGGGTTCTGATAATTTTCCGTTCGATATGTTTTCCGCGGAGCGTCTGGTCCGCGGTTTTTTGTGCTTGGGGCGGCCCATGCTCCCCGTCGCGGCAAAGCCCGAACGGCGAACTATGTTATGCTTTACGACGTTATTATTTGTATGATCTGGCCGGGAATACTTTCGAAAAATGCAGCTGAATGATTACATGCCGACAATAAACGGGCTGCGAAATGTCATCGACATTACGCTCGTGTTTATTATTGTGTATGTTGTACTTAAGCTGCTTCGCGGGACGCGGGCGGTGCCGACGGTCGTCGGAATGGTCCTGCTCGGATTGCTCTATTGGATCGCGTCAACCGAGGGGCTTTCGACGCTCGAATTCGTCCTTCGCTACGCCGTCGTCTACATCGGTATCGCGATCATCGTCCTGTTCCAATCCGAGATACGGCAGGCGTTGATCTATTTTGCCAACCGGCTTCGGTTTCCGATATTGAAACGCCAGCGGGGCCAGTTCGGCGGTAGTGTCTACGATGAGATCGTTCTCGCCGTAACGACACTGGCTTCGGAAAAGACCGGTGCCCTCATCGTAATCGAGCGAAATATCGGCCTACGCAATTTCATCGACGCCGGAGTCCAGCTCGACGCACGTATCAGCTACGACCTGTTGGTGACGATATTCAACCCAACGACACCGCTGCACGACGGTGCGGTGATAATCCAAAACGAACGCCTCGCCGCGGCGTCGGTATTTTTGCCGCTGACCAAGAACCCCGAGATCTCACGCGAACTCGGCACCCGGCACCGCGCGGCCATCGGCATCACCGAGGGCAGCGACGCGATCTCGCTTGTCGTTTCGGAGGAAACGGGTTCGATCACCTACGTCGAGGCGGGCAAGGTCTGGCGCAATCTCGATACGACCGCGTTGCGGAGGCTCCTGCTCGACGCGATGGAGATCCCGCTGGTGCAGAAACGCATCGAAAAGACTAAGGCTGTGAGCGAAGTCGAGTCCGAGGTGACCACCAGTCAAATTTGATCCAAATGTTGTCAGGAAGCGATAAATCAAACGGAAGCGATACCACACAGCGCGTATTGCGCAATATCGTCCGTAAGATATTTCTCGAAGATTGGCTGCTCAAGCTGATCGCTCTCGCCATCACCATCGGGCTCTGGCTCGGCGTAACCGGCCTGACGACAAATTCGACCAAACGGCTGACCGTTCAGCTAATTCCCAACATCGCCAACAACGTCAAGGTCACAAACAACCTGATCCCTGAGGTGGATATCGTCGTGAGCGGCGACGAACGAAAGCTGAAGTCGCTCTCAGGCAAAGATCTCGTAGCCTCGCTCGATCTCTCTGACGTTCAGCCTGGCGAGCGCGTGGTGTCGCTCTCACCGCAAAACGTTTCGATCCCCGAACTGCCGCAGGGAATGAAACTAGATGAGGTGCAGCCCCGCCGGATCGCTGTAACACTCGAACTGGTGGAAGAGGTCGAATTGCCGGTCGTCCCAAATATTCAGGGCACGCCGGCACCGGGTTTCGAGCTTTACGGCCCGTCCGTGGTTACACCGCGAACAGTACGTATCCGCGGGCCGGTCAGCGTTCTCCGAAACATGCAGTCAGCCTCGACCGAGCCGATATCGATCGATGGACGTAGTTCCGATTTTGTCGCCCGGCAGGTCCGCATTACCGTCGCGGCCGAAAATACGACAGTCTCCGATACCGTCGTCGACGTGACGGTCAAGATAGGCGAAAAGCGCGTTGAAAAGACGATGACCGTTTCGGTCGCGGGTGGTGTAGGCAGGAAGGCCGTCGTTACGCTCTACGGGCCGAAAACCGTTCTTGAGACGATTCGCCCCGATACACTGAAGGTCGAAATGGTCAAAACCGACAACGGACAGGAAACGCCCCAGCTTAGCCTTCCGGCCGAACTCCAGGACTCCGTCGACGTTCGCAAGATCAAGGCGCCGGGTCAATAGACTTGGAATGAATATTCGACCATTCTTACCACAGATACCGGTTTTCCGTCTTTTGTCTGGGGGACGAATTTGATGCCCATTGCGGCTCTCACGGCCAATTCGTCGAGGCCGTATCCGAGTTGATTCAGCAGCAACGTATACTTGATCTGGCCGTCGGCGCTGAACATCACCGCCAACTTAATAACACCCGAGATCCCCCGTGACCGTGCCGCGTTGGTGTAAGTCGGGTGCGGTTTGTTAAGTATCTTGAGTGGTGTGACACCGGGTTCCGGTGTATCCGCCCCGGATAACTTTTCAGGTTTTTCGCGCGCAAAGTGGTCGTAAAAAGCGCTGATCGCCTCGGCCTCGTCATCGATAGCTCGGTGATTCGGATGCGACCTGCATTTCTCCGCACCTTCGGCGAGCACGTCACGTGCCTGCTTCAGCAAGCCTATCTCATCGCGAACGTCCCAACCGGCCGTCACGCTTTTTCCTAGCCGCGTCACGAGTATGTTCGACCGCAAAAGGTAACCCTCCGGGACTGCCGGGTTGATCGCGATCAACCGTTTTGCATGGTCTTCGGCGGCGTCGAGATCGCCATTCGCCAGATCGACCCGTGCGAGAATGAACAATGCGTTTGTATTGCGCGGATCGAGCCTGCTGGCTGTCCCTGCCTCGGACTGCGCGTTCTCGACCTTTCCGGTCAACAGCAGAACGTATCCCAGATTGGCGTGATATGCCGCAATGTTTGGGGCGAGCTTGATCGCCTTTTCCAGTGCCTTTCGGGCCTGCTTTTGGTCGTCTTTCTTAAAATATACTAGTCCGAGCGTGTTCCAGACCTCGGCGTCATCTCTGTATTCCTTGGACCTTATCGCCGCTTCCAGCGATCTCATCGCCTCATCGTTTTTGCCCTGCTGGTAAAGTACGATGCCGGGGTGAACCGTCTGTTGAGCGTCGACCGACGCGGCGCCAGCCATAAGCAGGAAGGCACACGTGATCGTCAGCACGATATTCTTTGCTTTCTTCATAACGCCGATCGGTAAACCGTTTGATTTTACATCGCCGGTCAACGGCTCGCCAGGAAATCCTTGATATCGACGCGCATTTCCTGTGTGATCTCGTGCTTGGCCAAATACTTTTTCGACCTGTAATTCGGCAGGCGCTTTTTCAATTTAGCGTCGAAGGCGGCAAATTGCTCATTCGTGTAAAATTCGTCATCGTCGCCGTAAAGGTAGAACGTGTCGGCGTCGAGCGGCTTGTAATTGTCGTTTGTATCTAGGTCGCCGGGAATGCCGCCGCACACGCCGACTATGCCAATTACGGCCTCCGGATGGGTTAACGCAAATCTAAAATTGAGCGCGCACGCCTGCGAAAAACCGTATAGATACACGCGGTTTGCGTCCACCGTTCCGTCGGCGGCAAGCTTTGCGATCACGTCGAGCAAAAACTTGTGATGCAGGCTCACGTATTCTTCCGGCCTATTGTCGGTCAGCCAGCCAAACCCGACGCGATAACCGTCATCCGTCTGCCGAAAATGCTGATGCGGCCCCTGCACCGACGCGATCACCCAATCCTCGGGCGCCACAAGCCTCGCTTCGCGCATCATATAACGTTTATGGGCTCCGTAGCCGTGTACCGCGATCAGCAAGGGCCGTTTCAGCTCTCCTCCTGCCTGAGGAGGAGTGGCAGCCGCTTCGGCTGACGAGGTGGTGGGAGGTTCCGGCACCAGGACGTCGTAATAGAGCTTGATCTCGGCGGTAATGCTAAGGTCGGTTTGCGGTTCTGTTTGCACCATAAGAAGCGACTTTCGGACCGGCCGGCGGCGTAAGAGAATCGAAATAGCCGCAACGGTATCCGGTCCGTTAACTGCTACAATATTCGCATTTATGAAGAGATTTTTCGAATCTTTGGACGCGATGGCCGGCTCGTCGGACGTACCCGGCCTCACCCGCTGGATCGAACGAACGGCGTTCATTTTCCTCACGCTGATGGTCCTCACGGCGCCGCATTCGATTGCCGCGTCTCAAACGGCGTGGTTGATCGCATTGCTGGCGACGATCGTCAGGTTCGCCTTCAAGCCGCGTCGCAAGTTCAAATTTCGACCGCTCGACATCGCCCTCTGGTTATTTTTCGGTTGGGCCGTGGTTTCGGCCGCGTTCTCGTATTCGCCCGCGTTGTCGTTCAACGGCCTTCGAAGTGTCGGCATCCTCGCGGTCTATTTCATGGTCGCCGCAAACATCCGAACGCTCAAGGCGGCCCACTTCCTCGCGTTCGCCCTGTTCTTTTCCTGCATGGTGAATGTCATCAAGACGCCGATCGAGCGCATCGTCGGCCGCGGCGTCGAGATCCACGGCATCAATTTTGACGGCCCGCTCGGCAAAGCCGCCCTCACCAATGGCGACACGATCCTTAAGGTCGACGGAAAGAAGATCAACGACCTCGCTCCGCTGATGTCCGCACTCGAGACCGAGGACGTCGTCGTGGTCGACATGCACCGTCCCGACGTCTACCAGACCCGCAGCATAAAACGCGCCGACCTGCTGCCCGGCACAACGCCAGAGGAACGGCTCGGAATACAAAGCTGGGCCCCGAGCCATTACTGGCGTGCACTCGGTTTTTACAATCATTGGACCACGTATTCCGAGGCACTTCAGTTGATCGGCTCGCTCGTTTTCGGACTGCTGATCGCATCGTTGTTTTATAAGAATTCCGGTGCGGGAGCCGCCGAAAATACGGCCCGCAAACGCGGCCCGATCTCGCTGTTTGTCGCGTTCGTGACGTCCCGGGTGTTCATGGCGTTTTGCGTGGCCGGCGTCGGCCTCGCGCTTCTGATGACGGTCACGCGGGCGTCGCAGCTTTCGTTCCTGATCTCAGGTTTCGTCATCGTCGCGCTTTCGGCGAGCCGCAAGGTGCTGATCGCCGCGGTGTTGGTCGCGATTCCCGTCGCCGCTTTCGGCCTCTATATGATGCAGCGTGAGCGGCAGGTCGGCTTTATCGATTCGTCGGACGACTCGACGCAGTACCGCCTGACGATGTGGCGCGACGGCACGCGTTTATTGACGACGAGCCCGCGAAATTTCGTCTTCGGCATCGGCATGGACTCCGTAAAGGAACACTGGCGCGAGTGGAATATGTACGACGGCGGGCGAATGATGATCGGCCATTTTCATTCGACGCCGATGCAGATCCTGGTCGAACGCGGTGCGCCCGCTCTGCTCCTCTGGATCTTGATCCTCGCCTTTTACGGCCGCATCCTGTGGCGCGGCCTCCGTGCTGCCCGCGGCGGCGATTGGCGAACGATCGGGGTCCTTTTGGGATGCATCGGCGGCTCGATCGGCTTTGTCACTAGCGGATTCGTCCACAACAACATCGGCGACGGCGAGGTGGCGATGATCTTCTACCTGATGATGGGCCTCGGCGTCAGAACCGCTGAACTTTCCGCCGGCGAGCCGCGTATTTAGCCATAGTTCATTCGAAAAGATCATCATATGAAACCATCTATTTTTAAGTTCGCAGTCGTTTTCGTCCTGCTGTTCTCGTTCCTTGCGGCCCCGCTTCCTCGTTCCGCTTTTGCCCAAACTACCGGCACTGCGGCGACAGTCGATTACTCGACACAGCTGAAGGCGATCGAGGACAAGCTCGAGAAACGCCGCAAAGAGCTCGGCATCCCCGGCGTTTCGCTGGTCATCGTCAAGGACGACAAGATCATCTATCTCAAAGGCCTAGGCTACAAAGACCTTGAGAACAAGGTTCCCGTCACGCCCGACACGCAGTTCGCGATCGGCTCGGCGACCAAGGCTTTTACGGCCCTATCGGTGCTGATGTCGATGGACGAGGGCAAACTTTCGCTCGAGGATTCGCCGAAGAAGTACTTGCCGTACTTCAAGATGTACGACCCCGACACGGACAAGAACATCACCATCCGCGACCTGCTTTGCCACCGCTCGGGCCTCAACCGCACGGACCTCGCGATGATCACCGGCAAATTGACCCGTGCGGAGCTGATCCAGGTTGCCGCCCAGGCCAGGCCGACCGCCAAGCTCGGCGAAAAATTCCAGTATCAGAACATCATGTTCGCGGCCGCCGGCGAGATCGTCGCCCAGGTGCAGAAAGAGCCGTGGGAAAAGTTCATCCCCGAGCGGATCTTCAAACCGCTGGGAATGACCAACAGCTCCATGTCGATCGCCCAGATGGAAAAGGCGAAGGACTATTCCTACGGCTATAGCTACAATTTCGACACCAAAACGGCCGAGAAACTGCCTTACCGTGAGATAACGCAGGTCGCTCCGGCCGGCTCGATCGATTCGTCCGCCCGCGATATGGCCCAGTGGCTGCGGTTCGTGATGAACGGCGGCGAGGTGGGCGGCAAAAGGCTCGTTTCCGAAAAAGGCTACGAGGAATGGCTCAAACCGCAAATGAAGGTTGCCGGCAAAACGTCGTACGGCTTCGGCTGGTTCCTGCAGGATTGGAACGGCCTCAAGGTCGTCCAGCACGGCGGCAACATCGACGGTTTCAACTCGATGGTCGCGATGATCCCCGAGAAAAAGCTCGGTTTCGTCCTGCTCACCAACGTCTCGGCATCGCCGCTCGGCGGCGAAATGATGGGCGTCATTTGGGACAACCTGCTCGGCTCGCCAAAGAAAACGATCGGCGCTGAGCTGACGGCCGATTCGATACAGAAGTTCGTTGGGCTCTACCGCCTCGAGGCCGCCAAGGTCAATATCGAGATCAAGGCCGTCGGCGACAAGCTCGTAATGGTCGTTCCGGGACAGCCCGAATACACGCTCGACCCGACGTCGCCGCGAAATTTCAAAATGATGGGAGCACCGGACGGTTTCGCGGTCAGGTTCGATCCGGCCGAGGGCGACGCGACCTCGATGTATCTTCAGCAGCCGCAGGGAAATTATGTACTGCCGCGGCTCAACCCGGACGGCACGCTCGCCAAGGTCGATGCACCCGCGAGCACCGGTGCCGCCGCCGCCCGCGAGCTGGTCGGTACCTATTCCGGCCCCGGCGGTGGTTCCATCGAACTCAGCGAGTCCGACGGCACCGTGACGATGAATGTCACCGGTCAGCAGCCGTACACGCTCAAAGGAAAAGGCGAAAGATACCTTTTCGCTCACCCCGCTGCCGGACACCTATTCGCTCAAGCCGAAGCGTGACGCCGCCGGTAAGGTCATCTCGATCGTCGTTTCCCAACCGGAGGGCGAGTTTGAATTCAAGCGCACCGCCGACTCTGCCAAACCGAAGATCGCGATGACGGTCGACGAGCTCGAGGCCAAAACGATCGCTGCTGTCGGCGGAGAGGCCGCGTGGCGCAAGATAACCTCGCGGGTCGTCGAGGCCGACGTCGACCTCGCCAATCAGGGCGTCCAGGCCAAGGCCGTCTCGTACGCAAAGGCGCCGAACAAGATCCTCAATGAGATAACATTGACGGCGCTCGGCAAGACGCTCGGCACCGGCTACGATTTCTTTGACGGCAGCACCGGCCAGGAAGAGTACAGTTTCGCTCCGGTCGATAAGTATTCGGGCCTGAGGCTCGACGACGCGCGGCTGGCAGCGGATTTCTACGGCCCGCTCGACTGGAAGACCAATTTCAAAAAGGTCGAGATCACGGGCACCGCGAAGGTCGGCGACGAGGAGGCATATGTCGTCTCGTTCGAGCCGAAAGCCGGCACGCCGTACAAGGAATATTACTCGACCAGGACGTTCCTGCTGCTAAAACGCGAGGGCGTCATTCCGTCGAGCACGAGCGAACAGAAACTGCCGTACACGGTGACATTTTCCGATTATCGCGACGTTGACGGTGTAAAATTGGCGTTCAAATCGGTCAACTCGACCGTTTCGAACGGCGACGTCATTAGCGTCATCACGTCGGTCAAGCAGAACGTGCCGATCGACGACAAGGTCTTCGGGCCGCGCAAATTGCAGTAGGCAGGAAGTCAACGTAAACGCAAAAAAAAGCCGGGATCTTCTCTTTTGGGCGGAGAAGTATCCCGGCTGTTTAAGTTAGAGCCCTGCCTGGTCATCGAGGGCAGAAGTCCGCGTTTGTTGTATTCGCGGATCAGGCACGAGCAAACAGATCACTTCCTCCGTCCATTGACGAGGCGTTCCCGCTGTTCATACGTACGAAGCCGAACCAACCGCCCATCCAATGCCTCTTGGGGACCGGCCGGTAAAAATTCTCAATGTAGTCAACTGCCGCAACGCGTACGCCGACATCGCGGCCGAGCCTTTCGCTCAGGTACCACTTGTGGTCGTCGATGCGGTTCCACAACTGCAGCGCCTCCTCTTTTCTGACAACTTTACCGGTGCTCGCCTGGATCATTCCCTGCGCAGCCATACTTTTTGATGTGACCTCGTCGACCACGAAATCTAATTTGAATGGGATCATATAATTACCTCTTGTATAAAAAAAAATAAAACCGAATTATTGCCGGCCTCATCCGCCGACAACATAAGTATAATGAAACTAGAGAAAGCATTACCAATTCTTATTTCTGATCGGTGTGATTAGGCAGGTTCATCCCTGCAAGTTATTGAAAGTAAACGAGATGGAACTCTGGCAGCTCCGCACGCTGTGCGAGATCGCGGAAACGCTCAATTTTACCAAGGCGTCTGAGAAGCTGAATTTGTCGCAATCCGCGGTCAGCCACCAGATCAAGGCGCTCGAGGACGAACTCGGGGTCCAGCTATTTATCCGTGCAAAAAGCGGCGTCATCCTGAGCGAGGCCGGAGCCGCCGCGGTCGCCTATGCAAAACGCATCCTGACGCAGGCCGAAGAAATGCAGGAGGTGGTCGGCGGACGCGAACGCGCCCTCATCGGAACGGTCCGTGTGGCCGCCGCGACGCAGGCGCTCGTCTATCTGTTCGCACCGCTGTTTGAGGAATTTATGGATTCGTACGAGCAGGTCGAGCTCGTTTTCCGGACGACGTCGAGCACGGAGCAGACGGTCGAGAATGTGCTCGAGGGCCTGATCGACGTCGGCTTCGCGTCGCTAGCGGTCTATTCGCCGGCGCTCGAGGTCACCCGCCTATTCAGCGATAAGCTCATCCTCGTCGTCGGCAAGCGCCACCCGTTCGCCGGGCGGGAGAGCGTCGCCGCGGCCGAACTCGAACAGGAACGCTGGATCCTCTTCGAACGCGGCGCCTCGATCCGCCGTGCGACCGACAATTTTTTCAAGGACGTCGGCGTCGTCCCCGAAAAATCACTCGAATCGAACGACACTTACTTTATCAAGCTGATGATCGAGCACGGCCTCGGCATCTCGCTGATGCCCGCCTGGGCCGTCCGCGACGAACTCAAAAGCGGCAAGCTCGCCCGCACCGACATCGAAGGCCACGAACTCACCCGCTCCGTCGCAATGGTCTCGCTCAAAGGCGCCCAGTCCGCCCCCATCCGCACCTTCACCGCCTTCATGCTCGAACGCAAATCCCAGCTCCAAACCGCCGCCGGCGAGTGACCCGAGTCCAAACCACCTGCGTCGGCAGAGGTTTCCCGTCAAGATTTCGCCACTTATCTATAAATAGCTCTGCTGACTAGTCGATCCAGTCAAAAAGGTAAGCGTCGTCGTATTCGACCTCAAATTTCTTGAGAAATCCGATGTACTCTCGCTTGAAGGACCTTCGTTTATGGTGTTCCTCTTGGTTGAGGATGTATTTGCTGACGGAGTCGATCTGGCTACGCGAGTAAGAGAACGCCCCAAATCCCTCTTGCCAGTTGAAATGGCCCCGGACCCAACGTTTGTCGTTGATGAAATTCGACGAACCCGCTTTGATGTCGCGTGTCAGGTCGGAGATTGAGAACGAGGGCCTCATCCCGACCAAGATGTGGGTGTGATCCGGCATACAGAATATCGAAAGCATCTTCTGACCGCGTCGGTCGACGATACCGGATATGTACTTATGTAATTCCTCGCGATTGGCGGCCGGAATCAAATTTTGCCGGCCCGCAACAGCAAAGACGATCTGAATATAGACCTGGGAATAGGTGTTGGCCATTTATTCTCCAAAATAGGCCGCTCCGACGGAGCTCGCCCTCCTCCTCGCAACGATTTCTACAAACAGCACGCCTCTACGAGGCTAAACATTTCGTTCTTGAATGAACTGGAACGCCGCCGTTTCTACAAACAGCCCGCCTCTACGAGGCTAATTTAATATCATAAAACGATGATCGAAAATACCAAATTTCCCCAAACCATCAAACCCTTGAACACTCGAATCTCCGAACAAACACCGCGTCACAAACACCTCTTTGCTCCGTAGGAGCATCCTGTTTGTAGCAACGGCGCCACCAACATCCCTACCAGCCCCATCGGGGCGTCCTGTTTGTAGCTTTTACCGTTAAGGCTCCCGTCAAACGAGATGAATGGCGATAAGCGGGACAAGGCAAAACAACAGGATACCGAGCTTATAAACGGCGATCCCGCCGTAATGGATGGCATCAAAAGCCTCGGGCGACAGCTTGAACCAACGCGTGTGCATTCGATAAAGCCAATCGTGAGCAAATATGAACACCCCGAACCAAACGAACAAGATCGCGTAATTGATCACCGTGCACCAGATCAAAAGGTGCAATATTTCGTGCATGACCATTCTCATCCTCCCTTTCGAGGTATCTTATCACCGGCGCGGGTTTCCGTGTCCTTTTCGAAACCGGTATAGCGTCTGCGGACGGAGCCCTACCGGGCCTGCGAGTATTTGCCACCGGTCGTGCTATTTACTTTGGCATCGAGCGCCTAATTCGGAGCGGTCGTCCGACAACCGATATTCTGCGAGTGCCCGACACGACTGCCGTTACGGTCATTGATCCAATTTTGGGTTCACCTAGTCGTGGTTATGAGTTTTCTGTTAATCCTTCGGATTTTGATGCTTAGCCTCAAAAATTCCCTTTTTTTGTTCTAAAAGGGTCAGTTCTCCAAACGCTTGCAATAGATCGTATAGGCGAATCCGTCTCCTATGCTTTCAGCTCCGACCGACACGTTTACATTTCCATCGGTAAAATCGAGGCCGGGCGGATACTTATCCGACATATCCCTCACCCTCCAATCTTTTTCCTTGAAATAGTCTTCGAAGATCTTTCGGGACTCATTGAAAGCGGTTTTTGAATCGTAGGAGTATGTCAAGTTTTCGTTCAAACCGACGGTTAACAAATACTTTTCCTCAAAAACAAAATCGTCGGGCAAGGGTATATCGGTGCAGATCTTATTTAACTCTTGCAATTTTGGCGACCCTTTTATGGCTTCGTCCGTGGCTCGTGTTGTATTGTCGGCAATTTTCTTCTTGATTTGTCTGGGAATAGACAAACAGCCGCCTGAAAAAATGAGGATCGTGAATAATATCAATCGTGCCAAATATTTCATTCAATTTAACGTACTTTATGGACGATCGTACCCGCACGTCAACGTCCCCGCCAGCCCCATCGGGGCGACCTGTTTGTAGAAACCGCGACGCCAACAACCCTCCACCCCCAAGCCCGCGGAGCGTGCGCCATAATGTCGCCACGGGATTGATCAAGTGGAAGCTGCACAAGCCCGCGCGTCAGCAAGGGCGAAACACTCATCGTGAGCCAGAATTTGACGCAGGCCCGCGTAGCGGGCATCGGGCGACAACGCGTTTTTCGGATCGTCCAGAAGGCAGCTTCGGGGCCGCATATTTGAACGTCAAATGGTTCGTCTCGACCGAAGAAGCGATCGAAAAAATCCAGGCGTTCAAGGACGTTTACGATGCGCTCGGGCCGTGAAGCCCGCCGAACAGCCTCACCCCAAACGAGGCAGTTCAGAAATATCACAAAACCCGGAATTCTCTGATTTAGATCTGTAACAAAAATTGGGGGTAGCTCAGTCACCTAGGAAAATGATTTCTCCATGCGATAGAGACGCAATATCTACGGTTACCATTCCGTCGTCAACTATTAGCGAAAATCGGGGAGAGTAGCCTTTAACGGTTTCTGCGAAATCCGGACTATTCTCTACTAAATAGTTGAAGGTATTGATACCCCTTTGAATGTCTGAAAGCGCAGTTTCATGCGTGATCTTGCCAGCCCAAGTGCTTTCACTACCAATTTCGACTAAACCTTCTTCTCCGTTAAGTGAGAAATGAACATCGTTAAAATTCAATGCTTGGTTTTCTTTTAAAAATTCTATAGCGATTCTAAAGCGATCATCGTTTATGTTCTCTACCTTCATAGTCTTGCTTCGTTCCTCTATTGAATTCTTGTGAAACTCCCACCTGGAAATGGGCGTCCAAAAATATATCCGGTTCCACCACCCGGTCTAGAAAAAACATTACCGGTTACGGGTCGAACCAGAAGAGGTTCTTGATTGATGAGGGACGTGTCAATCTCAAAAATTGCCTGTGCTGACCTTGATCTCGATAAAGCTAAATCAAGCTGAGCCCAGAGTGGTGTTAAACTACCGGTGTCTGTTGCATAAACTAACTCGCTGTGTAACCGTCCCCCAAGATAGTACCACCCATTAGTGCGGTTCCCGGCCTTGACGCTGAAGCGTTTGCGAACAGAGTCATGGCCTGGCTGCGAGTACTTGCCACAAGTCGTGCGGTTAGTGCTGTTAGAACGGACACTCTCGAGGAGCGATTCGAATTTGAAAAAAGTTAGACGGACAAAAAGACGAAACAAAAAGAGCAAGTGATGGCTTAGTATCTCCCTTGATTTGAACGAACCAAGCCAGAACTGCAAATGGAATCACTAAGAGATAAGCGGCGCGGACCATCGAATAAAGAACTGGACATAAGAATTGGCATCTCTGCTATTCTTGATCGGCAGAATCCCACAACTGTTCAAAGAGCAAACCCTTAAGATCGTTTTCTTCAACAAAAGCCTTGAATTCTTTGGAAGGATCACCATGTTTTTCCCACGTCAAAACCGTACCTCTACAAGTTTCCGGAATCTTAAATAATGACGAACTAGGCAGCCTGTCCAAATTGAAAGCATGGCGCATTATTTCAACTTTGCTGCCGTCTTTCGCTCTCACCCATTCCGTATTGGCATCATCCAACGCGTTTACGCAATTTGTAATATTCAGGAGGGTATATTGATCACCATCAAACCACAGAGGAAGAAGTTCCCCTGCCGACTCGAAAAATGGTCTCACGCCGTGAAATCGGTCTGGCGAAGCTAACAACACTGACGGATGATAGTGCAAAAAATCACCCATCTTCAGTTTTGCGTCGAGTGCTGTGACGTATGGCGGAGTCCAATAACGCTGACGCGAGCTGCAATCAAACGTGTTTAAGGTCAGAAGTTCCTCACCGGTCGCCTCTGGGAGCAACCATTGGTAGTGATTTACATCGGATTCGACACTGTAGATTTTCATCTTAAATCAAAAGGGAAACGTACCTGATGCTGGCAGCGGATCGACGGCGGTGAAGCGGCCGTAGCGGTTCTCGTACATCCTCGCCTCGGCAAAGTCGAGGCCGGTCTCTTCGTCCTTCTGATAGCCGGTAAACTTTTGCCGTACACCATCGACGACATATTTTTGATCCGCCGTGCGGTTTGCGCCGTCGGGAAGGACCTCTTCGCCGAACGGGAGGAAATCACGTCGCGACACAACCTCGCCAAGCGAATTCGTAAGCACCCGTGGACTGCCGAGCATGTCCGTCGCCGTGTAGTTTACCGCCGGGTGATCGGCAAGTTTCCTTGCGTACTATGCAACATACTCATCAATTGGATCGTCGGACGCCGTATCCCCCCACTCAAGAATTCACGATTTCGATTTCTTCGAATTCTATGCCCGTCAACCTTAGTTCACTAACGGCATTAACAAATCTCTCGCTTGTAGCTATGATTGTCGGAAGATTCGCGAGTCGGAACACATCTAGATTGCGCGGGATCGAGTCCGCGTGTATCTTCAGCTTTCTCGGCGTCGCATTCGACCTGCGACCGCAAACTGGACAGGGAGGAACGTCGGCTTGTTCGTCGCCGTCAAATACCAGGGTTCCCTTTGGCATTATTTGGAATTCAAAGACGTTGTCTTCGAATTCATGGTCGTCAAATTGAACTTTAACGGTTTCTGGTAAGTTTAACTTCCCCATACTAGCTAAAGCCCTGAGGGCAATTTCACGTATCAAAAGGGTCCAGGGAACAAAACGTACAAAATCGGTGAAGTTTCTGCCTTTCAATTCCCCTACCAGAGGCCCAAAGCTTGAACCGGGAGTTACGATTTCAATCTGAGGAAATTTGTCCAAAATAGTCTGTTCGAGTTTGATAAATTCTTCGACTCCGACGACCCATCTCTTTTCAAGTTCCTTAAGACCAAATAATTCCGAAATGTCGATCGAAGGATATTCAACGCCCGTGGTGGCCCAAATTTCACCACATCTTGAACAAGTAATCCCCGGCAGGTTCCACGAGTGCTCTCCACGAAAATACCCCGATGGGACTGACCGCTGTTCCAAGGCTCGAAATATGTTCATTTTTCGATATTACCGTGGACTGTAACCCTCTCCCAAAATAGTACCACTCATAAGTGCAGTTCCCGGCCTTGACGGTAAAGCGTCTGCGGACGGAGCCCTACCCTATCGGCCGGTACTAGCCGCTCGGCTTGGCGCGTTTCGTCCAGTGGTTGACGGCGCGGGCGGCGGGGCGTGCGGTCTGGAGATTGAGGATCAGGACGCCGTCGGCGTCGGTATCGGCGTCGTGAAATCGGACGGTCTCGGGGATGTCTATGCGAAATTCGTGCATCAGCCGGTGTCCGCGAATGCGGCGTGCTCCCCGGCCGCGGCTGCACCGGACGGGATACGCGTTGCGGGTGTCGAGGCCGGCGGGTTTCAGCCCGATGCGGTTGCGGGCCGCGTCATACAGCAGGACGAATGCCGGCGGCGACCCGAGCCGCTCGTACGTCACGCTGCTCATGGCGATCTCGCCCTTCGGGTTCATCGTCACGTAAATTGCCGCCCATTGCGGACGGATGTCGCCCCGCGGGCACTCCTGCCAATCTTTCATCATATGCTTGTGGCCGCTCCTCCGATACACTTCAAGTGTAGCATATATGGCTATGCGTTGCATAGATAAAACATCGTGGCAAAACCCTGCAGTCAACGCAGCGATGAACACCGCGATCGAGGGACGCGTTAACACGGCGATCAGCGGCAGATCAGAGCCGGATCAACCGAGCGATCAGAGCCGGGGCCCGGCGGAGCGCCTTTTAGCCGGTCGCGAGGCACCAAAGATGAAACAAGCGGTGATTTCGGCACGAAATGCCGAGTGCGCCTGAGAGGGGTAAACATTGCGCCTGAGGCCTATTTTAAGTGCGCCTGGAGGGGGTAAACATAGCGCCTGAGGCCCATTCTAAGTGCGCCTGGGAAATAACGGGTGTGCTGCCGAGATCGGTCTCCGCTTTTCCGCTCTCAGTGGTCGGCGGCCAGGCCTGCGACTGCCATCAGGTCGGGGCGATATGCCGGTTCCGAGTGGTCGAAGACCTCGTCGAGTTCCTTTTCCACGCTGCCGTGCCCGGCCGGGATCGATTTGACCATTGGGGCAAAATTGCGGAAATCGTACAGCTCATTGTCGAGCAGGTGCGAGCCCGTGACGTTCGTCAGCGCCGTCATCATCGTCTGGCGGATGAAGGGCGTTTCCTTTTCGAGCTCGGTGACGAGGCGCTTGACGCGTGCCCGCTTGAGATTGGGCTGCGAACCGCACAGATTGCACGGGATGATCGGGAATTTCTGCTCGACCGAGTAGGCGGCGATCTCGCTTTCCTGGCAGTAGGCGAGCGGCCGGATGATCGTGTTGCGACCGTCGTCGCTCCGCAGGATCGGCGGCATTGCCTTGAGCTGGCCGACGTAAAAAAGGTTCATCAGGAACGTCGCGATGATGTCGTCCGCGTGGTGCCCGAGCGCGATCTTCGTACAGCCCTCTTCGACCGCGATGTTGTAGAGAATGCCGCGGCGAAGGCGGCTGCACAGCGAACAATAGGTCTTGCCCTCGGGGATGTGCGCGGTCACGATCGAGTAAGTGTCTTCCTGGACGATGCGGTACGGCACTTCGCGAGCGTCGAGGTATTCCGGCAAAATATGCTCGGGGAAATCAGGCTGCTTTTGATCGAGATTGACCGCAAGGATCTCGAAATTTACCGGCGCCCGTTTCTGTACGTCGAGCAGCAGGTCGAGCATCGTGTAGCTGTCCTTGCCGCCCGAGATGCACACCATCACGCGGTCGCCCTCAGATATCATCGAGAAATCGGCGATCGCATTGCCCATTTTCTTGAGCAGCTTGGTCTTTGTTTTGGATTCAGTCTTCAAATTTCGCGAAACACTCCTAAACCTTCGAATTCTGACACGCCGGGCCACCTTTGACAACCTTAAAAAAGAACTAGACACCCATGGCCGAAGTCAACTATGATTGTTGAGACTGAAAAATTCGACCTCGTCCAACCCCAAACAGGACATTCGCCGACGCTTTTCGTGGGCCTTCCTTTTCGCTGATACGCAGCATTGTCGTCTGAATTTGTCAGTAATTCTTATAAACCGAGGAATAATAAAACTATGATCAGAATGGGAAGAAACTCGAGGACAGACTCGAACGACAGCAGCGACTTTCAGGCTCAGCCGACCGATACCGGCTATCGATATCAGGCCGCCGTCTCAGCCCCCGCAGCGGCGATCACCGAGAGCGATTCGATGGCCCGCGACATCAAGGAAGGACGCCTGAGCGGCTTTGTCGGCCACGGCACGACGCTCACCGGCGAGACCGAGTTCCACGCGATGCTCCGCGTCGACGGCCACCTCATCGGCACGGTTTCATCGTCTACGGGTACCCTGATAATCGGCACCAATGGCCAGGTCGATGCCAACGTTTTGGTGGCCGCGGCCATGATCAATGGAACGGTAAATGGCGACATTTTGGCCACCGAAAAGCTCCATCTCGGCCGCACTGCCCGCGTCATCGGCAATATCCAGACGCCTCGGCTGATCGTCGAAGAAGGTGCGATCCTTGAGGGCGGCTGCAACATGCTCCAGGCCCGCGAAAAGCAGGAGGACGAGGTTGCTTCGGCGTCCGCCAAGCAGCTCGCCGAACCCGAAACCCCGACGTATAGCACAACCGCGACGGTCGCCGACGACACCGAGGACGAAGCCGCATCGCTGTTCGACGAGGACGACGATGACGAGGCGGCCGACGTCGCAACCGCCTAAGAGGCGATAGGTTAGATCGTTCACGATTAACTTCCCCGAAGGGCAGGATCTCCTGCCCTTTTCGCTTGTCACCTGCGTCAAAGAGCAATATAGTTTAGGCGTCTCGAAAAACTCATAAATCACCCTGGAGAAAAAACGTTATGTTTAATGAATTCAAGGCTTTTATAGCCCGCGGCAACGTCCTCGACCTGGCGATCGGCGTCATAATCGGCGCGGCTTTCGGAAAGATCGTGACGACATTCACCGAGGGCATCATAATGCCGTTCGTCGGAATGCTCACAGGCGGAGTCGATTTCAAAAGCAAATTTATTAATCTCGGGTCAGCGGCGCTTCCGATGAAGGACGGCCAGGTTGACCTCGATGCGGTCGCAAAATTAGGCCTGCCGGTGCTTCGCTATGGACAACTGATCAGCGATATAATCACGTTTTTGATCGTCGGATTCGTGATGTTCCTGATCGCTAAGGCTGCGATGAGCTACTTCGCAAAGCTCGCCGCCGCCACGCCTCCGCCGCCGCAGGAAGCCCTTCTGACGGAGATCAGGGACCTGTTGAAGGCCAAATAACTCTGGTTTTTTTAAACTTCAGGACGCGAGAGTTGTGCCCCTGACGCGCGACTTTCGCGTTTCCGCTTGCGTATTAAAGGCGGCATTCGACGTGATCACGAGGTCGAGAGCGACGTCACTTTCGGAGACGTCGGCGATCGTATCGACCGGTGGAAACAGGCTCACTCCGACTTTGACGCAATCCGTCCGGCAGCGTGCCAGAAACTTGTCGTACATTCCCTTGCCATAGCCGACGCGATGAAGGCGCCCGTCGAAGCAGAGCAGCGGCACTACGACGAGATCGATGTCAGCCGGCTCGACGATATCGCCGCCCGCGGGCTCGCGGATGCCCCAGCTGTTCTCATTCCATTCCGTGTCCGAATCAAAAATAACATTCTCGATCGCACCCGTGGCCAGGTCGGTTTGCGGTGCAACGGTGACGATGTCCGGAAAGTCGAGCCAAACCCGGTTGTAGATCGCGGAGGTGTCGACCTCATTGAACTTTGGGATCGAAATGAAACAGTGCAGAGTCCGGACTCTCGATAGGTCCACGCTCTCAAAAAAACGGTCGGCGATCCGGCCGCTCACAGCAATTACATCAGCAGCCGGAAACGTCGAACGCTTTTCGAGGTAGAGTTTTCGAAGTTCCGCTTTGGTCATCGGCTCATCGGCAGATCAACCGCGTTTCTTCTCAGGTCGAAGTTTGTTCGCCCCAGCGGTCCTTGGCGTGACCTGGTTCGCCCGCAGTTCCCGCCCGGCGTTGGTCGTGTTCACGGCCTTCGCGGCCGCGAGCAGTTTGGAATCGGTCACCGCCTTGAGCGCCGCTTTGGCGTTTTTGCTCAGTCTCTTTTTTTCTTTCGGCATAATTGGTCCTGTTTTGGCAACTGGATGGCGGATCCGGATCGCGTTGTTTGTTAACGTCTACTCTCCCATGTTTTCGGATCACGTCTATGATGCACACACGCCGTAACGATCAGGGTATCGTTTGCAATAAAAAAGAAGAATGCGTGTGGAAATCGTTTGACCAAAGCTCGCCGGATCTGTCCGTAAACGACCGGAAACAGATATGGATTCGAACGAATACGGGCGATCGCTGATCCTAACTCTTACCTGAATTCATGGCCAAGTCCGGGACATTCGTCTTCGTACCAGATAAAAGACTCCTCAATGTCGGTTTCGGCCTCCGGTCTGATTATCAAACGGTGAGTCATCGCAAACCGGCAAGCCTGTTATCAAGGTCTTCCCACGACACCCCGGCATCGGGATCCTCTTTATAGGCTTCTAAACGACGGTCAAGCTCCTGACGAAGTTCATTGGAGATCTTAAGGTCCTTCGAATCCGCCGCAATGCTATCCCAAATGTCCTCGACAATTCGAAGCCGATCGTCCACGCTCATTTCCAATATCTCTGCTACAACTGTGCCCATCTCCGCCTCCGAAGCTTATTATACGGCTTTAACCGACAAATCAATAGCTCATTTTCGCGTGATCCAGCCGCCCCCGACGACCTCTTCGCCGTCGTAGAATATCGTCGCCTGGCCCGGCGTAATGGCACGCTGCGGCTCATCGAAAACAATTCGGGCACGAGCATCAGGCAATGCGTGGATCGTCGCCGGTGCCGGCTCGTGCCGGTAACGGACCTTGACGTTCGCCCGCACGGGTTCAGCCGGTTCATCGAACGCAACCCAATTAACGCCCTTTGCCGTAAACTCTATAGAATCGAGATCATCGGCGTCGCCGACAACGATCTGATTCTTTGCCCGCTCGATCTGCACGACGTAGAGCGGATTTTCGTGAGCGATCCCGATGCCGCGACGCTGACCGACCGTATAACGGTGAATCCCGGTGTGCGTCCCGACCGTTTCGCCGGCTGTATTGACGATCTCGCCGCCGGCCGGCGCCTCCGCCGAGCGGCCCTCGTGCTCGAGGTAGCGGTCGATGAACTCGGAATATTTCCCGTCCGGCACAAAGCAGATCTCCTGCGACTCCTGCTTTTCGGCGGTGTAAAGGTTTGCTTCGCGGGCGATATCGCGGACCTCCTCTTTTTGCATCTCACCGAGCGGAAAGTACGAACGCGACAACTGGTCCTGCGTCAATTCCCATAGGAAATAGCTCTGATCCTTGCCGTGATTGCGTCCTCGGAAGAGGCGATAGCGGTTTGCCGCCTCGTCGTGCTCGACACGTGCGTAATGGCCGGTCGCGACCTTTTCGCAGCCCAAACTGATCGCCATCTTGTCGAGCGACGCAAACTTGAGGCGTGAATTGCACGCAACGCACGGGATCGGCGTCTCGCCCGCAAGGTAGCTTTGAATGAAAGGCTCGACGACCGACTCTTCGAACTCGCGTTCGAGGTTGAGCACGTAGAACGGAAAGCCCAGGCTTTCGGCGACCCGACGAGCGTCGTAAACGTCATCGAGCGAGCAGCACCGCGACGGCAACGGGTCGCCGTTCTCGTCAACGCTCACGCCGCGACGCTGATTCCACAGCTGCATCGTGAAGCCGACCAGTTCGTGCCCCTGCTCCTTGAGGAGTGCAGCTGCCGCCGAACTATCGACGCCGCCGCTCATTGCTACCGCTATCTTCATAAGCCCAAACTACCATTGTGACAGCCCGCACGTGTCTCGTGCAAGAGAGTTCTCCCGCTGTGGGACATCGCGCGGCTTGCCCGAACGTATTCAAATCGTTGATAACACGCGAGTTCGCCCTGAATTACGGGTTGCTCGAGGGCCGGGCGGGATGTCCGATTATGTTGCATAGATAATACATTGTATGACGTACAGAAGTGTGCTAGGATGAGAATCAGACACCCGACAGATCCATCTGCCGGTCGATCTTTGATAAGTGAAGAGGACAGGCGATGTGCTGCCGAACGAACCATCGAGGGCCTCACGCGGAGCCGTGGCGCCGGACCGTTCCACTTTGTCGAGAGCAGAACCGAGGTGGAACGATTTTCGAGGTCAACTATTGCAAACACGCGGGTTAACCCGTTCCACTTTGCGCGATAAGTGGAACGATTTTAGGCCTCAATGCGGTTCAGCTCCCGTTTTCGACGACGCATCGGCCGACCGTCTCACTTTCTTCGAGAGCACACGCAAAGTGAGACGATTTTTGGACTCAACTATTGCGATTAATTGGGTTAACCCGTCTCAACTTGGCGCCGAAGTGAGACGATTTGAGACGATTCTTGAGTTCAACGCCGGCCTTCGCCGACAACAAGGAGCGGCCCGAGGACGGATCGGATCGCCGCGGCGTACGCCCGTGAACCGTCTGGCGTCGGATGGCCGACGGTGGCGACTTCGCAGAGCCGTTCGGGATAGGCGATGCCGGTAGTTTGCTTTAGCTTCGGCAAGGTTTCGCGGCACGCCCGGATCCGCTCGCGAGCCTTGTAGTCTGCAACGACACCGTTCTTTCCCATTCGGAAGAGCATCGTGTTAGGCGCCTCGGCAGCGTGTTCGTCAGTGAGCGGCGACTGAACGAAAACGGCTCGTTTTCGTCCGTATTTTTCGTTGATCCGGTCGACCGCGATCTGCATATTTCGATTCGATTCCTCGTACCAGATCCGGGAACGGACGATCGCACGCTTTTTGAGCTTTTCGAAAAACAGACTTCGGGAAAGTGGATTATTGACGAGGAATTTGAACGCTCGCGGATAACCCCGCGTCTCGAGCCAGGCATTCAGTAATTTGCCGCTGTTGCTGCTATCGGTGATCGCGGGAAAGTAGCCGATGACCGCGATCAGGGCCTTCGGATGGGTCGCAAGAGCGTGCTCAAGCAAGTCGAACATATCGTCCTGGCAATACGTTTTGATCTGGGACCGAAGTTCTTTCTCGTCGCCCTTCGGATCAAATACACGCTCGGTTGTGATGTCGGTAATACCGCCCGAGATCATTATCAGGTCGGCTCCGTCCTTGCCCGCAGCCTTGTACTCTGCGGCCGCGGTCTCGATCTGCTTCCAAGAGCTGGGAAAACCGACGTTGACCTCCGGTGAGTATTCAAACGTCTCGTCACGCTCGGCCTGTTTATACTTCGCGGCCTCATCGCTGTGGAATTTAAGCGTCGAGCCCGAATGGGCCTTTACCATGAGGTTCACTTCGCGCGGCCGCCCGAACGCTTCGCTGCGGAGCCAGTCGGCGGTCAGCGAATAGTACTTGTCCCTCTCATCGAGGCCCTGGCCCCAATTAAGCGAATCGCCGACGACGAGAAACTCGAACGGCTCGGTGTCGTGAGCGATCGCCAAAAGCGGCGAAACCGTCGACAGCACGGCCGCAATTAAGATTGATGCAATGGAGGGTTTTAGAAATTGGCGACGAGAAAGGAAAGACATGGAATAAATGCGCGCCGTTGAGGGCATTGTAATATTGTTAACTGGCAGACACAAGAGATTGCATTTTGCCGATCCGCTGCGCTATATTCACAAGATCATGAAGCCGACCATCCGCTAAATAACCCTCAGAATTAGTGTTCACCGCTCGGGCACCTCGCTCGAAATAGGTGGATCATCTGACACGATCGTGTCGTTTTAACCTTTTTCTTAGTCAGGAAACTTTGTATGTCAGTCAATTCTGTAACTCCGTCATCGGAGGTAGTGGATAATTCGTTCCTCGCGGTGCTTCGTGAAGCGGTCCGCGGCTCGAGCCGTGATTTTACGACCGGACCGATCGGCCTCGCGATCTTTCTGCTCGCTGTCCCGATGATACTCGAGATGAGCATGGAGAGCCTCTTCGCGATCGTCGACATTTTCTTTGTCGCGAAGCTCGGTGCCGATGCGGTTGCGATCGTCGGCCTGACGGAGTCCGTGATGGCACTCATTTACGCGGTCGCTTTCGGATTTGCGATCGGCGCAACGGCGACCGTTGCCCGCCGAACCGGCGAGAAGGACACGGCAGGTGCCGCGAAAACGGCGGCGCACGTCATTTATCTCGGCGTTATCGCGTCGTTAATGATCAGCACTATCGGTCTCGTTTTCGCACCGCAAATTCTGACTCTGCTTGGAGCGAAACAGCACTTGCTCATCGAAGGATCGCGGTTCATGCGGATCCAGATCGGCGGAAATGCGGTCGTGTTATTCATATTTTTGCTGAACGCAATATTTCGCGGGGCCGGCGACGCGGCGATCGCGATGCGTGTGCTGATACTGGCGAACGCTCTGAATATGATCCTCTCGCCGTGTTTCATTTTCGGAGTCTGGTTCTTTCCCGAGCTCGGCGTGACGGGTGCGGCGGTGGGAACGACGATCGGCCGTGGGATCGGCGTTCTCTTTGCCGCCTGGAACCTGTTCAGGCCTGGCGGTCGGATCCATGTCGACCGGGAAAGCTGGCGATTCGATCCGGCATTGCTGTGGAAACTTGTAAAACTCTCGTCGACGGCCGTGTTTCAGCTGATCGTCGCAACCGCAAGTTGGACGGCGCTGATGCCGATAATGGCGGGATTCGGCGAGGTCGCGATCGCCGGATATGTGATCGCTCTTCGCGTCGTGATGTTCGCGTTGCTGCCGGCACTTGGCTTAAGCAACGCCGCGGCAACGATGGTCGGGCAGAATCTCGGCGCCGGAAAACCCGAACGATCGGAAGCCGCCGTCTGGAAAGCCGCCTGGTTCAATGCGTCGATCTATTTCGCGATCGGGGTCGTATTCTGGGCGTTTTCGAACCCGATCATCGGCTTTTTCACCGCTGAACCTGAGGTATTACGCTACGGAACATCGGCGCTCCACATTATCGCCTTCGGCTTCGCCTTTTATGGTTTAGGTATGGTACTCGAGACGGCGTTCAACGGGGCCGGTGATACCTGGACGCCGACGTACCTCAATTTGCTCATATTCTGGGTGTTCGAGATTCCGTTGGCATACACGCTCGCCTATCATTTCGAGATGGGACCGGCCGGCGTTTTCTGGGCGATAACGCTCGCATTCTCGCTGCTCGCGGTTGCCAGCGGGCTGTTGTTCAAACGCGGCACGTGGAAGCTGAAAGTTGTCTAAACAAGAGGAACCTTATCGAATCTTTTTCCGATGTATCGGGCAAACCAGCCGATAAACATCCATTGGAGGTACGAAAAGATTATGAAGGTCGCCTCTGATGTCAGCAACATGCTCACAGTGGTCTCGCGTTGCTGCGGAAAGGGATTTGTAAAAATATGCTTGGTCAAGATCAAAGTGGGCAAGGTGAGGGAGAATAATAGCTGTTCAAGGCACGGACCTGATTCGAAGCCAAAGGCATGACCTCGTACTCCGGCGATCAGTAGTAAGATTGTCAGAGCTAGAACATTACCGGTCGTGTTTTTCAAAAAGAACTCTTTCAATATCGCCATTCTTATTTTACCTCCTATTTGGTAAGTTGATTTCACAGGCAAATGGCAAGATTGTTCCCGAATTCCACGATCGAGTTTCCTAATCCGCGAAGTTTTGAGTATGCGGAGTGGGTGATCGCCGGCGGTTATATGTATCCGGCGGCGGATGTGGTGCATTTTGGCGGGAAACTCACGGTCGAAAATCTGGAAAATGCTTATCGTGCGGGAATTTTTCCGTGGTACACCCAGGGCATCCCGCTGCCCTGGCATTGCCCGGACCCGCGCGCCATTCTCGAATTCGACGACCTGCACGTCACCCGCAGCCTCGAAAAGGTCCGGCGCCGCGGCGAACTGAATTTCACGATCGACAACGATTTCGCGGGCGTGATCCGTGAATGTGCGTTGGCACACCGTCCCGGGCAGGGCGGCACGTGGATCACGAGGGAATTTGAACGGGTCTATACCGAGCTTCACGAAATTGGAACTGCACACAGCGTCGAGGCTTGGGATGCCGAAGGTAAGCTTGTCGGCGGGCTCTACGGTGTGGATGCGGGCGGTGTCTTCTGCGGCGAATCTATGTTTTTCAAGAGGCCAAACGCCTCGAAACTAGCCCTGCTTTTCCTGATCGACCGACTTCGGGAACGCGGAGCGACGTGGATCGACGCCCAGGTGATGACACCGCACATGGAAGCTCTCGGTGCGAAAGAGATTGACCGCACCGCGTTTTTGGATAAACTCAAAGCAACGCAAGAATTGGATTTGAGGCTTTTTGAAGTTTATGAACGATCAAAGTGAATTACGTCGACACCTGCTCGAACTGCTCGACGGCAGGTCGGCCCATATCGATCTCGCGACGGCTCTGAGGGGCTTTCCGATAAGCGAGATCAACACGCGTATCGAGAATTCGCCCCACACTGCCTGGGAACTCCTCGAACATATTCGCATCGCTCAATGGGACATTCTCGAATTCAGTAGGGACGCCAGCCACGTCTCGCCGGATTTTCCGGACGGTTATTGGAATCATTCCTTTGCCGGGGCCGTCGAATGGGGCCGTTCCGTCGAACAGGTCCTCGTCGATCTGCAATCGCTGCGCGACATGGTGACCGACGAGACAACAGACTTGTTTGCAGAGTTTCCGCACGGCACCGGACAGACTTTGTTGCGTGAGGTCCTGGTCGCCGCCGACCATAACGCCTATCATCTCGGGCAAATAATGCTGATACGGAGAATGCTGGAGTCCAAATAATGCCGCACCGACAGCGACAGAACATCCATCCGGGCCTGAAAGTTGCGATCGTCCTCAAACAAGACCAGCGGACCGGCAAACAGACCGTCGGCGTGGTAAAAGACCTTCTGACAAATTCGCCGACGCATCCGCACGGGATCAAAGTTCGCCTAACTGACGGCCAGGTCGGGCGGGTGCAAAGGATATTGGCTGGTGACGAAGACGTCTAAATATTATGACAAACACATTTCTGATCTACGGAGCGAACGGATACACGGGGGAGTTGATCACGCGGATGGCGGCCGAGCGGGGATTGAAGCCGATACTTGCGGGGCGCAATGCGATCGCGGTCGAGTCCCTGGCGAAGAAGTATCATCTGGATTACCGGGTGTTTTCGCTGGACGAGACGGGACTGCTCGACGCGGCCTTGCATGAAGTCGATATGGTGCTGCACTGCGCGGGGCCGTTCTCGATCACATCGCGACCTATGGCCGAGGCGTGCATTCGAAATAAGAAGCACTATACAGACATCACAGGCGAGATCAGCGTGTTCGAAACGTGTGCGGCGATGGGCAAGAAGGCCGAGGAAGCCGGCATGATGCTGATGCCGGGTGTCGGGTTTGACGTGGTGCCGAGCGACTGCCTGGCGAAACACTTGAAAGACCGTCTGCCGACAGCGACGCATCTTTCGCTTGCGTTTTACGGCATGGGCCGCCTGTCGCACGGCACTCAGGCGACGATGACGATGAACGTGGGTCGTGGTGGTGCGATTCGCAAGGACGGTAAGATCACTCCGGTACCCGCTGCCTGGAAAACACGCGAGATCGATTTTGGCGAGGTGACAAAGACGGGCGTGACCATACCGTGGGGCGACGTCGCAACGGCTTATTACTCAACAGGTATTCCAAACATCGAGGTGTTTGCGGTCGTTCCGCCGTCGAACCTCAAAATGCTCAAAATGAGCCGCTACCTCGGCTGGTTGCTCGCGACCGGGCCGTTTCAGAACTACCTGCAGAGCAAGATCCCGGCCGGCGGCCCCTCAGATGAGGAACGAGCAAAAGGCAGGACTCTGCTCTGGGGCGAGGCCCGCGACCCGAACGGTAACCGCGTTGAATCCCAGCTCCAGGGCCCAGAGGGCTACACCATCACCGCGATCGCCGCGCTTAACATCGCCGAAAAGATCCTCGCCGGCGAGTTCACGCCTGGCTACCAAACGCCGGCAAAGGCGTACGGGGCGGATCTGATACTTGAGATCGAGGGAACCGAACGGCAAGACATTGGGACTAACGAAAAAAGCTGATCGGAGATGAGTCAATGAGATCTTTACTTAACTTCCTCTTGTTCCTGATCGTCTCCACAACGGTAGTCTCGGCGCAATCTTCGTCGGCGAAAACGTCACGTCCGAGCCGGACGGAAGCCACGCTGATGAATCTGGAGCGCGACATCGGGCAAGCGAATATCCGACGCGACAAGGCATTTTTCCAACGGGTCGAAGCCGATGAGTTTATCTTCACCGATTCCGGCGGCGGCATCACTACGAAATCCGAAGACGTGGCCAGCCTGGACAAGCCCGCCGGCGAATTCAAGCTGGTAACTTACGACGTCGACGATATGAAGGTGTCCGTCTACGGCAATACCGCGGTTGTCACTGGCCGGGTGACAACGGTCTCGCGCGGCAAAGACCGCGAGGTCACGAACCGATCGAGATTCACCGATGTCTTTGTTAAGCGCAGGCGTCGGTGGCAGATCGTCGCCGGCCATTCGTCGCGAATCCGGGAACTGCAAAAATGAGAGCTATTAGTCCGGAATTCCCATAGCTCTGGTCGAGACGGCCAATTCCACGTGCTCGAATGTCAGTTGACCGATTCGCTGACTGTCGGAGCATCGTCCGTTTCGGCTAACTTGAACCAACTCACGATAAATAGTACGCCGAGTAGGACGTCTATCATTGCAGCGGCGAACATTTGGACAGCAAGTCGGCCGCCTAGCAGAAGAACTGTGGCAGCGATAGCGAAGCTGAATTTCTCGACTATCGACGGCAGGATCATCAGTCGGAATTTTGCCGGATCGGTCGAGATGATAAGGAACACGATCTGGAATGCTATTCCAACGCCGACGAACCCGTAGAAAAACTCTGGGTGGGTGATAGCGGGAGGCGAATCGGTCCCGACCTTAGACTCCAAAAAGTATTGCGGCAGCAGAACAATCAGCCCGTAGATCCCGGCGACGAGAAACGAGTATTTTGCAAATTTCATAAATACCTCCGATAGACAAGGCGTAAATTAGCAGAATTCAGTATCGACCCAAAGTGAAGTAGGTGATGCGAGTCTATTGAGTCTATCGGGTTCGGCCAATCAGTCGGGCCTATTGAGGCTTTCGGGTTTGAATTTTGCTGAACCAAAGAAAAGACGGAGAACAACAATGCTGTCCTTCTCCGCTTCTCTCGCCTCGCTTCGTTAAATCTTTACTACACGTCCAAGTTCTTGACGTCGAGGGCGTTGTCCTCGATGAACTTGCGTCGGGGTTCGACCTGGTCACCCATCAGGACCGTGAAGATGCCGTCGGTTTCGATAGCGTCCTCGATACGGACCTGAAGCATCGTACGTTTCTCAGGGTCCATCGTTGTCTCCCAGAGTTGCTCGGGGTTCATCTCGCCCAGTCCTTTATAACGCTGGATCGAGAGGTCTTTCTTGGCCATCGCCATTATCTTCTCCAGGAGTTCCTCGCGAGAACCCAGCGTTTCGCTCTTGCCGTTCTCGCCGAGTATGAAGGGTGCCGGGAAATCGATCTCAAGCGACTTCTTAAGTTCGACGGCCTTCTGAAACTCGACAAAGCTCGCAAGATTCCAGTCGATCTTGGTTACCTGCCCGTTCGGATAAGTGACGTCGATCTCATATAATCCGTGTTCGGCGTCTCCGTTCAATTCGGCGTTGAACCCGGCATCGACGAGCTTGACTTCGAGCTCGGCCATCATCTCTTGTTCGCCAAACACCTTACGGAGCCGAATCGGTTCTTTCATTAAGATACCGTCCGTCCCCGCAAATGCTTCCAACAGAGCGGTCACGAGATCAGCGTCGTTGTGTACGCGGCGGGCGAGCCGTGCCGAATAATTCTTGAGATCCGTTGTTTGTTCAAGCGCTTTTGACAGCTCGCGGCCCTCGACCGGACGAGCGTTCGAACTGATGTGGGCGTCCGCTGTTGCCATACGCATCAGATAGCGGAACATTGCCTTTTCATCCTTGATGTACTCTTCCTTCTTGCCGCGTTTGACCTTGTACAGCGGCGGCTGCGCGATATATACGTAGCCGTTCTCGAGCAATTCCGGCATTTGCCGGTAAAAGAACGTAAGCAGAAGCGTGCGAATGTGGCTGCCGTCGACGTCGGCGTCCGTCATCAGGCAGATCTTGTGGTACCGAAGTTTCGAAACGTCAAAATCGTCCTTGCCGATGCCGGTACCAAGTGCGGTAATCAGAGCCTTGATTTCGCCGTGGCCGAGCATCTTGTCGAAGCGAGCCTTCTCGACATTGAGGATCTTACCCTTGAGCGGCAGCACCGCCTGATTCTTGCGGTCGCGGCCCTGTTTGGCCGAGCCGCCAGCCGAATCTCCCTCGACGATGTAGATCTCGGAAAGTGCCGGATCTTTTTCCTGGCAATCTGCCAATTTACCTGGCAATGTTGATGTGCCCAAGGCACTCTTTCGGACGATCTCGCGTGCCTTGCGGGCGGCTTCGCGTGCTCGGGCGGCGTCTACAGCCTTGCCTACGATCTTTTTAGCCACCGCCGGATTTTGCTCAAAAAACTCGCCGAGCTTTTCATTCAGAAACGACTCGACCTGACCCTTAACCGGTGAATTTAGTTTGCCCTTTGTCTGGCCCTCGAATTGCGGCTGCGGGATCTTGACGCTGACGACTGCAACGAGACCTTCGCGAACGTCGTCGCCTGTCAGGGCAACCTTGGCGTTTTTCATCATGCCCGAGCTTTCGGCATAGGCGTTGATCGTACGCGTGATCGAACTACGGAAACCTGACAGGTGCGTGCCGCCGTCGACGGTATTGATGTTGTTGGCAAAGGTGAAAATCTTCTCGTCGTAGCTGTCGTTGTACTGCATCGACACCTCGATCGAGAGCTCGTCCGAGACGGCCTCAAAATAGAGCGGCTCGTCGTGAAGCGGGCTCTTGTTGCGGTTGAGGTGCTTGACGAATTCCGCGATACCGCCCTTGTAGTAAAACTCGTGCGATTTTTCGGGCTCCTCGCGCTCGTCTCTAATAAAGATCCGAATACCCTTGTTCAAAAACGCCTTTTCTCGAAGCCGCTCCGACAGTTTTTCAAAGCTGTAAACTGTCGTCTCGAAAATGCTTGAATCGGGGCGGAACGTGATCTTGGTCCCACGTTTAGTCGTCGTGCCGGTCTTTTTGAGAGGCGCGAGCGGGATGCCCGCTTCAAACTCCATCTCGTGGGTCGCTCCGTCGCGCCAGATCTCGAGCCTTAGGTATTCGCTCAGAAAATTGACGCACGAAACCCCGACTCCGTGCAGGCCACCGGAAACTTTGTACGAATTAGTGTCAAACTTGCCGCCCGCGTGGAGGATGGTCATCACGACCTCCGCAGCCGAGCGACCCTCTTGTTTGTGTATGTCCGTCGGAATGCCGCGGCCGTTGTCAACGACCGTGATCGAGTCGTCCATATGGATCGTGACCTCGATCGTGTCGCAATAGCCGGCGAGGGCCTCGTCAACTGAATTATCAACTACCTCGTAAACCAGGTGGTGCAGTCCGATCTCGCTCGTCGAGCCGATGTACATCGCCGGACGCTTGCGAACCGCATCGCGTCCCTCGAGAACCGTTATCTGATCAGCGCCGTATTCTTGCTTTGCTTTTGCCAATTTATGAAAACCTCTGTAATGAAAACCTGCTCGTTGGGGTGACGTTTCAGCAAATTTTGATCGATACCCACGCGGTGCGTGTCAGATCTTATTCCCGTCACCAAATCATCGCTAAATTATAGCATTTTTGAGCTCAATTAGGTAGGCATCGGAGACATCTAACGCCAAGTTTTTATTGAGATTTAGCGGTTCCGGCGGTCACCACGGATACGTTCGCTTCGACCCCAAATTTCTCAACGAAGCTTTCTTTGGACGTGGTCACGAATGTCTGGGTTTTGCCGGCGAGGAAATCGAGAAGTTGGCCGATGCGTCGATAGTCGAGTTCGGCGTCGATGTCATCGAGGAGGAAAAGCGGATATTCGCCGCGGGTGGCGTGATAAACGGAGATGTTGGCTAACTGCAGCAACAGCAGGGCGCTTCGTTGCTGGCCGGCCGAGCCGAATTTGCGAAGATCGTGCCCGTCGAACTCAAGCTCCATATCGTCCCGGTGCGTTCCTATGAGCGAGTGGCAGGCCATGGTCTCAGCCTGCACGCGCAATGCTAGGCGCTCGGTGATCAGAGCTTCGTAGCTGCCTAGATCGCCCTTTCCCTCAAGAGACGAACGATATCGCACGGAGAGTTCCTCGCGTCCGAACAGCTTCTTTTCCAGAACGGCGTTCAACCTCTCGATGTACCGGACACGCGCCCGGTGGATGCGAGCGGCGAGCGGTGCCAACTGCTCATTCCACGGCGCGAGCATTTCGGCGGTCTTGTCAAGTGAATATTCCGCGTCGCGGGCGGTCTGCAGCAATGCGTTTTTCTGCCGGATAACGCGATTGTAATCCGAGAATGTCTGGACGAACGGCGGATGAAGAGCCGTAATTCCGGCATCCAGAAAACGGCGGCGTGCGTCGGGCATTCCGCGGACGATCTCGAGTTCGTCGGCGTTAAAGACGACCGCGTGGAGTTGTCCGAGATAACGCTGAACGGTCTCCTTCTTACCGTTGACGGAAAGCGACTTGGTATTGCCCTGGATCGCGGTCTGCAGGTCGCGGACGATCTCGGGCGATTCGCGTACAGAGCCGCGAACAAATGCTAATTCCTGGCCAAAACAGACCGCTTCGGATAACTTGGCGGTCCGGAACGATCTGGCCGTCGCTAAAAAAAATATCGCTTCGAGCCAATTTGTCTTGCCTTGTCCGTTTTCACCGACTAATATGTTCAAGCCACTCCCGCACGCGACACTTCCCTGCAGATTGCGAAAACATACGGCTTCGAGCGATTCGAGGAACATCTCCGAGAGTTTAGCATGTAAGGCCGCTACCTTCAGGGACGACAGATCTTAGAATTCCGCTTTTTCTGAATATACGACGTATTAGAAATATGTATTAATAGAGGTGTTGTACATTGTACAACGTACTTTAACCCACTCACCTCCTTATTAAACATGCGATACCTTTCCATTATTTTCCTGATATTGGTCATTTCGATCGGAGCATTGGCACAAAATGCGATTCGGGTCGGGAATGCCGCACCTCAGTTCGCCGCACCGGCGACCGACGGAAGTTATTATGATCTAGCCTCGATGCGTGGTCGGGTCGTTGTATTGACTTTCTGGTCCACTAAATGTGCGATTTGCCGGAGTGAGATCCCGAAGCTCAATGGCTTTATCTCGAAATTCGATGAGAGTGCCGTTGTCTTTCTCGCTCCGACACTCGAGACGGATGCAAAACTCGAGGGCTTTCTGAGGGCAAATCCTTTCAACGCTCACATACTTCCTAACAGCTTCGGCTTGCTGCTTCAATACGCCGACCGCGACCGCGAGGGCAATCTCGATATGGGATTTCCCGCGTATTTCGTCATCGACCAAAAGGGCAATCTGGCTTACCGTTCGAGCGGCTGGGATCGGACGAATGAACTTTATTCGAAAATCACAAGGTTAGTTTCCGTAGATTGACCCAACTTCCGAAATTCTCGTTAAACACGCTTCGCTGGTCCGACAGGCGAAGCGTTTTTAATTCTGGCCAACCGTGACCCCGCCTTTTCCTTTGAAAATAGTTTGTTTCCGATCGATTTTTTGATATATTTTCAGTTCGCCGCAATTGCGGAGAGGTAGCCTAATTGGTAAGGCAGTAGTCTTGAAAACTACCGCGAGTGATCGCTTGCAGGTTCGAGTCCTGTCCTCTCCGCCATCTTTTTCACGTTCACGTAATTGGCTTTATGTTGACGGAGCGGTCAGCCGCTCATCGTAGGTCCACGCTCAGCGAGCAGTCTTTCATAGATTTATCTTGATTTACCCAGGTGTTTTGGTATAGCCTTAGTGCACACTGAATGACTGTTCATTCATACTGAGAATTATGCCGCGACACACCCGTTCGGGTTCATCCGCAAAAGCTGTAGTTCTGGATAAGCGCGAGGCTATCCTTCGCGCCGCGATAAAAGTTTTTGCGAACAGAGGCTATTTTAGTTCGAAGGTAGCCGACATCGCAGGCGAAGCCGGAATTGCGGACGGCACGGTCTATCTGTATTTCAGAAGCAAAGACGACATCCTGCATTCTATCTTCGACCGCGCAATGACCGAGTTTATTGACGAAGGCCGACGACAGCTCGCCGAGATCGAAGATCCGGTCGAACGCATCCGACGGATCGCGCAACTACACCTGGAAAAGCTCGGGGCGGACCGCAATATGGCGATCGTTTTTCAGGTCGAGCTTCGCGGGTCGACCAAATTCATGGAGCAGTTCTCAGCGGCCGGGTTTGGCGAATATCTGGACATCATTCGCAAAACGATCGCCGACGGACAGGCGGCCGGCGTTTTTCGCACGGACCTCAAGCCCGTCGTCGGAGCCAAGATCCTTTACGGAGCCCTCGATGAAATGGTTACTAACTGGATCCTCTCAAAGCGTTCGTATCCGCTCGCGCCGATGGCCGACGAAGTATTGAAGGTCTTTTTCGGAGGTGCTTTAATCTAATGACCGATAATCCGGAAAGAGCCGTTTCTGCGAAGCGCGGACTTCCACTTCTGAAGAATGAGCCGCGAACATTGGCCGAGTTGTTTCTGCAGTCGCGATCGGAATACGATCTCCCAAACGCTCTGAACTTAAAGCAAGACGGCGAATGGCGCGCGATATCGGCTAGGACGATGATCGAAAGGTCGGAGAATATCGCTTTGGGACTCTATTCGCTGGGGCTGAGAAAGGGCGATCGGGCCGCGATCTTGGCCGCAAATTCGCCGGAGTGGACATTGACGGACGCCGGTTGCCAATTCGCCGGAATAGTCGACGTGCCGATCTACACGACCGCTTCCCCGCATTCGATCAAATATATACTTGACGACTCGAGTACCCGCGTTCTTTTCATCCAGGATAAGGCCGCGTTCGATAGGATCGAGTCGGTGCTGGGCGAGTGTTCATCGATCGAGGCACTGATCTTTTTTTGTCCGGCTGGAGTTACCGAATCGCGGGCAATGGCACTGAGCGACCTTGAGTCAAGAGGCGTAGAACTTAGAGAGAGTCAGCCCGCGCTCTCGGAACAGCTTCGCTTGGCTATTGAGCCCGATGACGTGGCGACCTTGATCTACACAAGCGGCACGACCGGCGAACCGAAAGGCGTGATGCTAAGTCACACCAACCTAATTTCGAACGCGATTGACGCCAGCGAGAAATATGGATTCTCGGGGCATGACGTGTCACTTTCGGTCTTGCCTCTGTCGCACGTGTTCGAACGGACCGGCATGTATGTCTACATCGTTTCAGGAATGTCGGTTTTCTTTGCCGAGTCGATCGAGAAGGTTCCTGATAACCTCAAAGAGGTGCGGCCGACCATATTTATCGGAGTACCCCGCATTTTTGAGAAGGTCTACGAGAAGGCCCGTCTTTCGGCGGCACGCTCGAGTCCGATACGCGAGCGTATCTTCGACTGGGCGATCGAGGTCGCAAAGGAATTCGCCTCGATCAACGAGAGCAGCATGCCGATCCCGGTCAGCCTGATGGCAAAACACAGTGTCGCCGATAAGATCGTTTACGCTAAGCTTCGCGAATTCTTTGGCGGCAATCTTAGATTTTGCATAACGGGCGGAGCCTCTCTTTCCGACGACATTTATCTCATCTTTACAGGAGCCGGGATATCGATAATGCAAGGCTACGGACTGACCGAGACCTCGCCTGTGGTCTCGTCGAATAATCCCATTGACGTCAAGGTCGGCACGGTCGGGAAACCGATCCGAAACAACAAGGTGCGGATCGCGTCGGACGGCGAAATAGAAGTTACGGGGCCGGGTGTCATGCTCGGCTATTATCACAAAGCGGAAGCAACGAAAGATGCATTCACACCCGACGGCTGGTTCCGGACTGGCGACATTGGGCACCTCGATGATGAAGGCTTCCTCGTCATTACGGACCGCAAGAAGGAGCTTTTCAAAACATCAGGCGGCAAATATATCGCGCCTTCACACGTCGAGCAGATGATCAAGGCCTCGCGATTCGTCAATCAGGTAGTGCTCGTCGGAAACGGCCGAAAGTTTCCTGCGGCGTTGATCGTCCCAAATTTTGAGATGCTGGAGTCGTACGCTCACCTAAAATCGCTGGATCTGAAAACGCCCGAGGAGTTTTGCCGGAGCGAAAGAATACACGACCTCTTCGAACGGCAGATCGCATCGGTGACGGAGCACCTTGCTCAGTACGAAAAGGTAAAGAAATTTGCCTTGATAGAGAACGAACTTACAGTGGACGGGGGCGAGTTAACGCCAACGTTGAAAGTCAAGCGACGTGTTGTCGACGAGAAATACAAACACCTCATCGACGAACTTTATGATGTATAGGGTAACGGACGATCAGTAAAGAATCCTGGTCCCAATACCTCCGGTTGCGCTGCTCAATCCGGTTCGCGCCGCACCGGTAGCGAGTTCCAAAATAGTCTGGCCGATGCTCTTCTTGGCGTGGTCGACCTCGACAATATCGTAAGGCTCGAGTAACACGTCCTTTTGCTCGCCTTTTTTGATCTGGTCGTAGTTGGCAACGATCACGTCCCGCTCCTTGGAACCCGGCTTCAGCCGATAGATCTTTATATCGCGGGTCTTGGCTTCACGTTTTACGCCACCGATCTTTGCGATGGCCTCCGTCAACGTCAAGCCGCCTTCTTTGAGATATATTCCCTGCGGAGCGACAACCTCACCCGTGATATAAACTGGCGAAGCCTTCTGAACGACGATAACGTCACCCGGGAAAATGATCGGATTTGCTTCGTCCTTTCCAAGCTTTACGCTGTTAAGGCTGAACATCTTTGACGGGACATCTGTCGGGTCGCCATCGTCCGATTTCCAATTGTTTTCGTTGTTCGCATCTTCGCAGAGCGGAGGCCTTGTCCGAAATATCTGGATCATTCCGCCGGCTTCATCCGTCACACCGCCGGAAAATGCAAGGAGTTCCACGAGGGTAGCCTTTCTCATCAGGATTATCTGCTGGGGTGTTCGAACTTCGCCGTAAATTGTTGCGGGCGGGCGGCTCTTTCGGTCGGTGACCCGAATGCTTATTTGCGGATTCTTCAGATATTTGGCTAGCAGTTCGCCGATGTCTGTTCTTAGTTCACGCTCGGAGCGACACTTGGCCATTACCGGTTTGTCGAAGAACGGCACCTCGATCTTGCCGTCCTCGTCAACCGTAGTCACAAAATCGAATTGCGGCTCGCCCAACACCTTTCCGGTTATCTCGTCACCTGGCCCAACTAGGTACCCTCGCTGAACCTGCGCGTTGATCGGCGGAGCCTGACCAAACGCGGAGAAGCCGGAACACGCAACAAATGCCAATATTGACCAAACCGCACCTTTCATTAATTACTACCTCTAATACCGAAGACCGCTAAAGCATAACCTACTAAAACCAACCATTCAACCCTTTCAACATTGAGTGCTCGCGGTATTCAGACCGATTCGATATTGACATGCGCCGTTAAGCCAATGTAATTTCAGGGTAATCGACGACAGGCTTTACCTTAGAAATTAGATGATAGAAAACGACGATCAGGTCAATGAAAATTTTTGGTTTCTCCGGCGACCGGCTCAATTTCTCGCAGACGCGGTAGTGCTCTGCGCAGCCTTTTTTATTGCTTATCTGCCGGCTGTCAACGTTCAACTGGGCGAGTTTTACGCGGATACAGCCCTTCGTCAGCTACCGTTAGTCGTACTTATCCAGCTATCCGCACTTGTGATGGTCGGAGCTTATTCGATCATCTGGCGCTACGTCAGCATTGAGGATATCAAGGTATTTCTGAAGGCCGCGGCGATCTCCTGCGTGGTCCTCGTCGTGCTCAGGTTCGTGCTGAATTATTCAGACTTTACGCTCTGGCAGATACCGATCTCGGTGATCCTGATCGACACAATGATGGCGTTCGGCGGGTTGCTGGCACTGAGGATACTGCGGCGATTCGTTTATGAGCTGAACGAAAAGAACCGCGTCTATTCGGGAAAACGGAAACTTAAGAGAAAGCCGACCTTGATCGTCGGGGCGGGCCGAATGGGAGCGACGCTGGTCAAGGAAATGGTCGGCCGGGCGGACGGCGAGCTCGAGATACGCGGGTTTGTCGATGACGACTTACGGAAGAAGGGCGGGAGTGTCAGCGGCATCAAGGTATTGGGCGGGACGAAGGACCTCGCCCGCCTCGTTGACGATCTCGCTATCAAGCAGGTCGTCATCGCGATAGATCAGGCCCAGGGCAAGGAGATCCGGCGCATTATCGACCTTTGTTCGAAGATCCCGGTCAGGGCTCAGATCGTGCCAAGCCTGAATGAGATCGCTCATGGCCGCGTATCGGTCAGCCGCATCCGCGACGTGCAGATCGAGGACCTTTTGGGTCGTGACCCGGTCGAACTCGACGATGACAACCTCCACGAATTCCTTAGCGGAAAGACCGTGATGGTCACGGGAGCCGGGGGCTCGATCGGCTCGGAACTCGTCCGGCAGATCACCAACTACAAGCCGCAGCAGATCCTGCTGGTCGAGCGGGCAGAGTTCTTTTTGTTTCAGATCGAGCGGGAGCTTGCGTCGGATTACCCGGACGCAACGTGTGTTCCGCTGATCGCGGACGTTGGCGATGAGCCGCGAATGCGGGAGATATTTGAACAGTATAGGCCGCAGGTGATCTTCCACGCCGCGGCTCACAAACACGTCCCGCTGATGGAACTCAACCCAACGGAGGCGATCAAAAACAACGTCCTGGCGACGCAGCTGCTCGGGCGGCTGGCGGGCGAATACGGCGTTACCGACTTCGTGATGATCTCGACGGACAAGGCCGTAAACCCGACTTCGATAATGGGAGCATCCAAACGTATCGCTGAGATCGTGATCCAGGACCTGAACCAAACGTTCGAGACGACCTATGTCGCCGTTCGTTTCGGCAACGTGCTTGGCTCGGCCGGCTCGGTCGTCCCGATCTTTCGCGAACAGATCCAGAAAGGCGAACCGATCACAGTCACGCACAAGGACATGACCCGTTATTTCATGACGATCCCTGAGGCATCGCAGCTGGTGTTGCAAGCAGGAGCCCTTGGCAAAGGCGGCGAGATATTCATCCTCGATATGGGCCAGCCGGTCAAGATACTCGATCTCGCCCAGGACATGATCCGGCTTTCGGGCCTGACGCCGTACGAGGACATAGATATCAAGTTCACC
>JAKOVX010000058.1 GCA_029781855.1 Acidobacteriota bacterium | reverse complement strand
TTTGCCGCCGGCCGCCAGTTGATATCCGGAATATTCCGGTCACTCTCGTGCGGGCCGACGATCGTTTTCCAAAGCACCTCGAGATCGTCGAGGTTGCGCGCCAGCGGCCCTGCCTGGACCATATGAACGATGAACGTATTCGCATTTTTCGGGAGCGGAACGTTACCGTGCAGCGGTACCGTTTTCTCGGTCGGCTTTAGCCCGTAGAGCCCGCAAAAGCTCGCCGGGACGCGGACCGATCCGCCAAGATCGGCTCCAAGTTCTAGCGTCGTAAAGCCCGCCGCTAACGCCGCCGCACCGCCGCCCGTACTGCCGCCGGGCGTATGCTCGGTGTTGAACGGATTCTTTCCCGTCGGATAAATGTCGCCGTGCACCTGATAATCGAGCAGGCCCCGCGGCACGTTGGTCTGCCCGAGGATAACGGCGCCGCTCTTCCGGATGCGGTCGACGATCACCGCGTCTTCGGGTGCGACAAAATCGGCGAGCATCTCGAAATTCGTATTGCTCTTCTTCCCCTTGATCCAGAACTGCTCCTTGATCGTCACCGGCACGCCATGCAGCGGCCCGCGCGAACGCCCTTCCGCCGTCTCGCGGTCGCACTCCGCCGCCGTCGCCAAGGCCTCTTCCTCAAAGACCGAGATGAGTGCGTTGATCTTGCCGTTGTGTTCTTTAATGCGTTCGAGGTGCTCGCGAACAACGTCAGTACTCGTCGCCTGGCCTTCGCGGATCAAGGCGGCGAGTTCGGTCGCCGATCTGTAAATGTGATCAGTCATAATCAATCAACGCGTCGCTATTTTGATCTCTCCCGCATCGCTGCCAGCACCTTCTCGCCCCGTGGTGAAAGGCGATAGCCCGGGCGGAGCGATTCGGTCAGGCCGAGGGCCTTTAGCTTGCGGACCCACGGTTTGAACCGCGGGATGTCGAGCCCGATCTGTTCGGCGAGGATGGCGGCGTGGATGTTCGGCTGGTCGTGGATCATCTGCAAGTACATTTGCGTCCAGTTTCCACGCTGGCTGCCGGCGTCTAGTTTGCGGAGTTTGGTGATGATATCGGCCAGCTCATTTGCACTCAACTCGGCGTTCTGCCGCAGCTCTTTTCGCGGGTCCTCGCCGGCAAAACGCACGGCGATGCGATAGATCTCGGTCACCTCGCCTTCGCGTTCGTAAAGTTGATCAAGGAGTTCCTTCTTGCCCGCAAACCCCGCCGCCCTCGCGTCCTTCTCGGTGATCTTATTCTCGCTGACGACATCAACCGAGTCGATCGCCAGCACGCCCCGCTGCGTCATCTGCGTCCCGCCCGCCTTAACGCCCGGCTTTTTCCAACGGCGGAAAATGAGCGAAATATTTCCGGCTTTGATCTCATCGATAATGACGTTTTTGATCAGCATTTTGTTCGTGCTTTGCACTCATGCGGACAGGAGTGTCCGCGCTCCGTTCAACCGCCGCTCACGGCGTTGAAAACATGAAGGCGGCCATCTAGATCTACGAATGGACCGTCCGCCCGGCCTGGTTTATTTGCCCTGGAGTTTTTCTAATTTCTTCCTGGTGTCCGGACTCTCTTTGAGCGAAAGCGCCTTTTCAAACTGAGCGATCGCGTTTTCCTTGTCGCCCATCGCGACGAAATAGTCTCCGTACGAATCGAATACATTAGCGCTTGTCGGATAATTCTTGACGTTAAGCTTAAAGAGTGCCTCGGCCTTTTTGAACTGCTTATCGCCCAACACCTGATAACCGATCGCGTTTATCGTGTCTTCTGTCGGTTTGACCTCGAAACCCATCTCTTTCGAAACGTTCTGAAAATGCTTCTCAAATTTGCCGGCAACATCAACTGTCGGATCGAAAAAATCCTTGGGTCCAAATTTCATACGGTAATAACTGAAAATAAAATGCAGCGCATCGTATTCGGTAATGAGCGGCACGCTTCCGTGGTCGTCGTCGCCGTAGTATTTGCCCTGAAATTTCAATCCGTTTTTCGTGTTTGATTCGAAATAACCCTTCAATTTTAAGATCGAGCGAATGTGCCGGCTGTCCTGGGACTTGTCCTTTTGCACGGTTTTCAGGTTCATGCCCGGATCCATTGTGTTCGCTATTCCCAAATACAATGTCTTTCCTTTGAATCGTTTTTCAGAAAGAGCCTTCTTTGTTTCCGCCAGAAGAGCGCCGTTATCCCACCACATACTTGGGTCGATACAAACGTAGGAGTTGAACAGGCCGGTATGGTGGACAAATGACTGCATTACCGTCAGGCCGCCGAACGAATGGCCGATCAGCATTCGATAGGGAGCGACAGGGTATTTTGACTCGATATACGGGATCAATTCCTTTTCGATGAATGCAATGAATTTCTCGCCTCCGCCCGACGTCTTAAGGAAAGATGTGTCCTTGAACATCGGGTCCGAGTCCACGTGTGTCGGCGTCAGGTCACGCGTCCTGTCGGTGTTTGGAATGCCCACCACGATCATCTCAGGCGAGATCGTATTGCCGTTGACGGTGCTCAGTTGCTGGATCATCCCGACAACCGAAGAAAAATGAGCGTCCCCATCCAAGAGGTACACGACCGGGAATTGTCGCTTGGCGTAAATGGTTGCTTTGGCACTCGGAGGAACGTAAACCCAAATGTCGCGTTTCTCGTTCAAAATGGACGACTCAACGCTGACGATCTCGCCGATGTCTATCTTTCGCTCGGACTGGCCATAACCGCCTTGGTTGGCCGCAAAGGCGATAAGCAAAACCAATGCGAGCCTGATGGCCGCCGACGTCAGGATCGGCCTGGCTCTGTTGATATTCATACTCGTTTACCCTCCATACGAAAAGTTGCAGGCCCCGTAATGCAGTTGTTGGCCTTGAAACATTTCGTTCAATTGATGTTGAAATTCACTTCACCCGCCGCTGACGGCGTTGAAGATATGAATCTCGTTTGTCTTAATTGCAGTTTGTAATCCTTTCGACCGCTTTACGTCGTCGCTGCCGGCAAAGATGTTGACGTGCTGGCGGATGTCGCCGGTCTCGGTCAGGACGCGGTCGCGAAGCGCCGGGTGACGCCGCCACAGCTCGTCGAGAACGCCGCCGACCGTCGCAAATTCCCCCGCCAACGCCACCTCGACCTCACCGCCGGTGAACGGTTTCAGATATCCGCTTAGATGAACCGTAACGGCCATTTTGATTCACTTCCGGACTTTGCGTCTTATGCCCCTTTGCGGGGAATAATCTCCCGCAAAGACGCCAAGTCGCAAAGAAAAACTAAGCTACGGAATACGCCTTGACGCAGCATATTTCGGGCAGCGAGCCTTCGAGCATCTTCCACGAATCGCCGTCGTCGCCCGAGGCGAAGAGCTTGCCGTTCTTGGTGCCGAAGAAAATATCGGTCCCGTTCGAGTCGACCGAGTCGCGCAGGATCACCTCGTAAGCGTTCTTCTGCGGCAGGCCTTTGGTCAGCGGCTCCCACGATTTTCCGTCGTTGCGGCTGCGATAGACACGCAGCTTGCCGTCGCAGGTGAACCGCCTGGCGTCCGCCTCGAGCGGCACGATGAAGACCGAGCCGGCATCACTCACTGTCAGCCCGAAGCCGAAATTCGACGGCAGCCCGTCCTCGATCTCTTTCCAAGTCGTCGCGCCGTCGGTGCTCTTATACACACCGTGATGATTCTGCAGAAAAAATGTGCTCTTCTTTTTCGGATGGCGGGCGATCTTGTGAACGCACTGGCCGAACTCGGGAAATTGATCGGGCATGAAGTACGCCTTGACGCCGGTGTTCGTTACTCTCCAGCTTTCGCCGCCGTCGGCCGACTGATACACGCCGCCGGTCGAGATCGCGATCTTGATGTCGTTCGGATCTTTCTTGTCGGTGACGATCGTGTGCAGGCAGAGCCCGCCGAATCCCGGATTCCACTTCTTGCGGTGCGGGTGGCCCCAGAGGCCTTTGTTCAACTTGAATGTCTCGCCGCCGTCGTGCGATTCAAAAAGTGCCGCCGGCGCAACGCCGACGTAGAGCGTGTCCTTGTCGGCACCCGGAGCGATCTGCCAAATATTCTCTAGCGACTTCTTGGTCGTTTTCGGCATCATGATCCGCCGTTTTTCCGGGTTATCCCAGGTCTTGCCGAAGTCGGCGCTTTTTACCAGGTCCGCGCCGAAATGAAAGCTCATCGGCGCCGCCCACAGGTCCGAGCGTCCGGCACGGTCGTCGTAAAACGCCGAGAAAACGGGCAGTCCCGCAAAATGCGGTCCGTCGATCGACCATTTGTCCGAGCCGGCCTCTCGCCGAAAAATGAACAGCCCCTTCGCGGTTCCGACCAATAGAAGCGTTCCGTCTTTACTCATTTCAACTAGCTCCTCCTTTCTTTTCGCTTCGTGTTCTTTGTGTCTTCCCTTTGCGAACTCTGTGTTTAATGATCCTTTTGAACACAAAGATCACATAGAGAAGACACAAAGGGCACGGAGAACAAATTCAAGAATTTATCACGTTCTTGATCTCGACATTCTTATTTCGCAGGTCGATACCGCCCTCGAGGACGGATTTCAGGTTCGCCAGATAGAACGCCCATCCGTATGAACAATCGACATAAATGTTTCGGTCCGGGTCGTCCGGTATCCGGCTTTGTGTGAGCTCAACGACGCCCGTGCCGTCTTCGTCCTTGATATCGACCGTGACGAGGCAATTATCCGTAAATGTGAAAGCGAACCGGTCGAGGCCGTTCGCCTCGGTGACCAATCCGGCTTCGCTCACGTCATCGAGATAGCCATGCCATCGCCACAAATACGAGTCGCCGGCCTCGACTTCGCGGTCGCGGTTCTTTGCCGTGCCGTCAAACCCGACATACTCGGCAGAACGCAGGAACCAACGCTCGATCTGTGACGGAACGGCCCACGCCTCATAGACGGCGCGGGCCGGGTAGTTGACCGTAATGCGACGCGTAAATTGTGTCCAATCACGGCCCATCGTTCGTCGAGACTAGAACCAACTCTTCTTGCTCTTGCCGCCGAAAATGCTGCCGAGCACGCCGCGAACGATCGAGCTTCCGATCTGCCGGCCGATCGACGAGCTTGCCGAGCGGGCGACGCTCTTGGTAACGGCCTCGAGCAGTGAATCGTTCCGGCTGCTGGTGCCGCGGCTCGCTTTCGCCTCGGCTTTTGCCTCATCGTCGGCTTGTTTTGCCGCTGCCTCCGCCTCGGCGGTGGCCTGCTGTTCGGCGACTTTTGCCTCGGCCTTTGCCTGGAGCAGTTCATACGCCGATTCGCGATCGATCACCGTTTCATAAACACCGGCAACGAGCGAATTGGCGATCAGCGCCGCGCGCTCTTCGGGAGTGATCGGGCCGATATGGCCGACGGGGGGCACGACAAAGGCACGGTCGACGATGGTCGGCACGCCCTTTTCATCGAGGGTCGAGATGAGCACCTCGCCGACGCCGAGCTCTGTGATCACCGTCTCGGTGTCGAGAGCAGGATTGACGCGGAAAGACGTCGCGGCAGCCTTGACGCCCTTCTGTTCCTGCGGCGTGTAGGCACGCAGCGCGTGTTGGACGCGGTTGCCGAGCTGTGCCAGCACCTTTTCGGGAATGTCCGCCGGGTTCTGCGTGACGAAATAGACGCCGACGCCCTTCGAACGGATCAGCCGGACAACTTGCTCGACCTTGTCGATCAAGGCCTGCGGAGCGTCGGCAAAGAGCAGGTGAGCCTCGTCGAAAAAGAATACGAGCTTCGGCTTTTCGAGATCGCCTGCCTCTGGCAGCGATTCGAACAGCTCGGAGAGCAGCCACAGCAGGAAGGTCGAATAGAGCTTCGGCGCGTTGATGAGCTGATCGGCGGCGAGCAGGTTCAACACGCCTTTGCCGCCGACACTCTGCATAAAATCGTCGAGCTTGACCGCCGGTTCGCCGAAGAAAAGGTCGCCGCCCTGTTCGTCGATCTGCAGCAGGCCGCGTTGGATCGCACCGACCGACGCCGCCGACACGTTGCCGTATTGCAGCGTCAGTTCCGCGGCGTTGGTGCCGACATACTGGATCAGCGACTGCAGGTCCTTGAGGTCGAGCAGCATCAGTCCGTTGTCATCCGCGTACTTGAACGCGATCGAGAGCACGCCTTCCTGCGTATCGTTGAGCTGCAGCAGACGTGCGATGAGCAGCGGGCCCATCTCCGAGATCGTCGCCCGCAGCGGATGGCCCTGCTTGCCGAAAACGTCCCACAGCGTCGCCGGAAACCCCTCGAACGCGGGCGTAACGCCGAGCAGCTCGTTACGGGCATCGATCTTCGGGTTGCCGCCGCCGGGCTGGGTAACGCCCGTCAGATCGCCCTTGATGTCGGCCATAAAGACCGGCACCCCGCGTTCGCTAAAGCCCTCGGCCAGCTTTTGCAGCGTCACGGTCTTGCCGGTGCCGGTCGCACCGGTGATCACGCCGTGTCGGTTGGCCATCTGCGGCAAAAGAAAAAAATCAGCGTTGTCGGTAGCGTCCTTTTTGGCTACCAGGATTGGTTCTGTCATATTTTTTGGTATTACTCGATCAATTTGCCCGCGAATTACGCGAATGCACGCGAACAAATTCAAATTTTCCTAGTCATTCGTGCCGATCCGCGTAATTCGCGGGCAAAATGTTTCCCTAACAATTCTCGTATTTCCAATTCCGTCGCTTGCCTTCGGCGAGCCATTCGATGGTCGTGGCGAGCCGTTTGTCGCGGGTCGGGTCGGTTTTGGCCTCAGTTATCCACTCGATGTATTCCTTTCGGCAGCTGTATGGAAACTTTTCGAACGTCTCGGCGGCCTTTTCGTTTTTCGCCAAAGCCTCTAGCAGGACGTCGGGCACAACGAGTTCCTTCTTAGGTGCGACCGTCTTCTTGACCTTGATCCCGGCGTCATTGAGCCTCATCGCGTCCTTGATGAGCTTTTTCAGCGTCTTATCGTTCGGCAGATCGGCGAGCGAAGTTAACTTGCCAAAGCTTCCCATCGCGGTCCTTTCTTCCGGGAACGCGTCCTTTTCGAGCAGCGATTGCTTCCAGAATCCGAACGCACAGTGTTCCTTGAACGCCGCCATCGAGCACATCATCTCGCCCTTGTAGCCGAAGTGCGGAAAGCTCCACTTTTTCGACTCGACGACGTCAGGACAAGTTTCATGCACCAGCTTTCGGATATGTTTGAGGATAGGTTTCGCAAAATCGTTGGCTTTGTCGATGTACGCATCGACGAACGGGTCTGTAGTTCCCATCTCGGTGCTCCTTTTGATTCAATAGTGCACCGAATTATACACGATTTTCTTTTCGGATGACCAACTTTAACCCCGACCAGCGTTCATCGACGGCGCACACCTTGACGTCGACCAGGCCGAGTGGAAATGCGGCAGTGCGGATCGCGTCTTCGGTGATCTCGGTCGGGAGCTTCGCGGCTTTTTTGTACCACGAGACCCAGATCGCACCTTCCTGTGTGATCGTCAGCCGTGCTACGGCGATTGTCTGAAGCAGTTCCTCGAATGTGTTCGTAAAGATATGGACGATGTCGACCGGCAGCTTTACCTTATCGGAGATCGTCACGCCCTCGGGCAGCGGAGCGAGCAGATCGGCGTAGTTGTCGGGTGCGTTCACCGTCAGAACGTACGAACCTTCCTTGATCCCAAGCTTCTTCGCGAGCGGCGTGCCCGAATATCCAGCAGTCATATCTATTTCGCGGTCATCAAAATGGTGCGTTCACGCGGCCCATCGAACTCGCACAGGTAGATTCCTTGCCAACGGCCCAAGAGCAGTTTCCATTCTTCGTACGGCACCGAAACGCTCGAACCGACGAGCGACGATTTAATGTGGGCGTCCGAATTATGCTCGAAATGCCGGAACGCCGGTTCGTATTGCGGTATCAGCCGTTTCAGAAAGCCGAGCATGTCGCTTTTTACGTCCGGATCGGCGTTTTCGTTTATCGTCAGGCCGCAGGTCGTGTGCTGCGTAAAAAGTGTCAAAACGCCCTCGCCGTCCGAGTTTTCGCGGACGAACTTCGCCGCTTCGGCGGTGATGTCGATCATTTCCTCGCGTTGACTTGAGCTGACGTTGATCGCGTACATTTTTGGCGTAAATGACCTGCCGACAAGATTTCGGTTAGTATATCAAAAAGGCCCGAAACAATCTGACGCTGCCGCGAGGTGTCAAAAAACGCATCAAACAGGCGGATCCGCCAATGCGACACAACTGTAAGGAGTTCAACAAATGTCCAAATGTAAAAGCTATTCACTGATCTTATTCGCAATAATTGCACTTGCCGCGGCCGCATTCGGCCAAAATAAATTTGAGGGTTATTCGTTGACGCTCCAGGCCGACATTGGCGGGGCGTGCCCGGTTCGATATTTGCCGTCGGCGGGCGGCGGAAATTCCATCGACGTATTTGTCGCGGGTACAAATCAGCGAACGCAGGCGACGGGCCTTACGGCATGTGACGGCAGCTCCGTATCGGGCAGCCGTGTCTCCGTGAACGGCCTCGGGCGATGGTGTTTTTCCGGTGAAGAGCCGCTGTATGAGATCAAGCTCCGTAACGGGGACAACTACTTATGGTATCCGACGACCAAGGATTCCGGTTTTCTGAATGTGAAGGACTTCCGGCCGGTCAGGCGTGCTATTGGCAGCCCGGCGACGTACGAATTCACCGAGCCCGCCGATTACACAAAAACGATCAAGAACGCGACCGTCTACATCGCTGCTCGACAGGGCGGAACACTGCGTTTTCCCGTGGGCGACTACATAGTCGGGACGACCGACGGCAGCACCCGCGATCCGTCGTTTCAGGGGATCACGCTTCCGTCGGGCATCATCGTCCAGGGAGCGGGAGCAAATACATCGGTGCCGACCACCGGCATGCCGATCCAGCGAACCGTCACGCGGATTCGCTTGAAGAATAACAATCAGTCGCTCTTCCGCATCGGCGGATGTACGAATCAGGTGACGATCCGCGATCTCGAACTGCTGGGCAATACCGATCTTTACGGCGGCGGCAGAGGTGACATCACCGGCGACATCGGCATCGAAGCGATAGGCAAATGGGCGATCGACCCGGTCAGCCGTGCCCAATCGGCAAATTCGAGTCAGATGTTCAATTTCGAGAACATCACCGTCCAGTCGTTCGACAAGGGCATCTACGTCCACAACGCGAACGACCGAAACTGTAAATCGAGCGAGCAGGCCTGCGACCAGTGGCAGTTCGATTACGTCAAGGTCGATCACGCGCTGTTCATGAACAACCGGACCGGCATCTGGATCGACACGTTCAACACGGACTGGACGGTCAGCAGTTCGGTTTTTTCGTACTACGCGGCGAATGCGCCCGGCGACGGCATCCACATTCAAAAAGCCGGTTCGATGCTGGTCGAGCAGAGTTTTGGCGGCGGATACGACGACGCGTCGGGCGTCGGCGGAACATTCCTGTACATCGACACTATTGGTTCGCTGACGGTCGTAAATTCCGGCTCGGAACGCGGCAAACGCTCGATCTACACCAATCCGGCGGGCTCGATCACGTCAATGATGATCAGCGTCATCGGCAGCGTTTTTGGGAATCCGGTCGAGCTCCACGGACGGCTGAACTATATGTCCTCGGGGACGTTCTACCAGGCGACGACCATAAAGGCCGACCCGACCGTGACGATCACGTCCACCGGCGATAGGTTTTGCTACGATCCGCTGGCGTTGTCGGGGCGATGCACCGACGAATCGGGGCGAAACGTCCGCAAGCCCGGCCTCGGGACGACAAAGCCGATGTTTCAGACCGGAAGCCTGCCCGAAGGCCGCGGCAATGACTCGATCGACGGCCGCCCGAACATGTTCGGCTACAATGTCGAGATCTCGAACGGCCTCTTGCAACTGGACCCGAATGTCACCTTCAACGACATTTCGCGATGGGCAAGCGGCGGCGAAGGCCGTCCGGCCGTTCAGGATGGTGCTCTCGTCTACTGTAAAGACTGCCGCCGCGGCAGCGTCTGCTCGCAGGGCCAGCCCGGCCAGGACGGCGCCTTCGCCAAACGCATCAACGGCCGCTGGATGTGCGACTAGGCTAGCCGCTCAGCGGTCGTCGATAACCTTTTCGACACGGCTCTCCGTGCCGGGCAGCAATTCAAGGGCGTGCTCGGAACGGAGGGCGACGATCGTTCCGTTGCCTCGCAATGTCCGAAAATGCGTCGCGATCAGCACCGCGTATCCAGCAGCAAACATAATCATTATGGCTATCAGGCCGTAGAAAATGCCTCTTAGAAACGAGAAATAATCGTCCGCCGCTTTCTCGATCTTCGGCGAGACCTTGGCCTCGACAATGTCCGCGTATTTCTTGAGCTTCCGCTCGATCCGCTGCGTTATGGATAGCTTTGGCGGTGGTTTCGGCAGGGCCGGATATGCCGGGCCGCCATTGACGGTACGAGTCGACGCCTCCCAGCCAAGTCTGGATAGTGGCCATCGAAACTTCGGGTATAGCTGTCTGATGTCCTTGTTGGTTTGATGCCTGGTGCCGACGAATAGACCGCTCTCATAGATATTGCGCCAGTACGGGTTCAGATCTGACAGGCGTTCGTGCGCAACGACGACAGAGAAGAGGGCGTCCTTTGCCGCCTTGGTTCGCGGGTAACGTTCTAGTATCTGATCGTAGATCAATATCGCTCGGGCGAGCGGTTCGTGTGATTGCGAATACTCGAAGATCGTTTGAGTTTCGTTCGGAAGCCTCATGTCGTCGCCGTTCGAAAGCTGTTCCAAAAGCTCGAATCGTTGGCCTTGCCACGCGGCCGGATCGTAAAAAAGCAGCGGATCGGAATCGTATTGAAAGCTCGCAAGCTGATACAACGCCTCGGCCTTGGCCTCGTCGCCGTCGGCGGAAGCGACAGCTTGTTCGAGGTGTTCCATGATCTCGATCGTTTTCAGGTCCTGCATCACCCACGCCGTTTTTATTGCGGACGAGTCGCTCACGCCCCATTCGGGCTCCTTGGCGAATGGCTCCGCTCCGTCCTCTCCGGTATCGAGCTGCTCCTCGCTGATAGTCGTTTTTGTTCTTACGCGGACAAACGACGCTCGGGCGTCCTCCCAACGTCCGTCACGCATGTAGCGAACGCCCAGAGCATAGAGCAGCTTGTCGTATTCGGGACTGCCCGCGTGGGACCCGACGAATTTCGCCAGTCGGTCGGTTTCCATCAAAACGTCGGTGTAATACGCGGCGTCGTAGTCGTACTTCAAAGCCAGATACTGCTCGAGGGCGGTCTCGAGATCACCCTGGTCCTCAGCGGTCATCGCGAGCAGTCGGCGTGCACCCTCGGTAAGTTTCGCGTCGGGAAATTCCGCGATCAGTTTGTTGAATGTCGAGCGCGCGGCCGCGAAGTTCTTGTGTTGGTGCTCCGAACTTCCTTTGATCCACAGAGCTTCGGCCCTCAATCCGCCGGATACGCCGAGTCCGAGGGCTTTATCCGCCATTTTCAGGGCGTCCGTATAGTTCTGTAGCTCTATCTGTGACTCGGCCACACGAAGGACGAAGCCGCCCGTTAATTTGGCCTGCGGGTAGCGTTTCATCATCGCGGTAGCAAACCGCACGATCCGATCGAGTTCGTGTTTGCCCTTGGTTTGGGCGTCAGCGACACGCGTTTTCTCGTCCTGCTCCTGCTGCCACTTGTCGTCGCCATAGCAGCACCAATTTTCGAACTCGGTGTAAGTGTAGTCGATCGCGTAATTGTAGATGCGATGATATGCATATGCCATCGCCGCGTTGCGGTCGCCGGCGATGAGTTTTTCGACCTTGTCCAAAGTCGCATCGTCATATTCGTGGCCCATGACCTGAAGCGACTTCTTCGCGGCGAGTCGCGTGGCACGGTCCGACGGGTCACCGAGTAGTCTGTAATATTCCGCCAACGATTCGGCTCGCGCGCCTCCGCGTCGATATAGGTAACCGAGCCAACTCCTCGCGTCGTTGAAGTAACGACCGTTTGGATATTTCTGCATCAGACGCCGAAACCCATTGATCGCCGCGGTCCAACTCTCGTCACGGCATTTCTCGAACGGCTCGACCTTTGACGGGTCGATATCGTCACCAAAAATGTCTTTTCCCATGATGCCGCAGCCGCTGTTTTGAAAACTGTAACTCGATTCCAACGTTAGCTTGGCGATCGTATAAAGTACCGCTTCGTTCTTTTCGCTATGTGGGTATTTTGCCGCGTGCTCGCGAAATGCCTGCAGAGCCTTGTCAGGCTCGGTTTGCGAGTCTATGTGTGCCGCTGTTAGGTAATCCCAATTGTCGCGAAGATTTACGTCCGCCGCGGCCGTAGCGATCTGCTCATCCACGTTCGGCACGACGGCCGGCACGAACCTATATCTCGCGGTCAGGTATTCCCTGACCGCGGCGGGTTTCGAGCCCTGTTTGAGAGCCGACATTGCGTCAAGAATATCGTAGGCGGAATTTCTGTGAGCCTGTCGGTCCGATTCTTCATCTACGGTCGGCAGAGCGGTCAGATCTAGATACCTACGCGTCAGGTTGCCGGCTTTCGCTAGATCTTCGCTATCGATCGCCTCGCCGATCTGCCCCCAAACATTTGCCGGATCCGAAGTGGCGGGATCGGGTCGATTCGGGGCCGTCGTGTCGGCCAGCATTTCTCCATCGTAGTTATCCACGCCAACTTCAGCGACCGTTATGTCTTTTCCAGTTTTCGGGTCGTACAGTATCGGCAGCGGCGGCAGACGATAAAAGCCGCGGCCGTTTCGGAAACTGTTGAATCTCACCGAATGATCGGTAAACATGCTCCAGCCACATGCCAACGCCGTCACCGCTCCGGCGAGTAAGACAATGACGTTGCGAACGACATTGTTTCGCAGGTATTTTGCTGCCGCCAATGAGATCCGTCGTATGGGTCCGTTCTCGCTGATCATTTTCATTCTCCGGTTTTGATCTCTATCGATTCTCGTTCGATGCGCCCGTCGTCGACGCGTGTTTGAATTGCGGCGGGCAGTGTCGCAGGCAAGGAGTTCCTGACGACAAATGTGACCGTCGCAGTCGTGCCTGGTCTCCACGAGCGTGCCCTGAGCCTGATCACGTCTGCCCGCCTATCGCTGCATGGCCGCGGGGTCTCCGCTCCGCCGCGGCTGCACAGCGTTTCGTAGCTTGTAAATCCTGCAACAGCGGACGCTCCGCCGATGCTTCCCATCGGGACACGGATGTCGATGGTAAAGGCGTCCTCCGCCAGCCGCGTATTCGCCGTGCCCTTATTTTCCGCCGACAACGTCAGCTTGTTTCCCGTGTCGGGCGAGAGCGTAACCTTGGTAATTACGTTTGTCGAGCGGTCACTCAGCGCAGCCGCGATCTCGTCGGGCCCGAGCGTGGCACGGTCATCGCCGGTCGGCAGGCGAAAGATGCAGATGCCGAGCAGCAGGCCGCCGGCATTTTCGCGGACGGCACGGGCACTCGCCTGCAACGAAGCGGCGCTCGGCAGGTCGAAAACGAGCGTCTCGCCCGGTCTCATGATCAGTCCGTCCAAAACCAGATCGCCCTTTGCCCAATAGACGTAGCGAAGCTCAGCCGCCGTATCCCCGACGCCGAAATTCTGCGTTTCGACGAGCTCCAGTTGGTCGTTTCGTGCAGCCTCGGCCGGGTCGATGTCGCCGCGGAGCTCCACCGAATTGCCGTTCGTGTCGTAGAGGATCGCGTAGCTGTACGCCGCCAGGCCCGCATAAAACGGTTTGCCGAGTCGACGGACCGCCGCGATCGTGTGCTCGACGGACGACGGCGACGAGATCGGAACACGATTTGTCGCTTTCGTTGGGATCGATGCTCCGTAGCATTGTGGGATCCAAAAATCCACGGCGGCGAGCACCGCGCTGATCTCGTCACTCGTTGTCCACGTAGGCAGGCCGGTGATGGAGAGCTTGGTTTCGGGCGGGAGGAATTTACGCAAATGTCGCAGAGCCTCCGCGTATTTCGGCAGCAAACGTGTCGGAACGTCGAGGTCGAGCTGCAAGCCGGCGACGTTCGCGTGGTCGTTCGCCGCCCGCGTTGAATCCGCTTGAAACGTCTCGGCAACGGCGGCGGCGATGTCTGCGGATTCC
>JAKOVX010000010.1 GCA_029781855.1 Acidobacteriota bacterium | reverse complement strand
CCCGATGCGATCGGCCGTATCCCGATCGCTGCGCCGAACGGAGCAACGGTGCCGTTGTCCGAACTTGCACACATCAGTTCGGTGGCCGGCGCGACGATGATCCAGAGCGAGAACGGACTTCTTCGCGGAACGGTCCTCCTTAACGTTCGCGGCCGCGACGTCGGGAGCTTTGTCGATGAGGCGAAAAAGGCCGTCGCCACTGGTGTCAAATTGCCGGAAGGTTACTACATCGACTGGAGCGGCCAGTTCGAAAATCAACAGCGGGCCAAAAGCCGCTTGCTCCTCGTCGTTCCGATCGTTTTGATAGTGATATTCGGGCTGTTGTACCTGACGTATCGGTCGGCGATCGAGGCTGCACACGTGCTGATGGCGGTGCCATTTGCACTGACCGGCGGCATATATCTGGTTTGGCTGCTCGGCTACAACTTTTCGGTCGCGGTCTGGGTCGGCTTCATCGCACTTTTCGGGACCGCGGTCCAAACGGCGGTCGTGATGGTCATTTACCTTGAGGAAGCAGTGGCGAAAAAGAAGTTGGAGATGGGTGATCGGTATTCGAAACGCGACCTGATGGAAGCCGTGATCGAAGGGGCACTCCTTCGTCTTCGGCCTAAAGTGATGACGGTCTCAACCGTCGTCGCGGGCCTCCTGCCGATAATGTGGAGCACGAGTGCGGGTTCCGAGGTGATGAAACCACTCGCGGCACCGGTGCTCGGCGGTATGGTGTCGAGCTTACTGCACGTTCTGATAATAACGCCGGTGATCTTCTACTGGCTGCGGGAGCGGGAGTTGAAACACGATGTTTAGGATCAGATCAACAATTTCAATTCTGGCGATCTTTGCGACCTGCGTGGTGGGAATATCGGGCCTTTTCCTGCCGCCGGTTCAGGCGCAGATAGTTGTCCAGTCAAGCAGCGGACTTGGCAGATATCTCGATCTCAAAAATGGCAAGTCTGCCGATGAATTAGTCGCCTTTGCACTCGAGCATAATGACGAACTCCAGGCCGTTCGCCGCGAGGTCGAGGCTGCCGAGTCGATGGTCACGCAAGCCGGGCTCCGGGCCAACCCAAGCCTCGAGGTCGGCGCGGCAAAAAACCCATATACGCCGAGCAACAGCTACATGGTCAAGGGCTCGTTGCCGCTCGAGCTGTTCGGCCGCCGTCCGGCCCGTATCAGAGTCGCTGAAAAGGAATTGGATGTCCGGCGACAGCAACTCGCCGACCGCGAACGTATGCTTGCCGCCGAAGTCAGAACGAAATTCGGTCAGACGCTCGCGCTTGCATTAAAGCTGCAGTTTGTCGAGGAAACGCTCGCCGCAGCGACCGAGAATTACCAATTGGTCTCCGCCCGCGTTGACGAGGGCCGCACCGCTCCGCTCGAAGGGAGTATGGTCGCCGTCGAACTCAACCGCATTCGTGCTATTCGGGAGACCAGCGAAGGCCGCGTGGAGATCTCAATGCTCGAGCTCAAAAACCTGGTCGGGATGGGTCCGGACGAACCGCTGAGGCTCGGTGGTAATTTTGACGATCTACTGAAGCCGCTCCCGTCTCTGGACATTGCGACCGGCCAGGCTTTGATCCAGCGTCCCGACTTGCAGATGTCGCGTGCGATCGAGGACCTGTCGCAGGCACGGATCGACGAAGCAAAAGCCGGCGGCAAGATGGACGCAAGCCTAAGTGCGGGCTACGAGCGGATGAGACAGGGTTTTCCCCAGAGCGGATTTAACGATCTCGGACAGGTCGTCCCTATCGGCGAACGTGCCAACGTCTTTTCTGTCGGTGTGATGCTCCAACTGCCGATATTTAACCGAAATCAGGGCACCGTCGCGGCAGCAGTATCGGAGAAGACCGCTGCACAGAACCGAACTGCGTTTGGCGAGCTGACCGTCCGGAGCGAGGTCGCATCGGCCTATGCAAAATACCGCAGTGCGTCGCGTGCGATGGAGATCTATCGGGTCGGCGTCGAAAAACAGGCCGAGACAAACCTGGATGTGGTTCGCCAGACCTACGAATTGGGATCGCGGACGTTGCTCGATTACATCGCCGAACAGCGGCGGTTCATTGAGATCAAAGATGGGTTTATTGATTCGCAATTGGATACTTATCTGGCCCGAGTCGAAGTGTTGCGGGCAACAAATTCGCCGGAGCTGACAAAGAAATGAGTGAAGAAAAATACAACGACAACGACGCCGAAGTTCAAGACGAGATCTTGACCGATAACGAACCGGCCCGGTCGAACCGTCTGCCGCTGATCATTGCTCTGTCGGTGGTCGGGGTCATCGTCATTGGCGCCGGATTTTACTGGGTCTTTCGTGGACGCGAGAGTGGCCAACCCGTATCAGCTCCGCGATCGGTGAGCTTTGGCGACAACACGCAAACTTCAGGCTCCGCGCCGGGCGTTGAGACCGTCACGATCCCGCCCGAACAGGTAGAATCGATCGGCCTCAAGGTCGAGACGGTCGGCGAAACGCTTTCGGCCGAGTCGATGTCTGTCGCCGCAACGGGAGTCGTCCAGCCGGATGCTTACCGGGAAACGCCCGTCATCTCGCTGCTCGGCGGCGTGCTCCGCAGCGTCAGTGGCGAGCTTGGTCAAAACGTCGGCAAGGGCCAAGCTCTTGCCGTGGTATTCAGCGACGAACTCGCCGCGTCTCAGGCTCGTTACTTAACTCTTCAAACCGAGGCTCAGACGGCGCGCCAAAATTACGACCGGACGGCAAAACTCGTCAAGATCAGCCCCGCAAGCAACAACGAGGTGGACGAGACGTTAGCGGCACTTCGTATTGCCGAGGCCAACATGGAGGAACATCACAGCCATCATCACCGCTCCGAGAAACTGCTCGCGATCGGTGCGATCAGCCGTGAGGAATTTGAGCAGACCATGACCATGTTCAAATCGGCCGAAGCAAAACTCGAAGAGGCGAAAAACCGCTATTCACGGGCCGTCGAGGTTGCCGACATCAATCCACTCAGCCGTAATGAATTTGAACAGGCCGCGGTCAAACGTCAGATGGCCGAGTCGGAGCTTGCGACGGCACGGCAGCGACTTCTCCTCTACGGGATGACGGCAGCGCAGTTAAATTCGCTCAGATCGCCGACACAGATCACGTCGACGATCGCCCTCACTTCGCCTGTAACGGGAACAATAACAAAGAGAACCGGGAATCAAGGCGAGGTCGTCGAAGCCAATAAGGAGGTGATGCGGGTAACGGATCTCTCGGACGTATGGGTGATCGCGCAGGTTTACGAAAAAGATCTCGGCCAGATGCGGAACGGGAGCGGAGCAACCGTCACGTCGGACGCATTTCCGGGACGTGTTTTTCGAGGACACGTAACATATATTGATCCGAATATCGATCAGGCGACCCGCACGGCCCAGGTCCGTGTCGAACTCGACAATCCCGGCCGGATACTGAAGATCGGCATGTATGTGAATGTCGCTTTCGGCTCGACGGGCAATGCCGAGCGGACAATGCCGTCTATTCCGGTCTCAGCGGTTCAAAATATGAACGAACGCCGGATCGTATTCACCGCGACTGATAAACCTAATGTCTTTGCGATCAAAACGGTTCGTCTCGGTGCCGAGAACGATGGCAAATATACCGTGTTGGAAGGATTGAACGTCGGAGACAAGATCGTGACCGACGGCAGCTTTCTGCTGCGGGCCGAACTGCTAAAGCAGGATCCCGGCTACAAATAATTTGCCTTATTGTCGGGAATTATCGACGATGATAGGCACCTGAGAGGGAGCCAAGGATCAGAAAAAAATAAGTATGCCCTCGGTAGGATTCGAACCTACAACCAACGGATTATGAGTCCGCTGCTCTAACCGTTGAGCTACAAGGGCATAGCCTGAATAGTGTAATTTATTCTATTTTTTCCCGCAAATTGGTGGGCGAAGTGGTTACGTTAATAGCGGCCGGAAGAAGCCGGCTTCACGTATCCGTCGTTCCTTGTCGCGAATGGTGCCGGCGATGCCCTCGGCGGCTGAGCCGAGTTGGTCGGCGAGGGCGTCATTTATCTCTGAGCCGCTGCGGCCGAGCAGCATCTGCTCAAGGATCGAGATGTCGAGATCGCCGAAATCCTCGATGCCGAGCACGTTCGATCTGTCGGTTCCGGCCAGCCGCGTATTTGCGAGGTCGAACGTCCAGTCCAGCACCTTGTCCATTGGCTCCGCGTCCGGGAACCGCTGACGCACGAGTTGGAAGATCGGCTCGCGGCCCTCGACGTTCATCAGCAGGGCCAGAAAAAATCGATGTTCCGCGTCGGTGACGAACTGCCGTTTGCTCGTCAGCTTTTCGATCATCTCCTGACGCTCGAGCACCTCGCGGAGAACGTCGGCGTCGGCGCCGTGCCGTTCGGTTGCCGCGTCGAGGAACGTGCGAAATCTCGCCCCCTGGTCGCTGACCTTGAACATCTCGCCGAATCCATCACCGGCTACCAGATGCCGCAGCGATGAAAGCAGCTCGAACGTTGTCTGCAGGTCGCTGTCGACGATCAGGCCCGCGATCAAACGATCCGCCTCAGGGTGTTTTGCACGCACTAAAGCCGAAGCAAGCTGCTTCTTTTTCGTGACGGTTTCCTGTTCAAAGAAGGGATCGATCGCGAGCTTCGGTTTGTGATAATTGTACTGCGGCAGGTGCAGCGGGCTCCGGTCGGTCCGCACGACGATCGTCGCCGACGGATGATCGAGATGAAACAGCGAATGGATATACTCCTTTCCGGCGAGTATCTCCTGAACGTCACCGACGGACAGCAGCTCGCACTTTTTCAGTTTCATCGTGCCGATCTCGGTAAATGTGTTGACCTTTTTCTCGCAGTCGAACTCGTACCAACTGTGTATGCTCGACCCGTGCATCACCTGGAACGCACCGCAGAACGAATGCTGGTGGATCGACGTCGTTCCGTTGAACCAAAAATAGACGTCGATATGAAACCTCGGAGCAGAGAACACGGTCACTGGCGGATCGCCGAAATTTGCGTGCAAGTCACGCTGCCGCGGCAATTCCCGTTCGCTGAGAGCCCACTCGACCATCTCCCACACGGTCGTTTTCGACGGTATTTCAGCCCGCCGCAGCGCATCCGCCGATATTGACGGCAGCAATGCCTCGTCGTAGTTCTCCCCACGCCAAACGTCCTCTATTTCCTGGCCGATCCGGTCGAATATTTCCATTATTGCTGTGTTCCAAAGCTGCTGAACGTCGGCGGCGGGGGTGGTTCCTGCGGCCGGCGGATGCCGATTTTGACGAATCTACGTTCCTGTCGGTCGGTCACGTCAAGCAGCAATTTTATCGCGAATGCCGCATCGACGACCCAAAAGATACCGCCGATGATGAAAGCGTAACCACTCATTTCGAGCCCTTGGACATCCGCCGGATCCAGCACCCTCGAAGTGATATTCGTAAATATGTTCGCAATGATCCAGAATGCCCACCACGCCGACATAAAGAACGGTGCCGACGGCTCCAGGCCCGAGAGAAAATCTTCGTTACCGACCGAATCCGGATCGCTCTCAGCCCAGACGCCGCGAACTGCCTTGAACGGCATCACGAGGTTTGCGAGCGGAATGAACCACCATCCGACCGACCAACCCGGCGAGAACTTTGTGTATTCCGACCCGAGCGGCTCCAGGTTCTTGTAGGTCCGGAAAAGCCACATCAGGAACGTCACTGCGGCAAAAACGTAAACAGGAAATTGGAGGACGGCGATCAGACCCTGCAGCGCCATCCAAATGGACGTCTCGGTCTCTGCATCCAGCTTGATCGTCTTCGCCGGCCCCGCCAGCTGGGCAACGCCGATGATCGCCGAACCGATCTGACAAAACGCAAAAACCCCGATGCCTGCGATCGCGAGCAGCGAAAGTGTCCGCGGCGATCTGAATTGGTCGTGAGAGATAGACATCATCTGATTGCCTCCTATGCCGTCGATCTATTGTTCCCGGTCAAATTTGGGTTTAGCTCCGCTGACCTTTTTGTAGGTGCCTTCGGCAGAAACGTTCATGCCGAAACCGCATCCGGCCTCGGTCTCTTCCTGTGAGACCTTGATCGTGCCCGGACGGACGAACTTGATCGTGATCGTACAGGTACCGTTCTCGGCCGAATCGTAGACCGCGACGTCGCCTACGATCGCTGCCTCGCCGTCGAGTTCGCCGACGTTCGCCGAAAGCTCACCATTCACGATGTACGGATAAAGCAGATCCATTGCGATATGCAGCTTGCCGCCGCCGAGAGCGAGGATCTTGATCTCGTTCGAGCTGCCCTTAAACCTGCCGGTGAACGGCATTTGGAATGTGCCGTTGACCTCCGTGGCGGAGACGCTTTTGCGGGCTGTCTGAGCATTAGCGGCCGTCGCCGTCATTCCGAAGATCAGTACCCCGAAGAGCATTAAGTGTATTGATTTCATTCAGAACCGCCTTTTCGCTCGAGTTATTATCTGCTATATTTGCCTAACTCTACCCAAATTTCAACGACCAGAAGGGGAATATTGATGAGCGCAAACGCAAACGACGTAAGCCCTGCCGCCTCTCGCGGATTCTTCGGCCATCCGATCGGCCTTTCGACCTTATTCGCGACGGAAATGTGGGAACGTTTCTCGTTCTACGGCATCCGGCCGCTGTTGATCCTGTTCATGACGACCGCGGTGATGAATGGCGGTTTCGGATTCGAACGGCCGCAGGCGTCGGCAATTGTCGGGATCTACGCGTCGAGCGTTTACCTGTCGTCGCTGCCGGGCGGATGGATCGCCGACCGGCTGTTCGGGTTGCGTAGGGCGATCCAGTACGGAGCGATACTCATCACGCTCGGGCATTTTTCGATCGGGCTGACGTCGTTTCTTGGCAGCCAAACGCCTTTCTTTGTCGGCCTGATCCTGATCGTGATGGGTACCGGGCTGCTCAAGCCCAATATCTCCGCGATCGTCGGCGACCTCTACCCCGAGGGCGGAGCGCGGCGCGATGCCGGATTCTCGATCTTCTACATGGGCATCAATACCGGTGCGACCGCCGGGCAGCTCTTCACCGGGCTGCTGGGCGAGAAGGTCGGGTACGGATGGGGATTTGGCGTGGCGGGCGTCGGCATGCTCATCGGTTTGATCTGGTACAGCCTGCGAGCGCAGGCGACGCTCGGGAATATCGGCGTCGAGCCGACCCGTTTGCCCGACGCGGACGCCCAGCGAAAGCGTGAAAATCAAACGAAGATGACCCTCTATGCCGGTGTTGCGGTGATCGCGGCGGTCGTCGTGCTGGCGGCCGTTGGGGTGATACACATCGATCCGCAGCAGGTCGGGACATGGTGGGCGTACTTTCTGGGAGCGATCGGCGTCGTGTATTTTGCCTACATTTTTACGTTCGGCGGGCTGAAGGGCGACGAGAAGAAGCGCGTCCTCGTGATCGGAGTGCTGTTCATCGCGGCGGCGATATTCTGGGCTGCATTCGAACAGGCGCCGACGTCGCTGAACCTGTTCGCCAAGGATTTCACTGACCGTCAGTGGGGCTCGTTCGAAGTACCCGCACTGTGGTACCAGTCGATCAATTCGTTCTTTATCATCATCTTTGCGCCGGTATTCGCCTGGCTCTGGCTGTGGCTCGGCAAAAAGAACATCAATATCTCGAGCCCGTTCAAGTTCGCGCTTGGCCTCGCGCTTGCCGGTGTCGGGTTTCTGATAATGATCTACCCGTCGAACATGCTGGTTGCCGCCCAGGGCGCAATCAAGGTCTCAAGCATCTGGCTCGCTCTCAGTTATCTTTTCCAGACCTTCGGCGAGCTCAGCCTGAGCCCCGTCGGCCTCTCGTCGATGACCAAGCTCTCGCCACGCCGTTACGTCGGGCAAATGATGGGCATCTGGTTCCTGGCCGCTTCGCTAGGGAATATCATCGCCGGCCTAGTCGGGGGCAGCGTCGACCCCGAAAAGCTCGAGCAGACGCCGATGCTCATGACCTGGACCACCGTCGCACTGTTTGCCTCGGCGGCCATTCTCGCCCTGCTCGCCATCCCGATCGCCCGGATGATGCGCAACGTCGAAGATGAAAAATTCGACACCTCCGAGATCGCCGAGACCGCCGGCCCGTCCGTCTGACTTTCGTCGCGATGCGACGCACCAACGGATCTTATCCGATCGTTGATCTGTGACCCGTCGGAAGCGTGGCGAAAGCGGAGATACGCGGCGGCGTGGGTAAGCAAACTGAACGATGCCGAAGGCGAAGCCGCTGAAACGCAGACATGGCTGGAATTTGCCGTCCGCTCTGATCATGCCGGGCGTGATGTTGCGAAGGATCTCTTTCTGGAATACGAGGAGGTCGTCTCTATGCTCGTGTCGATGGAAAAGGGCACTGACAAATGGGTCATGAGAGATGCTGTAAAGAAGTCCGGCAAGTAGTCTCCCGTCGCTCCTGCCCACTCTCGCGTCTCTAGTCTCGAGACTTTCCCATTCTCCGTTCTCCCGTCTCTTGTCTCGCGTCTCCCGTCTTCCTCCGCGCCGCCGATGATACTCATTGTATGTAGATCGCTGCATACAATGAGTATAGATTGACTGGAGCGGCAAGCATCCTTGCTTGCCCTCCATATGGCAGATCGCGATCTCCTAAAAGCCTTCGGCAAGCGCATCCGGAGCTTGCGCACCGCCCGCGGCCTCTCGCAGGAACAGCTCGCAGAATTAACAGGTTTTCACCGTACGTACATCGGCATGGTCGAACGCGGCGAGAGAAATATCTCGCTGTCGAATGTCGGCGTGTTCGCATCGGCGTTTGAGTTGTCGATTCCGGAACTGTTTTCGTTCGGAGGTGAACGTTAATGCCCGACCAGTCGTTCACAATCACCCGAAAGAATAACGCGACGGAGAAAGAGGGTATTCAATATATGGAGTCCTTGAATCAAGGATTCTTCTTCGTTAATAAAGACGAGCGACGACGAATTCTAGAGCTGCTCGGCCAGCCGAAGAATTTCTCGCGGTCGTTCGATATGGTTCATATTCCGCGACTGGCAGGAAGTGAAATTTCGCTGGAAGCGATTGAAACGCATATCGGCGAGGTAACACTAATTGAACTCAAATGTACTCGAGCCTTTCTGCCGAATAACCCGAAAGGCTTCTTCTTTGGAGCGACTCAGAACGAATTCGACTTCGGTGAACGCCTTGGCGATGAGTTCCGTTTCTGTTTCGTGTGCCTTCATCCCGACTCTCCATCGCACGCGATGCTTACAGTCCCTGAACTGGAAGCAATAATGCGGACGAAGAGGGTTCAGTATCAGATAAATCTCTAAGGTCGGACCTTCTTATGTCTCTTGCTTATCTTCACTAGGGTTGTCGTTTTTTGACCAGATTCGTAAATGTGGAAACATCATAGAGCCAAGTTCTCTGTTTTTCTGTGTAGGTCGCATGTATAATCCTCGGCACTACTAACTGAAGATCCTTCGCCTCCATCTCTTCCGTTTGGTCCGGGCTAATGGATGTCTCCAATGTTAGAAGGTGTTTTCGCTTAACTCGGTCGGCCTCAGCTAGGACTTGCCGCCAGCGATCTTTACATGTGAATTTAACACCTAGCATAGTTAGTGTATTCGGATCGTACCCTTGATCTCTATATTCTTTCTGACCGGGAAACACGAAGTCAGGTTTCGACTTATTCTCAGTAACTTTGCCGCGCGAGTAGCGAATTCCCAACTCGGCGAAAATTACTTCAAGATGATTTTCGAGTGCAAGGCCAACGCGACTCTTTCTGCGATTTTGCACGGATAATGAAAAGGAAATGAATCCATCTACATCGTCGTCAAAGCCTTGTGATAGACGTTCCGCGATAATATGTTTTTCAAATGTACGAAACAAAATTTCCTCGCGTTCCATCCAAGCCATTAATACGTCGTCAGGACCATCGATTGCCGAGACATCTGAAACTGTCGACCGTGAATATGCGGAAAAAAGACTAGTTGTAGGGAATGTCGAGCCAAACTTGGCGATCATATCGTCAAGCCAAGTTTCCTCCGTAGATTCAACTGCAACGCCAATATTCTCGAGTATAAATCTGGACGCAAACGCGATCCGATCCTGTTCCGTCTCAAGTTCTTCGCGAACGGAAAACCCAGGATGGGACAAATCAGACAGCCCAAAAAGCCATAGGATCTGTCGGCTTATCGTGGTATCTGATTCAGCAACTATCGCCAGTAGTGTGCCGTCGCGCAACTTGGCAATTACGAGAATGTCACCTGCGTTCGCTACATGAGAAATCGAGTTATCTGGAAAGTAAAGCCTGTACTCCCAACGCATTACCTTTCGTTCAATTCGAGCCTTCTGCCGTGCGTCATACCATGTTAGAAATCCATCCTCAATTAGAGGATCGTCCTCAAAATCCGTGAGGTAAATGAACCGTGCACCGTACCGCACTTTTCCGTCGGGCTCTCCAAGAATTTCTTTGAGAGACTCAACACCATTGAATTCATGTTGGTTTGAAGTAAGGACGTCGGCCTCAACAGGACTCAGGATTTTGGCAGCAACACCGTCAAAGTACTGAGAGAGATAGCCCTTTTTCATTCCGAAATCTCCTTAGTTAGTTGAATGTTGCTAATATCCTTTAGCCAGCACTCAAGTTCTCGGCCCACAGTGACGATTTTGCCTAAAGAACCCTTTATCGAACATTCCCATACAATACACACTCGCCAGCCGCTCATTTTCAATTGCTCGATCTTACGCAAATCGTTTTCGTGGTTTTCGTTTAGCTTCTTATGCCAGAACTCAGCCCGAGTGGTTGGCCACTTAAAGAGATGACAGTTGTGGCGGTGCCAAAAGCAACCATTAACCAAAATAGTCGCGTGATATTTCTTCAAAACGATATCTGGTTTGCCAGGTAAGTTTCGATCATGAATTCTGTATCGAAAGCCGAGCTTGAAAAGCTGTTTTCGAATTTGAATCTCCGGTTTAGTGTTTCGACATCTGATTCCTGACATCATGCGTCGTCGGGTTTCTTCGTCCACTACATCCGTCATACTAAGCCGATTTCCCTACTTCCTCACTGGTGATCAATTGGTGGATTCGAAAGATACGGGCTCATGATTCTTGCGACTTCCTTAATTACAGGTACGGCAACACTGTTCCCGAATTGCCGATATGCTTGGGTATCACTGACAGGGATTTTGAAAGTGTCGGGAAATCCCATCAAACGAGCACATTCCCGAGGGGTCAGTCGCCTCGGACGCTTTCTTGGTCCTTGAGACACTAGTATTTCAGATCCGTCTTTGTAATAGCGTGAGGATAACGTGCGCGTCACGCTGGTTTCGTTAACCAATCCGAAGCCGAATCCATTGCCCGCCAATTTATGTTTTTCTGCATAAGCCTGAAGATAGGCCCACAATTTTGGCGAAAGAGTGTACTTACTATTGACAAGTGCCGTCGGCCCAGAAGTATAAGGCTCTTCAGACTTTTCCGAGCCGTCTTGGGGATGAAGCACGGTACCTAACTTAACACCACCTTTTTCTGGAAGGACCATCTCATCCCAACTGAAGTGCGTTGGATCGCGGAAGCCTACAATAATGATTCGTTCCCGATGTTGTGGGACAAAATGCTGTGCATCTATCACCTTGAAGTGCACACTGTAGCCAAGTTCATTCTCTAGAGTTTCCAAAATCACACGAAAAGTATTGCCACGATCATGCGATACGAGGTTCTTTACATTCTCTAACAAAAATGCCCTTGGCCGCTTTCGCGCGATGACTCTAGCCACATCAAAAAAGAGTGTTCCCTGCGTTGAACATTCAAATCCATGTGGGCGACCTAGAGCATTCTTCTTCGAGACTCCCGCGATACTGAAGGGTTGACAAGGAAAGCCCGCAAGAAGCAAATCGTGATCTGGAATATCGGATTCGTCGTAGATTGTAATGTCACCGACAAATACGTGATCTTCATGAGTTTCAAAATTCGCCCGGTATGTCTCCTGCGCAAATTTGTTCCATTCACTAGTAAAAACACATTGTCCGCCCACTGACTCGAACCCAATCCTAGTCCCACCGATTCCAGCAAAGAGGTCGATAAAACTGAAAATCTTGGCGCTGCTTGACGCCATTACACTGCTTTCATTAGTCGGACTAACATCGCCGACTTGACGCCGGACATCTTTTTTTGGATTTGATCGTCTTTTGGTATTTGCCCTTTCCAACTTGACCTGAAACTCACGTTCGTATTCTTGAATATCTAACCTGACCAAAGCGCGTACGGCGTCAAGACCGAAGCATGTCTCAACGTAGGGATTGCCGCCGTCCTCGAATGGACTTATTTGTGGAAGCGATGTGTTCATCGTTCATCGGGAACTAATCAACGGTTTTGAGACACGTGATCGGCTAAAACGACTTCGATCTTTCCTGTGAAGGATGGAAACTCAAGTCCAATAGCAAGACAAAACGCTCGAAGTTCAACAACATCGAGGCGGCGTTCACCGCGTTCAACTTTGCTCACAAAACTTTGAGTTTGCCCAAGTCTTTCAGCGACCTCAGTTTGGGTCAATCCCGCGTCTTCGCGGGCATTCCGTAATAACTCACGAACGATCGAATACTCGTGTGAATAGATAGACTTTTCCATTTATAAGTTTCGGCTACCCGAAGCCTATAGTCCGATTTCGCATAGTCCAAAATCGACTATTCCCGGACGGCGATCGGTGGGGTTTGATAATGAATGTGAGTTACAAGGCGTGCAGCCAGATGACTTTGAGGAGTAGCATTTCGGGCTCTCCCAGCACCTCGTCATCCGAAACGAATGCCAGTCCTCCTCGGGAAGGAGGAGAGCTAGATCAACGCCTCCTTTACCAAGGCGGGGAGCTTTGAAGAACCCGGTCGATAGCTCTCCCGGTTCTGACAGGATCGGTGATCGTTACGCGCGGGACGGCTTCGCTTTTTGGTGTGGGCGATCTTTTGTCTCGGACGTAGCCCATTTGCGTTGGCAGATCGGGTGCGGGGCTTTTGCAATGCCCCGCAACTAAGTCGAATCTTGACCGACCGGAGCGGAACAAAAACGGAACAACTGTGGAAACCCGGAACAGCGGCGAGCCGGGCCGCGATCGGCTAAATTGTGAGAGAACAGAGGTTGCGACGTTTTCCACAGAAACGGCAGTTTTGTTCCACTACCCAATTCCGTGTTCCGGTGGAACAAACCGATCCCGCAACACGTGTGAGATCAACAGTTAGCAACTTAGTTTGTTCCACCCCCTGTTCCTGTACAAAGGCCCGCCGCCGCCCGCCAACGACCTACTTTTCGCGGTTGCGGTAGGCGGCCATGGCCTCGGCGGCGCCGGCGTGCATGATCTCGGGCTTGTGGTATTTCCAGTACTTTTCAAACTCTTCGTCGCTCATCTGCGTATTTTCACCGCGTGTCCGCTCTTTCATGTATTCTTCGGCCCAGGCACGAATATCCATATCATGATTCAACGCCGTGCGGGCTCCGTGCATCAAATTGTCGCGTTCCATATGTTTTGTCTCTCCGTATGGTAGATTATTAGAAACTTTTTGCCGCGACAAGGGCGGCACCGAAAACAAATTCCCGGAGTAATAAGTGAAAAGATCCCTGATCGTAATTCTGCTGCTGCTGTCCACGCTCAGCCCCGCATTCGGCCAAAAGGCAAAGACCGCTGCCGACCGAGCCGCCGCAACGGCAGCTAAGCCCGCCGCTGCCGCGCCGCTGGCGGACAAGATACCGTATATCACCAAAACGCTCGCCAATGGGCTCGAGGTGATCGTCTATCCCGATTCGGGCGTGCCGCTCGTGACGGTCGAGATGGCCGTCCGCAACGGCTCATTCACCGAACCGCCCGAGCTGAACGGCCTCTCGCACCTGTACGAACACATGTTCTTCAAGACGAACCAGGCGGTCGGCGTTTACCGCTGCGACCTCGCCAAGAGCATCGGCCGGATGGACTACTACATTGGGAATAATTGCGGCGAACAGGTCAAGCTAAAGGCGCAGATCGGTGACGTCGGCTATTTGAACGACCTCGACAAGAGCGGCTACATCCGTAACGGTTCGACGCAGGAGGAGTTCGTCAATTATTACTTCACGGCGACGACGCCGAACTTTGCCACGATCATGCGTGCGATGCGCGACGCGATGCTGTACCCGTCATTCAATGAGCAGGAATTTAACCAGGAGATCCAGGTCGTGCTCGGCGAACTCGACCGTCAGCAGTCCGAACCGGGCTATTATCTCGACCGGACGATGATGGACCACCTGTTTTACAAGTATCCGTCGCGGAAGAGCCCCGGCGGTACCCGCGAAACCGTTGCCACCGCGACGACCGACAAGATGCGGCTCATCCAGTCACGTTACTACGTGCCGAACAATTCGGCGCTGCTCATATCGGGCGACGTGCAGCCGGACAAGGCATTTGCGATGGCGGAGCAGCTCTTCGGCAACTGGAAACGCGGTGATGACCCATTCGTTAAGTTTCCACTGGTCGATCATCCGCCGCTGCCGAAAAGCGAAGGGATCTTCGTCACGCAGGACGTCGACAACGTGATCATCCAACTCGGCTGGCAGGGACCGTCGATCGGCAAGGACAACGCATCGACCTACGCGGCGGACGTTTTCTCGTTCATCGTTGCCCAGCCCGACTCGCGGTTCCAGCGGGCACTTGTCGACTCAGGCCTGACGGTCTCCGCGGACGTACATTATTACACCCAGCGAAACGTCGGCCCGATCCGCATCACATTCGTGACCACGCCGGACAAGGCAAAGGCGGCCGTTGCCGCGGTTTACAACGAGATCTCACACTTCACGGACGCGGACTACTTCACCGACGATGAGCTCGCGAACGCCCGCACACTGGTCGAGTCGCGCGATCTTTATTCGCGTGAAAAGGTGAGCGAATATTCGCACACACTTGCCTTTTGGTGGTCCTCGACCGGTACCGATTACTACCGCGGCTACTACGACAATCTCCGCGCGATCAAGCGATCGGACATAAATCGCTACATCAATACCTACATTAAGGGCAAGCCGCACGTCGGAGTCGCGATGCTTTCGAGTGCCGCCCAGGAAGCCGCGAAGATGACCGAAGCCGATCTGATCGGGAAATAGGCCCGCTAGATAGAGAGAAATTATGAAGTTTTTACTACCTGTCCTGTTATTGCTGAGCTTTGTCTTCACGGGCTACTCCCAGACAAAGCCTGTCGGCGACGCCGCCGTCAGCGAATTTGAGGTCAACGGCCTCAAGGTCATTTTCAAGCGGCGAACCAGTTCACCGACCGTCTCCGCCGGCCTTTTTGTTCGCGGTGGTGTTCGCAATCAAACCGCGGCGAATGCCGGGATCGAGAATATGGCCCTGTCCGCTGCTGTCGAGGCCAGCAAAAAATATCCACGCGAGGTGCTCAGAAAGGAACTAGCGAAGACCGGCTCGGTGATCGGTTCCGGCTCAAACTACGATTTTTCGGTCGTGTCGTTGACGTCGACCTCGGAGAACTTTGGACGTTCGTGGGACGTGTTTACCGACCTTGTTCTGAATCCGACATTTACATCCGAGGACGTGGACCGTGTCAGAAATGCTGCTCTGGCGGGCCTGCGAAACTCTACTGCTAGCCCTGACAGTGCCCTCGGCGATCTCGAGGAAAAAGTGGTCTACGCCGGACACCCATATTCGAACAGCCCGAACGGTACGATCGAAACCGTTTCCAAATTTACGCCGGCGGACCTTGCGGCGTATCACAAGACGTTACTGCAGACGTCGCGGTTACTGTTGGTGATCGTTGGCGATGCGGACGAAGCGGAAATTAGGAAGTACGTAACTTCGTCGTTTTCGGGTTTGCCGAAGGGTGATTACAAGGACAAGCCGCTGCCGCCCCTTTCATTTACCCAGCCAACGCTCGACGTCGTACGGCGGCCGCTGACGACAAATTATATTAAAGGCATTTTCGCGGCCCCGTCGCTGGCCAGCCCAGACTATTACGCGATGCGGGTAGCGATGGCGATCCTGCAAAGCCGCGTGTATCAGGAGGTGCGTATCAAACGAAATCTGAGCTACGCACCTAATGCGGAGATGGATAACAGCGAAGCTAACTCCGCGAATATCTACGTGACTGCTGTCGACGCGAATCAGTCCGTAGCCCTGATGCTGAACGAAATGCAGACGATGCGGAACAAGGAGATCGATGAGGACGAATTTGCAGGAGTTCCCGGGTATTTCCTTACGACCTACTACGCCGATCAGGAGACGAATGCGGCCCAGGCCGGTGAACTCGGGCGTTATGAGCTGTATGGAGGCGGATGGCGAAATTCGGCAAAATTTCTCGATGGGATCCGTGGCGTCAAGCCGGCCGACGTCCTTGCGGTGGCCAAGAAGTATATGAAGAATGTTAGGTTTGTGGTCATCGGAGATCCGAAAGCGATCGAACGTACGGTATTTCTGGAACCGTTGAATTAGGGCGTAAGCTTAGTTGCGAAAAGGCGGATGCGAGTAAATTCACTCACATCCGCCTTTTTCGTTTTGCAACGCTGTTACGGCTTCTTGTCGGGCTTTGTCTCCGTTGGCTTTGACGGAGGGTCCTGTTTCGGCGGCGGCGGCTGTTTTGTCGTCGGCGGATCCACTCGCGTCGGAGGCTGCCGATTCACCGGCGGCTCCTGCCGTTGCGGTGGTTCGTAACGAGGCGGTGGTTCGTATCGTAGCGGCGGCTGACGCACGATCGGAGTCTCCTGCTTCGGCTCCTGACGAGGAGGAATGTACGGCGGTGTCGGATTCTCCGGTTTACGCGTCGTATCAAGGGGCGGCCTCGGCTTGGTTTCACGTCGTGTCTCCGGGGCCGGGATGATCGGCGGCGTCCGCTCGACCGCTCCCGTCGGCCTGGTGGGTTTCCTATCAGGCGATACAGTTACAGTGTTATCGCGGTTCGTCTGCAGCGGCGGCCGCCCGCCGAGTATCCGCTTATCGCGGAGTTCCGTGTCGAGCGGAGCATCCGCCTTCCGCATTGCAGCACCAGTTCGCCGGGTGTTTTCGATCGTATTCGAACCGGTCCGATTCGTACCTGGAATTGTGCCATTCGTTCCTCGCGGCGTCACCGGCAATATCGGCTGTGTCGGCCGCTCGGTCGGAACGCCTGAGAGTACCGTGGTTGCCACGCTCAACGGCGGCCTTCCGGTACGAGCGCCCCTGATCCCAAATTCGTCTGCCGGCACTGTTATCACCCCTGTTGGCGGAACGGTGCCCAAAGGCGACGTTTTCGGACCTTTCGGGTGGCTTAGCGGCCCACCTGCAACGACCGGCGGTGTCGGGGTCGGAGTCGGTCCGGTTCCGCCGCCGCCCGAACCTCCATTATGGCCGCCATGATGATGTCCAGGCCATCCACTGCTGGTGTAGTAGTAATAGTTGTAATTGTAGTACGGGTAACTGTACGGCAGAGGGTACCAGCAGATACTGCCGCCGTAACCGGTAATCACGACGAGAGCCGGTGCCCACCAGCTTCGAGCGTAACGATATGCACCGTATGGCGTCCAATACCAGTAACCGTTATCGTAGAACCATCGGCCATAGTGATAAGTAGCCCATCCCCAGGGCTCGTCATTGATCCAAGTCCAGCCGTACGGCGGCACCCAACGCCATTGTCCATAGCGGTACGGCGACCACGCCGTATACGCACTGATAGAAGAACTGAACGGCCGCCAGACATAGCCGTAATTCCGTGTATAGACCCATTCGCCGTAATTATTAAGGTCTTCGGCGCCATAGATGTCGCGGTCGTAATACTTCCCATAGTCGGCAGCCTGCACTGACCGGCTGACCACATCGTCCCGTTCGAGCATCCATTCGCCAAAATTATCGGCATACAGGTCCGCGCCGGATATATTTGATTCTCCTGAGTTAGAACCACTGATAACGATTCGAGCCGAACGTCCGTCCTTAAGCAAGAATCCAAGGTCTTTTGAATAGATCCGCGCCTCACCCGAATCGGCGACGTTGACCCGTATCTCGTTGTCACCCTGTTGTCCGGCATCGATCCGGTAGCTGCCGCTTTGCTGAGCGGCGATCGTGGAGCCCGGGGCATCCACCTCGAAATAGGCTTTGTTTATATCGAATTCGTTCAACCGGAAGCCGATGGTTCCCTGCGGCAGGCTAAGAGCGATACCCTCATCCCTCAGCGTAACGATCCTCAAGTCCGAACTCTCGTCCATCCGAACGTATGTAAGACTGTCGAATTGGATTTCAAGGCGAGTACCGGCCGAGGTCGTTATCTCGTCACCCTCGACCAGGGGCAGATTGAGCGCGGCATCTTCCCATTCGGTCGAACCCGAACGGAGCACCTGGGCATTGCCCTTCAAAAAACTGATCCGGGCGACACGAGCAGTGACATCAGGCCGATCACCGGTCGTATTGCTGCCGGAATCGGAATATTCAGGTGAGCTCGTAACCTGACCCATCGTCCCGATAGCTCCAAACGCCGCAAATAAAACCGCAATGACACCAGCAGTAGCAAAATGTGGCTTTTTCTTAAACATAAGCATTCCCTCCGAGTTGACGCAAATTCAAGGCAATCAGGCCAGAAAAACCTCAAAGATCTCCCAACCCATACGTATCTAGTACGCAAAAACTGTACCGAAATCAGCATTGAGCGTCCCTTTCCGAAAACAAACGCAAATATGCATTCCCATCATCAACTCGACTGCTGAAACGGTATGGATTCAGCCGTAAGACGAACGAAATCGTGCACTCTTTATTGATCGCTGTCCTAAGTAAAAACGACGGCGGCCAAGCCTAATGCGCCGATCCGATCTGAAACTATACGGTATCCTCCAAAAATCCGGCACAATATCCGATCCGCCCTAAACTCTTGATTGCGCGTCGAGATGTCCTAGTTATACACTTTGAACATATGATCGATCAGATCACGGGAAGGTGGAAAATGAAAAATATTGCGATTATTGTGGTTACGATTCTTGCTTTTGCTGGCGGGGCAATTGGCCAAAAGACGGCACCAAAGAAAGTGGATCCGACAAAGGGCGTACGTGAGGCGTTCGACAAGCTTGTCGAGGGTATCAAGCAAGTTGATGTCGAAAAGGTAATGAACGCTTACGAGAAAAGCGACAGGCTATTGATATTTAATAATAACGGAACGGCCACGATCGGATGGGACAATGTCAATTCCAACGTGAAAGCGTCCTACGCGAAGGCGTCAAATGTTTCACTCGACATTACGGGCTTGCGGATCGAGATGCTGGGAAAGACGAACGCGTACCTGACATGTAAATGGGTCCAGCGGCAAGACTATGACGGCAAGCCGGAAAATGCGTCTGGCCGGATGACGCTGATCTACAAGCTTGTCGGCAAGGACTGGAAGATCATCCATCGGCACACCTCGCCCGATAATCCGGATCCAACAAGGCCCGTTCTTTCGTCCGAGCGTACCAATACGCCCGCACAATAGTATCCGGAAATAACAAAGCCGCCAGACGTTAGCGTCTGGCGGCTCTTATTTTGATCAGGCGATCAGGTTACACGGCGGCTCCCTTATAACTATGTCCGAGTCTCGCCTCTTCGCCTTCGGCGAGCGAATTTACGAGTTCATAGTGAAAGTAGTCGAAGGTTTCAGCAACCGGAGGCTGAACGCGTTTGTCGTACATTTCCCGCGACCGGTCGATCGCCTCGCGAAGCCGCTCATAAAGATCATTTGATTCGCGTCCTTCTTGCACTTTCTTTTCGTTATAGAGCTTGATCTCTGAGACCAACAGTCGGGCAAAACGTCTGGCATCGTTGTGAAGGCGACGTTCATTCTCCGGTACTTCGATCGGCAGATCCACATTTCGATCACTCAATCTGGTAGCAGGCTTTGTACGCATCGGTTCAGTCCCCGTAACAAAATTCGTTCCAACGCCCGCAACCTCGGGCTCCGGAACAACTGACTCACTGGCCGGCCGGTCAAACGGGCTCGGCTCGAATGTCGGAGTCTCGGCAAAAGGTGCCGGCTCGATAGTTTCTGACGTTTCTGACGTCTCTGCCGCTTCAACTTCGTAAACCGGCGAATAGCTTGTCGAATCTTCCTCCGTTTGATCCGAAACATCTGAGGCAGGCGAATCAAAGACCATCTTGGGTTCGGTTACCTCAACTTCCTGAGGTTCTTCGATCTCGGATTCCTCAGCCGTGACCGATTCCGTTACATTACCAGGATCAAAAGTAAATGCCGGCCGTTCATCTTCCAGGGTCTCCACGCCCGCGGTTTCGATTTCCTCGGGTTCAGACACCTTTTCGTCAAAGGCTGTGACAGTTTCGAATTCGTAGTTGTCCGAAACGGCGGCCGGTTCCGTGTCGAACCGCGAAAATTCCGGCTCAGGTTCCCGGGCAAGGTCGTAGCCAGGAGCCGCATCTGCGTCGGTTGAGGCAAGCTCACCGTCGTCGAATGATCCTTCAGACGCCGCGTTTTCCGAAGCAACGTCTTGATCCATTCGGTCGAATTGGTAAACCGGCGGCTGGAATTCGGTCTCTGACACCGTATCCGGCGCCAACGAAGTCTCCTCTACGGGCTCGTCAACTACTTCGACGTCCGTGACTTCGGGTACGGTATCGACAGCCGGGTACGGCGAATCAAACGACGTATTCGCAACCGGACGCAATGTCTCAAACGAACTCTCGAACTGATGGGGAGCTTCGTCGTGGGCTTGAACCGGTGTTTCTTCGACCTGGTAAGATTCAGTGCTCACTTCAGAATCCGGTACCGGAGCGTCAACTACTGCCTCTTCGTAACTTTCAGCATGATCTACGGCTTCGTGATAACTTTCAGCATGGACCGCCTTTGCGACTGCGTGAAGCTCGACCGTAATACCTGCGACCTTTACCAACATCTCAAGGGCGTCCGTGTTTACTGACACGCCCTCGTGGCCGTAATCGCAATATAAAACAGCAACGCCGCGTCCGCGAGCAATCAGCGGAATGGCGTACATCCTGTCCGGCCGCCCAAATCGGAGAGGTTCAAGAAAATTGGAATCTGCAGCATGCGACCCGGACGATGCCTCGACAAGCCCCAGCGAACTCGTGGCCGCACCGAGGATCGAATCATCCGATACCGGAAATCGAATATCGCGAATCGCAGTATCCGTATCGTCCGTTTCATTCCCAAACAACTTCCAGCCGACAAAATGCTCATTCTTAACTATGAAGAAAGCACCTCTCGGTGTGTATTTGGCCGCGTGATGGATAAGCGATTTGAGGATCGTCGCTTGCGTATCATTGCTGCTGATCTCATTGATCGCGTCTTTGATCTCGCTCAGGTCCATCGAAGGAGCAGACACTTCCTCGAGCTTTTCCGCCTCAGAGAACGCATTTGCCGCGATCTTGGCACCCTCATCGCGTGCGAGACGCAGATGTTCGATAACGGTTTCAGTGAAGCCGCCGTCAAATTCAGGGACGCTTTCAAATCGGTCGGTCAGTGATCTGAATTCGTTACCGATCTGTGATCTGTGTTTCTCGAATTCGGATTCGATCTTTGTCTGAAATTCATCTACATCCCCGCGCATTTTCGCAAGGACACCATTGAGATAAGTCTCAAATTCAGCTTTCAGACTTTGTTCGAGTTCTTCGCTATTCACTGCGTCTTTCCTCCATTAAACAGAAAACCAGAGTAAATTGGTGAGATATGGGCCGGCAGAATTGGATTGAGTTAGAACAATGTGGACGGGACGACGATCGGCACAAATCGTCACCTTTCAAATTATGGACAATTAAGTGGGGTTAAGTCAAGAATTTCTTTTGAATCAACAAAATAAGCGGCGGTCCGAGGTGTGACAAATTCGACTCGCCACTAGGTAGCAACAACTGTAATGTCGGGATCGATCTCTTCTCTGATCATGTTCTCGATCGCCATCAATGTGCCGGTTAGCGAGCTGGGACAACTGCCGCAGGCACCCTCGTATCGGATCTTCAGCGTTTTGTCCGCGAGTTCGAGTACCTCGAGCCATCCGCCGTCCCCGGCCAGGTAGGGCCGGATCCTCTCATCGAGCAGAGCATTGATCTCGCCCAAAACCGGATCATCGCTTGCGACCGCGGCGATCGCACCGCCAACAGCTGCCGCAGAACTCATTCTCGCTCCGGCTGCCGAGCCAACGCTTTCGGCGGCTCTGATCGGAACCGCGAGATCAGGAAGTATCTCGTCCCACTCGATCTCGTCATTCTTTTCAACCGTCAGCATTTTGTCCATATAAAATATGGAGACAACATTGCCGACGTCGAAGATCGAACGTGCGAGAACATCATCCGCGGCGTCTTCTGGTTTTTTGAAGGAGTGCGAGGTTCCGTGCGATACCGGTTCTTTCAGGATGAACTTTACGGCGTTCGGATTTGGCGTCTCCTGGATGTCTGCGATCTTTGGCATGTTTCAGTAGTGGTAAATCGTTACCAATACTAAGGATGATAAATCCTTACCTTTTTGTCAACATTACAGGCGAAACACTCGGATTTTTACCAAGGCCCCACAAACGGACAAAACGTAGAGGGAAAAGGGAGATAAAACGAGAGATATAAAATGACCCGAGCGCACCACGAGAACCCGACGATCGATATGATCCGATTCGTCAGGGACTATTCGGTAATGTGGATATCTTCCGTCTTATTGACTCGTCCTGACAGGAACAGCCCGCCAAGAGCAAGGCCTGCAACCAAAAAGATGATCGACCCGACCAAGTAGAGCTTATTGTCGCTGCTCTGTGTGTAGTAATAGAACGAGACGGCCGCAATGATCAAACTGATTACGGCCAAGAGTCCGTTTAATGCACCTTTCACAAGAATCACCTCCAAGGATGAAATATGATAACTACTTTCGAATCTTGCCGGCGTCTCCGTCGGTCCTTAATTTCAAAGAAATTCGGCCGAATATGAATACCCGAAAAAATTATCAAACGGCTTGTTAGTTGAAATCACCCCAATCTTAACTCCACATGTGCATTAAACGCAAGCGGATTCATTTGCGAAGGCGGTTGGCCGATTTGGGGACGCCGTCTGAAACTGCAATTAATTTGGATATGATTAGAACAGACGAGCGATCACGACCCGATCTATCCCTTGCATATCGGGAATTACTTCAACACTTCGCCAGATCGTGGGTTCGAAGGCCGACCGAACGTCCGGTGCCTGTCCGAATCCGAATTCCATGATCAAATATCCGCCTGGCTTGAGGTGCTGCGGAGTCTCGTTAACGATCTTCTTGATCAGCGACAGGCCGGTGCCACCATCTGTTAGGGCCAAATGAGGTTCATATTCGCGAACTTCCGGCTGAAGGGTAGGCAAATCGGCGGCCGGGACATACGGTGGATTAGAAAGTACTGCGTCAAACTTCTCGCTTCCGATCCCACTGAAAAGATCGGAAATTGCCAAGTCCAATCGCGAGTCGACCCGGTGCCGCCGCGCGTTTCCGCGACTGACGATTAATGCTTTTTCGTCGATATCAACCGCGAATCCGGTGGCGTTCGGTAGATTCACCAATACCGAGACTGAAATACATCCCGACCCGGCACCGATCTCCAGGAATTTCGGCGAGTTCAGCCCACGCAGGAGATCGACCGCGTGTTCGACGAGGACCTCGGTTTCAGGCCGCGGGATCAAAACGTCCGGCGAAACCTCAAAGTCGAGACCGTAAAACTCACGAGTTCCGATAATGTAGTGGTACGGTTCTCGGTTAGCCCGGCGGGTAACAAAACCCGCGAACCGCTGCTCCTCGCTCTCCAACATTTCGTATTCCGGGTGAGCGATCAGAAACGTTCGGTCGCGTCCGATTGAGAAAGCAAGCAGCGATGCAGCCTCTAGCCGAGCGTCCGGAATGCCGCTCTCATCAAGCTTCCTGAAAGTGAACTCAAGTGCCTTGGAGATTTTCATCGCGCACCGTCGCCCCGGAACACGGCGGGAAGCGTCAGAAGTATGATCTTGAGATCAAGGAGCAGCGACCAATTCTCGATATAGTAAAGATCGACTCGTACCATTTCCTCGAAGGTCAGACGGTTGCGGCCTGACACTTGCCAGAGGCCGGTTATCCCGGGCTTCATATCGAGTCGTTTGCGTTGCCATACAGCGTACTCCTCAACCTCGTACGGGATCGGCGGCCGTGGGCCAACGATGCTCATCTCCCCTCGAAAAACGTTTAGTATCTGAGGCAGTTCGTCGATGCTCGTCCGCCGAAGCCATTTGCCGCTGCGGGTGATCCGCGGATCATTCCTGACCTTTCCAAAAACAGGTTCGTCGGGGTCGCCGGCGTTCGCTTCCTCGGTACCTTCAATATTCTTGCGATAGGCCTCGCGGTGAATGGCGTCGTCGGCGTCGGCGAACATCGTTCGAAACTTATAGCAGAGAAACACGCGTCCATCCATGCCGACACGCTCCTGCTTGAAAAGGACCGGGCCGCGGGAATCGAATCTAATTATGACCGCAACGACCACCCAGATCGGCAGCGTCAATATCGAAGCGACCGTTGCGAGCAACAGATCGGAAAGGCGTTTTAGAAAGCGCTGGACATCGCTGAGCGGCTCGCGGAAAAGCCGGACCATCGGCAGCACGCCGATCTGCTCGACGCTGGTCTTTTGGGGTAGAACGCTGAAGAGGCTCGGCGCAAAGCGAAATTCGACACGCTGCTGACGGCCGAGCTGCATCATGGCGTCGAACAGTTTTTCGCTCTCGATACTGTTGTCGGTAATGATCACTTCCTGAATGCTGAATCGGCGAATGATCTCGGCCAGATCGTCGACCGTTCCGACGACAGGCACTTTCTCGCTGTTTTCGATCTCGACGTGGGACTCCCCCGATTCGCCGTTAGATCTGACCACGCCGATCACGCGATATCCGAGGTAGCGGCGCTCAGACAATTCCCGGACCGTCACCGCCACCTCAGAGTTCGACCCGACTACCAGTGTGGGAATGAGATTTATCCCGATCTGGCGAAACCGCGTTTGTGTGTACCTAAGGAGTGTGTGAAAAAGCGTGAAAGCGATCAACGAGAAAACAAAATCAAATACGAAAACTCCACGCGAATACGAGAATTCCCGAAACGAAAAGCCGCCGCGAAAAAGGAATGCCCAGGAGACCGCAAGTAGTGAACTAATAAGCGTTGCGTTGAAGATCCTTATCGCTTGCTGTGTGTAGGAGAACGCACCTGAAAATCGGTAAACCCGCTGATACGCCAGCATCATCAGTCTGACCGGTACGATAAAGAACAAGATACCTGCGTACGGGACAAACGGCTTGGACCATGCCCACGCAGTATCCGAAAGTACCGGCACACCCTGCCTCGCTTTGAACGCGGCGAGGAAGCACGCAGCCGCTATCGCCGCGTCCACCGCCATCACTGCAAAGGTGATCGCCGGCATTACCCAACGTGGGACGCGGTTCAGGTCCCGGGCGGGTTCGAGTGCGATCTTGTTTTCGAGTAACGTTGCCACTTGTCTAATGAGCTTAGTTTAATCGAAGTGTTGCGAAGACGACGAATAGCGACCCATACGGACTAGAACTTTGCAGTTCTCGGCGTCAATGAGATCCTGAGATCGACATCCTCGATCATAAGGTTCGGGTTGTAGAACGGGTCGGCTTCGAAATAGTCAGCGTGTCGTCGTTTCAGAATTTCGAGAGATCCCGCATCATCTAATTCCGGCGGATTCGCCGTAACCTCTGCAAACGGAACAAAAACGGTCATCAAATTTTTAGCCATAAGCCGAAGACACAGATCAACATCGGCGTAATGTTCCGGGAAAGAACTCGCGTCGAATCCGCCTGCCTCGGTGAATGTCTCCTTTCTAATGACCATGCATCCTGCCGAGACGGCCGATACATTTTGAACGACGTCGAGTCGAACCGATCGTCCTCGCGGCCAAACGCGGTGCCCGCGAAAGGGACTCGCAACGCCGCCGGTCAAGCCTAATACGTAACCGGCGTTTTCGATATGACCGCTGCTAACGATCAGCGGCCCAACCGCGCCGGTATTTTCGCGAAGCGCGTATCCGACGAGCGTCTGGATCCAGCCGCTGGTCCCGCCCGCATAAGTGCGATCGATAAAACACAAGATCGTGCCTTTGGCGGCCGCCGCCGCCCGGTTGAATCTTTCAAAGCGGCCTCCTGATGCCGGATCGACAAACGAAATGTGTTCGGCTTCGCCCGTTTCCGGGGATATAACAAGAATCTCGTATTCAAGGCGGTTGCACGCCAGCCGGATTTCCTCGGTAATGTTGGAAATCCCAGGCCTGCCGTCAAAGATCAGGCTTATGAGCGGTGCCGGTTCAGGCAGCTCGTACTCGACCCTGTGTAGTTGTCCAAAACGTCGGTCGACCTTTCCCGGCGTTGCGACGCGGTCGAGATGTTCGGCGATCGCTTTTCTCGCCAGGTCGTGAGCGTAGGGTTTTTCATCAGAGGCGTGGGCGACCGATCCGGCGATCGCCCGCCAATGATATAGAACCCTCGGAATGTGACGTATATTCGGGCCGCCGCACAATTCGCTTGCCCGGAAGAGAAGATCGTAGTCCTGGCTACCGTCAAATACGCTTCGAAAGCCGCCGCATTCGCGGATCAGCGTCGTTCGGTAAACCGTCAAATGATTGACATAGTTGAGCGAAAGCAGCATGTCCGGGTTCCAGTCCGGTTTGAAGCGTGGTGCATATCGACGGCCGCGGGCGTCAAGCTTATCCTCGTCGCTGTACATAATTCCCGTTTCGGGAAATTCAATTACCATTTTTGCGACGAAATAGAGAGCGAGCGGCGAGAGCTTGTCATCGTGGTCAAGGAGTACGGTAAATTCTCCGGTGACCAGTTCCAAAGCCGAGTTTGACGCCGCGGATATATGCCCATTTTCGTCGCGGAAAATGACCTTGATCCGCTGATCTAACCGGGCGTATTCTTCGAGCATCGGCCGTATATGCGGCGCGGTGGAATGGTCGTCGGCGATGCAAAGTTCCCAGTTGGGAAAGATTTGGGATCTGACGGACTCTATCGCCTGTTTCAAGAAATCGGCGTCCGTGTTATACACGGGCATTAGCACCGAGATCAGCGGTTGGTGATCCCATCCGCCAATTCTCGATCTCAGAGTGTCCAATTCCCCGGCGGAAAGCGATTCGTTCTCAGCGATCCATTTCTCGTATTTCGGCCTCTCCCGAAACTCGGATAAGCGATGAGTGAGCTTGCCCAGCAGGACCTCAAAACCGTCCGCGCGGAGCACCCCGAGAATTGTTTTGATCGAATTGAACATTGTCCTATCTGCGGACCAGGTCGAGCACCGCGCTTTGCCAGCCTCTCGAGAATGTGCCGTACCTGCCGGTCATGTACTCACGTAATATTTTTGGCACTCGCAGCGGCCTGACGAGCGGGAGGTCGGCTCGAACGGCACTGTGTTCGATGTTTTGGCCGATACTTAGTTTCGCATCATCCAGAAGGCTCTGCATTTCCGAAAAGCTCGGGACCGCTCCCGGATCGGGCGCGATCGACCGCAAGGTTTCGAGCCATTCCGCGTCGAAAATGCGGCGAAAATCCTCGATTCGTTCACGGGCTGCTTTTCGATCGACAACACGCATTTGATGATGTTCGACCCGCGGAATATCCCATCGTGCTAAGCCGGCCCCAAGCTGTTGCGCCGCGTGCTGTCGGTATTTTACCAGCGGTTCCGGGATCATGCGGACTGTCGACGAAAGCGAGGCGACGAGTGCGATCCACGCGTCGTGAATGAACTCATATAACTTCGGGATCGGCAGGATCGCCGGCCTCAGCGTCGACCTGAAAGCCATGGTCGCTCCCGTGACGACGTTGTACTGGAGCAGAACGGTCCGAGCCTTCCCGACGGCAAATATCCGCCGGTCGTGCGGCCGGAACACCTCGCGCCACATTGTCATCCCGATCGGCTTTAGCTGCTCGTCGGTCAGTGTAGCGTTACTGAATACAAGTCCGACATAGGGAGCGTCAAACTCAGATTCCATCCGCGCCAATTTGTGCGGCAACCATACGTCGTCCTGGTCCGAAAGTGCTATGACGTCGCCGCCGCATGCCGCGATCGCCCGCGAAAAATTGGCGGTCGAGCCGAGATTCCTCTCATTAACTAAAATCGTGACCGGGAACTTGGCCGAGTCGGCAAATTTCCTGGCGATCTCCGCTGAGTCGTCCGACGAGCGATCATCACTAATGATCAGCTCGTCAGGAATTCGGGTCTGCCGAGCGATGCTCTCAAGCTGTTCGCTCAGAAACCGCGAACCGTTGTATGTGCAGAGAGCTACCGAGATCTTCATTGAGTTAGCGTCGTGGCCAAAACGGATTCTAGCATTTTTCATTGCGGAGGCCGCCGATCACATGTCCGATGGACCGCGATGTCGTAATTTGAACGGTTACAATGTATGCTTTTGATTTTGCGGGACGAGTGGAGCAGGAACCGACATCCTGGAGATTTTCAACCTCTCGAATCATGAATATCCGGAGCAAATGATCGATATCCTGATGTCAACATATAACGGCGAGGCCTTCTTGAGGCCGCAGCTGGATTCGATCCTGACGCAGGAATATACCGATCTGCGATTGCTCATTCGTGACGACGGTTCGACCGACGGCACTTTGGCGATCGTTCATGAATACGCCGCGAAAGATCCGCGCATCGTTGTTATAAGAGACGACGCCGGAAACGTGAGAGCTTACAGGTCGTTCATGCGGCTCGTTGAGCGATCCGAAAGTCCGTATTTCATGTTTGCCGATCAGGATGATGTCTGGCTGCCGGACAAGATCACCAAAATGATGGAGCGGATGACCGAGATCGAGGGTGAATCAGGAACAGATAAAGCCGTAGTTGTCTTCAGCGACCTCAAGATCGTCGATGAGCAACTCGCCGTTATCGACGAGTCGTTGTGGCATTATCAGCAGTTCGATCCGAACATCAGCCGCGATTGGCGGTCGCTCCTTGCTCAAAACGTCGTCCTCGGATGTGCAATGCTCGCAAATGCAAAGGCCCGCGAGATCAGCCTGCCGTGCAAGCTGCCGGACATGTACCACGATCAATGGGTCGCCGTGAACGCCGCCAAGTATGGCCGGATCGATTTTATCCGCGAGTCGACAATTCTGTATCGACAGCACGCCGACAATCACTCGGGGGCAAATCGATTCGGGCTCGGGTACGCACTTTCCCGCGTTCCGAATTTTTTTAGATCGCTGATCTCGTATCACGAATCGGCTTCTGTGTTCAGAGATGTTTCTGCCGTTGGGCTAATGTGGCGAAAATTCCGGCTAAACTTAAAGAGGTTCAGAAAGCGTGAGAGTTTCTGAAAACGAACATCGGGAATCGGCATTGACCTCGACGTCCCGGGCCGATCGAGTGCGCGTTGTCAGCCTCGACGTTGATGTCGTGGATCGAAAAACCGTGATCAGCTCGGTTCAAGAAATGCGAACGGCCGGCGGCGGTTGCGTCTGTGTATCGAACGTGCACATGGTCATGGAGGCTCACGATCACCCGGACTATCAGGCTAAGGTCAACAATGCCGATCTCGTGATCCCGGACGGCATGCCTCTCGTGTGGATTCAAAAGCTGAAAGGCCGCAAGGACGCGGTTCGGGTCCGGGGCAATGACCTAACGAAGGCGCTACTTTACTATGCCGCGACGAAAGGGTTGACTGTCGGGTTCTACGGCGGTACTCCGTCGGTCATCGATCTGATACGTGAACGAGCCTCAAGAGAACTGCCGGATCTGAAAATTGTTTACGCATATTCTCCGCCGTTCCGTCCGCTGACGGTTGAGGAAGATACGGATGTTGTCGACTCGATAAAGGCTGCGAATCCGGACTTCTTGTTTGTTGGCCTCGGTTGTCCGAAGCAGGAAAACTGGATGGCAGACCATCGCGATCGGCTAAGCTGCGTGATGCTCGGTGTTGGAGCGGCGTTCGATTTTTATGCCGGCAACGTTCGAGAATGTCCCGCATGGCTCGGCCGTTTGGGCCTCGAGTGGCTGTTCAGGCTGACTCAGGAGCCGAAGAGGCTATGGCGACGATATTTGATCCTGAATCCGCGATTCGTGATGCTCGCGACGGCCCAGCTCCTGGGATTCGGCCGGTCGAGGCGATAGCTGAAGCGGCAATTGCCCTTTTTATTGAAAAGCTAGATAATAACGCTTTATGACGGCGTTACCGATATGAAGTTTCTCTCGGATATTCGGCTGCTTTTGCTCGCGATCTGGTTCGGAGCCGCTTGTTTTTTTATTGCGGTTGCGCAGAGTGCATTTGCAGTGCTTCCGGCACGCGAACTGGCCGGTGCGGTCGTCAACCGGACACTATCAGTCCTAAACTATAGCGGGATCGCGATCGCCGTTATCGTGATCGCGATGTCGTTCATCGGATCGGCTAGAGTTGGCCGATTTTGGCTCTGGACGGAGCGGTTGCTGGTGGCGGTTTTGGTAGCTGCTTGTGCGGTCGGTCAGTTCGTTATTGGTTTTTACCTCTCGTCGACCCGTGCCATGATGGGCAAACCGATCGATGAGGTTGCCGTTGACGACCCATTGAGAATTCAGTTCAATACTCTGCACGAATATTCGGTGTGGGTCCTATTTGCCGGAATGGCGGCCGCGTTACTCGCATTTTTTATCATTTCCAACCGTAAGGTCTCGGCAGGCAAATCGGCCGCCCCGGACGTTTACGATTTTTCAAAAGAATTTAAGATCTGACCTGTATGGACATTATTGAAGGCCTTTCAGAATTTTCGAGCAAATTTGCTCGCTGGAATCCAAACACCGATCTTTCGGGCTATCCGTTTGTGAAGAACATTCACGCGCCGTTTACTACTGTCAAGAGGGCATTGCCGATGATGAATCTCGGGCTTGTCTCGTCTGCCGGCGCTTACATTGATGGCACCGACGCATTCGATCTGGATTCGAAAGACGGCGACATCAGCTACCGCGAGATACCGGTAGAGGTCGGGGCCGAAGACCTCAAATTCGCGGCAAAGGGTTATGATACGGCGGCGGTCCTTCAGGATCGCAACAGTCAGATACCGATCGATCGTTTGCTCGGATATCAGGAAAATTCGGTGATCGGCGGGCTGAACAGCGTTTGGTGGAGCGTCAGCAGTTATGTGCCGAACGCCCGACTCGTCGCAGAGAGTCTCGCTCCAAAAATCGCCGAACGGCTCCATCGTTATGATGTTAAAGCAGCCTTGTTTATACCGGCGTCGCGGCTCTGTCATCAGACGCTCGGCATTGTCGCCCGGGCCGTCGAGGAAAGCGGTATTCCGACTATGATGCTATCCGTTGACACCAAGGTCACCGACAGCGTTCGTCCGCCTCGGACCGCGTACTACAAGGGCGAGTTCGGCAGCGTCGCGGGTAAGCCCGATTTTAGTGAATATCAGTTGAGAATTCTCGACGAAGCGTTACGATGGATCGAGACCTTCGACCAGCCGGGATCGCGAAAGCTGGCCGTAGATCTTCAGTCGCAAGTGGAAGCCGCACGCGGCGAGCGGTAGGCCTGTTCGGGTCGATTGGCAAAATATAGGGGGCGGTGAGTTCTGCAGTCGGAACCCACCGTCTTTTTTCTTTCCATTACTAGCCACCGAGTTGCCAGTGCTTCAATGCCTCGATCGGCCAGATCAGCATAACGATATTGATGATCAAACTGTCGCGGATCCAGAAGATCAGCATGACCTCAGTCGATACAAACAATATCAGTGAACGCCAGAAGCGTAGTTTCCTTGCCAAAAGAAATCCACCCGCACAACACATGATATCGGCGACCGAATTTATCACCGAGTCACCGAAATAGCTAAGTGAGAGGGTTTCCGCGCGGTATCGTTCGATAATAAAGCTACTGTTCTCCGCGATCTCCCAGGTGCAGGCGATCGCAACCGACATGAAAAGCCGCCAGGCCAAAGGAACCCGCCGAAAAACAAGCGAGATCAGCCAAAACTCGAGGACCCCGTGGAGAACGTGTGTGAATGAATACGGGTCGAGTAAATGCTGCGAGTTATGTGCTGTCCAGATGTCCGACGACCATGGCGAAAGGTCGCCGACACTGCACCACCAGACGTGGCCTTCGACGGTTTTCAGCAAAACGACGGAGATACAGACAAGAGCGAACATCGCGGCAAGTGCCGCAGGATATCGCCTCAGCTCAGAGAATATCGTCGATGTTTCGCTGGTATCCCCGGACATATCTTGAGATTGTCGCGATATTTTTCGGATAATTCAAGGAGGTGTCGGGTTTATGATCGCGGCGCGTTATATTTGATCATCGTAACGCGGGTTCCGTCGTCGGACTGCTCGATACGGACGTCATCCATCAGGCCTTTCATTAATTTGAGGCCCCAGCCACGCCGCCCTTCAGTGGGAACTACCTCCTGCACTGAGCGGTCCAGCAATCGAATGCCGCGGTTGGCGACGGTAACAGTGATCTTTTCGTCATCGACAACGAATGTCTGATAGATGCGACGATCCGGGCTCAAGGAATGTTCCGTTGCATTGATGCACGCTTCGACCAGGGCAGTTTTGATCTGGTTTATCGATTTTGGTGAATAGTTGTGCTTTCGGGCAATGTCTTCGACGGCGTGGGCGGCGATCATTTCGGTGTCGTCACCCATCGGGACGACAATTTCGTACTCGTTTGAGCGATCTTCGATCGTTTTAGGTTCGTCTCCTTTCAGAATCTTGGTCAACATCTCCGCCTGGCGCCTACTCGAACCATAGGCATTACGGGCGTCCAGCACGGCGATCGCTTCGTCATCGAAACCTTCCGGGGCGATGACCCAAAGTCTGTAGTTTTCAAATCCACAGCTCAACGCCGCCATTTCCAGTCGGTCGCACCAAAATTCGGTAAGGTCACGGTTCGCTTCCAGCTTCGAATCGATCTCGGCGGCGATCCAGACAGTTTCTTTCTGGTAGCCGGTTTGTTCGAATCCCAAAGCGATCGACGACCGTTCGTCATCGATGATCTCACTTATCTTCGGGTAAAAGTCGGAAGTGTCGGCTGCGTAAACGATCTGCGGCAGGGTGATCCTGTCGTGGGCCGATTCGAGTTCGGCTTCGATCTCCGATTGGCTGAGGCCTTTAAGTTTGGCCTTGAATTTCGAATATTCGAGCGATGCGGCAGGTACCTCCTGCAAATTGAACGACGCGAGCAGATCGCGGAGGCCGAGCGCCGAATTTCGCCGGTAGAGCCGGCCGAGCAATGCCGGTGCCCGCTTCAAATACTCCGTCAGAGCTTCGCCGACGACTAGCGCCCTCGGGTCTGCGTCCACCTCAAGTCGGTGTCTGCCGCGAATATAATCCGAAAGGATCCGGTTTGCGTTCTCAGCCCACACGTCACCCGATTGAAGGCCAATGAACTCGAATATGTTGAGCCGTTCCATCATCAAACGAAATTCTGTTTCGCCGATCGCTAGACGCCGCTGCCACGATGCCAGAGGCACCCGCCCTGACGGCGAATTCAACATATCGAACATCAAACTCAGAACGCCGACGCGATTCGATTCCGAAACGACGAGCTGAAGATCGGCGTCAAACGAACGAGAAATTCGGCCGCCAAAGATCTCGTCTTTGTAGACGTCTTCGACCGAGCGGAAGGTGTTGAGATCTTCGCCTTGTTCAGCGGCGGCGGAAAAGAAAGAATGCAAATTCCGGAGATCACCACCGAACTGAACGGCGATCAGGTCGCGGGTTTGATCATTTATCGTGATCTCGAACGCCGCAGCTAGATCTTCGACAACCTTGCCTGTCTCCTGAAAATCAAGCGGATCGAGGCTCATCGATCCCGCGGGTGAGACCCCGAACATAAACCTTCGGGCCCCGGCCAGGACAAAATTCACCCCGGCCCGGTCAAATATCTCCCGCAGATCCGCGAAGAACTGCTCGCCGCTGGGCATCAAGGCCGATCGCTCCAGATCGTCGATCATCGCGAACACACCGACACCATTTGTCACAGCCCGTGCCGGAGCGCTCAACAGGCTTCGGATAAACGATCGTTCGTCGTCGGCATTTTCCCTGGCGTGGGAGGATTCGATAAGCCGGTCGATCCAAAGGCCGTCGGCGGGCAATGCCAACCGTGCAAGCTCATTAAGATCAGGGGCAGAGTCGATGATCGAGGGATCCCGCCGACTATATGCAACCGTTTGGGTCAGAAACTCAAGTAAAAATCTCTGTGCGACATCGCCGGCATTCCGGTCGGTTCGTCTGAGACGAAAGTAAAATGGGACGACACCATCATTTTCACGAAACAGGATATCGAAAACCTGCTTCAGCAATTCCGATGCACCGGCGCCCGGCGCTGAAAGCATATCGAGACCGAAGGCATCTGATGAATGGGCGAGCGTAGTCAGGCGGTCAAGCGCCGGGGAGCGGCCGACAAACTGTTCGGGCTCGACGGTCGCTAAAATTGTGTTTTCCGTTCGCCTTTTCATCACGATCAACGCTCTTCCGGCTTGAGATAGCCATACACGTTGACGCGGTTGCGCCCACCGTGTTTTGCCTCGTAAAGAGATCTGTCAGCCGCCTGGACGAGGCCTTTCATTGTACAAAGCTCGCTCGAGCAGCTCGCCACGCCGATACTGACGGTCACGGGTCGATGGGGAAATGTCTTTGCCTCCACGTTCGCCCGCAGTCGTTCCGCGATCACCGCGGCCTCGTCCGAAGTCGTTTGCGGCAGAAGCACGGCGAACTCCTCGCCGCCGTATCGAGCCGCAACGTCGGCACCGCGCAGCGTTTCCTGAAATACCTGGCCTACTAGCCTCAGAGCCTCGTCACCTGCCGGATGTCCGAATTCGTCATTGTACGATTTGAAATGGTCGACGTCGAGCATCACAAAACTCGTCGGGTAGCCGTGACGATTCGAACGTTTCACCTCCTCCATCAAACGCTCGTCCATGTATCGGCGATTCAGGAGCCCGGTCAGTTCGTCCGTAACCGAAAGCTGATGGAGTTCGCCGGCACGTTCCTTGAGAATCGCCCGGTCGATCGCGACCGCGATCTGAGGCACGATGCCGTCAAGCAGATCAAGGTCCGCCCGCCCGAAAGCGGCTCCGCTCGCCTTGTCCGTAAAATTGATCACGGCGATATTGCGGCCGCCGAGCGAGATCGGGCTGCTCAGAAATGACGAGGTCTTATATCCGCGCTCGGTTTGCACGGGTGGCAGCCCCGACCGCTCAACGTCAGCGACGACCGCGGGTTTGCCGCGATCTAGGATTATCCGAGCTACCCGATTGCCGGGCAAAACCTCTTTGCTCAGATCGTTCCGAGCTCCGATCGCCGCCTTGATCTCAAGTGTGCCGGTCGTTTCATCAAGTACGAGAAGCGAGCCTCGCTCTGCCTGCATCAATTCGGCTGCGATCTGCGTAACCTGCATCCAGAAATCGGCAGCGTCAGCGTGTTTCAGGCCTTGACTAAATTTGCGAACTGCGTCGGCGAGCGAATCTTTCCGCGTCATTTCGCTACGCAGCCGAAGTATCTCGAGCTTCGGCCCGACCGACTGACAAAGTCGAGAGATCTGGCGAGCAACGAGCGTGCTTTCAATGTCGTCAAGGATGGCCAGTGCTGCCGGGATCTCGCTTCCGACCGGCACCGGGAACAGGAACATCGTTCGTGGCGATGATCCGGCAGAGGATGCTCGTTCGGTAAGTTCGACGGGAACGCTTTCTTTTGCCGCGTTGGCCAATCGCGGATCGTCCGGCGGGATTCCCAGATTGATCCGTCGGTCTCTCAGGACGCCGGTTCCTGCCACCGCAGCCAAACGCCGTTCGCGGCGTTCAAGCCACGCGAGCGAAGCCAAAGAGTAGTTTCGGGATACTAGTTCCAAAAACGAGTTACAGGCAGATTCATAATCCTGGCTCAGGATCGACGAAAAGAATGAACGGAACGCGACTATGTTGATCGGCGGCACCGGTGTTTCCGGCCGGTCACGTTCCGCGGGGATTTCGATGGTGGCATCAGGCTCGGGGGCTTCGATCTCGACAACTTCCTGGTCGTCCGGTATCGACTCGATATCGATCGGCGGCACTTCGAGATCGACCGTTTCGGGTTGCTCGACCGTGGTCGAAGCTGCCTCCAATCGGTCAAGAGTCTTTTCGATCTGCTCTGATGAGGCAGTCAACAGAACATTCTCGAAGAGTTTCGAGGGATCGAGTTCACTCCAGTTGCCGTCGATCGCACGTTCGGTTGCAGTCCGGTACTTTTCAGAGCTGACAAATGTCCGCCCGACGATCAGGGCGACTGGCTTGCCGTCGAGCAGCATCGCGGTTGTTGCACATTCGAGGCCTGCGTGACAGGTGAACGACGAGCGGCCGCCGACCTCTAACGCCTCAGCAAGTGCTAAACCACAAAACGCCGAACACTCTTTTACCAATTTTCCGCTTGGATTTAGCGTTTGACAGATCGAGTTATTATTTACCGTCGCGATCTCGTTGCCGTCGCCGTCAACAATGGCTATCGCCAGGCCGCTGCTTTCGGAGGCTGCAACTATCACTTCTTTTTCAGGTATTTCCCGCTGCACAGTCATCAATCGCTCAAGATCATCGCGTCACCGGCTAATCTTAATATTAAAGCCGATACCCACAGAACCAAGTATGTACCTGCAAAAACGACGAATGACGAAGGATTTTCACTAAACTGACATATTTCGGCGGGTAGACAATAGGCGGGGAAAACAGTTCATTGTTACAAGGATCGGCACTGGCCGGAAACTGTATTTGATTCGATGCTCACGACCGTAAAACACAGCAAGACAACGCCAGGGAAGATCTCGCCTGCGACTCCATCACTGCTGCGCCGTCCGATATAAAATTGAGCGTCAGTTGGTTCCGAATCGTGGGGAACTACCCGCTCAATGATCCGAGATTGTTCGCGGCATTCTCCGCGATCGATGGATGTTCCGGGCTGATGCGTATGCAAGAGGCGAAATGGTCCGGCTTGATCTGGACGAGCTGCGGGGTCTCGGTTTTGCAGGCGTCGATGGCAAATTGGCAGCGCGTATGAAAATGGCATCCTGACGGCGGATTCAATGACGACGGCACGTCGCCCTGTAGGATGATGCGCTCTCGTTTCGCTTCGATCTCAGGGTCGGGAACCGGAACCGCGGAGATCAGCGCCTGTGTGTAAGGCATCAACGGGTCGCTGTAGATCTCCTTTCCGTTCGCGAGTTCAACGATCCTTCCTAGATACATGACCGCGACTCGGTCCGAAAGGTGGCGAACGGCCCTGAGGTCGTGCGAAATAAATAAATAAGTGAGCTTCTTTTCCGCCTGCAGTTCCTCCATCAGATTCATGATCTGAGCCTGGATCGAAACGTCGAGCGCTGAGATCGGCTCGTCTGCGACGATAAATTTGGGGTCGACCGCAAGCGCCCGGGCGATGCCGATACGCTGCCGCTGGCCGCCGGAAAATTCGTGTGGGTATCGTTTTACAAAACGCCGGCTGAGGCCGACAGTCTCCATCAATTCCTGTACCCGCGAATCGACCGAACTGCCCTGAGCAAGTCCGAAAGTCCTGATCGGTTCGCCGATGATGTTTCCGACCGTCATTCGCGGGTTGAGGCTCGCGTACGGGTCCTGAAAGATCATTTGCAGATGTTTTCGCTGCTCGCGCATCTGCGATTTTGGCAAATGTGCCAGGTCCTTGCCGTTGTAGAAGACCTTGCCGCCGGTCGGTTCGGTCAACCGAAGGATGGCTTTGCCAAGGGTCGATTTGCCGCAGCCGGATTCGCCGACCAGGCCGAGCGTCTCACCCTGTTTGATCCCGAGCGTAACACCGTCCACGGCCTTCACGGTTTTGGATGCACTCAGAAGCCCGCCGCCCGAGCGGTAATAGACCTCGAGATCATCCAGTAGGATCAAATCGTCATTTCCGGGTTTGTGCCTGACCGCCGGGGCAACTTTTTTATCGACGGAGGCCTGCGGGGCGGCCTCGGCTTGCGGGTCGAACATCGATTCTGCCCCGCAAAATTTGCATTTAATGACGCTTACCGTACCGGCGATATTGAGTGTCGCTCCGCAGGCAGGACATGTTAGTTTCGTAAGTTTTGCCATGTGTTAAATATTGCTATTTCTGGACAGGCGCCTCGATAGTGACCGGAGTGTCCGTGTCGTAGTTGGTCGTCATTTCCTTAATTGTGTCGCCCGAGTATTTGACCTCGATCTTGATCGGCAGGCCTTCGGCTTTGGAGACCCAGATCTTGGAATCGTACTGCTTGCCGTCATTAGGCGTTTTTCCGGAATAGCTGTATACAAGGGCCGCTTTGCCATTCGCAATGTCTTCGCCGACATATTTGACGTCTGCCAGATTCTTCATGCCTTCTTCGGTGAACGTGTCCCTCATCGACGAGATCGTGGCTCCGAGGCTCATCGGCATACTTCGCCAGGTTCCACCGGTCTTTACGTACGAATTCTTTCCGATGATGATGATCTCCATCGACGCCGAATTAACGATGTGGTAACTGTCCGGCGCAACGTACTCGAAATCCATATGCGAATCATGTTCGCCTTTCATATCCATCGACGCCTTAAAGTGGGGCATGCCGGCGAATTTCTTGGCCGCGGCCACGACGTCCGCTCGAGGGTCGCCGCTCGCGGCGGTCGTGCCGGTTCCGGTTGACGTGCCGCCGGTGTTGGACGAACCTGTATTCGCGTTCGAGCCGGTGCCGGAATTCGCTCCCTTAAAGGCGTCGGGGATCTTGCACCCGAATCCGAGGGCTGCCAATAGTAAGATCACGAGTGTAAGATTTTTCATAGATCCTCAGGTGCCGAGCTGGCGTAAACCTCGGCCGCAAAATGGCAAAGCGAGTGATGGTCTTGGTTGATCTCGACAAACGGCGGAAATTCACGTCGACAAATGTCCTCCGCCCGGTCGCACCGTTCGGCAAACGGGCACCCAGGCGGCAAGTGCGCGACGTCAGGCGGAAGGCCGGGGATCTGGTAAAGTTCCTTGCCTTGCTCGTGCGCTGGGTCGGGTACGCTCTTGAGCAGCCCTTGCGTATATGGATTCGCGGGCCTCGCAAATAGTTCACGGGTCGGCGCTTGCTCGAACACTTTACCTGCGTACATCACGATGATCTTGTCCGTCATTCCGGCGACGACCCCGAGGTCGTGAGTGATCAGGATCACGCTCGTTCCCATCCTATCTTTTAGGTCCTTGATCAATTCAAGGATCTGGGCCTGGATCGTTACGTCGAGAGCCGTGGTCGGCTCGTCGGCGATCAGCAGTTCCGGGTCGCAGCTTAACGCCATAGCGATCATCACACGCTGCCGCATGCCGCCCGAGAATTCGTGCGGATAGCCGTCGATCCGCTGCTCGGCATCGGAAATGCCGACCAATTTGAGCATCTTGATCGCATGCTCACGGGCCTGCTCCTTCGTATGTCCGAGGTGGAGCCGGGTGACCTCAGTCAACTGCGTCGATATCTTCAGAAACGGATTCAGCGACGTCATCGGGTCCTGAAAGATCATCGCAATGCGGCTGCCGCGGATCTTTCTGACCTCGTCGATCGGCATTTCGAGTACGTTGATGCCGTCAAAAACGACGGTGCCGCCGGCGATCTTTCCGGGAGGCTCGGGGATCAGACGCATAACCGAGAGATTCGTTACGGACTTGCCCGAGCCCGATTCGCCGACGATGCCGAGGGTTTCGCCTTTCTTCAGCTCGAATGAAATGCCGTCGACCGCCTTGACCACGCCGTCTTCGGTCATGAAATAGGTCTTGAGGCCATCGACCGAAAGTATTGTCTCGTTTTTCTCCGTCATTAATTTAACTAGAATTTCCTTGTTTGCGGATCGAGAGCGTCGCGGATCCCGTCGCCCAAAAAGTTCAGCGAAAACAGCGTTAACGCCATTGTTAAGCCGGGGAAAAGCAACTGCCACGGAAAGATGGCGATGTTCTTAACGCCGTCCGATGCGAGGCTGCCCCACGAGGCGAATGGGGCCTGAACGCCGAGGCCAAGGTACGACAAGAACGCCTCGGTAAGCATCACGCTCGGAACAGTAAGCGTTGCGTAGACAATGACCGGCCCGAGTGTATTCGGCACTAGATGGCGAAAGATGATGCCGAAGGTCGACACGCCGGTCGCCTTTGCCGCTAGGACAAACTCCTGATTTTTGAGCGACAACACCTGTCCACGAACGACACGTGCCATCGTCAGCCAAGAAACCAGGCCGAGCGCAAAGAACAACAGGAATATTTGGCTAAGTCCCTGGTTGCCGGCGCCGCCGAATGTTTCGGACAAGTATTGTATCCAGCCGGGAGTGTTTTGGCCGCCGAAAACCGACAGCAGAACGATGACGATCAGAATGTACGGAATGGCGTAGATCATATCGACGATACGCATCATCACGTTATCGATCTTGCCGCCGATGTATCCCGCGATCGCCCCGTACGAAACTCCGACGATCAGCGAAACAAACGTCGAAATTACTCCGACCATTAGCGAGATCCGCCCGCCCTGCAGCACACGTGCCAGCAGGTCGCGGCCCGCCTCGTCAGTTCCCATCGGATGTAATAGCGACGGCGGAAATGATTTGATCAGGTCGCCGTTCTCAGGAATGCCGTCGGCTGTAAATCCTGTCGCCCAATACAAGATCATCGGGCCGAAGATCACCGCGAAAGCCATGATCGCCATCACGACGAGGCCGAAAACGGCGAGCTTATTTTTGAGCAGGCGCTTCCATGCGTCCTGCCATAGCGAAGCTCCTTTGACGATCTCTACTTCATTTGCCATAAGAATCTGTGAGTCGGACGTGCCCGAAAAACGCGTTTCACGGCGGTGCGACTATTCGTAGCGGATCCGCGGATCGAGGAATCCGTACGAAATATCGACCGCCAGGTTAAAGATCATGATCAAGATCGAAAGAAACGCCACGATCCCGAGCGTCAGCGGCTCGTCACGATTGAGCACCGATTGAATAAAGATATTTCCAAGTCCGGGAATCGCGAAAACTCTTTCGACCACCACGGTTCCGGCAAGCAATCCCGCAAGAGCTGGGCCGGTGAACGAGACGACCGGAATGATACCGCCGCGAAGGGCGTGCTTTATCAATACGGTCTTTTCGTCCAGCCCCTTGGCCCGCGCCGTACGAATGTAGTCGGAACGCATGACCTCCAGCATTCCGGCACGCGTCAGTCGAGCAATATAGGCAGCGTAGATCGCGGAGAGCGTGATCACCGGCAGAACGACGTTCCCAAATCCGCCCCACCTTGCCGGCGGGAACCAGTACAGACCAAGAGCGAAAAACAGAACGAGTATGGGGCCAAAGACAAAGTTCGGCACCGACAACCCCAGCATTGCCAAGGCCATCGAACCGTAATCCCAGATCGAATTTTGTTTCAACGCGGCGATAATTCCCGCAGAGAGTCCGACAACCAGCGCCAGCAAATAAGCGAGAATCCCGATCGTCGCCGAATACGGCAAGTGACGACCGATTATTTCGTTCACCGATTGTCCCTGATACTTAAGAGAATTTCCGAAATCGAGTTTAACGACATTGAATATCATTATCCCGTACTGCTGGTACCACGGCTTGTCGAGTCCATATTTCTTCCTGATGTTCTCTTCGATGGCCGGCGGCAGCTTCTTTTCTGACGAATAGAAGTTGCCGGGTGCAATTCGGATCAGACCCCAGGTGAGCGTTACGACGAGCAACGCCATCGGGATAATGATCAAGAGCCTGCGGAGTATGAAACTTAGCATTTTATCGTTTTCGAATTATTCTGCCTTCGTCGCCTTTGATCTTTCCATGGCGTCCTGCGAAGCGGTCAATTGAGCCAGTTGGGCAGTCACGACCGGATCGTCGTCCTTCATAATAGTGTCCATGTCCGTAGTCCACTTACTAGGATCAGGCTCGATATAAACGAACTTCCACGGGAAAAGCGTGCCGGGATTTGGGTACATTCCCTTAACGTAGGGCTTCTTCATCCAGCTCGTCGTGTTCGTCCCGAGTGGAATAATGATCTGCTGCTGCATCACGTACAGTTCGGCCTTAGCAAGCATTTCAAACCGCTTCTGTGTATCGACTGTCTTGTTGGCATCGTCAAGCATCTTGTCAAATTTCGGGTCCCACCAACCAGTCGAGCCCTCGTTATTTTCGGAATAGTAAAGGCTCAGGAACGTATAGGGATCCATATAATCACCTACCCAGCCCTTACGCGCGAATCCATCGTAATCGACTTTGTTCAACAGCGGCAGGTACGTCCGGAATTCCATGTTCTTCAACGGTACGGTGATCCCGAGATTCTGTTTCCATTGTGCCTGGATAAATTCCGCGACAGCCTTGTTGCTTTCGGCCGTGTTGTACGTGATGTTCACTTTGTCGACCGGGAAGCTAGGGCATGCAAACCCGTCGCCGCTCGGCGTTACGGGAAACCCTGCCTCAGTTAGAAGTTTTCGTGCCTTTTCCGGTTCGAAAATTCGAGCTTTCCACTCTTCGAGCGAACTTCCTTGCTTCTTCAATTCCTCGGAATAGACCTTTTCACGAACCTCTTCATACTTCGGAAAGATTCCCTCCGGCGTCATATCGACTAACGGCTTCAGTGTCTTTCTGAATTTGGCAAGCGACACCCGATCGATGGCGAGGGCGAAGGCCTTTCGCACCTTTACGTTATCCATCGGAGGCCTTTTGACGTTAATTACATAGAACTCATCAGCAACTTCCGGCTGCAGCGAGTATTCGGCCGTGAATTGCTTGATCTCGTCGAACCATGCCGCCGGGACGGTGTGGTTGTATAGAGCATCGACCGAACCTGCTTTGTAGAGGTTCATCATCGTCGTAGCTTCATCAAGCGGATAGAACTCGATGCCATCGAGTTTTACGTTTGCCGCGTCCCAGTAGTTTGGGTCCCGGACGACCTTCAACACATCGTACGGGCGATGGACCGCCAGTTTGAATGGGCCGGACGTGACGATATTCTCGGTGCGCGTCCATTGATCGCCGTATTTTTCGATGACCTTCTCCGGAACGACCCTAAAATACTGATGGCTCAACAGTCCGAGGAAAAATGGGGCCGGCTGATACAGCGTCAGGCGAAACGTGTAATCATCGATCGCTTCGACACCAATATCCTCAGGCTTCACCGGTACAAATTCCTTGCCCTGAACGGCAGCGCTCAGTTTAGCGTCCTTTGCCAGCAGAGCATCTCGCTCCTTCTTGTCCGAGGGAACCGTTAGACGTTCGGGGCCTTTGATGTATTTGTTGAATTCCGTATCGGCACCAAAACCCGTAGACTGGGCTGCGGCAGGTTCTGTGACCTGACCACCATCCTTCTTTGGTTCGAGATCTGCTTTTAACAGAAAATTGCCGGACTTGTCTTTTACGAAAGAACGGTCGGAGTTATATGCCTCGGAGTACTTTATGTAGTAACCAAGATAAGCGTTACGTGATGCCAATGCCGGTGAAAAGCCTCTTCGAAATGAGTAAACGAAATCCTTGGCCGTGATCGGATCGCCGTTTGAGAACTTCGCGTTTTTACGGAGGTGAAACAGATACTGGGTCCCATCGGGGCCTGTTTCCCAACTTTCGGCGATCCCCGGGATCGGTTCCAATGTCTTCGGGTGGATCTCGACCAGTCCCTCGTACAAAGCGAACATGATCCGGGCGTCGGGCTGACTGTTAGTAACCGGCGGGTCAAGCGATTCGATCTCGCCGCCCGAGACATATCGAAGGATATTATCTTTCGGCGGGGTGGTCTCGCCGAAATACCGACTGTTAGCGGATGTCAGGCAGCCGGCGGAAAGCGAACATAAAACGATAAAGGTGAATAATATCTTAGACCGGCCGAATCGACTTTCTGCCATATTGTGAACTCCAAAACTGTTTCGGTCGAAGGACCCCAAGGCGGGGCTACTTAAATGCGAGCAAGAAAAACTTATATGCAAATTGCTGTAATTGCAAGCTTTCCTTACGATTCGCCGCGTGTCGCTTTGGGTTGCCAGGTGTTGTCGATGGTCACTTCTTTTAGCGATGGAGCGTCCAGGCCGTTCATTTCGAATCCTTGGACGTACGGCTTGACCAGCGAATAACTCGTCGGAAAATAGAGCGGTATAGCGAAGATATCAAAGATGGAATTTTCTTCGCTGGGCGTCGGTTCCGGAGTCGGCATCTTCTTCGGCTTAATGCCCGGTATCAATTCTTCTTTGTCACTTGGGCCGCCCAAAGGCCGTGTTTCCTGGGGAGGTTTCTGTTCCGAACGAAGATCAGCCGATAATTCTTCTTTCTTCAGGTTCCTTCCGGCTTCGGCGGACGACCCTTTCAGCGGGCCGAAAACAGACGTAAGGCTGACAAACTCATCCGGCGTCGGCATTACGGCTCCGCGGCGAATTAGGTCAAAATCACCGTCCGTCCGGATCTTCTCCATTTCTGACGACTCTTTTACAATGACCTGAGTGTCGACATTCAGGTTGTCTTTCCACATCTTTGCTACGGTCTTGGCGACCCGCTGCTGGGTGTCGTTACGGTTGATAACGAGCCTTATCTGCGGGAAGTCTTTGCCGTTTTCATAGCCGGCCTTCGCCATCAGATCTTTTGCACGAACAACATCTAAGGACAATTCCTTCGTATTCGGTTCACCAAGCGGTAAAAACGAATAGGCCGGCTGAGTGGAACCTTCGAGCTCACCTTCCGTCAGGCGAACCCGGTCGATCGAAATAGCAAGTGCCTCGCGGACCCTTCGATCGCTGAAGGGCGCATTTTTCGGATTGACCTCGTAAAAATTCAGGGCACTATGTGTCGATCGGCGGAAATCGTCAAACGGTGTAAGCAACTTCAGCGCAAGCGGCTCAAATTCCGCGTTCGAAACAGCGTCGATGGTGCCGGCCCGATAAGCTTCAAGCGCCTTTTCGGGCGAATCCATCGACACAAAGCGAACTCGCTCCAAACCGACCGACTGTCGGTTCCAGTAATTGTCGGAGCGTTCGACGATGACCGCACTGTTGTCCGCGGACGTAATTTTGAACGCCCCGTTCGTTACGAGGGCAGCATCAAGGCCGGGCATGTCAAATTCCTTGCCATCGCCGTAAACCGGCCTAAAAATGGGGTTCGCTACCAACTGCGGGAAATCCTTGTCGGGTGATTCGAGAGACACTTTCAACGTCAAGTCGTCTACGGCCTCAGCTCCGAATTTCGCGGCGTCCTTGCGGGCAGCCAAATCGTCTGCGGACGGCGGTTGCGATGCCGCGTGAGGTGAAGGCTGCGAACTCGCTGCCGAATTGGGCTCCGGCTGTATTTTCCGAAATGGCGTTCGCAGGTCCGGTGACGCATCGTGAACGAAGTCGGTTGGATCGTCGCTTTGATGCTCCGTCGATACAGCCTTTTCCTTCATTCCAACGATATTCTGAAAGAGAAATGGGTTGGCAACTTTGTCTTTCAATCCGACGAGCCGTTTCCACGAACTAACAAAATCACCGGCGGTCACAGGCTCGCCGTTTGACCAGCGGGCGTCCTTGCGGAGATGGAATGTCCAGGTCCGAAGATCGGGGGACGATTCCCATTTCTCGGCAATGCCGGGAACAGCTTTTAGTGATTTAGGGTCAAGGTCCGTCAGCCCGTCGTAAACGGCACGGACAATGTCTGTTTCCGGCGGAGCCGCGGCGCGGGCCGGGTCAAAACTCTTAGGCGTCTTTCCGTTGCTCCATCTGAATTCCTGTTGTGGCGGCGGCGGGGTTTCCGCAAAGAAAGGTTCTGTCTCAGGGCGTTTAAGTTCCGCACATGAACCAGCGAAAAGGGTCGCGGCAACCAAAAAGAATGATCCGGTCACACGAAGAGCGAATAACTTTGCTCCACGTCCACCGAATAATTTCTTATCAATTGTCATCTTTTTCGTTTGCCAGTTCTCGCAGATGCTCAACCAGTTTCAGCACCTTTCCGCGAGTTTCCTCTAAACTGCCCGAAGTGTCGATCAGATGATCGGCGAATCGCATTTTCTCTTCCTGCGGCATCTGTGCGGCGATGCGTTGTTTTGCTTCGCCTTCACTGAGATGATCGCGTCGCATCAGGCGTTCTAATTGTATCTCAGGTTCGCACCAGACAACAATTATTTCCGGAAAACGCTTATATCCGCCCGACTCGATCATCAGCGCGGCGTCGATCACGGCGATGCCGTTCGGGTCGCTCTTCTCAAGCTTTTCGATCCAGTCGTTCTGAGCGGAAATGACACGTGGATGGACGATCGAGTTCAGCAATTCGCGTTTTGTCGGGTCGCCGAAAATAATGGCACCGAGCTTCTTGCGATCGAGTTCGCCGTCTGGCTGGAGGACGTCATCGCCAAAATTCCGAACGATCTCAGCGAGCCCGTCGGTGCCTGCGGCAACAACCTCACGTGCGGTTTGGTCCGCGTCGAGGACGTGCAAACCCGCCTCACTCAGGACGCGGCAAACGTGCGATTTGCCGACAGCGATCGATCCGGTCAGGCCGACGGTCAACATAATTGATCACCCGCCGTGGCGTTTTGCGAGTTTTTCAACGTTGTATTCGGCGATCTCGGTCAGCGTCAGGTCAAGCTCGTCGGCGCACGCCGAAATGTACCAGAGAACATCGCCGAGTTCGTCCTTGAGCTTTGTGCGTATCTCTTCGTTCATCACGCCGCCGTGATCGCGTTGGATCTTTTTGACGATGTTTGCCACCTCGCCGGCCTCGCCGGCAAGCCCGAGCGTCGGGTACTCGATATTCTCAAGCCGACGCGGATAAAGAGCAGTTTTGCAGGCAGCCGATTGATATTCTTCAAAGTTCATATTTTTGTTCGGTCACAGTTTTCGCCTCATCTTCGCGGCGGTGACCGTATTCTTCATCAGCATCGCGACGGTCAGAAGGCCGATCCCGCCTGGGACCGGGGTGAAGTTCGCAGCCTTTTCCATCGCGTCTTTCGGATTGACGTCCCCAACCAAAGTAAATCCGCGGTTTTCAATGACACCGAGCCGTTTTTCGAGGTCATCGGGACCGAAAAGCTCGCGGGCGAACGCAGGGTCGGAGACATTATTGATCCCGACGTCGATCACCGTCGAGCCTTCGCCAATGTGTTCGGCTTTGATAAATCCCGCCCGCCCGATCGCGGCGACCAAAATGTCGGCTCGAGAACAGACATCGGCCAGATTCGCCGTTCGCGAATGACAGATCGTGACCGTTGCGTTTTCCTGCAGCAGCAACATCGCCATCGGTTTTCCGACGATGTTGCTACGGCCGACGACGACCGCGTTCTTACCCGCAATAGCGATGCCCGATCGTTTCAGGACCTCGATCACTCCGGCCGGCGTGCACGGCGTCAATGCCTCGTGTCCCTGCATCAGACGCCCGGCGTTAACCGGGTGAAAACCGTCCACGTCCTTTTCGGGGTCGATCAGTTCAAGCACCGTTCTTTCATCGATGTGTTTCGGCAGCGGGAGTTGAACGAGTATTCCGTCCACATCGTCACGAGCATTCAAGGCCTTGACGACATCGACGATCTTTTCGTGCGGCGTCTCAGCGGGGAAGTGAAGATGCTCCGATATGATGCCGAGCTCTTCGGCGGTCTTCACCTTGCTGCCAACATATACGGCGGACGCGGGATCCTCGCCAACCCTAACTACTGCGAGGCATGGGGAAAATCCGTGCGATGCCCGAATTTCCGCGACTTCCGCCTCAACTTCTGACTTGATGGCGTCAGCTATCGGTTTTCCTCTTAACAAATTTGCAGACATAAATCGTAACCGAATCTTATCGCATACTGAACAACTTTGCTAAAATCGGGATATCTCGTAGTCAAAAAATATATGCGCATTATCATATTCTCGCTCATTTTCGCTTTTCTATTTACTTCCTGCCAACGTAATTCCGCGACCGGTAACGCTAACTCAGCTTCGAATTCGGCATCGGCGAACGCGAAGCGCTACCCGATCAAGGGCAAGGTGATCTCGGTCGATAAGGCGAACAAAAAGGTCAAGCTGGAGCACGACGACATCCCCGGATTTATGGAAGCGATGACCATGGATTTCCCGGTCCACGAAGATTGGGTGTGGGACGACATGGTCCCCGGATCGGAGATCCGCGGCGAACTGGTTGTAGACAACGGAGCCAAGGATCCGTTCTGGATCGAAAAGATCGGCATCCTGTCGGCACCGGACCCGAACAATCCGGCGCCGCCCGTAAATGAGAATTTTGCTCAGGTCGGCAAGCCGGTCCCGGATTTTTCTCTGACCAATCAAGACGGGAAAAAGATCTCGGTCAAGGATTTCGAAGGCAAGGCATTCGCGCTGACGTTCATCTACGCGAAATGCCCGCTGCCGGATTACTGCATCAGGATGTCGACCAATTTCAGCGACCTTACGCGGCAGATCGAGGCTGATCCGGTGCTCAAGGAAAAGCTCCGTCTGCTAAGCATCTCGTTCGACCCGGCGAACGACACGCCGGCAAAACTGCGGTCGTATGGCATCGGGTACATGGGCAACGACTCGAAGTATCAATTCGGCGTGTGGCAATTGGCGGTCGGCAAGGATGAAGAAGTGCGAAAGATCGCGGACTTTTTCGGTTTGCGATATGAAGTTGACCCGACCGATAAGACAAAAATCAACCATTCGCTCCGAACGGCTGTGATCGGTCCGGACGGCAAGGTCGTGAAGATCATTCCGGGCAACGATTGGACGCAGGCGGACCTGTTGCGAGAGCTGAGATCCGCTGCCGGGCTGCCAAAATAGATTTTTTTGGTCTCGGGTAACCAAACCGCTCCTCTTTCCGTATACTAGGTTCGAATCAACGAACCTTACGGAGAATGTATGCGGAAAATACTTGTACGCCTGTCCGTGGTCTTGCTCGTCCTTTCGGTAGCCGCCTCGGCTCAGAAGCGAAGCATAGCCGAAACTGACCTTTTCGACTTCACCTGGGTCGCCGACCCGCAGATATCACCCGACGGATCGATGGTCGCGTTTGTCAGGGTGACCGTCAACGCCAAAAAAGACGGCTACGATACGTCGATATGGGCCGTTCCGGCAAGCGGCAATGAGGAACCTCATCGGATCACAAGCGGTAACCGCGACGGGTCACCGCGATGGTCGCCCGATGGCAAATACCTGGCATTTGTCCGCCTCACGGAAAAGGACGGCAAACCGGATGCACCGCAGCTATTTATGCTGTCGATGGCGGGCGGGGATTCGTGGCAGTTCACCAGCCTGATCAAAGGGGCTGGCGGCCCGATCTGGTCGCCGGACGGCAAGTGGATAGCGTTCGGCAGCGGAACCAGCCCCGAAGACCTGGCGAAGCAGGACAAGAAAACGCCGGGTGAGCATGTCAGCGATGTTCGCGTTATTACCCGTGCCGTTTACCGGTCGAACGGCGCCGGCTACCTCGACTTCACGCACCCGCAGCATCTCTGGATCGTGTCGGCACCGACGACACCCGAAGACAAGGTCACCCCAAAACAGATCACAAGCGGGCAGTTCAGCGAAGGCGATTTCAACTGGTCGAAGGACGGTTCGACGGTCTTTTTCACCTCCGATAGAGTCGCCGAACCTTATTATCAACTTCAGCCAACGACGGTCTATTCGGTGTCCGCAACCGGCGGCGAACCTGTCAAGATCACGTCGTTTGACGTCAGCGGCGGGGCACTATCGCTCAGTCCGGACGGCAAGCGGTTCGCCTTCGTCGGTTCGCCGAACAAGCCTGTCAATTCGTATACGCAGCCCGACCTCTGGGTGCTCGATATCGAACGGAATGCCCAGCCGAGAAATCTGACCGCGGGATTTGATTACGATGTCGGAAGCGGCGTCGGCGGCGATAATGCCCCTCCCCGCGGCGGAGGCGGAGGCGGTCCGATCTGGTCGCCCGACGGAAAGGCGATCACTCTGGTTTATGCAAAAGAGGGAAGAGCGAATATCGGCCAATTTGACGCCTCGACCGGAAAGGAGACCGATGTGACGACTGGCAACCAGGCCGTCTCGTCACTTCGATCAACGCCGGACGCGGCGAAGCTCGTTTATTCTGTGTCGACCCCGACGAGCATTGGCGATATATGGGTTCAGGACCTTAAAAAGAAAACGGCCGTCCAGCTAACGCGAGCGAACGGCGATCTCTTCGCGAAGCTTAACCTGACCGAGCCAGAGGAGATCTGGTACACGAGCTTTGACGGTAAGAAGATACAGGCGTGGGTGCAAAAGCCGCCCGATTTCGACCCGAGCAAGAAATATCCGCTGATCCTGAATATCCATGGCGGCCCGCATACAGCTTACGGTTATGTCTTTGACCACGAGTTTCAATGGATGGCGGCCAAGGGCTACGTCGTCTTGTATCCGAACCCGCGCGGGAGCACGACCTACGGGCAGGATTTCGGCAACATCATTCAGTACAAGTATCCCGGCGACGATTACAAAGACCTGATGGCGGGCGTTGACGAGGTCATTAAACGCGGCTACATCGACACGGAAAAGCTCGGGGTCACCGGCGGCAGCGGCGGCGGACTGTTGACGAACTGGACCGTGACCCAGACGCAGCGGTTCAAAGCGGCAGTCGCGCAGCGCGATATTTCAGATTGGGCAAACTGGTGGTACACGGCCGATTTCACGCTGTTCGAGCCGTCCTGGTTTAAGGGCCCGCCGTTCGAGGATGTCGATGGTTTTAAGGACCGTTCGCCAATCACATATATCAAGAATGTGACGACACCGATGATGTTCATCCTCGGTGAGGCCGATTACAGGACGCCGCCGACGGGTGGCGGCGAGGACATGTTCCGGGCATTGAAATACCGCAAGATACCTACCGTGATGGTGCGTTTTCCGAACGAGTCGCACGAATTGTCACGGTCCGGTCAGCCGTGGCACCGGATCGAGCGGCTTCAACACATAGTCGGCTGGTTCGACAAATGGCTGATGGGCGTGCCGAAGCCGGAATACGACGTCGTCCCGCGGTAGAACGCGGTTGGAACGGCAATAAGGGGAGCTTTACGCTCCCTTTTTTGTGTTTGGTCCCTTCATGGCATTTTGTTCAGAAACCCGAGCAGTTTAGCGGCAAGTTCACTGTCGAGCGGTCGCAACTTGTCATATTGCTGTTGGACAAGTTGCTTTTCCTTGAGGTTGTAATACGTCAACCCCAGGCCGTAAAATGCCTCGGCTTTCTTGGGGTCGAGCCCGATCGTTCTAATGTAAATCGGGATAGCTTCGTCATAGCGCTTGGCGTTGAGATACGCGTCGGCTAGATACAGGCTTGCCGTGACGCTCTTAGGCGATAGCTCGGTCGCGCGCTTGTACTGCGGAATCGCTTCGTTGGGCCGGTTCGAGTTGTAATACGAATTGCCGAGTTCAAGATGTGCATCAACGAGGTCGTCCTTCAGTTGTATCGCCGAAGTTAGGATCCTTATCGCATCGTCAGTCTTGCCCTGGTCATTATAGATCTTGCCGAGTTCATACTGCGCGTAGCCGTTACGAATGCCCAAAGAAACCGCTTTCTCAAACTCGCTCTGGGCGTCGCCGGTCCGCTTTAGAGCGTTGTAACACAGGGCGATCCGGTAATGGGTGTCCGGGCGGCCCGGATCGAGGCGGATCGCACTCGTAAACGCCTTGATCGCCTCCTGATATAACTTCTTTCGATAATGCGCTACGCCAAGCTCGAAATAGGCGTTTGCGTTGTTCGGGTCATACTGGATGGCGTGCTCATAGGCTGCGATCGCTTCGCTGTAATTGTCCAAATAGTCGAGGGCATTGCCGAGCTGCGTATACGCCGCGACGTAGTCGGCTTTAATGGCGATGGCCCGCCTGAAATAGTCGACCGCGCTGTTGTAATTCTCAAGGTTGTAATAACAAAGTCCGATATTGTACAAAGCGGAGTAATTAGACGGCGATGCCGCGACAACTTGCTTGAACGTAGCTATGGCAGCGTCATATTGCTTGGCATCGTACTGTTTAAGGCCGGTGTCAAAAAGGGTCTGTGAAAATGCCGAGATGGCAAATACGGTCGCGATCAATACCTGAGCAAAGAATATTTTTTTCATGATCCTACAATTACAGAGCTGGGATGCACTCCTCCTCCGAGGCTATATTAACTCGAATTTCTAGAAAAAATGAGCGAAAATTTTAGTAATTAATTTGACGATAGATGTACAGTGTTGCCCGCCACGATCGTCATCACAACGTCGCGGGCGTTCGAGGAGAAAACCAACGCGGCGTGAACGTCGGTGACCGGATGCTGGGCGATGTTGTCGAGCGAGACAACAGCGATGTCGGCTTGTTTACCCGGTTCGAGCGTGCCGATCAAATCGTCGAGCCCGAGGGCCCTGGCTCCGCCGAGTGTTGCCGCCACGAGCACTTCCCGGGCGGAGACGAACCGTTGCGAACCTTCACGATTTCGGGCCGCCAATGCCGCGAACCGCGCTTCTTCGAACAGATCGCAAACATTATTGCTGGCGACGGAATCGCTGCCGAGGCCGACGGCAATGCCGGCATCCCGAAACCGTTCGAACGGGGCGTACCCGTGGCCGAATTTGGCGTTCGATTTCGGGCAATGTGCGACGGCCGCACCATAATTCGAGATCCGCCGAATATCTTCATCTGAGACCTTTACGCAGTGGGCAAGCAGCGGCTGGGCTGAGAGGACGCCGAGGCGTTCGAGATATTCGATAGGCGAACTGTGTGGGCTGTGCCATTCGACGTCAAACTTCTCGTAAACCTCTGTAAAAAAGCCGGTTCCGCGTGTAAGGAGTTCAACTTCGTGATCGGATTCGGCGGCGTGGATCGTCAACGGTATACGATTAATTATCGAATATTGGGCTATCATCTCGAAGAGCTGTGAACTGACCGTATATGGTGAATGCGGCGACAGGCCGACGCCGACCAGATCGGTCTCTTCCGCCTTCAGCTTCTCAAATTTCGCGCCAAGTGCCTGGAAATCCTGAGCTGCTGTACGGTTATCCGGCGAGAATTCGGTCTCCTGATAAACGATCCCGCGAAGTCCGGTTTTTGTGAGAGCTTTCAATCCCGCATGGCCCATCCGTCCAATATCACCGAAGCACGTGACACCCGCCTGGGCACCTTCCCGGGCGCCCAGAAGGGCCGACGCCTCGATGTCTGAGTCCGACATTTCGGCCCGACTCGAATTCAGCCGCAGCAGCCATGAACGAAAATCGTGTTCGACCTCGTCCAGCGCGCCGCGCATCGATGTGATCTCGAGATGCGAGTGGCAATTTACAAAACCCGGCAGGATCGCGGCGGTACCAAAATTCGTTATCTCGGCCGCGGTGTATTTCGCTGTCAGATCTCCCGCGGATCCAACCTCGACGATCCGTTCGCCATCGATGACAACCGCGCCTCCGATTATCGGGTCCGACGAGATAGGTAGAATGTGATCGGCGAGGAGAAGTTTCATCCGGAGATCGGCTTTTGAGTGGTGCGATATCGATCGAGGATCGAAGTTACGTACGAACGGGTAGATGGAATATTTATTCGGGCAACAAAATCCGATTCGGACATCGTCGCCGCATCTGCGTCGCGCGTCCATTCGTCCACTCGGCTCGGGCCCGCGTTGTATGCGGCGAGCGACATGGCCGTCTCAGCCTGCCGCCCACGGTACTGCTCGCGGACCTTCTCCAGATACCAGCAGCCGATCTGGATATTTCGCTCAGGGTCGGAAAGAAACTGCCTTAGATTTTCGCTCGCCTGTTTTTCAAACTCCTTCAGTCCCGTTTCCTTCGCCCACTGGCGTGCGACCGCCGGCGTTACCTGCATCAAACCGACCTCGTCGGCGTTCCCTAATTTCCAGGCCCGAAAATAGGTCTCCTCGTAAATGATGCTCCAGACCAATTTGTCGTCGAGGCGATAGACCCGCGCCTGGCGTTCGATCAACGCGTCGTACCGGTGGATCCAGTAATCGGGGAAAAACAATGACCCCGAGGCGACAATAACTGTCAAAACGAAACTGATTGCCAGCACATAACGGATCATCGTGATCAAAGGAGGCCGTCGGCGGATTATCTCCGATCGCCGCAAATTTCGGAACCTATTTAGGTCGTTATTTAATCAGGTTAGTTCGAAATAAACAAACAGAAAGTATAGTCAATCTTCCCTGGCGGAACTGTCCAAACGCAAAGTGTCGGCTGCGGTTTCCGTTTCCGGAACTTCGTCTCGAACCGAGAGTTTTTTCCGTTTGCGGGACGTGACGGCCGGATTGCCTGTGCGAGCGAGTTCGGCAAACAGGTCAACGTCATAGTCGGCCTCGTGTGCCATCTCCTGGCGTATCTCGTGAAGGATCTCAACAAACTTCGCTCTGCGGTACATACTATTCGGCATCCGTTAACAATTCTACCAGACCGAATCAGCATGTGACCCGCATGCAAGCCGAAATAATGCATACTTCGAGAAAATGAGATTCTACGCTGCTTTTGCTATCAGTTCGGGAACGACGTTTGTGTTGGTCGCCGAATTAACTGCACGCGACGGGCCAAAATTTTCCATCCATATCTGGAAGACCAACAATGACCATATAGTTTTCGCGTGATCCAGTTTGCCTGATTCGTGTTCACGAAGTAGTTTCTGCACATAAACCGGATTGAAAAGTCCCTGAGCCGCGATCCGGTCCGCGGCAAGCATGTCCCGAATGAGCGGATTAAGCCTCCCTCGCAGCCACCCGGCGAGCGGTATCACAAAGCCGCTCTTCTTCCGGTTAATTATCGATTCGGGAAGCAGTGGGGCGGCGGCCATCTTCAACACGCGTTTTCCGGTTCGGCCGAAGAGGAATTTTGGCGTCGCGCAATTTAGCTTGAAATCACGCGGCAGCGCCGCAGCAAATTCAACTATCCGGCGATCGAGGTAAGGCGATCGAACCTCCAGCGACGCGGCCATGCTCGCACGGTCGACCTTGGTCATGATGTCTTCGGCGAGGTAAAACTTCATATCCAGGAACTGCATTCGCTCGACAACATTGTCTGATTCGAGAGCAGTGTCGAATTCACATCGAAGGGCCAAGTCCCGGGCCTCGGCGTAAATATCGGTACCGGACTGAGAGTTAACGGAATCGGTCAAAAGCCCGTCAAATTCGTCATTGGTAAACGATCCGAAAAACGACAAATGTCGGGAAATAGGGTCCTTGTTCGAGAGCGAGCGAAAAAAGCGTTTTGCCAGGAAATCGAACGTCATATTTCTATTGCCTGAAGGCAGGCGGTTTACCGCGTTCTCGATCAAGTTCCGCCGCAAAAAATTCGGGATCTTTTCGTAGCGTTCGGCGACTTTGTGAGCTAGGTATGTCGGGTAACCGCCAAAGATCTCGTCAGCACCGTCGCCGCCGAGGGCGACCGTTACCTCTGAACGAACAAATCGCGAAAGCAGAAATGTCGGAAGGATAGACGAATCCGCCATCGGTTCATCGAGCCATCCGGCGATCTCGGGAATTAGATCGGCCGCACGCTGTACGCTTAGCCGATCTTCGTGATGCTCAGTTCCGAGATGCTTTGCAACCTGTCGGGCACGGTCAGATTCATCGAACGAGGCTTCTTCAAATCCTATACAAAACGTCTTAACCGGCTTCTCTGAAAACCGCTGGGCAAACGCGGCGATGCACGACGAATCTACGCCGCCGCTGAGCAGCACGCCGAGCGGAACGTCCGCGATCATCCGCATTTTTGTTGAATCGGCTATCAGGGAACTGAGTTCGTCGGCCGCGGCCTCGATGGTCGGGTAGGGCAACCTCTTTTTGTAATTTAAGTCCCAGTATTGCTCGATCTTGATCTCGCCGCGTTCGAGCGTAAGGTGATGAGCAGCCGGCAGCTTGTAAATCCCTTCGTAGATCGAAAACGGTGCCGGAATGTAATCAAAGGCAAGATACTGCCGCAGAGCATGCAGGCTAAGACGTGTTTCGACGTCAGGGTGGGCGATAAGTGCTTTTAGCTCAGACGCAAAGATCAACTTGCCGCCAAAAACGCCATAGTAAAGCGGTTTCTTGCCGAAGCGGTCGCGCACGATGAAGAGCCGTTTACGTTTCTCGTCCCAAGTGGCGAATGCAAACATCCCGTTCAATTTCTCGACCATCTGTGGTCCCGATTCTTCGTAAAGATGAGGCAGAACCTCCGTGTCGGAGTTCGAAAGCAGACGGTGGCCGCGGGTGATCAGGTCGGAACGAAGTTCTCGATAATTGTAGATCTCGCCGTTAAGGACGGTGGCTACTGTCCTGTCTTCATTAAAAAAAGGCTGCTCGCCGGTCGTGAGATCGATCACGGCAAGGCGCCGGATACCGAGTGCGGCTGAGTTCGTAAGGAACGCCCCTTCCGAATCAGGGCCGCGGTGCTCGATACGCGAACACATTGCATGCAGGATCGCCGCGTTATCGCGACCATCCGCTTCTAAATTCGGGTCAATGTTTGCCCAACCAACGATTCCGCACATTCGTGTTCTACGCCCGCAGACGGGCCTCCTTCTGTTTACTACTGAAGTTCGAGAGTCGGTATCTATTCGTGACTAAGTGCATCTACAGCTTCCATGCGCGCCGCCCTGATCGCCGGGTATAGTGCTCCGATGGCTCCGCCAGCCAGTCCGCCGGCCAGGGTCAGGATCACCCATTTGAGTTCGAATGAGACTTGCATTGAGGACGACGTCTTTGCGAGGACGAACGGCAGCGGCAACGCCATCACGACCCCGGTGATCACTCCAAACAGGCTGATCAGGAGAGCCTCTTTCGTGATCAGGCGTGCGATATCAAATTTCGACATGCCGAGTGATTTTAGTATTCCGATCTGACGCGTCCGCTCGGTGACGGTCGTGTACATTGTCAGCAATATGACGAGAGTTCCGATCACGGCGGCGACACCGATCACGACGTTAAGGAATACATCGATCGCAGGAATAGCGTGGACGTAAAGCTCCTCGAAATCCCTTGTGAATATCACCTGATTGTTTGGAAATTGGCTGGCGATACTCTTGGCGACCGCATTTTCCTGGTCGGGATTCTTTACCTTTACCAGGAGCATCGTGCAATTGTCAGCATCGGGCGAGAGCTGATGCTGCATTCGCTTTAGAGGTATTTTTATTCGTGCTCCGCTCGGCGGTTCGAAAGTGCCGACCACGGTGAAGTCCTTGTCATATATCTTCAATGTCGAGCCGACCTTGATGTCCTTTTGTGCCTGCCAGGCGGTATCGACGATCGCCTCGTCACCGTCTGCTCCCAACGGCCGGCCTTCGACGATCTGCAGGCCGGCGAGGCGGGACATTGCGTCAAAATCGATGCCGTCGATCAGTCGGCTGCCAGTCTCGCTATCACTCGCCGAATCGAGATTTTGCCCGATCGGAACGACGCTCTGGACGCCGTCGATCTTCGCGATCTGCCCCGCCGTGGAGATCGGGAGCCGGAAAGGTTCCGAGCCGCTCATCCCGAACGTGCCCGAGGCTCGCACCATGATCTCAGCGCCCACATTCGCCTCACGGCGGGCATTGCTCCGAAGCGTTCCGTTCGCCAGGCCGACTGTCGCGATGATCAGCAATACGCCTAGGCCGATACCCAGGATGCTGACCAATGACCTGACCGGCCGATGTAGAATGTTCGAGAGTAGTAGGTTGTCTTTCATTACCGCCAATAGAACCAAGCGTATACTTACATTTCGCTACGCAGACGAGTACTCACGTAACTACGTCTCCGATTCTGGTTGAATGTTCTATTGGGGGAATGTGCCGAAACGCTTGTTGGCTTGGGTACGGCCGAAAGTGTCGGTGAACATCTGCCTGCTTACTCTAGCAGGAACTATGTGAACCGGATCCGAGCAAAACAAAGGAAACCCGCCGTTCGTTGCCCTTGCTCTTCATCGCTCACCGGCCACTAAAGGCTGCAAGCGTCATCTCTCGAATCCAACCTCTAAGATGCGAGGCATTTTGCGAGAGTTGCTACCTTGAGCCGACAAAAAAATATTTTCGGTATGAAAAGAGTTTCGGTCCGGGACGGCGCCACTTTTCTCGATCAGCCGTAGTTCTTACGAAACCCCGAACCCGTTATCGTGACTCGGCCTTTTGAATTAGTTCATTATCCAAGCCGTCAGTCCTTGTCGCCCGGAACGCCAGTTTATCGCCGTCGCAAAATACCTCGATCGAACTCTCGTCGCGAACCTCGCCCTGGATCAGAGCTTCCGAAAGTTCGTCTTCGACATATTTTTGCAAGGCTCGTTTGAGCGGGCGGGCACCGTATTTGCGGTCCGCACAGGTCTTTTCGATCAGCCAGGATTTTGCCTCGTCCGAGAGAATTATCGTTAGCTGCCGGCCGGCGACGATCCGGTTGAGGTGGCCGATCTGGAGGTCGAGGATCTTATGCAGGTCTTCGTCGGCGAGTTCATCGAAGATGACGATCTCGTCGAGACGGTTGATGAACTCAGGAGCAAAAGTCTGCTTGACGGTTGCCATCACCTGCTCCTCCATCTTTTCCCGCGACGAGTCGTTATTCGCACGAAAGCCGAAAGCCGCGTTCTTCTGGATGATCCGGGCACCCAGATTCGAGGTCATGATAAAAATTGCGTGTTTGCAGTCGATCACCTGCCCAAGCGCGTCGGTCAAAATTCCGTCCTCAAAAACCTGAAGCAGCACGTTGAACAGATCCGGATGGGCCTTTTCGATCTCGTCGAACAGAACGACCGCGTACGGAGAACGGCGGAGCTTTTCGGTCAGTTGGCCGCCCTCCTCGTGCCCGACGTATCCCGGAGGCGAGCCGATAAATTTCGAGACCGAGTGCTTCTCCATGAACTCGCTCATATCGAAGCGAATGAGGGCCCGCTCGGATCCGAATAAATATTCGGCCAATGTGCGTGCTACCTCGGTCTTGCCGACGCCGGTCGGACCTAGAAATAGAAACGATCCGACGGGCCGGCTTGGATTCTTCAGTCCGGCACGTGAACGGCGGATCGCCCGTGCCAGTGCAGAGATCGCCGGACGCTGCGAAACGATACGGTCGTGAAGCGTCGCCTCGATATTCAGCAGCTTTTCGGCCTCTTCGAGTTTGATCGATGTGATCGGGATGCCGGTCCAACGCGAAATGACGTCCTCGACATCGTCGCGAGTCACCTCGACGGCGAAGAACGAGTCTTCGAGCGTCCGCAGCTCATACGAGATCAGCTGATCCTCGTTCGCAGCGGCACGCTTCCAGTTCTCGACGGTCTCTTTCCAGGACGGCTCGCCGCGATTTTCGTGCTGATACCGCAATTTCGCCCGTGCACCGGCTTCGTCCAGGACGTCGATCGCCTTGTCCGGGAGGAAGCGGTCCGAAATGTAGCGGTTCGATTGCCGAACGGCGGTCTCGAGAGCTTCTTTGGTGTAACGGATCTGGTGGAACGCTTCGTAACGTTCGACGATTCCCTGAATTACGACCAGTGCCTCCGCCTCGGTGGCGGGTTCGACCTTGATCGCCTGAAATCGCCGTTCAAGTGCACGGTCTTTTTCGATCGACTTGCGATATTCGGACGGCGTGGTTGCGCCGATGCATTGAATTTCACCGCGCGAAAGAGCGGGTTTGAGGATGTTGGCGGCATCAAGAGTACCTTCCGCTGAGCCGGCACCAACGAGCGTATGGAGCTCGTCGATAAAGACTATGTTCTCGGGAGCCTCTTTGAGCTCCGCCATTATCTTCTTGAGCCGCTCCTCGAATTGGCCGCGGTACTTCGTGCCGGCGACGATAAGCGACAGGTCGAGCGACAGGATGCGTTTGTTTTCAAGGAACGTCGGCACATTTTGTTCGACGATCCGCTGGGCGAGGCCCTCAATTATCGCTGTTTTGCCGACGCCGGATTCACCGATCAGTACCGGATTGTTCTTCGTACGGCGGCAAAGGATCTCGATCAGGCGTTCGATCTCGGCCTCACGGCCAATGAGCGGATCGAGCCGCCCTTCGGTTGCCTCAGCCGTCAGATCACGCGTGAATTCGGAAAGGTTCGGTGCTTTCGACGTATCCTTACCGGCCGGGATCAGTCCGGGAGAGGTGCTCTGCATCGACATCTCATCGCGGACGTCCTGGAGCCTCAGCCCATAACCGAACAGAATCTCCGCTGCGACCGATTTCTCTTCGCGGACAAGACCAAGGAGCAGATGCTCCGGGCCGATATGCCGATTCTTTAGCTGCCGGCTTTCCTCGTTGGCGTAAAAGAGAATTCGCTTCGTGACAGGCGAAAGGTGCAATTCCGCTGACTGCGGTATCCGGTCGCGGAGTACGATCCGCTCCTCGACATCTTTTCGGATCGTATCGACGCTCAGAGCGTGCCGAAACGGGAAAAACCTGGCTGCGATGGTCTTATCCTCGCGCATCAGGCCAAGCAAAATGTGTTCAGGGGCAATTACCGGTGAACCGTATTGGAGAGCTTCATATCTGGCGAAGAAGATCACCCGGCGGGACCTCTCCGAATAGCGTTCGAACATAAAATTCAAATCGTCGGCTTTTCGAGAACGTATCCCATTATAACGAAAACGCCAACGGCTGCGTCAATTTGATGCTGATGTATTCTCGCGAACTGTCAACAATAAAGTCGCAAAGGCAGATCGAATCCAGAAGGCCACGTCAAAATCGAAAAATAAAAGGCCGTGTCTTTTGCGACAAGGCCAGCCGACATTATGCTGCTTATTGGCTCGGGCTAATTGGCAAACGACGATTGCGGATCGAGTTCGATCTCATCGGCCTGTATTTCGCGAACAACAGCCTCGTCACGGTCGGTGATCCCTTTTAATATCTGGCCGGCCGGAGCAAGTTCAACCCGCGACGTGATCACGCGGGCGACGCGTTTTGGAAGGAATTTTGGTGCGATGCTGGCGATCGAGTCTGCTAGTGCGACAATGTCGCCGCCGCCCGACCAATGCTCGCGGACCACCGATTCGTCGGTCCGATTTACCAGACGCAGCAGCACGAGAGCGACAACGTAAAGGTCGTCAACCTGTCCGATGAACGGGAAAACGTCCGGGATCAGATCAAGCGGTGAAATGACGTAAACGATGGCCGCGACGAAGAGAGCTTTTTCGGCGGTCGGAACGCGGATATCTTTCAGAAGCCGGCCGAGCAGCAAGACCATGTTCGGCAGGAACATCAAAAAGCTGCGCATTCTGCCCTTCAACTCGGACTTTTCGCGTCGTTTCAACTTGGTTTTCGGCTCTTTTTCTCTGCTCATCGCTCGTTGTCCTCGTAGGTTTCCTTCAGTCTAGAAACAACCGGTGCTTTGTGCAAGTTCGCCGCCGATTCGTTGTATGGTAAATTCAAGTGCACGGCTATGATATTACAGCAGATCAGAGAGCGGGCCGCCGCCGACATCCAACATATAATCCTGCCCGAGGGCGGCGACGTTCGCACGATCGAAGCCGCCGCGGCGTGTTCGCGTGACAGGATCGCGAAGATCACGGTCATCGGCAACGAAGAAAAGGTCCGCGAGCTTGCCGCCCAGGCCGGGGCCAATCTCAACGGCGTGTCGATCCTCGATCACCGCAAGGACCATCACGAGTTTGGCAAAATGGCGACGCTTTATCACCAGATGCGGCGGGCCAAAGGCGTCACGCTTGAGGAAGCCGAGCAGGCAGTCAAAGATCCGCTCTATTTTGGCAACCTCCTCGTCCGTGAAGGCAAGGCCGACGGCTCGGTCGCCGGAGCGACGAACACCACGGCTCACACGGTCGCCGCCGCGCTCAGGTGTATTGGCGTTCGAGCAGGATTCAAAACCGTTTCAAGTTTTTTCCTGATGGTCGTGCCGGATAAGAAGTTTGGCGAAAACGGTGCGATGATCTATGCGGATTGCGGTGTGGTAATCGATCCGGACGCTGCTCAGCTGGCTGAGATCGCGATCGCTTCGGCGGATTCGTGCCGGGCTTTACTCGGGGCCGAGCCGCGGGTTGCGATGCTCTCGTTCTCGACCAAAGGAAGTGCTACACACCCGTCTCTCGACAAGATAATCGAAGCGACCAAAACCGTTCGCGTCCGTATGCCCGACCTCGCGATCGACGGCGAACTCCAGGCCGACGCGGCGCTCGTGCAGTCCGTCGCGAATTCAAAAGCTCCCGGCTCGCCCGTCGCCGGCCGTGCGAACGTACTCATCTTCCCCGATCTCAACTCCGGCAACATTGCCTACAAACTCACCGAACGCCTGACCGGCGGCACCGCCATCGGCCCGATCCTCCAGGGCCTCGACCGCCCCTGCAACGACCTCTCCCGCGGCTGCAAGGCCGAAGACATCGTCGACGCCGTCGCGATCACGGCGGTTCAGTCACAGGCGAGGAAGACTAGTTGATCATGTTATTTTGAGGCGAGATTTTTGACCCAAACAGGCAGCCGATCCAACTTAAAGTCCTTTACACAGCCAATTCCAAAAGTACCGCTTCCTATTTCGTCAACATAAAAGGCGGCGGTTGTTGCCCCAACTTCGTCACCCGTATCGGCGTCAAAAAACTCGTATTCAACCTGATAGGCAAACGTCTTGCCGGCAAATTCATATGAATAGTATCTTTGAACGCGATAAATGAAGCTGCCATCGTCGAACGGAACCGATATCCCATTCACATCTC
>JAKOVX010000128.1 GCA_029781855.1 Acidobacteriota bacterium | reverse complement strand
CTGATGCAGGGCATCGAACTCGTCAAAGACCGCACGACCAAAGAGCCCGCTCCTCAGGCAGTCCTGACCGTTTTTGAAGAAACAAGACGCCAGGGCGTCCTTATCGGAAAAGGCGGCCTCTACGGCAACGTCATCCGTACCGGCATGATGCTCAATTCGACCAAGGACAACGTCGACGAACTTGTTCGCGCACTCGATTCGGGCCTCGCTCTTTGTTAGGGATAATTTACGAGAAATGTTTGAAGACTTTCCAGTTTTTTCGTTAGTTAGAATATCGACCGATGAGGATGGCCAGAATCTATTCGGTCACTTGTCTTCAACGACTCGCGATAAGCATAAATGGATTGACGATAATTGGGCTGGCTTTTTGATCGACTCATTCCAATTTATTTACGGACGTTGGTCAAAGGCCGAGGATGGGTGGTTTTTTTGGCCAGAAGAGCCAACGGATTTACTGGTTGAAGGTCGAGACTATGTTGCAATAGACGGATTTTGGGGAGAACGTATCGAACTCATGTTTGCCCCGTTCACATGGAGTTCTGCAATTTTTGCTTTAAGTGACTCCAATCGTCACGATCATTGTTTCTATTGCTGGGCGACGATATCAGACGAGCAAAACACAGAGCACATGAAGTCCAATAGCGGAGAGGTCGCTTGCGTCAATTGCTTCGAGGGGTTTGTAGAATCCAAGTCTTTAGACTTTATCTGTTATCCCGCTCAAACCCCTTACGAGCTAAAATTATGAAAATAGTGATCGAAAACGTCCGGGCCGCCGCTGTTGGCGACTAATAAGCAGAGATTATTATCGACGTCGCGACGGTGATGACGATCGGCAACACGCTTCATCTGGATCCCAATATTGTCGTTCACTTGGTCCTAACAACGCGCTAATTCTAGGAGTCTAATTATCACTAAGAAGATACAGGTCGCCTTTCTTTTGGTTGCGATACTTGCAGGGGTATTGCCGGTTACGGGTCAGGAGTCAGATGATCGGGCCCGAATTTTAAATACTCTCGGGCCCGCTCTCAAGAGCGTGACGGCCAATGACATCCTTCAGCATATCAGGGTCCTGGCATCCGACAAATTCGAAGGCAGAAACGTTGGAACTATCGGCGAAACTCTGACAGTTAATTATCTCGTCGACCGATTCAAACGGGCAGGGCTGAAACCGGGAAATCCAGACGGAACTTTTGTCCAGAATGTCCCATTGGTCGGGTATCAGACTGTTCCTAAGATTAAGATTTCGGCGGGTGGGCGGAACACGGAACTTAGGTTTTTTGATGATTTCGTTCATGATTTTCCGGCGCTTATGCCAATGGCCTCGGCTAGGAACGCGGGTGTTGTTTTCGCAGGTTTTGGGATCGTCGCTCCTGATTATGCATGGGACGATTACAAGGGGGTCGATGTCCGCGACAAACTAGTCATTGTCCTCAGCGGCGAACCGTCAAGGCCACATGAAAGTGACCCGGATAAACTCGATCCGTCGTTCTTTAAGGGCGATACGCGTACATATTATTCGACGCGGGAATCAAAATTCGACATTGCTGCAAGACGAGGTGCCGCAGGAATTCTTGTAGTTTATGATCCGGAAACGGCTAGAACATATTCCCTTTTTCAGACATTTGCAAAAATGGAAGGCTTCGGGCTGAAGCCATCGAACCCCCATTCCGGTCCTTTGGTGAACGGGTTAATGACAATTGGGGCCGCCCGCCGTATTTTTTCACTCGCCGGGCAGGATTTCGATAAGTTGCAGACGGAAGCGTCCCAACCCGATCGAAAAGCTATTTTAATAAATGCAAAAGCTAACATCTCAGTCAAAAGCAAGATCCGAAACGTAGTAAGCCGAAATGTTGTTGCACGGGTCGAAGGTTCTGATCCAAAACTAAAGAATGAGTACTTGATCTACTCAGCCCATTGGGACCATCTCGGCAAAGATACCAACCTGAAGGGCGACCAGATCTACAACGGGGCACTGGACAATGCGGCCGGTACCGCTCAATTGATCGATATTGCAAAAGGATTTGCAAGGCTGGTTAAAAAGCCGAAAAGATCGATACTCTTTATCGCCGTGACCGGGGAAGAAAAAGGTTATCTAGGTTCGAGATTTTATGCTCAACACCCGTTGTTTCCCCTCGCGAAAACGGTCGCCAACATCAATCTCGATGGCGGAAATGTATGGGGGATAACTTCCGATCTCATTACCACGGGCTATGGCCTCTCGACTTTAGATGAATTCCTCGCCGAAGCCGCTCGGTTACAGGGAAGGGAATTCATAAACGAGTCTATTGACAACGACGGGCTATATTTCGGTTCGGACCAGATTGAGTTCGCAAAAGTCGGGATCCCTGCTGCGTTTCCATTTAGCGGCTCAGAGTACATTGGGAAACCAAAAGAATATGGCGAAAAAAAGTGGGAATCGTATTCCGAAAATGACTATCACCAAGTATCGGACGAAGTAAAAGCCGATTGGGATCTTTCTGGAACTGCGGAAGATGCGAAATGGCTCTTGATCGCGGGTTACAATATTGCTCAGGCAGATAAGCGTCCGGAATGGAAACCGGGAAGCGAATTCAGAGCCATTCTTGGCCGTACGAAAAAGTAATTTAGATTTGGAAAAATAGCGAGGATCTATGAGGACTCTGATCAAAAACGGCCGCGTCGTCACTGCCGTTGACGACTATCGCGCTGATATCTTTATCGATGGTGAAACCGTGACGACGATCGGCAAGACGCTTGATATGGAGGCCGATGTTGTTATTGATGCGTCGGGGAAGCTGGTGATCCCGGGCGGGATCGATCCGCACACGCATATGGAACTGCCGTTTGGCGGGACGTATTCGAGCGATGATTTCTTTACCGGAACGCGGGCGGCGGCGTTCGGCGGTACGACGACGATCATTGATTTTGCGGTGCAAACCAAGGGCGAACCGATGACCGCGGGCGTCGACGCGTGGCACAAAAAGGCCGAGGGCAAGACCGCGATCGACTACGGCTTTCATCTCATCACGACCGATTTCGAGGATGGCGACGAGAAGGAAATGTACAAGCTGATGGACGAGGGCATCACTTCGTTCAAGCTATTTATGGCGTATCCGGGCGTGTTTTTGGCGGACGACGCGACGATATTTAGGGCGATGTCAGCAGCCGGGAAACGGGGCGGGCTGATCTGCATGCACGCTGAGAACGGCATTGTCATCAACGAGATAATCAAACGCTTTCTCGCCGACGGACGCACGGCTCCGAAGTATCACGCCTTGACGCGCCCGACCATAGCTGAAGCCGAAGGCGTCCATCGTGCCATCGCCATCGCCGAAATGGCCGAGTCGCCTGTCTATATCGTTCACCTGAGCTGCACCGATGCTCTGAATCAGGTGCGACAAGCACGCGACCGCGGGATTCCGGCCTTTGCCGAGACGTGTCCACAGTATCTTTTTCATTCTATCGAAGATTACGGCGACGATTTTGAAGGTGCGAAATACGTTATGACGCCGCCGCTGCGTGAAAAGCACAACCACGCCGAGTTGTGGAAAGGCCTGAAAATGGACGACCTGCAAGTCATTTCGACCGATCACTGCCCGTTCTGCATGAAAGAGCAAAAGGAACTCGGCCTCGGCGATTTTTCCAAGATCCCGAACGGAGCCCCCGGCGTCGAGAACCGAATGAACCTCATATACAATGGCGGCGTTGTCGAGAATCGCATCTCGCTCAATCGTTTTGTCGAATTAACGTCGACCGCCGCGGCTAAGATGTTCGGCCTATTTCCAAAGAAGGGAACGATCGCCGTTGGCTCTGACGCTGACATAGTCATCTTCGACCCAGAGAAAGAACATACTTTTGGCGTCGACGCAGAACACATGAACGTCGATTATTCGTCCTACGAGGGTTGGAAGGTAAAAGGCAAGGTCGAGACCGTCCTCTCACGCGGACGCGTTGTGATCGAAAGCGGTGAGCACAAGGGAAAGGCCGGCGACGGCCAATTCCTCAAACGAGGCGAATGCGTTAAGGTCTAATAGACATAAAGATAACGAACCAGGTACCAACAGAGTAGAATAGGCGGCCAATGGCCGCCTATTGTTTCATTGGATGAGAAGTAATCTACAGAGCCAGCAGGTCTGCGTCTGGCGCAACAAGTCTCTTATACACAAGTGGGCTATCTTATACTTCCTAGTGTGCCGCCGCCCGGATCGGTGGGATCCTGCTCGCGGCTATTTCCCGCGTTGTTTGGAATAATTCGAGAACGGGATTAAACTCGAAAAGGAAACCCAATCATTCTTAGTAAAGAATTCCTCTGGAAAGTGCGCCTTCGACTATGATAACCGGCACCAAGATCGGCCGTTACGAGATCCGTGGACAGATCGGGTCCGGCGGAATGGGAGTCGTTTACTCCGCGGTGGATACCGATCTGCACCGCAAAGTGGCGTTAAAGGTACTTTCCAAGGACGTTGCTAATGACAAGGAACGGATACTTCGATTCGAACAGGAAGCTAAGGCTACATCGGCACTCAACCATCCGAATATTCTGACGGTCTTTGATTTCGGGAATCACGACGGCTCGCCTTATATTGTCGCGGAACTGCTCGAGGGCGAAGAGCTGACCGAGCGTTTGACCGAAGGAGCAATACCGCTTCGAAAGGTTGTTGCGTTTGCACGACAGATCGTCGACGGGCTGGCGGCCGCGCACGAGAAACGAATCGTGCATCGCGATCTAAAGCCGGCGAACGTTTTCATCACCCAGGATGAACGTGTAAAGATCCTGGATTTCGGATTGGCGAAATTACGCGAACCTCTGGAAACGCATGGTACAGAGGACGCCACTTTTGAGGCGATCACGACGCCGGGCCTCGTAATGGGTACAGTCGGCTATATGTCGCCCGAGCAGGTCCGAGGCCAGCCGGCAGACCATCGTTCAGACATATTCAGTTTCGGCGTCATCCTTCACGAGATGATCACAGGCCGTCGCGCATTCCACCGCAGTTCGATGGCCGAGACGATGGCCGCAATTCTGAAGGAGGAGCCTGAGGAGCTTACCTCATCCAATCCGTCAATCAATCCCTCGCTCGAGCGGATAGTGCGGCGATGTCTCGAGAAGAAGCCCGACCTGCGATTCCAGTCCACCCGGGATCTCTCGTTCGCCCTCGACGCCCTGACGGTGACGTCAAATTCAACCGGATCGAACCTGACTGCCGAGGCACGCGCCATCGTTGCCGATTCCGACCGTCAGGGCGTAAGAAAGCCTTTGCCGTGGATCGCAGCCGGTCTGATGCTTGTCGGGCTTATTATCACTGTTCCATTTGCGATCCTCTACCTGCGGCAACCGGCAAAGAAAGTAGAGGTCACGAGATTCTCGATATTGCAGCCAAAGGGAACTACCGCCGCCGCCAGGCCGCCGACTGTGGCGATCTCTCCGGACGGACGCCGGATCGTTTTCGGCACGATAGACGGCAGCCGAAAACGGCAGCTCTGGATGCGGTCGTTCGACTCGTTCGATTCGGTCGCGATCGCCGTCACAGACGGCGGAAGTTCGCCATTCTGGTCGCCGGATGGTCGTTTTATTGCATTCTTTACCGACGACAAGCTAAAGAAGTACGACACAGAGTCGGGCGTCATCCAGACGATCTGCCCTGCCACGAGTTCTTTTTTTGGAGGATCTTGGAGTTCCGAGGGCGTGATCGTCTTCGGCAACGATTCCGGCAAAGGGCTGTTACGGGTGTCCGCGTCGGGATGCTCACCCGAGCCTGCCACCGAGTTGGATACCGCTAGCGGCGAAGAAAGCCACAGCGGGCCGGATTTTTTGCCGGACGGTAAGCATTTTCTATTTCTCGCCGCAGGCGGGGACAAGCAGGGCATCTACGTTGGGTCGCTCGACTCGAAAGAACGCAAGCTGCTATTTTTCGATGGACTCTCTCGCCCGTATTTTGCGCAGCCCGGATTCATTCTCTATGCGCCGGACAGAACGACAGTACTGGCCAGGGCTTTCGATGCGGATCGGTTGGAGATGACAGGCGATCCATTTCCGGTAGCTGATAATGTCGAGGTCAGCGGTAACGGCAACGCTCGTATCTCGGTGTCGGCGAACGGCGTCTTAGCCTTCGTTCAGGGATTGGATTCGGAGATGCTGCAGTTGACTTGGCGCGACCGCTCCGGCGGAACGATTGGAACTGTTGGGCCGGTTGCACAGTGGCTGCAGATGGACCTCTCGCCTGACGCACACTTCGCGGCGGTAACCCGCGATGAAACGACGCGGAACCGTTCTCTCTGGCTGATCGACCTTGAGCACGCCTCAACTACGAACTACAAATCGGACGGTGATAATTCGTTTCCGGTCTGGTCGCCGGACGGTTCGCAATTCGTGTTCTCGGCAAATAGGGACGGGGTTTCTGACCCGTTCCTCAAACCGGTGAACAGCAATTTGCCCGAAACGATGCTGGCGGACGTTCCGTCAAGCGCATTCCCGAGTTCATGGTCGCCAGACGGGAAAAACGTTATCGTTTCGATGAAGAGAGACATATGGACGATCCCGGTCGATGGCGACCATACACCGAAGCCGCTGATCCACACAAAGGCAAGCGAACGTCTCGGCCGGGTCTCGCCCGACGGCAAGTGGATAGCCTATCAGTCCGACGAGCCAGGCCAGGACGAGATCTATGTATCACAGTATCCGGAAGCTACGCGGTCCTGGCGCATTTCGAATGGAGGAGGTGTCAATCCGCAATGGCGCGGCGATGGGAAGGAGTTGTACTTCATCAGCGGCGGGGAACTGGTTGCGGTCAGTGTTGGCGCGGGTGATGATTTTCAATTCGGTCCTCCTCAGTCGCTTTTCAAGATCGAAACGCGTGAGTACGTCGCGAGCAAGGATGGCAAACGGTTCCTGACCGGCGTGGTTACGGAGAAGGCTCCTCCATCGCCAATAAACGTCGTGGTCAATTGGACGGCGGGGATCAAGAAGTAGTGCGGGAACCGGGTCGGTTCTTTCGGTATTTGCACCCGCGGACTGAATCTTTCAAGGTGCGATCCCTTCAATTTGTGATGCGAATTAATAGTCAACGTCTTTGATGAAAATGACCTCTATATGAAACAAAGTAATCTTCGGAACGCGGTAACGATCTTCCTCGTTTTTTTTGTATTCACCGCAGTCGTTCGATCCCAGGCCTTGACGCCAAGCGACATCGACTCGCTGGTCGAACGGTCGATGAAAGCCTTCGAAGTGCCCGGTATCTCGGTCGGCGTCATTAAAGATGGCAAGGTGATCTACGCCAAAGGACACGGTGTGCGTTCGCTGAACACTGGACAGAAGATGGACGAGAATACGCTGGTCGGAATCGCTTCAAATTCCAAGGCATTCACATGCGTCGCCCTCGGGATCCTCGTCGACGAGGGCAAGATCAAATGGGACGATAAGGTTCGCGACTACATACCTGAATTCAAACTCTACGCTCCCTACGTTTCCGAGGATTTCACAATTCGCGACCTGCTTACCCACCGCAGCGGCTTGGGACTGGGTGCCGGAGACCTGATGTTGTTCCCGGACGGGAGCGATTTCACCGTCAACGACGTTATCCACAATCTGCGGTATTTGAAACAGGTATCGAGCTTTAGGACGAAATACGATTACGATAACAACCTGTACATCGTCGCCGGTGAGGTCATAGCCCGCGTGTCCGGCAAAAGCTGGCCCGAGTTTGTCGAGGAACGGATAATGAAGCCGCTCGGAATGACAAGTTCTGCCGGCCTGTTCGAGAGGGTTAGTGACAAAAGCAATGTGATCGACGGCCATGCGTCGGTCGAAGGCAAGGTGCAGGTCATCAAACGCAGTTCGGTCCGGGTGGCTGCATCAGCCGGCGGCGTCAACTCGAACATTACGGACCTGTGTAAATGGGTGGGGACCCTCCTGTCGCAGGGCAAATATGACGGCGATAAGCGGCTCGTTTCTGAAAAAGTGATGAAGGAACTGTGGTCACCGCAGACCATCATACAGGTCAATTCGCCGGGCCCGTACAATACACATTTTGCTGCGTACGGCCTCGGTTTTTTTCTCAACGATGTCAATGGTTATAAGCAGGTGACACATACGGGTGGCCTCGAAGGTATGGTCACGCAGATCACAATGATCCCGGAACTTGGGTTGGGAATAATCGTCCTGACCAATCAACAGGAGGGCGGAGCCTTCAGGTCTATCACCAATCAGATACTCGACGGGTACTTCGGCAAAACCGGAAGAGACTGGGTCGCCGACCTCTCGAACAATCGAAAAAAGGCGATCGCAGATGCCAAAGCTGTGACGGACAAGGTAGCTGCGGAGATCGCGAACGCTCAGCGTTCGGGCGGCTCGTCGATCGGTGCTGCTGATATCTCAGGCACGTACAACGACGCGTGGCTTGGGCAGGTGACCATCGCGGTCAAGGACGGAAAATTGCGTTTCGACACAAAACGCTCGCCGCAGCTCACTGGTGAAATGATGGGGTACAAAGCTAATACTTTTGTCGTAAAATGGGATGATCGGAGTATGGATGCGGACGCGTTTGTGATCTTTAGCCTGAACGAGGAAGGCAAACCGTCGGGCTTTACGATGAGGGCGATCTCGCCCCTGACAGATTTTAGCTACGATTTTCAGGATCTCGATTTTCATAGAGCAAAGTAGGTTTCGGCCGCGGGATCATAAATTCCAGGTCGTTTGTTTTTATTTTTGATCTCAGCGTTTTTTGCCAGTAAACGTTCGCTGGTTATGGGAGAGAACAAGACAGAGTCGACACTGCGGCTGAGGCCGATCGACCTTGACGAAACATTTACCGTTCAATTTCGCGGTGACCATGTACACGTCAGGCTTGGCCGGAACTACACACTTGACCCTGAAATGCAGAACGAATTTTGGAGCCAGGTCCGTGCCGCGTGTGATGAACACGAATCGCGGCGGGTCCTGGTCGAGGGGTATGTGCCGGGCGGTGAACGCGGCACCGCCGAGGTGGTTGACGCGGGACAGCGAGCGGCGGTCATTCCAAACCTCTGGCTGGCGTTTCACCTGAAAGACTACGTCCCCAATGAAAGGAGCGAGTTGTTTCAGGTGATAGCCGCGGCGAGCGGCGTGCGCGTCAAGTTCTTTTCCGATCACGAGCGGGCCCTGTTATGGCTCCGCAGCAACGCACCTCAATAGACAATGATCAGGAGACTTGCTGAACGGGAATTAAGGACTAAATTCGGGACCTTCACCGAGATTTTATATTATGACGGTCAGGCCGAATCTATCGCCCTTGTGATGGGCGAGGTCGCCGACGCCGACGATGTGTTTTGCCGCGTACATTCGCATTGTATCGGCGCCCACGTTTTCAACAGCGTCGAGTGCGACTGCCGTGAACAAATGGCCGCGGCGCAAGCGATGATCGAGCAGCAAGGCCGAGGCGTGATCATTTGGCTTGATCAGGAAGGCAAGGGCAACGGCCATCTTGCCCTGATGCAGAGCATACCTTACAAGAAAGCGGGCGATCCGCAGTCCGTCGCCTACGAAAAAGCCGGATTTAAGGCGGACGGCCGTGATTACCACGCCGCTGCCGCGATCCTCAACGACTTGAGCGTCCGGTCGGTCAAACTGCTCGCAAACGGTAGCGGCAAAGCCGACGAACTCCGAGAGCTATCAATCGTGGTAAACGGAGTGATTCAGCTTAATTAGAACTAAGGTCAAAACGAAATTATGAAAAAGTCTGTTACAACTTGCCTGATCGGATGTTTATTAGTGCTTATGTTAAATTTTGCCGCGTTCGCGCAAGCCGCGGCAAAACAGGTCGTCTTTATCAAGGCCGGTCACCTCGTCGACACCAATAACGGACGGGTTCTCGATAACCAGGGCATTTTGATCGAGGGCAACCGGATCAAGGTGGTCGGTTCGGTCGCAGACATCCAGAAGCAGGTTCCGGCCGGAGCTAAGACGATAGACCTTTCGAATGCGACCGTGCTGCCGGGCCTCGCCGATTGTCATACGCACGTCCTGCTGCAGGGCGACATTACTTCCGAGGACTATGATGTTCAGCTGCTCAAGGAGTCAATTCCTTACCGGACGATCCGTGCGACGATGGCGGCACGGACAGGCCTGATGAACGGATTTACGATCTTCCGCGACCTCGAGACCGAAGGGGCGATGTACGCGGACGTCGACGTCAAGCAGGCGATCGACCGCGGGGTCATTCCGGGCCCGCGAATGTTCGTTTCGACCCGGGCATTCGCTCCGACTGGAATGTATCCGCTATCGGGCTATTCGTGGGAATTGAAAATGCCGGAGGGCGTGCAGATAATCGACGGGCCCGACGCGATCCGCAAGGCAGTCCGCGAACAGGTCAAATACGGGGCGGATTGGATCAAATTCTATGCCGACCGCCGATATTACCTGAAGGACGGAAAGCTTCATTCCTGGGTCAATTTCACCGACGACGAGATGGAAGCTATGGTCACCGAAGCCCACCGTCTCGGCCGTCGCGTTGCCGCTCACGCGATGGGTTGGGACGGTATCGACGCGGCACTGCGGCACAATGTAGATTCGATCGAGCATGGGTACGGCCTTGACGAAGGCCTGATGGACCGTATGGTCAAGCAAGGCGCCTACTGGTGTCCGACGATCTACGTCGGGGCCTACGTCGCCGAAGGTAGAGCCGCCGCGGGTGCTCCTATCTGGCTCGCGATGCGTGACATGGAGGCGGCTGCATTCCCGATCGCTTATCGAAAAGGCGTCAAGATCGCTTATGGGACCGACGCCGGCGGATATGCATGGACCGAGAATCAGGCAAAGGAATTCTCGTACATGGTCCGCTATGGTATGCCTCCGATGCAGGCAATACAATCCGCGACAATGGTTGCAGCCGACCTGTTAGAACGAAATGCCGATCTGGGATCGATCGACGCCGGAAAATATGCGGACATCATCGCGGTTACGGGTGACCCGATCAAGGACATCTCCGAACTCGAACGAGTGAAATTTGTAATGAAGAATGGCGAAATCTATCGCAACGACCTCTCGCGATGAAAATGATCTTTTCTGATCTCGACCTTTCGAGAAAACTGGAAAGAGCAGAGGCCCGGTCGAACGCCGACTTTGTCGAAGCTCGTGCCCGGCTTGAGCCCGACAGCGGAGCTTTGTGGATCGAGGTCGGCGGAGCCTATGCGATGTTCGACGGCGTAGATTCACCGTGCACGCAAACATTCGGGCTAGGATTATTTGAAGATACGACAGAAGCTCATCTCGATGAGATCGAGGCTTTTTTTACTGATCGCGGAGCTCAGGTCTTTCATGAAGTCAGCCCGATGGCCGACGCCGCACTGATGCCGTTGTTGATCACACGCGGATATCACCCGATCGAGCTCTCCAGCGTCTTGTACCGGCCTATCGAAGCGTCATCTCATTTGCCGACCAACTCGAACCCGCGGATCTTAACCCGCGTAATCGAGCCCAATGAGGTCGATCTCTGGGCACAAACATCTGCCGCCGGCTGGGCCACCGAGCACGAAGGGCTTGCCGATTTTATGCTCGGATTCAGCCGTATCAGTGCCCAATGCGATGGTGCATACCCATATCTGGCCGAACTCGATGGAGATCCTATTGCGACCGGGATGCTGTTCATTCACGGTGATGTGGCAATGCTTGCCGGGGCGAGTACAGTACCCAAAGGACGGAATAACGGCGCCCAGAACGCCCTACTCGCAGCACGGCTCAAATTTGCCTCGGAGCGCGGCTGTACCCTCGCGGCGATGGGAGCCGCTCCGGGGAGCCAGTCTCAAAAAAACGCACAAAAGAATGGTTTCAGCATCGCGTATACACGAATAAAATGGCAGCTTGACCAATAACCGCTTATAATATCCATACCGTCCAAATTATATAAAACGTGTTCTGAAGCGATAGCGGAACAATTAGGGGGCAGTCGTTGATTCGGATTCCCACGAGCTTGCAAAAACGTTGGACGTCGCATGGCCGCGGATCAACAAAGCGTTCGTGAGGAGAAGTATTTATGAAGGCACCCTTACCGAAGAATGAAGCCGAACGACTGAAGGCCCTTTACGAGTTTGAGATCCTCGATACCAAGGCCGAAAAAGCCTACGACGATCTGACACGCTTGGCCACCTATATTTGCCGAACGCCTATTGCGGCGATCACGCTGATCGATTCCGACCGGCAGTGGTTCAAGTCGCGCATCGGGATCGCGGTCGCGGAAACCTCTCGCGACGTTGCCTTCTGTGCACACGCGATCACGGAGTCCGGAATACTTGTCGTGCCTGACGCCCTGGAGGACGAGAGATTTCGGGATAATCCGCTCGTGACCGACGAACCGAAGCTGCGATTCTATGCCGGTGCTCCGATCACGACGTCAGGAGGATATAAGCTCGGCACGCTATGCGTGATCGACACGATCCCGCGCCAACTGAGCGATGGCCAATTGGCTGCACTGAAGGTACTCGGCCGACAGGTTAGGTCGCAGATGGAACTCCGGCGAGAAAACAGGGAACTTAGTGCGAAAATTGCCGAACTCGAGCACAACACCGGCGAGAAGACAAAAGAATTTCATATTACGGACATTTAACAAAGTGGCGAACCTGATCCGTCGCGACGATCTCCGGCGAGGATCTCCAAGGTCAAACTGACTTTTCTAAAATGGAAAAATTCGATCTGATCGTTATCGGTTCCGGCCCTGCCGGAGAAAAAGCGGCGGCGCAGGCCGCCTACTTCGGAAAGCGGGTACTGATTATCGAAAAGCAACCGGTTGTCGGCGGAGCGATGGTCAATACCGGTACGCTCCCGAGCAAAACGCTGAGGGAAACATCGCTTTTTCTCTCGGGGAAGCGTTTTCGCGAAATGTACGGCGTCAACCTTCACGAAGGCAAGAAGGTCACCGTTCAGGACCTGATGTTCCGCAAGAACTACATTGTCAGCAAAGAGTTGGAGATGATAAACGCCAATCTAGCAAAGCATCGTGTCACGCAGGTTCGCGGCGTCGCATACTTCATCGATCAAAATACGATCGGCCTTCAAGGCACGGACCAACAATTCAAGGGCGACTTCGTTCTAATTGCCGTCGGGTCCCGTCCGTTTCGGCCCTCTGGTATCCCGTTTGAGGAAGAAGCGGTTTACGACAGCGACGAGATCCTCTGGATGGAACGCATCCCGACCTCGATGGTGATCGTTGGTGCCGGCGTGATCGGGTGCGAATACGCGTGTATGTTCGCCGCGTTAGGGATAGACATTACGCTTGTCGATCCTAAAGACTCGATCCTTCCGTTCCTTGACCATGAGATTTCCGGACTGCTGGTCGACGAAATGAAGCGTCTCGGTGTCAAATTTCTTTTCGGTGAACTCGTTGACCGCGTCGAAATGGACAACGGCCAATGTCTTACCTATTTGAAAAGCGGCAAAACACTTCGCTCAGCTACACATTTGTACGCCGCCGGCCGCAGCGGGAATACCGACGGACTTCGGCTTGAGAACATAGGCCTCGCACCGAACAAACGTGGGCTTCTCGAGGTCAATGAGCAATATCAAACACAGGTCCCTAATGTTTACGCCGCCGGCGACGTGATCGGTTTCCCGTCGCTTGCTTCGACATCGATGGAGCAAGGCCGCGTCGCGATGTGCCACGCGTTCGATTTTTGTTACAAGGACAGGGTCGCGGCGTTGCTACCATATGGCATTTACACGATCCCGGAAGTTTCGATGGTCGGTTTGACCGAGCAAGAGGCGCAGGAAAAGTCTATCGATTACGAGGTCGGCCGATCGCGTTACAGCGACAATCCGCGAGGGAAAATAATCGGCAATGAAAACGGCATGCTCAAGCTGATCTTCGCGAGATCGGATAAACGGCTTCTCGGCGTCCATGTTATCGGCGATAATGCTTCGGATCTCGTCCATATTGGCATGATGACGATGCATTTCGGTGGTACTATCGATGCGTTCATCAGCAGCGTTTTCAACTATCCGACGCTGTCCGACATATATAAATATGCCACCTACGACGGACTCGGCAATCTTAGTGGTCACAAGATACGAGATTAAAGACGATGAAACGATGCCCTGAATGCAGACGGGATTATTTTGACGATACGCTGCTGTATTGTCTCGACGACGGCAACGCCCTGCTCGAAGGCCCGGCGAGCGGATCAAGTGCAGGCGATGAGGCAGCGACGGCGATTTTGCACACTACCGATGCGGTCGGCGAAGCGGCGACCCGTGCGCAAATACACACCACTGAGCAGACCGCCATTCTGCCGAACCTGAACAACTCGACTGCCATTGCGGCCGCGTCCAAACGAAATTCACTGATCGCCGGTGCCCTCGGGATAATTCTGGTGACCGCACTCGGAATAGGCAGCTACTGGCTGTACGGCCGGGGTTCGACGCAGATCAATTCGATCGCAGTGATGCCGTTTGTCAATGAAAGCGGCAATGCGGATGTCGAATATTTGAGCGATGGGATGACCGAGACGCTCATCAAGAGTTTGTCTAGTATTCCGGACATGGACGTAAAGCCGCGCTCTGCGGTCTTCCGCTACAAGGGCAAGGACACGGATATTCCCACGATAGGAAAAGAGCTGAACGTTCAGGCGGTCCTGAATGGGCGCGTTATCCAGCGCGGTGATCAGCTTTCATTGAGTCTCGAACTCGTTGACGTCCAGCGGAATCGGGTCATTTGGACCGAGCAATATCAGCGGCGGCAGGCGGATGTCGTATCGCTCCAAAGCGAGATCGCGAAGGATGTGTCGGCAAAGCTGTCACCGAGTCTTTCAGGTGACGCCGAAACCAATGTTTCAAAGCAGGCGACGACCGACCCCGCAGCCTACCAAGCCTATCTTCGAGGCCGTTTCCTCTGGAATAGGCGTACGGGTGAGAATTTGGATAAGGCGGTCGATCAGTTTCAGGCCGCTATCGACCGCGATCCAAATTATGCCCTGGCATATGCTGGCCTCGCAGATGTTTATTCAATTTATCGTGACTACTCGCTAAATGCTCCAGCCGACTCTATGTCGCGAGCGGAGATGTACGCGAAGCGCGCTATTTCGATCGACGGCCAACTGGCCGACCCGCACGGGACACTTGGCAACGTGTACTACAACAGGTTGCAATGGACCGAATCCGAATCCGAATACAAAAGGGCCATTGAACTCAATCCTAATTACCCGACTGCCTATCATTGGTATTCAGTTCTCCTCTTTGGCCTTGGAAGAAACAACGAGGCGGAGGCCGCAATAATGAGGGCATATCAACTCGACCCCTTGTCGGGCATCATTAGTCAGAATGTTGCACAGGCATACCGAATGAAAGGGGATCACAAGGCGGCAATTGAAACTTGCCAAAGGATAATTGATCTCGATCCAAACTTTCCCGGCTGTCATTTTGCGATAGCCTGGTCGTATCTGAAAACCGGGCGGAACAACGAAGCCATCGCCGAATGGCAAAAGGCGCTCGAATTGAATGGACGATATTCGAATACGCTCGGAGAACTTGGAGTTGCTTTTGCAGCGTCGGGGAGAACTGCCGACGTTATGGGCGTGTTAAAAGAGTTAGAGGAAAAATACGCGAAGAAACAGGCGGATGGTTGTGACGTTGCTACTGTATATGCGGCTCTCGGAAACAAGGACAAGGCATTCGAGTGGCTCGATAAGGATGTTTCCGCTCGGAACCCAAGGATTACCGAATTTCGCTGGTCTCCTGCCTCGGAACCGCTTCGCGACGACCCTCGATTTAAAGACCTACTGAAAAGAATGGGTCTTCCGGAATAGAGCCTTATGAAACGATGCCCCCAGTGCAGTAGAGATTATAACGACGACACGTTGAGCTTCTGTCTCGACGACGGAACGGAGCTCTTGTTCGGCCCGAAGTCTTTTGACGAGCCACAAACAGCGATCCTGCAGGGGACGGACGTCCGAGCCGAAGCTCCGACCCGGCAGGAAATAAACACGACGAACGAGACGGCTGTGTTGCCATCGGCGGGGCTCGGCGTGGTCCAGACTGCTTCGACAAAGAGACGTGGCCTTGTTTTCGCAGGGGCTGGTCTGGCTCTAATAGTCATTATTGCCGGCAGCTGGTATTTCTTTGGCGAAAAACTGTTTGCCAAACGGCAGCCGTTCGCAAAGATCAGTTCGGAGGAAATTTTCACCGGAGACAAAATCGGAACTTATACGCTCTCACCGGACAGTAAGCTTATCGCTTACCTCAAACAGGCGATCAAAGAAGGAAAGGATACTAAGATGGTCGTTGTCCGGCAGCTCGGCTCGGGTGCTGAGAGTGTCATTCGCGAGGTCGATGCTGAGAGTAGCGATTTATGGGTAGAATCTTTTTCGCCGGACGGTGAATTTATCTACTTCACTGAACGTCTGGTGGGCCGCAAGCCCACGCTTTACAAGACCTCGACGCTCGGCGGCAGCGCACAGAAAATATTGGAGGACGTGACGGTCCCCAAGATATCGCCGGACGGAAAAAAGATAGCATTCAAACGACCAGGCGACGGTAAGAATATTTATTGGGCGAACATCGACGGTTCCGGTCAGGAGATAATTCTGGCAGGGGTAGATATCAACGCCGGCGCGATCGTCCTGGGCGGCTGGTCGCCGGACAGCACGAAGCTATCGATGTGGTATTGGCGTTCGGATATTAAGAATGAATCCGGCGGGAGTGATAGCCCATATTTTGTCGCGGTGCTTGATACTGCAGTTCCGAGTGGTTCCTCGACAGACAGGGTGCGGGTCCTGATCAAAGAAGACTGGCCGAATGACCCAAGCGCCTTTCATTGGGCAGCGAACGGCCACGGCCTGATCTTCCTGGCACGCAAGATCGGGTCACCGTTAAAGGCCGACATATTCTATCTATCCTATCCGGGCGGCGAACTTCGGCAACTCACGGACGATGCCGTGAATTATCTCGATCTGCAAGTCGCTGCGGATGGGAAAAGTCTTATCGCAAAATCGGGGATCGGTCTGAACAGCCTCTGGTCACTGGACCCGAAAACGAAAGTTGCCAAACGCCTTACTTCGGAAGAAAAGACGACATTTTCCGGTTCACTTTCAACATCGAATGACGGCCGGCTTTTCTATCTAAAACGGGGAAAGGGCTCGGATGAATTCTACTCGATGAAACAGGACGGAACTGACCAAAGGAAACTATTTACGCGGAAGGGAACCGTCGAAGATTTTGATGTAACTTCCGACGGTAAATACTTTTTTGTAAATGCGTGGCCGCCGTCCGGACCCGGGATCCTCCTGCACCGAATGGACATTGACGGCTCAAATGAGATCCAGCTTACCTATGTTAAGGACTCATTTGATATCAATGTCCGTACGACCGATAACGGCAGCGTTTGGTTTGCCAGGCAATTGGGACTTGGCGGTTCGGTCCCGTACCACATAATGAGAATGCCGGTCTCGGGCGGCACAGCTGAAAAGGTCGAGGGGTTGGAGCCGGCATTCCGCAATGTTCGTCCTGTCCTATCGCCTGACGAGAAGCATCTGGCCTACATCGCTGTAGTAAAAAACGATCAGACCGGCAAGTCAGATGTCTATCTCCGGATCGTAGAAATGAATGACGGTGTCGCCGGAAATAAAATTTTGGAGACAAATGGTGATCGCGTCGGAATGATCAATTGGACGCCTGACAGCAGTGCGATCATATTTGAAAGAGATATTGCACGCCACGATCTCTTCCAGATAGATATCGCGAGTAAGAAAGAGACGCAGATCAGCGAGTTTGACACTAACACGGATACGGGGGACTTTGTCTGGTCACAAGACGGCACAAAGATCCTGATGTTCAAGTTCACGGGCCTCACCAGCCTCGTTCGGATAAAGGATATGGGCCTCACCGATTAACAGGCCCGGGCTTTATCGATCTAGAAGATATGAAGCGATGCCCTGAATGCAGACGAGAATACTATGACGATACGCTCTTATATTGTCTCGACGACGGCAACGCCCTGCTCGAAGGGCCGGCGAGCGACAGTTCACTTGATAACGAACCGCAAACCGTGCTGTTACTTCACCGACCTGCGGGAGGTCAAGCTGCAAACGCGATCATAGGCGGGATCGATCCGGTTAAACCGGCTGCGAATAATTCTATCGCTGTCCTGCCGTTTGCAAACATCAGCGCGGACGAAGAAAACGAATATTTCTGTGACGGGCTGGCGGAAGAACTGCTCAATGCGCTGGCAAAGATCGAGGATCTGAAAGTAGCCGCAAGGACCTCGGCCTTTTCTTTCAAGGGCAAGAACGTGGAAGCTCGTGAGATCGGCAAAAAGCTCAGCGTGAACACGGTACTGGAAGGCAGCGTCCGCAAAGCGGGAAAACGCGTCCGCATCAATGTGCAGCTCGTCAGCGCGGCCGATGGCTATCAACTCTGGTCGGAACGATACGACCGCGAGATTCGGGACATCTTCGACGTGCAGGACGAGATCGCGGTGGCGGTCACCGATGCTCTGAAAATAAGACTCCTTGGCGACGAAAAGACCGCGGTGCTAAAACGCCATACGCAAAGCCCCGAAGCCCACGAATACTATCTTCGCGGACTTTCGCATTTCAATAAATGGACACCGGTCGATTTCGGGAAGGCGATCGAGAACTTTGAGCGAGCGATCGAGATAGATGCGAACTACGCTTCGCCTTATGCCGCACTTGCCGACGCATACACAGAACTTTTGTTCTTCTCATTCTCGGCCGGTGATGTGAGGCCAAAGGCACGCGATGCGGCGAGAAAGGCGTTGGAGCTTGACGACCGTCTTTCCGAAGCACATAACTCGATGGCGCTCATAAAGATGTATCTCGACTGGGACTTTACCGCGGCTGAGTCCGAATTCCGGCGAGCGATCGAGCTGAATCCCGGCAGTGCGACCGCGCATATGTGGTACGGTTGGTTCCTAGCGCTTATGGGGCGGTTTGATGAAAGCCTGGTCGAGCTTCGTCGAGGACACGAGCTCGATCCATTGTCGCCGCCAAATAATAATGCGATCGGCGTTAATTTCCATTGGTCGCGCCAGCCCGAGCTTGCGATCGCCCAGATACTAGATGTTCTGGAGCTGAATCCGAATTATCCGGTCTCTGTAAGTTTCCTGGCTGAAGCATATGTGCAAGTGGGTGATTTGCAATCGGCGGTTTCTACGATCGAAAGGTTGTCTCCCGCAGCGATGGATCCTCAGGCACTCGCGGTTGCAGGATACGTTTATGCGCGGGCCGGCGACCGTGAAAAGGCGGTCGGGATCCTTAAGGAATTCGAGCGACGAACAGAGCAGGGAAACGTTTCGTCACTGAACTTCGCTCAGATATACTCGTCGCTCGGGTTAAAGGAGAAAGCGTTCGGTTGGCTGGAAAAGGCCTTCGTGGAACGAGCGATTTGGCTGCCCTTCCTCAAAGTGGACGTCAAATTCGACCCACTTCGCGACGACCCGCGATTCACTGGATTGTTAAAACGAATGAACCTGGCGGAATAGAACAGTGTGAAACGATGCCCTGAAAATGGGGTCCGCAATAGCCATATTTTTTTACTCTGAGGACTTGATCTGCAATGCATAAATATATTTTGAATTTCGCTTTGATATGGGTGGCGTTTGTAGCCTTTGCGGTCGCTCAAACGGTCGACTTGACCATTGATGCTTCGAGACCGGGAGCGAAGATCGATCGAAACATTTTCGGTCAGTTCGCGGAACACCTTGGTTATGGCGTTTATGAAGGCATTTGGGTAGGAAAAGACTCAACAATTCCCAATACGCGGGGCATTCGCAATGACGTGGTCAACGCGCTAAAGGCGATCAAGGTCCCGAATATCCGCTATCCGGGTGGATGCTTTGCCGATGAATATCATTGGCGTAAAGGGATCGGAGCTCAACGGCCGAAGACACTCAACCCAAACTGGGGCGGCGTGATCGAGCCCAACACTTTTGGGACTCACGAATTCATGGACTTCATCGACCAGATCGGTTCGGAAGCTTATCTTTCGGTCAACGTCGGTTCCGGGACTCCTCAGGAGGCCGCCGAGTGGCTGGAATATTTAACCACCGATCAACCAACCGCGCTTGCCAAAGAGCGGGCCGCTAATGGTCATCCCGCTCCCTATAAGATCCCTTACCTCGGTATCGGCAACGAAAGCTGGGATTGCGGCGGCAATATGACCGCAGACTATTACTTAAGCCAATACAAGATATTCAACCGGTTCGTCAGAAACTATAACCCTGCACAGCAAAATGCGGACAAAATGTTAAAGATCGCTGTCGGCCCCGGCGGCGATGAGCCGCGATTTATGGAATGGACCGACACAATGATGAAAGGATGGAAAAACCACACCTGGAGTTGGGATATGCAGGGACTCTCGATGCACAACTACACGGTGGTCAATTGGGAAAATAAATTCAACTCTGTGGGGTTTGGCGAGGATGAATATAGCCGCGTTCTCAAGGAAACTCTAAAAATGGAGGATCTGATAAATAAGCACTCGGCCATTATGGATAAATACGATCCGAAAAAAGAGATCGCTCTTGTCATCGATGAATGGGGGGCGTGGTATGCTCCGCTGCCCGGCAGCAACCCGGGTTTTCTCGTTCAGCAAAATAGTCAGCGCGACGCGATCTTAGCCGCACTGAACATAAACATCTTTGCCCGTCATGCTGACCGGGTTCGGATGGCAAACATCGCTCAGATGATCAATGTTCTGCAGGCGATGATCATGACGGACAAAGAGAAAATGGCCCTCACTCCGACCTATTATGTCTTTAAGATGTACGTGCCATTTCAGGATGCGACGTTCATTCCTGTCACGTTTGACGCAGGCAAATACGTTCACGGCGATATTGTGCTGCCTCGTGTCGATGCCGTCGCCGCCAAAGGCAAGGACGGCAAATTGTGGCTGGAAATTACAAATGTCGATCCTAACCAGGCGGCGGATATTGATCTCACGACAATAGGGAATTCAGCGAAATCCGCGGTCGGAGAAACGCTCACTGCTCCTATGGTTGATAGCGTAAATACCTTTGAGAAACCAAATACCGTTGTACCTAAGCCGATCTCGGCAAAGGCTCAGAACGGAAAACTGATCTTAAAGTTGGAACCCAAATCTGTAACGGTGGTATCAATTGAGTAACGACGGGGAGGTGTCTGCCGGAATAGAATCTTATGAAACGCTGCCCTGAATGCAGACGCGATTACTACGACGACACGCTGTTGTATTGTCTCGACGACGGCAGTGCCTTGCTCGAAGGGCCTTTGGTGCCCGAAGATAATCCAAGCGAGTCTCCAACGCGGCAATTCGACTCGCCTGTAAACACGTCGGACGGAACAAAGGTGAACGGCACGCGGTCATCAACTCGCAGGATCCGTTTCCTTACGATCGCTGGGGGCTTTGCGTTGTTAACGATCTTCGCGGGCATAACCATATATTTTCTTTATTTTCGGACCTCACGGCCTCAGCTCGCAGGCAGCTTTAGAGAGTTAGGCTCACCGGCCTACGATTATTATCTCCGCGGCAAGCTGGACTCCGACAGCGAGAACCAAGTACAAAATGCCAACGCGATCAAGATCCTCGAAGATGTAGTAAGGGCCGACCCGACCTTTGCAGCAGCGCATGCGGAGCTGGCACGTGCATACGCCATTAGGGCGAACGATTGGGCGCCCGCGGGTGACAAAGCCAAATTGATCGACGAGGCACGTCTCCTTGCGGAAAAATCTCTTGTCCTCGATCCATACCTGGCTGAGGGGCATGTTGTACGTGCTTACGTCATGTGGACCGAAGCGGGCCGATTTCCACACGAACAGGCTATTCAGTCGCTCAAACGAGGTGTCGAGCTTGATCCGAATCTGGCGAACGCGCATCAGCAACTTGGCCTGATCTACCTGCATATTGGCCTTTTCGACAAATCGCGAGATGAATATCAAAAGGCAATTGCGATCGACCCTACGGATACTTCGTCAAGGTTGCGGCTTGCACTGATCGAGCAATATGGCGGTGACTATGACAAAGCCCTGACCATCATAAAGACGGTCCCCGCCGATACAAATCCGGCGATCGTCAACCGGGCAATGGCGACGCTTTATTTCCAACTCGGTCGAACCGAAGACTCTGCCAGGGTGGTCAATGATTTCCTTGCTGCGAGCCCGGACGAGGGCGGCAATGTCACCAGTGTGAAGGCCATGCTTCTTGCAAAAGCAGGACGTACCGATGAAGCGGAAGCAGCGATTCAGCGTGCGATCGAGATCGGTCGTGGTTACCAGCATTTCCACCACACCATGTACAATATTGCAACCGCGTACGCAATGATGCACAAGAACGACGAAGCCCTGAAATGGCTGCAGGATACGGCTGACGACGGTTTCCCGTGCTATCCGCTGTTTGCCGGCGACCCCGATCTAATCGATCTGAGGAGTGATCCGCGATACGCTTCGATGATGGATCACCTGAAACAACAATGGGATGGCTATAAGGCATCCCTCTAGTATTTGCACGTCCTTTGAATATGAAGCGATGTCCTAAAGTGCAAACTGGGGCATCACAGACTGGAGTTGTCGAAATGCGAATATCATGATCGAAACAATCCAACACGATGACGGGCGCGTAGAACTGAACGCCGACGCCGAAGAGAGCATCCGCAGGTCCTCGCTATACAACGACGATCTCGCACCGGTGCCGGTCGCCAAACGAAATTGGACGACCTATAACTACGCCGCTCTGTGGATCTCGATGGCCCATTGTATCCCGACGTACATGATGGCATCGGGCCTAATATCCGCCGGGATGAACTGGTGGCAGGCACTGATCACCATTCTGCTTGGCAACACCATCGTGCTCGTGCCGATCCTGCTCAATTCGCACCCGGGAACGAAGTACGGTATTCCCTTTCCGGTGTTTGCGCGTGCGGCATATGGCACCGGCGGTTCGAATCTGCCGGCGCTGATGCGTGCGATAGTCGCGTGTGGGTGGTTCGGCATCCAGGCGTGGATCGGCGGACAGGCGCTGCAGACCTTCTTTGCAGCGTTCATTCCCGGCTGGCACGATCTTTTGGGGGCGGCCGTCGGTGGCCACACTCCGACCGAATGGCTCTCGTTCCTCATCTTTTGGGGAATGAACATCCTGATCATCTACCGCGGAATGGACCTATTGCGAATGGTCGAGAACTGGGCCGCTCCGTACGTTCTCGTCATGACCGGCATTTTGCTTACTTGGATCTTGTATCAGGCGGGCGGCATCGGCTTTCTGCTGCATGAACCGGGCAAATTTCACACGCTTGGCGAATTCTGGCCGGTATTTGTTCCGAGCCTGACCGCGATGGTCGGTTTCTGGGCGACGCTCAGCCTGAACATGCCCGATTTTACGCGTTTCGGAGAGAGCCAACGCGAACAAGCGGTCGGCCAGACCGTCGCGCTTCCGACGACAATGGTCGTTTTTGCGGCGATGGGCATCCTGATCACCTCGGCCGCGATCGTCGTATTCCCCCACATGAATCCGGCGGACGCCTGGGACCCGGTCAAGCTTGTCGGCCAATTTTCACAGCCAGTCGTGGTCGCGATCTCGATGTTTACGGTCGTCGTGGCGACGCTCTCGGTCAACATTGCCGCGAATGTCGTTAGCCCGGCAAACGATTTCGCCAACGCGTTCCCGAAACTCATTTCGTTTCGCACCGGCGGGCTAATTACCGGCATCATAGGGATATTGATGCAGCCGTGGAAACTGCTTGCCGACCCGAGCGGTTACATATTTGGCTGGCTGGTCGGATACTCCGGCGGATTGGGCTCGATCGCCGGCGTCCTGATCGCCGATTATTGGATCGTCCGACGAAAGAACCTGAACCTCGGAGACCTCTATCGCAGCAAGGGTTTATACGGCGGCTGGAACTGGCGGGCCGTCACCTCGACGCTTCTGGGTTGCTTTTTCGCGTGGGTAGGGTTGATAATTCGTGAGTTAAGCGTGCTTTACGATTACGGCTGGTTCGTTGGCTTCGGCGTCGCGTTTTTCGTGCATTGGGGCTTGATGAAGTTTCTGCCGCCCCAGGTAAATACCGCCGAGGGAGAGTAATTATGGAATCCGCTACTGCTAGTATGAAGTATCCGAAAGTCAAAAATTTCTACAACGGCGAATTTGTCGAGAGTGCGTCCTCTGAGTATCTCGACGTCACATCGCCTATCGACGGCAATCTCCTGTCGTCGGTCCCGATGTCGACTGCCGATGAACTGAACAAAGCCGTTCAGTCGGCCAAAGCGGCGTCTGAGTCGTGGGGCCAGCAACCGATCAAAGAACGCGTTCAGGTCTTTTTCCGCTATCGCAGCCTACTCGAACAGAACTCGGACGAGCTGACCGCCCTAATTGTTGAGGAGAACGGCAAGACGTGGGACGAAGCGAAAGCCGAGGTCGACAAGAGTATCGAGCTGACCGAATTTGCCTGCTCGATGCCGCAGCTTGTTTCAAACGAGGTTCTGGAGGTCAGCCGTGGCGTCGAGTGCCGCGTAGAGCATTTTCCGGTCGGGGTCGTCGCGTCGATCGCTCCGTTCAATTTTCCGCTGATGGTGCCTAATTGGTCGATGCCGAACGCGCTCGTCCTTGGCAACACGATGGTAATGAAACCGTCCGAGCTCGTGCCGCTGTCGGTGCTGCGAATGGCTCAGCTCTTGAAAGAGGCAGGTTTGCCCGACGGCGTATTTAACGTCATCAACGGCGGTAAGGACATTGTCGAAGGCATCTGTTCGCACCCGAATATCGAGGCGGTCAGCTTCGTCGGATCAACCAAGGTCGCGAAGCTCGTTTACCAGCAGAGCACGAACAACCTCAAACGCTGTGTCGCTCTCGGCGGTGCGAAAAATCACCTTTTCGTCCTGCCCGACGCCAATCCGTCGATGACCGCAACGAACGTGACGGCATCGATGTCCGGCTGTGCCGGCCAGCGGTGTATGGCGGCGTCGGCGATGTTGGCAGTCGGCAATGTCGACCCGATCATTGCCCAGATCTGCGACGAAGCACGCAAGATCGTACCCGGCAAGAATCTCGGCGCGGTAATTTCGAAGGCCGCCAAAGAGAGGATCGAGGGCTACATTACCCAGGCCGAACGCGACGGTGCGAAGATCCTCGTCGACGGCCGCGGAGCCGTGGTCGAAGGCAAAGAGGGCGGTACGTATGTCGGAGCCACCGTCATTGACTTCGTCACGCCGGAAATGTCGGTCGCGACGGAGGAGATCTTCGGCCCGGTTATTTCGATCATGCGGACGGACACCCTCGACGAAGCTATCAAGATAGAGAACGCCAATCCGTACGGCAACGCGGCGGCGGTATTTACGCAAAGCGGCGGCCTGGCCCGATATGTGATGGAGCACGCAAGTGCCGGCATGATCGGCGTCAACATCGGCGTACCCGTGCCGAGGGAGCCGTTTTCTTTCGGCGGTTGGAATGATTCACGATTTGGAGCGAACGACATAACGGGCAAAAGTTCGATCGAATTTTGGACCAAACTTAAGAAAACGACCACCAAATGGAACCCCGAAGCAGGGATCAATTGGATGAGCTAAAGATAAGGAGAAGTACGGAGGAGATGGAAAACACAAAACCGCAGTCGGATTTTAGCCCCGCAAAGATCCTCGATGTTGGAATGTCGTTCTTTGCGTCGAAGACCCTTTTGGCGGCAGTAAGCATGGAACTCTTCACCGTTTTGGCCGAAGGTGAACTCTCCGGCAGCGAGATCGGTGCCAGACTCGGGCTCCACCCGAGAGGACTCTACGATTTTCTCGACGCCCTCGTGGCGCTTGGATTTCTTTCCCGCGAGGGGATAAAGGAAACGTCGCGTTATCGAAATTCGCCCGACGCTGATCTCTTTCTCGATAAGAAAAAGGGGACCTACGTCGGCGGCATGCTGGAAATGTGCAACCATCGGCTCTATCGCTTTTGGGCAGACTTGGAGGAGGGACTGAAGACGGGAAAGCCGCAGAACGAGGTCAAGACCGGCGGCAGAGCTGTCTTCGAGATACTTTACGAAGATCCATCCAAAATGCGCGAGTTCGTGATGGCGATGGGAGCGATACAGATGGGAAATTTCATTGTGTTTTCTAAGTTGTTCGACTTCTCGCGATATAAGACACATTGTGACGTCGGCGGGTCCGGAGCTCACCTCTCGGCACAGATCGCTGCGACCAATCCGCACATGAAATGTACCTCGTTCGACCTGCCTATGGTCACGCCGGTCGCGAAAGAGATCGTCGAAAGATTCGGGCTTGCAGATCGGGTTGAGATCGCCGAAGGTGATTTCTTCAGCGATCCTCTGCCGTCAGCCGACGTGATCACGATGGGAAACATCCTTCACGACTGGGGCAAAGCCGACAAGCAGATGCTGATCAAAAAGGCGTATGATGCATTGCCGGAGGGCGGATCGTTGGTCGTTATCGAGAGCATCATCGACGACGACAGGCGGCACAATATTTTCGGCCTGCTGATGTCGCTAAATATGCTGATCGAGACCGCGGAAGGGTACGATTTTTCGGGAGCGGACTTTAAGGAATTAGCGATGGCAGCGGGATTCAAGGAAACGTTCGTGATGCCGTTGATGGGACCGTCGAGTGCCGCGATCGCAGTTAAGTAAGGTCCGGACCGAAAGTATTTTTGACGAAAATTAAAAAGAAGAATTAGACCGCGTAATTGAAAGTAATTATGAAGAAATTGAAGTTGATCGCCATCGTTCTCAGCGTGCCGTTCTTTGCGGCACTTATCTTCAGGACACAGCCCACAGCCGCGCAAACGCAGACTACGCCCCCTCAGACACAAGTCGAGACCGCGGGACAAAAATTCAAGAACATCAAGGTCCTCAACGATATGCCGGCCGATCAGCTGGGCAAGGTGATGAACCTGATGTCCGCCTCGCTCGGCGTTAAGTGCAGCTTTTGCCACATCGTGGACGAGTGGGCAAAAGACGACAAAAAAGAAAAGGGCACAGCTCGCGAGATGATGAAGATGACCCTCGAGATCAATAAGGGCCATTTCGAGGGCAAGACCGAGGTCACGTGCGCTACGTGTCACGGCGGCCGCGAACACCCGTTGAGCGTGCCGAACCTTATGCCGCCCGCACCCGAGGAACGTCCGGCACAGCCCGCGGTCAAACCGACGATGGATCAGATACTCGATAAATACGTTGCCGCCTCCGGCGGTGCGGCGGCGTTGCAGAAGATCACTTCACGGACGATAAAAGCGAACCGCGTCGAGCCCAACGGCAAAACGACCGAACCCGAAATGCTATATTTCAAGGGCAACAAATACGCGCTTTCGACGACCTACCCGAAAGCGACCGTTACCGAGGCTTTCGACGGCACCAACGCTTGGAAACGCAGCGACACCGGGCCGATCGCACTCACATCGGACCAGGCAGAGCAGGTCAAACGCGAAGCCGAGCTGTTCGATCCGGCCAATCTCAAGAACGTGTTTATCAAGATGGATTTCCGCTTTGTCGACCGTATCGACGGCCGCGAGGTGTATTTTGTTACCGCGTCGACCGCCGCCGGTGTACGCGAACGGCTTTATTTCGACGCGGAGACAGGCTTCCTGGTCCGGCGTTCGTCGGCAACACCAACGGTTTTCGGATTTTTCGTCTATCAGGTGGACTATTCCGACTACAAGGATTTCGGGGGCGTGAAACTTCCCGCGACGATCAAATACTCGATGCCGAATATTCGATGGACGCGTCAGATCCTCGAGGTCAAGAACAACGCGGCTGTCGATGACGCAAAATTTGCTGAACCAAAGTAGCTACGAGGGAATATTGAATGTCTAGGATCATCAAATCAAGCCTTATACAGGCCCACAATCAGGGAGCGGCGGATGCTCCGATCGAGCAGATCAAAAAGGCGAACATCGACCATCAGATGAAGTTCGTCGAGGAGGCGGCTCGCCAAGGCGTGCAGATGCTCTGCTTTCAGGAGATCTTCACGACGCCGTATTTCTGTGCCGAACAGCAAACACGCTGGTACGAGGCCGTAGAGAAAGTTCCCGACGGCCCGACCGTCAAGCTGATGCGGGACGTCGCGAAGCAGTTCGGGATGGTGCTTGTCGTGCCGATCTACGAGGAAGAGCAGGCCGGCGTCTATTACAACACCGCGGCCGTCATCGATGCCGACGGCACGTATCTCGGCAAATACCGCAAGACGCATATTCCGCACGTCGCTCCGGGATTTTGGGAAAAATTCTATTTCCGGCCGGGCAATCTGGGCTATCCGTGTTTCGATACGGCATTTGCCCGCATCGGCGTTTACATTTGCTACGACCGGCATTTTCCCGAAGGAGCGAGGTGCCTCGGGCTCAACGGCGCCGAGATCATATTCAACCCGTCGGCAACGGTCGCGGGTTTGAGCGAGTATCTATGGAAGCTGGAGCAACCCGCCCACGCCGTGGCGAACGGATACTTTGTCGGGGCGATCAACCGTGTCGGCACCGAGGCCCCTTGGAACATCGGCGAGTTTTACGGCCAGAGCTATTTCTGCGACCCTCGCGGCCAAATGCTTGCCGTCGGCAGCCGGGATCAGGACGAACTGGTCGTCGCCGACCTCGATTTGGACAAGATCCGTGAGGTTCGCAACACGTGGCAATTCTTCCGCGACCGCCGGCCCGACCTGTACGGTGCGATCGTCGACGACTAAACCTCGCTGACCTCACGGCTCGGCGACAGATTGGAGGATAGAATGGCAATTTATGTTCACAAGAATGGCCAGCAGCTTGGCCCATTCGAGGATGACGCGGTTCGCAGCCAGTTGCTGAGCGGCCAGCTTTCGCCGGGCGACACAGCGATCAGACAGGGCGATGCGAATTGGAGCACGCTCGCGGCGCTTTTTCCCGGCGTCACACAGGCTGCAGCCGCTCCGGCGGCGGTATCGATGGCCGCGGCGGTTGTCTCACAATCGCCTGCGGCTGCTCCTGCAAAAAAGGGCGGCTGTCTGAAGGTCGGCCTTATCGTCGTCGGCATTCTCATGTTCCTGGGTGGACTTGCCGCCGGCGTCGGCAGCCGATTTATACCGAGTGTTTCATGCAGCCTTGCCGATTCGGACCAAAAGGAGATCGTAAAGCTGCAGGCCGACCTCGACAAAGCAAAAAGGGATGCCGACACGGTCAAGATCAGTTCGATCGAGCGTGAGCTCGATGGCGTGCTCGCCGGAGCCAAAACGTCACAGGAATATTGTGACCAGGAAAGGCTGCGTAACAATATCATCGGCATTTCCGGCGGCGTCGTCGGTTTTGTCGGTGTCTTATTTATGCTGATAGGTTTGATCGTCGGACGGAAGAAATGAAATTTGCAAATTGGACGATAGTCGTAGTTTTTGTTCTGGCATTGGCAGGGCTGGCTCGCGGCCAAAGCAATTCACTGGTCGAGAACCGTATCCTCGGCCATCTGAAGAACCTCGAAAAATGGTCTGCTTACGGCGGCAGCAGCGACTACGACAAGCTGGAAGCAGAAAACGCTGCATTAAAGAAGCAGATCATGGGCTTCGCCGGCAAGTCCGGTACGCTAAGCTACGGGTTTCCGAAACTCCAGGGCAAGATGTTTATCGCCACCTCTGCCGACCGTAAATTGAGGGTTTATTCGTGGGACCGTGAAACCGGCGGTACGATGCACGATTTTGAGAGCGTCTATCAGTACCGCGGAAGAAGCGGAAAGGTACATACGTGGACCGCCAGCCGCGACGACGAGAGCGCCGGGACGTTTTGTACGCAGGTATTCGGTTTTCCGTCGGCCAACGGGACGATCTATTTGACCGCCTCGACGTTCATTGGTTCGACGTCGCTCTCGGGGCAGTCGATCGACGTCGTTCGTATTGACGGTGACAAGCTCAACACCACAGGCAAGCTGATCCGGACCTCCGAGGGGCTGACAAATTCGATCAGCTTTAGTTACGATTTCTTTTCGGTCGTCGATCACCCGGAGCGGCCTATCAAGCTTGTTTTCTTTGATGCCGGGAAAAAGGAATTTCGCTTTCCGGTCGTTATCGAGGATGATAAAACGCCTCAAGGCCGCGTGACGAAGAAATTCATCACCTACCGGTTCAACGGCAAGTATTTTGTGAAAGTCGGCTGAATGGAGCATCGTGAGCGGTATTCATCGGGAACTAAGTGGGAGCCGATCGTAGGTTATTCGAGGGCGGTTCGCGTCGGCTCGCGAATATACGTTACCGGAACTACCGCAACCGGTGACAAGGGCGAGGTCGTTGGCGTTGGCGATGCCTACGCCCAGACGATACAGGTATTTCGCAATATTGAGCTCGCCTTGCAGGCTCTCGGTGCTGGGCTAGACAATATCGTCCGGACGAGGATGTTTGTCACCGACATTTCCCGCTGGCAGGAATTCGGCCGGGCACACGGCGAGCTCCTCGGGCATGTAATGCCCGCGACGACGATGGTCGAGGTCTCCGCTCTCATCGATCCTGACATGCTTATCGAGATCGAGGCCGACGCCGAGGCGTAAGTTTATTGTCAGAACGTCGTAGGTTTACTCAACATGATAAGGGTGTTAGCGGTTGTTGTATTCTTACTCGGTACACTTATCCTCGTAACCGGGCTCGTTACCTTTTTCGTCGCCGTTCCTAACTGGAAGATTGCGGCATGTCATGATACCGAGACCGCCAAATCTAATGTCAAAACGGCGGAGGATATGTTGGCAACGGCCAATGCGAACCCGACAATGAAAGGATCGTCGGCCGAACGGTATTATTCGAGCGAACTATATCAAAGTCGCTTAGAGTTGGAGAGGGCGGAAAAACGATGTGAAGATGGTAAATTGCAGGAAAAGACCTTTAGACTGTATTCAATAGTTGTCTCCGCTTTAGGATTTCTTATTTCTGCGGCTGCAATTGTTTTGTATCGAATCAGTTCCAGAGGAAAGAATGACGGCCTTACATAGTGAAATCGATAACATAAAATCAAATCGACCAAATGCCTGATAATTTTTGCACACCGCTCGATATAACCCAGATCGAGAAAAATTTTGCTGATATCGATCCGGCCCTGACCACCGCCGAGGCGATGCACGAGGCGAACCGCTGTCTCTACTGCTACGACGCGCCGTGCACGCAGGCGTGCCCTACTGGCATCAACGTGCCCTCGTTCATCAAAAAGATCGCCAGCGGCAACCTGACGGGCTCGGCCCGTGTCATTTTCGACGCGAACCCCATCGGGGCAAGCTGCGCCCGCGTTTGCCCGGTCGATGTCCTCTGCGAGGGAGCCTGCGTCGAAAAAACACTCCTCCAAAAGCCCATCGAGATCGGCCGCCTGCAGCGTTATGCGACCGACCACGCGATGGCTGACGGAAGACCGCTTTTCGAAAAAGGCGAGTCGAACGGCAGGTCCGTCGGCGTCATAGGCTCCGGCCCCGCCGGCCTCTCGTGTTCGACTTATCTCGCCAGGCTCGGTTATGCGGTCACGGTCTATGAGAGACGTGCCCAGCCCGGCGGCCTCGACACCTACGGAATGGCCGAATACAAGATGCCGCAAAACGTCTCGCTCGCCGAGGCCGGTCAGGTCGAACGCCTCGGTGTGGAATTCAGGCTGAGCACCGCCGTCGGCCGCGACATCGAGTTTGACGAACTGCGTGCGGCTCACGATGCGATCTTCATCGGTGTCGGCCTCGGTTCGACAAGGCATCTCGAAATTCCGGGCGAGGAACTCGGCGGCGTGATCGACGCGTTGCATTTTATCGAACAGATCAAGACGCGCGATTGGCGGAATGTGCCGCTGGGCAAACACGTTGCCGTCATCGGTGCCGGCAACACCGCTATCGACGCCGTCACTCAGGCAAAACGCCTCGGCGCCGAGAGCGTTAAGCTCATTTACCGCCGTACCGAAAAGGACGCTCCCGCGTACGACTACGAAATGGAACTCGCCCGCAAAGACGGCATCGAATTCTATTTCCGGACGACGCCAGTCGAGATACTCGGCGACGGACGCGTTACCGGGCTCAAATGCCGCACCGCTGACGGCAACGAGGTCGTCATCGCCTGCGATCAGGTGATCAAGGCGATCGGCCAACAAAAGATGTCATCCTTTTTCGAGAACGTCGCCGGCGTCGCCGTCGATGACAAGGGCCGCGTGGTGGTCAATGAAAATATGCAGACGTCCGATCCGGCGGTTTTCGCCGGCGGCGATTGCGCCAACGGCGGAGCCGAGGCAGTCGACGCCTCACAGATGGGCAAGATGGCGGCGATCGGTATCCATTTTTCGCTGACCGGTGAGCGGGTAGAATTTGCAGGATCGGCAAAATAAAGATGGACCGCACGCTCAAAAAAACGGTCAAATACACCGCGATCGCGGCGCTCTTCGTCGTTCTTGCATGGTTCTTTCCGATCCCCGTGACCGCATTGGTACTGTGCGGTGTTTGGGACGTATCGCGAAACCGCGATCTCGACGCCAGCGTTTTCCGGCAGTATTTCCTAAGAAACGGCATCGGCACGTGGCTCGCGTCGCCGCTCAATATCCTGCTCGATATATTTGCGCTGCCCTATTTGAACAAAGGCGTTTATGAACTCGATGACCTGCCGCCGGTTTACAGGGACGAGATCCGCGGCCTTCTGAAAATGGCCGACGAGAGCGGCCTTTCTGAACGCGTCGAACGCTATATGGCGGCCGCTCCGCGGGTGATGATGTTTTTCAAATGGTACGGCCGCAACGTCGACGCACCGATCGAGATGGACGAGTTTCACGCGAAGTACAAATTCGTCCGCACCATCGGCGTTTCAGGATTTCGCGAACGCGAAAGTACGTCGCGGCACTTCGGCCCGTTTCGACCGAGCCTTCGCGTCCTGTATTGCTTGAATGAGGATGTCGGCGAAGACGCCTACATCAAGGTCGGCCCGACCGAGCATCACTGGCGTGAAAAGAAGCTTTTCATTTTCGACGACACGCTGCTTCATCAGTCGTTTAACGAGACCGACGCTCCGAGATACGTGCTGTTTGTCGACATCCTGAGGCCGTCGTATGTTCCGTTCGTGTTTGACTTCGCTGTCGGGGTGATAAGACTCTTTTTCAAGGGAATGAACGGTGTATTCTACAAGAACTGGAAATTGGTAAAGAATTAAGGTCGCCGACGAACCTGGGTTTGATGATCGTGCGTTATATGATGACGGCATTTTAGCCGCTGATGAAGCAGATGAAGCGGATCTAAGAAATCATTTTGATGGATATATGTCGGATCGCAAAATAAACGAACAGTTTCTTCACCATGATCTGACAAAAGCAATTATTGGCACCTTTTTCGAGGTGTATAACGAGCTTGGATATGGCTTTATCGAATCCGTTTATGAAAATTCTTTATGTATTGCCCTTCGTGATAAGGGCTTAAAAGTCCATCAACAGATAGCGATACCGGTTTGGTTTCGCGGCAAACAGGTTGGCGACTTTGATGCGGATGTGTTGATAGATCAACTTATTCTACTTGAGTTGAAAACTGCCCGAGCAATCGAACCGGCTCATATCGCTCAATTGCTCAATTATTTGAAAGCCACGGAGATCGAGGTGGGGCTGCTGTTGAACTTTGGCCCTCGGCCCGAATTCAAACGAGTCGTTTTTGGTAACGAGAGAAAGGCCTTGGCCTCCTAACGAACTAGAATGCATTTATCCGCGTCATCCGCGTTATCTGCGGCTCAACAACGTTAAAATGATGCGACTATGAACATATGGCAGATCTAAACATCAATTTCGCGGGGATCAAATCCCCAAATCCGTTTTGGCTCGCGTCGGCGCCGCCGACGAATATGGGTTCGATGATCGAGCGTGCCTTCGACGCCGGCTGGGGCGGGGCGGTGTGGAAGACACTCGGCGAGCCGATCGTCAACGTTTCATCGCGTCTTGCGGGGCTCGATCAGGGGCCGCTGAGAATGATCGGGCTCAACAATATCGAGCTGATAACCGATCGACCGCTCGAGGTCAATCTAAAGGAGATGGCCGACTGCAAGAAGCGATATCCGAATAACGCGGTCATCGCCAGCCTGATGGTCGAATCCAAACGCGAGGCCTGGCACGAGATCGTAAAACGCACGCAGGATACCGGCTGCGACGGCTTCGAACTAAATTTCGGCTGCCCGCACGGTATGAGCGAACGCGGAATGGGCGCCGCGATGGGTCAAGTGCCGGAATACACGTGTATGGTCACCGAGTGGGTCAAGGAAGTCGCCGAGATCCCGGTCATCGTCAAACTCACGCCGAATGTCACGCACATCCTGCCGCCGGGCAAGGCAGCCCAAAATGGCGGTGCCGACGCCGTATCGCTGATCAACACGATCAACTCGATAATGGGCGTCGATATCGACACGCTCGTACCTTATCCGAACGTCAACGGAAAAGCGGCCCACGGCGGTTACTGCGGCACGGCGGTCAAGCCGATCGCACTCAACATGGTCTCCGAACTTGCCCGCGACGCCGAGTTCAACATCCCGATCTCGGGCATCGGTGGTATCAACACCTGGCGCGACGCCGTCGAATTCATGCTGCTCGGCGCCGGCAGCGTCCAGGTCTGCACCGCCGTTATGCATTACGGCTACCGCATCGTCGAGGACATGATCGACGGCCTGAACAACTATCTCGACGCGAAGGGCTTTTCGAGTGTGAATGACATCGTCGGCAAGTCGGTCGGCAGTGTCACGGACTGGGGAAACCTCGATCTCAATTATGACGTAAAGGCGCACGTGAATAATGAGCACTGCATCCGCTGCAACCTTTGCTACGTCGCCTGCGAGGACGGAGCGCATCAGAGCTTTGAGTTTCACGAGGTCGACGGCGTCCGTTACCCGCGGGTCATTGAGGAAGAATGCGTCGGCTGCAACCTTTGCGCCCTCGTCTGCCCGTCGCCCGGAGCGATCACCATGGAACGCCGCGACGACGGCTCAAACCCGCAATCGTGGCGTGAGCGGACGGCCAGCCAATGAACCAGAAATGCGAAATGCTCAGGCATTTTCTTGCCGCACTTGCTTATCGTACACAGAAGGCGCTTCGTGGTTCGACGCAAGAATTCGCCGACTACTCTTCCGGTAATTTGGTTCGCACACCCAAGGAGCTTATCCTCCACATGACAAGCGTCCTTGGCTACGCCCGAACATTCTTTGTCGGCGGATCTTACTGGCCCGAGCCATTGCCCGCGATGTCAGACGAGATAGCTCGGTTTCATCAAATGATCGCTGACCTTTCTGCCGAGATCGAAAGCGGAAACGCCCTTCGCGACGGGATGACCGAGGAACGCATGCTTCAGGGACCGCTTTCCGATGCTATGACCCATGCCGGCCAGCTCGCGATGCTTCGAAGGCTGCAAGGCGATCCGGTCCCTCCGGAGAATTTTATTGTTGCCGAGATCGATGCCTCCCGACTCGGTCCGGATCAACCCGATCCGGTCAGTCCGGATAGTGAGTGGCCAGAAAGGCTGTAAGTTTCCGCTATCAGATCCGGCCGTATTTGATCGCAGCAGAAGCGATCAGTCCCAGAGCTGCCACGAATCGATCGAACCCCGCGAACCGCCGGTCATTTGTGGATCCCTTTACAAATCTCGCGTAGATCTGCTGAGCGATGACCGCAATCTTGAAGGTACCGAAGACATAATAGAACAGAATGTTCTTTACCTCGCGTCCGGACGCTTCGGCATACGTGTCGGCCAGATCTTGCCGGGAGATATTCTCCATCAGCACCCGAGGGTTGAACGGCATACTCAGAAGTTCATTACCGGCGTCTCGCGACATCCAGTAGCCGAGCGACGTGCCGAGGTCCATCAGCGGATCGCCGATCGTCACCATTTCCCAATCGAGAACGGCCGTGATCCGCGTCAGGTCTACCGGGTCGAGCATAACGTTGTCGAATTTGTAATCGTTATGCACGAGCGACGCACCTGACTCGGCCGGGACGTTTTCGTTCAGCCATTCGAAGGCGTGTTCCAGTTCCGGCCATTCGTGCGTCTTTGCCGCAACGTACCGCTTCGTCCAGCCCTCCACCTGACGCCGACAATAACCCTCGGGCCGCCCCAGATCGCCGAGGCCAGCCGCTTCGTAGTCGATCGCGTGCAGCTCCGCCAGATTTTCGATGAACGACCGGCAGACTCGTTCCTGTAGCTCAGTCGATTCTTCAAGTTCCTTTGGCGACCGCCCGCGGATGACGAGCCCGTTCCGGCGTTCCATAAGGTAAAATTCCGAGCCGATAACGTCGGCGTCATCGCAAAAGAGCAGCGGCTTCGGTGCCGGCGGATAGACGGCGGACAATTTCGACAAAACGTTAAACTCGCGGCCCATATCATGAGCCGACTTGACCGTATTCCCGAACGGCGGCCGTCTTAGGACGTATTCGCTATCGCCTAGCTGAACGAGATAGGTCAGGTTCGAGCTACCGGCAGGGAATTGCTCGACCTCAACTTCACGACTAGGAAGTTTAAGCTTCTTACTCAAAAACGAGCTCAGTTGTGCGACATCAATTTCTTCGCCAGGGCGGACAGGACTGGTTTCAGCCATTTTGTATGTTTACCGCGGTCTTGGATTATTGGTTTTTTGGACGTTTGAAAATCATCAAGAAACTAGTTGTTTCCGGATATAAAGGAAGAGCCTGTCCTGTTATCGCGGCAGTTGATACAAGCTCCCACCCGAGCTCACCAAATTGATTGATGAACGTGTCGAATTCATCTGTTTCAAATCCCGGACCTGAGACGTTTTGCGGACTTACGCGAATAGTTTTATATTCCCATTTCATATTTGAAGGCCTCCTGCTCAGCATATGGTAATCTGTTGCTGATCTGAAACAATATGGATTTCGATTATTCAGCAAAATCGGTCGAACTGCAAAAACAGTTGTCGGCGTTCATGGCCGAGCACATTTACCCGAATGAGCAGGCGTACGTCGATGAGATCGGCTCTGGCGATCGCTGGCAGCCGAGCAAACTGATGGAGGAGCTTAAGGCCAAGGCGAAGTCCGCTGGGCTTTGGAACCTGTTCCTTTCGGACGTCTCGGGCCTGACCAATCTTGAATACGCGCCGCTAGCCGAGATAATGGGCCGCGTCACGTGGGCATCCGAGGTGTTCAACTGTTCCGCACCCGACACGGGAAATATGGAGGTGCTCCATCTTTACGGCACGCCTGAACAGAAGCTGAAATGGCTCCGGCCGCTGCTCGACGGCGAGATCCGTTCGTGCTTTTCGATGACCGAGCCGGACGTCGCTTCGTCCGACGCGACGAATATTCAGGCATCGATCGTCAAGGACGGTAACGACTACATATTAAACGGTGACAAATGGTGGTCGACCGGCGGCGGCGATGCCCGCTGCAAGCTCTCGATATTTATGGGCAAGACCGACGAGACGGCTCCGCGACACCTACAGCAGTCGATGATCCTTGTCCCGATGGACACGCCGGGCGTGATCGTCCAGCGTCAGGTCGACGTGTTTGGCTACGATGACGCCCCGAGCGGACACTCTGCGATCTCCTTCATCAACGTTCGTGTTCCGAAGGAAAATCTCCTATTAGGCGAAGGCCGCGGTTTTGAGATCGCACAGGGCCGCCTCGGTCCGGGCCGTGTTCATCACTGTATGCGTCTGATCGGGATTGCCGAACGTTCGCTCGAGCTGATGTGCTCGCGGGCAAAGGCACGAGCCGCATTTGGAAAACCGCTTGCCGAACAGGGCGTTATCCGCCAATGGATCGCCGAGTCACGGCTCGCTATCGATCAGGCACGTCTGCTTGTCCTTAAATGTGCGTGGCTGATGGACACTGTCGGCAACAAGGCCGCCCGCCGCGAGATCGCGATGATCAAGGCGGCGGTCCCGCAAATGGCGTTGCAGGTCATCGACCGCGCTATCCAGGTTCACGGCGGAGCCGGCGTCTCGCCCGATTTTCCGTTGGCCGGATTTTGGATATACGCTCGCACGCTTCGTCTCGCGGACGGTCCGGACGAAGTTCACCTCGAATCGATCGCAAAAATGGAGCTCAGGAATGATCGTTAGGCCAGCCGTCAGCGACGACGCGGTCCAGGCCGCGTATATCTATAATCATTACATCGCGACATCGCACGCCACGTTCGAACTCGATCCGATCGACGGCCGCGAAATGCTGCGTCGAATGGAGAGCGGGTGGGACGCCGGTTATCCTTTCCTTGTCTGCGAGGAGGGAAGCGGTGTGTGCGGGTATGCGTATGCATCGTCGCATCGCGGACGACCGGCGTATGCCCACACCGTCGAAGTTTCGGTCTACGTAAAGCCGGGCAACGACGGACAGGGAATCGGGACCAAGTTATACGATTCACTGCTGAGCGAACTCGAAACCGACGGCTTTCACACCGTGATCGCTGGGATCTCCCTGCCAAACGAAGACAGCGTTCGTCTACACGAGAAATTCGGGTTCGAAAAGGTCGCCCATTTCCGCGAGGTCGGCCGCAAGTTCGATCGTTGGATTGACGTCGGATATTGGCAAAAGATCCTCTCAATTTAACGAAAAAGATTTGCGTTTTGACCGATAGTTGAACGAATTTCTCTCAGCATAACCTCAAGAAAACAAGCGGATTCGTGCATTATGACCGAGTAAATCCGTCATTTTGAGGCTATTTGCATCATATCGCGTTAAACAGCGTAAAAAAGTGTTGACAGATATTGTGCATTCCTGTAACTTTCTATTTGTAGCAACCGACAAGGTTCTACACCCTTCGCCACCAGATGCTGCAAAGTTTTCTTATAAACGTTGATCTCGCTGCTCACGCTCAATGATCAACCCATCCGGAACGATACGGGTATTTGGCTCAACTCACAGTAAAGTCCTGTCAATATGTGATTCCTAACCGCGCGTTAATTCTGAAGGTGGCACAACAATCTTCTGAAAGCCAAAACCCGCATCCCGGATACAAAGAAAACAAATAAGAGAAAACGTGACTGGCGTTAAAGCTATAAAGGAGCAAGAAAAATAATGCTGTTCGGTAAAAAGAAAAGCGTTGCCGGTTTAGACATCGGTTCGAGTTCGATAAAGATGGTCGAGCTTGAGGGTAAGGCCAATAACCTTAACCTGGTCAGCCTCGGATTCGAGAACCTGCCGGGCGATACGATCATTGACGGTCAGATAATGGAGTTGAACGTCGTTTCCGACGTCATCCAGAGCGTCTGCAACAATCACCAGATGTTGGCTACTCAGGTAGTCACCGGTGTGAGCGGACATTCCGTCATCATTAAGAATATTGTTTTGCCGCCGATGAGCCGCGAAGAACTCGAAGAGTCCATCGACTGGCACGCCGAAGAGCACATCCCTTACGATCTCGCCGATGTCAGTCTTGACTATCAGGTGACGGCTGAAACGTCGGATTCGACGACCGTCCTGATCGCTGCCTGCAAACGCGAGCGTATAGACAACATCAAACAGGCGATTCAGCTTGCCGGAAAGCAGGCTGTGATCATCGATGTTGATACCTTCGCACTGCAGAACTGCTACGAAGCGAATTATCAGCCGAGCGATTCTGACGTTGTCACACTGCTCAACATCGGAGCGTCGACGATGAACGTAAATATCGTCAAGGGAACGCGTTCGCTCTTCACCCGCGACATCACTGTTGGCGGCAGCCAGTTCACCGACGTACTTCAACGAAGCCTCGGACTCAACTTCCAGCAGGCCGAAGCGGTCAAACGCGGCGTCCATGACGCTGCCGACGGCGTCGAAGAAAAATCGATAGAGCCGCTGATGAATAACGTCACCGAGATCGTCGCGATGGAGATACAGAAGACATTTGATTTCTACCGGGCGACGACCGAAGACAATGACACGGTCGTACAGAAGATCCTTATCTCCGGCGGCGGTTCCAAACTCGCCGGCCTGGCCACCGACCTGTCACAGCGACTGGAACTTCCGGTCGAGGTGCTTAACCCGTTCCGCAATATCAGGGTCGATTCGAAGAAGTTTGACCCGGAATATCTTAGCGAGATCGTTCCCGAAATGGCCGTTGCGGTCGGATTGGCAATGAGGGGAGTGTAATAGCAATGATCAAGATCAACCTACTTAACTCAGTAACTGAAAGACAGGGCGGAGCCATTGTCGCCGTCGATCGAAAGGTCGGCAGCCCGGTTTCCCGAATGGTGCTTCTGTCTCTCGTCGTCGGGGCATTGCTCGTCGCAGTCATTGGCTGGGACGTGATCAGTTCGCAGATGGCCAAGACCGAGGCCGGACACAAGCTTGACGAACAAAAACAGCTTGCCGCCGAACTCGAGACTGTCCTGAACGAGCAAAAAGAGCTCGAGCAAAAGATCTCGAACATAGATTCGAGGATCGAAGCGATCAAGAAGCTGCGTTCATCGCAGGCCGGACCAAGTGCGGTGCTGGACGCAATGCGTGAGCGAGTAACGATGGTCCCCGGACTTTATCTGGAAAGCGTCGAGCAGACGGGCGATCAGTTGACCTTCAAGGGCAACTCCCCGGATGAGTCACAGGTCACCCAGTTTGGCCGAAGCCTCGAATTCTCGAATGGCCTGTTCTCGAACCTCAACATTGAAACGTCCAGGTCCGAGGTGACCAACAATAGTGCCCCCGTCAATACAAGTGCGGGTGCCGAGACGCCAAAGCTTCAGATCGTGAATTTTACGATCAAGTGTGCTTATACTCCGTCCAAGGCTCCGGGAGCCGCGGGCACCGCTCCGACTACAGCTTCAGCAGCGGGCCCGGCAGCTGCTCCTGCGCAACCGGTTCAGGTAGCAAAAAACTAGGTAGCGTCTAAAAGCCGCACCGCCTTCAAAAGTTTACGAGATAAAGAAGGATAAGAAGATGATAGACAAAATCAAAAACCTCAAGTGGTACCTTCAGCTGACACTGTTGGTCTGCCTAGCCGCCCTGGTCTACTCCGGCGTTTGGTACTTTTTTACCAGTGAAACGCGTGCGGAAACCGCAAAACTGAACGATCAGATCGCCGAGTTACAGGCCAAGAACGAAACAGCCCGCCTTGCCACCCAGCGTATCAACGAGTTTCGTGCCCTCTTCACCAGCAAGTCGGCCGAATATGAGGAACTGAAAGTTCTGCTTCCCGAACAGCGTGAGATCACCAACGTTCTCCAGGGTTTGCAGGATACCGCGAACAGCAGCCGGATGATCGTGATGCGATTCTCGCCGCGAGACGACACGCAGCAGGATATGATCATGGCCAAGCCGGTCGAGATCGAGGTGGACAGCAATTTCACCAATCTTCGTTCTTTCTTTGAAAGCATGGCGAAACTGCCGCGAATCGTTTCGATCAGCGACTTCAAGATAAACCAGCTTGATAAGCAGACCGCTGAGAAGACACTCCATGCACAGTTTCTTCTAACGGCGTACTACGCTGCCCCGACGGATCTTAACGGCAAGCCTATCAATAAGGCAGGTGCCAAGCCTGGCCAGCCGGCAGCTCCGGCCGCCGGACAGCCAGCCGCCCCCGCCGCCGCACCACCCGCAGCGCCCGCCGCAAAATAATCGACCCACCCAATGATAACAAGTTCTCAGAGAGACTAAAGCCATGATGAACCTATCGAAAACCCTACGATTTATCGGCATCGGAACGGCAGCCGCCGCAGCACTTCTCTTCGCCGGACAATTCAGCGAAGCCAAGGCTCAGCGTGATCCGTTTGCAAAGCCGGGTTATATGAAGACGAAGACGCCCACCACCGGTAAATCCGGTAAGGGCGGCCCTTCGGTCCCGGTCAATTACGGCCCGCCGTCGATCGAGGCACGCATTGAATATTACAAGCGTCAGCGAGCGGCCGCCGCAGCCAACGGACAGCCCCTTCCGAAGGTGACCAGCGTCCTGACCCTGAGCGAAATGTCGGTCACGGGTATCTTCAAGACGCCGCGCGGCTGGGCCGCGATGGTCGAGGCGACGCCGATCAAGCTCGCATACACGATCTATCCGGGCGAGAAGTTCTTCGACGGCCAACTCGTAGCGGTTGAAGAGAATAAACTCGTTTTCCGCAAGGTCACGAAGACCGGACCTAATAAGTTCGTCGCGTCTGTCGAGAACAAGCCGCTTCAGCAGTTCAGCATGAAGGCCCAGATCGAAGGTACGGCCCCCGCCCAGGCCGCTTCGGACAAGCCTGTCCAGACTGCGAGCACGACCGAGCCCGGAACTCCGGTCGCACCGGTCCAGGTTATCTCACCTTTGGATGAAATGAATCGCCAGCAGCCCGAGCCCGAAAAAGGCAAAGGAAAGAGGGGTAAGAAAACCGTCAAGGTCGCCAAGAACGGTTAACAAATTCTTCGCAAGGCGTGGGTAGTGCCGTACCACACAGCATTGCTTCGCCTCCACATTTTGTAAATTTTCGCAAACGGCCCGATGAGCACATCGATCGGGTAGCTTCTACGGAGGAAACATGAACTCTCTTTATTCCATCAACGTAACGGTCAAACGGACTGTCAGCGTTTTACTCATCGTCGCAACCTTTGCGATCGCGGCCCTTGCCCAAAAGGTGGAGCCTGCCTCACAGGGGAAAATGTATGGTGAACCGGGATTTCGCGGTGAACCGATCAATCTGAATGTCGTCAACGCTGACGTTCGCGATATTCTCAGCTACATCACTGACCAGTACGGTATCAACTTTATCATCGACAAGTCGGTGAAAGAGGTGCCGGTAACGGTCAAGGTCAATGACGTTCCTTGGAACGTGGCGCTCGACTCGGTCCTGCTGTCACAGTCCCTCGGCATTCAGGTCAACGGCAACATTCTTAGAGTCGCTGACTCCAAGGCACTCGCCGATGAATTGGAGCTTCAAAAATCGGTCCGCAACGGCGTGATCGACAATTCGCCCCTTTACACCGAGTTTGTTCGTCTGAACTACGCACGCGCCTCCGGTACGCTCTCCGGTGCCGGCGGTTCGTCGAGCCAGCTTACGGCTGGAACCTCGTCGGGCGGTTCGGGCGGCGGCCCGTCTTCCAGTGGTGGTGCGATGGGCGGCGGAGCCGACCAGGGAATACTCGGTATCGTCCAGAAACGGCTTTCGCGACGCGGAACCGTTGAGGTTGATGGCCGCAGCAACACGCTTATCATAACGGACGTCAAACAGAACATAGATGCGATCCGTCAGTTGGTCAACTATCTTGATCAGCCCGAACCGCAGGTCGAGATCGAAGCCCGCATTGTCATTGCTTCGCGTAACTTCAGCCGCGACGTAGGTGTCCAGCTTGGAGCATTCCTTGCCGGAAAACGTGACAGCGGTATTCAGGGCGGTACTTTGCCGGGTGGCAGCACGACTACAGGGATTTCCGATAACGTCCCTAATCCGTCGATCAACAACGACCTTTTCTCGAAGATCGCCAACACCGCGATCGGCCTAACGACCGGCCGCTTCGGTACGGCCCAGATCAACTTGCTTATCTCAGCAGGTGAGCAGACCGGCCAGGCAAAGGTCATCGCCACACCGCGTGTGACCACGCTTAACAACCGTTCGGCAGAGATAAAGAGCGGTACTAAGATCCCGATCACGACAATTCAGCCCGGCGCAGCTGCCGGTGGTGCTGTCGTCGCGACCACGACCTATGTCGATGTGCCGCTGCGTCTCGCAATTACCCCGCAGATCACGGACGTCGGTACGGTCATTCTCAACGTAACGGCTGAGAACGCTTCGACGGCGACTGTCGTCAGCGGTGGTACGCCGACGATCAACACTCAGAGCATGCAGACACAGGTAACCGTTCCCGATGGCGGTACAACGGTTGTCGGTGGTGTGTTGTTCGATGACGAACGCAACTCTCAGGACCGTACACCGGGACTGTCGCGTATCCCGATCTTCGGCAACCTGTTCAAACGTAAAGGCGTTCAGCGTAATACGAACGAGATACTATTCTTTATCACTCCGCGTATCAGCCGTCCTGACTACAATGCTCCGGTCCAGGATGGCGCGGGACCGAAACCGGCATCGATCTTCCAGCCGGTACCGCTAGGCAACCCGCCGTCAAATTCGACGCCGACGCCGAACGGTGAAACTCCGCAGCAGCCCGTGGTTCTCGAGGGTCCGGCTATGACGCGACCCGCGGCAGCACCTGCGGCGGCAACCAAGCCGTAACCTTTCCGCACGAGACTTGTTTCCTCCGTTTCGAGCCCGTCAGTGTAATGCTGACGGGCTCCTTTCAGTTGTGTAGCTGGGTAGTTGGCGATTATCTCGCAATGTAGCCGGAAGGAACCGGCACGTCGCCATTGGTGCCAAACGTTCCGTAAAGGACCGTTTGATCAGAAGATCGTAGTACGAACCAATTTCCGTTGCTTGGCCTAAACACGCCAATATCACTCTTTCCGTCACCATCGAAATCGCCGGGCGACGGAATGTCGGTCGGGAGCCCGAATACCGTGGCGTAAAAACCTGTCGTTGAGTTCAGTTCGTACCACGCTCCGGTCGACGGCCTGTAAACGGCAATGTCCGTTTGCCCGTCACCGTCATAATCGCCTTCTGCGGGTTTGTCCTCCGGGAGGCCGAAAAGAAAAGCAGCAAAGCCAACACTACTTCGTAATTCGTACCAGACGCCCGTCGAAGGTCGAAAAACAGCAATGTCGGTCTTCCCGTCCGCGTCATAATCGCCGGGTACCGGTTTGTCTTCACTCAAGCCGAATTGGATAGCCTGAAAGCCAGCTGACGACTGCAAGAGATACCAGACGCCCGTCGACGGCCTATATACCGCGATGTCGGTTTTTCCGTCACCGTCATAATCTCCCTGTGCGGGGATATCTCCGGCAGTTCCGAACGCTGTCGCGGCAAAGCCCGCCGAGCTCTGCAGGAGATACCAGACGCCGGTTGAAGGCCGGTAGACAGCATTGTCAGTCTTTCCGTCGCCGTCGTAGTCGCCGGGCACGATAATGTCGCCATTCAGGCCGAATTGCGTCGCGACAAATCCGCCATCTGAACTGTTCAAGCTGTACCAAACACCTGTCGACGGCCGGTATACCGAAAATTCGCTCTTTGTATCGCCGTCAAAATTGGCGATCGCCGATCCGGCAAGGGACGGCTGGGTCGTCGTATAGATATAATCGCCGCTGTTTGTCCCATCGCCATTAGCCCCGTTGCCCGAGGCGTGAAAATCGATCTTTCCGACCATCCGCGGGGGTGCTGTCCAGGTAAACGTCCAGGTATTCGAGCCGAAGACTCCGGTCGTAAATAACCCGTCTATCGTATGTTCGACGTATTCTCTTTGATTTCCGCCAACGATCCCGTTAATGATCTGTGTTTTTGCGGGGTTCTGAACCGGCAGCGAGAACGTCCCTGCCTTTCTGCCTTGGCTGTCGATGGCGGTCAGCTGAAATCCAAAAATCGATGCGCTCGGACCCGGATCAGCAGTGGTTACCGTTATTGTGACCGGCTTATTTGGCAGATAGTTGTGAGGGACGCCGCCTATTGCGACGCTCCCTTCACCGGAATTGACCGGATACGAGGTATGACAGGCGGTGCAATTATCCTCACCCGGAGCATTTGTGTGCGAAGCCGACGGCCCGGACGACGCGGCCGATGCCATCGAACCGCTGCCGAAATAACCGCTGATCCCTAACACCGCGATCAACACAGCGGTGCCAAGCACCGATAATTTGACGAATACAATTCTACTGTAAGCGATTTTCATTGTCGAAACCCCAGGATAATTAAGTCGAACCTTTGTTTGACGATCGTGACTACCGGAAAGTTGATAAAACGTGTCTCACTAAAAAATATGCGTTGGAGGGCAACCGTGTCAACAAACACTCATCCAAAATGCTCGATTTCGGTGATTGCGATCCTATGATCGGGCAAAAAAATATCGGCCGGAAAGTGCCGGCCGATGCGAGTCAGGTTATTAACCTTATCGAGTACCCGGTCTGCCGTTCGGTATCGAGCGACAAGCCGTTCAGTCATGTTTTTGAATGCGGGCCGGAAGTTTTAGCTTCCGGCCCGGCTAATTAGCGAACGTATGCATTCGGGACCGCGACGTCGCCGGCTGTGCCGAACGCCTGTATAAGCGTTCCGCCCGTCGACTTATTGACGTACCACGTTGAACTCGACGGCCTGAATATGCCAGCATCCGTCTTCCCGTCTCCATCGTAATCGCCCGGTGCGGGAACATCGCCGACTGTACCGAACGTGAAGCCGAAGAACGAATTGTCCTCGCTTCTCAGCACGAACCACTGGCCCGTCGACGGACGGAATAGAGCAACATCCGCCTTACCGTCGCCGGTGTAGTCGCCCACAACGGTCTTGTCGGTACTGCTGCCGAACGCGAAAGCGGTCAAACCGGCCGTGCTCCGCTGGATCCACCACTGGCCAAGGCTCGGCCTGTAGATCGCGACGTCAGCTTTGCCGTCGCCATCGTAGTCAGCCGCGACCGGAACATCGCCAGCAGTACCAAACGGCGTGATAGTCGTTCCACCGCTGGATTTACTGATGTACCAGGTCGAGTCTGACGGCCTGAACACGGCAGCATCGGCCTTTCCGTCACCGTCATAGTCTGCCGGTGCGGGAACATCGCCAGTTGTTCCGAATGGGAACCCGTAGAACGTGCTGTCTTCGCTCCTCAGCACATACCAGAAACCAGTCGACGGCCTGAAGAACGCAACGTCCGCCTTGCCATCGCCAGTGAAATCAGCTGGTACGATCTTGTCAGTGTTGTTTCCGAATGTGAACGCAGGCACTACGTTGTCACTGCTTCTCTGATACCACCATTGTCCGACTGATGGACGGAAGATCGAAAGATCGGTCTTATTGTCGCCATCGAAGTCAAACGGTGCCTTAGCCGAAGTGACCGGAGCACAAGTGAAGCTGCTGACGATCTGCACGTCATCAACATTGACGCCGGTCGAGGAGACCGAACTGTCCGAAGCCATTCTCCAGCGGAATGTAACAGAGTTACCGTTAGCACTTGCCGGAAGATTGACAACGGTGTCAATGTATCCGCCAGCGGAAGTTCCGGACCATGCCTGACGTCCGGCGATCGGGCTCGAGAAGTTTGAGCTGATCGTCGCGTTGTATCCGCCGCTCACGAATGAGCCGCCGGCGGTGATGATGTCCTGGAAAGCACCAGAGTTGACCGCCGGATTGCTGATCTCAAGAACCATACCGTCAAAGGTTGATTCGGTAATGTACTTGTTCCTGAACTTCAGCTGTGCTGCCGCCGATGAGATCGGCACAGCCGGACTGACCAGCGACGACATATTCACCGTCGAAGGATCGTTGGCGAACGCCGAGTTTGGAGCCGAGTTCGGTCCGGTCGTGGTCGTTGTCCACGTAATGGTCGTGCCGCTATCCTGGGTCGTTGTCCAACCGGCAGGTAGTGCGGGAGCAGTCACGCCGTCGAAGTTCTGGACGACGCCATTCGCACTGCCAAGCACAAACGTCCGGAGTGCCGGGTTTTGCGAGCCGAGTGCGCTGCTGACAACGATCGAAACCGAAACCGAGCTTCCGCAAGGAGCGGCCGCCGAGATCGTGTACGGGATAGCCTGTGAAACGGTCGCTGCATTCGCGATACTGCCGTAGTTGACCGGAGCTCCACCGTCAACCGTCACCGTCACGTTGTTGACCGTGTTTCCGGTATTGTTCGTGACCGGAACATTCAGCAGAACATGCTCGCCCGGCTCGGGAACACCATTGTTGTTACCAGTCGAATCACTGACCGTAAACGGACTGCCAAGAACCGCGTTCGGTAGGTCGAACGACTCGACAACTGTGTTTCCGGAAGGATTGGCAGCTGTAAAGCCCATACCGCGTTGAGCAAATCCATACCAAACGTCTGCAACGTCTGCACCCGCATCCGGAGCAACCGCACTGGCCTGAGCCGCTGCGAGAACCGAATCGCGTTCCTGCAGGAACGTCGGGCTGAGCGGGGAGAGCTTCATGCCGTCCGTGTAGATCTGCAGGGTCTTGAGGGTGCCTGGATCATGACCGAGGCGGGTGACGAATCGAGCCCAAACCTCCACTCCGGTAACCGCCCAGATCTCGCCTTCGTTGTGTACTTCGGTCGCGCTGCCTGAGCATCCGATCAGGGTGCTGCAGGGGAAAGCTCCGTCCGAGGCATTTAGCTGAGCCGAGTCTATATCGGCAAAGGTCAACGGGTTATGAGGCTTGTTGCCTGGTCCGCCGGTAAATGACTTCGGCGCGTACGGGAAACGGCGGATGCCGTAATAGTAGTTGCCGGTGAACGTGGTCGCTCCGCAGCACTTGTAGGTCACATAGCCGCCCGTCGAGTAAAGGGCATTTACCGGATCGGTCGTTTTCGAGCCCAAAAGGAACGCGTAGAGATCGGACCAGCCTTCGCCCATACCACCGGCCTGCGTGGTGCCGAGACCGCTGCCGTTGCCGATCAGGCGGTTCGACGTGCCGTGCGTATGTTCGTGCCAGACAACGTTCGAATCGAGCGAGCCGTCGCGAGCCGGGGCGGTGCCGTTTGTGAACACATACATCTGCATGCGTCCGCGGCCGCCGTCGGCCGGCGTTGCGAAGTTAGCGTTGTTCGTACCCGACGAATCCTGAGCTTCTGCAGAAACGCGGTCAGCCGCGACTCCGCCTCGGCCGAAGTTGTCGTTCTGGAAGTTACGTGCGGCTTCGGTGAATCCGACCTGATAGAGAACGTCGTGATACCGGTTGTTCAGATAGAACAGGTTGGTCACGATACCCGAACGATAAGCAGCACCCGTTAACGGGTCGCCGCCTTCGGTGCCGGTCGGAGGCGGAGCACCGCCGGTGACAAAGCTGGGCGTGTACGAGAAATTGAACACGCGTCCGGTGCCGTTCTGCGGTGCATCGACACCGTTGGTGCCGTCGATATCCAGACCGGCCTGAACCGCGTTACCGTCGGTCCAGCCGTCCGTTCCGTTGGTTCCGTCGGTGATCCAGCCAAGGTTGTTGAAGCTCAAAGCACCTTCGTTACCGATGAGAGTGACATTCGTGCGGCCCACAGCAGTGGCTTGCGGGCTGCCGGTCGGGTCTGTCGGGCCCGGACTGTACGGCGACGGGCTGTCGAGGGCCTTACCGAGGTTGGTAGTTGCCGAGTAAACATTGTAGGTCGCAGACTGGGTCTGGTCGTTCGTGATGTTCTTGCGCCACAAGACGGTTCCCGTATCTGCATCAACGATCACGTAGTATGCATTGACAGGCTCCCAGATCAGGATTCTCCAGGCTGCTACCGCAACACCCGGCTCTGTCGGGAAGTACATTCTTTCCGCCGTATGGTCAAAGTCGCCACCAGCTCCAAATCTGATCTTCTGGTCAGTCGATGCAGCAGCATTCGGCACCGTGTCCGTATCTTTAAGTTGGTAATTGATATTGCCTGCAGCGATCTTGAGTGCCCGAACCGGATCACCAAATTCGGTCGAAAGGCTGCTGTAGTCGAGTCCCGGAGCAAAGTTGTTGATGACGCGGATCATTTCGCCGTTGCGGGTGAATCCAGCCTTAACTTCGCCGCGGAAAACCGGAATTCCATTGATCTCCTGATTGAGTTCAACGAATGACAGGTTGCCGTCTGGATTGGTGTAGTCGGCAGCGACCTTGAGGCCGTTTATCTGGTCATCGGTTGCTCCGATCAGATTTGTGTTTTCTTTCAGGAAATTGAGCAGGATGCCGGCTCGCTTGTCGCCAGCTCGCCCGCTCGGACCAGTAAGAAATGCTCGGCCTCGAAGGACGTCGGGCCCGATCACTTCCGGGATCCGGATGTCACCGTTGTATTCGACCTTCAGGGTCGGGATGCGGGATCGAAGGTCACTTTCGCCGCGTTCAAACCCTCCGCGGATGTCGTCGACCATCGCACCGGTTTTGCCGAGTCTCTGTCGAAACTCCGCCAGCGTGTCGGCGGTTGCCTTGGTCTGATTTTCTCGAATATCAAAATACGGCAGTGCGGGATCATTAGATACTGTTCGTGGGAACAGACCTTTTTTCGATCCTGCCTCCGATTTGAACTGGCCCGGCAAAATTGTCAATGCCGTAACCAGCCCTAGAACGAATATCGTTGCGAGTAAACTCCAACGAGTCTCACCTCTAAAACGTCGTAACATTTAGCAGCCCTCCTGAAAGCCTTTTAAGAATTGAACGGGGTTGAATCATTTCAAGAAACCTAGACGGACCTAATCCTCTAAAGATTGGCCTTGAAAACAAGACTTTTGCCGGCCATTTATAGATTAATTGAAATGAAAGGGATCACGAATAGGGGTAACTATAACCAAAAGTCCACCGAAATACAAGACAAATAAGTCCGCAAACGTCTAAAAACTGATTTTCTTGAACAAACACGAGATAGCGTAAAATGGCGCTGGTAAGAGCGAAGGATCAGGTACGAAAAATCGGTCGCCACAATTCATCGTTTGCGAGTCTGAGCGATGTTGGCGAACCGTACCGATTCACTTTTGAACATAGGGCCGGAAGCAAACGCCTCCGGCCCTGCTGATTAACGAACGTAAGCATTCGGCACCGGCACATCGCCGGTCGTGCCGAATTGCTGGATGATCGTTCCTGCCGTCGAGCCTTGGGCGAACCAGGTCGAGCTTGACGGACGGAATACGGCGGCGTCAGTCTTGCCGTCGCCGTCGTAGTCTCCGGGAACAGGAATGTCGCCAACCGATCCGAACGGAAACGCGTAGAACGAAGAGTCCTCGCTCCTCAGGATATACCACTGCCCGGTCGAAGGCCGCCAGAACGCCACGTCCGCCTTGCCGTCGCCGGTGTAGTCGCCGACCACGGTCTTGTCGGTCGGTGCCCCGAACTGCATCGCGATCAGGCCTGCGGTGCTCCTCAGGATCCACCACTCGGAGCCTGTCGTTCCGTTCGGGCGGAAGATCGCAATGTCGGCCTTGCCGTCACCGTCGTAGTCGGCAGCCACCGGCTGATCGCCCGCCGCCCCGAACGCCTGTATCGTCGTCCCACCGCCCGAGTTCTGGATGTACCACGTCGAAGTCGAAGGCCGGAAAACAGCAGCATCCGCTTTGCCGTCACCGTCAAAATCCGCAGGTGCCGGAACGTCTCCGGTCGCGCCGAACGGGAATGCGTAGAACGTACTGTCCTCACTCCTCAGCACGAACCACTCACCGGTCGAAGGCCGCCAGAACGCGATATCAGCCTTGCCGTCACCCGTATAATCGGCCGCCACCAACTTGTCAGTCGCCGTACCGAACTGCGTCGCAAAATTCCCACCGTTCGACGACTTCAAATACCACCACTCAGACCCCGTCGCCCCGTTCGGCCGGAAGACCGACAGGTCCGTCTTGCCGTCACCGTCGAAGTCGAATGGTACCTTCCTAAAATTGTCGACGATAGCGCAACTGTAAGTGCCTGAGACTTCGATCGTGTCGATCCACCAGCCCGTCCCGGCAGTGTTGTCGTCGGCCCCGAATCGCCATTTCAGCTGAACGTTCTGGCCGGCGGCGGCCGCGGGCAGCCTGACGATCGTTGTTATGTAGCCGCCCGAAACACCGTTCCACGCCTGGCGGTTGGCCAGTGGGTTATTGGTTCCGTTTCCAAGCGTTCCGTTATAGCCGTTCTGCACGAACACGCCACCTGCAGCCAGAATGTCCTGAGAGGCCCCGCCGCCAATGCTGATCTCCAGGGCCCCGCCGTCCCAGCCGCCTTCGGTGTCATATTTCTGCCTGAATGACACGGTAGCTGCCGAGGCAGTGATCGGTATTGATGGTGAAGTAAGATCTGTTCCGCCGCCGACCGACGTCGGATCGAGTGCAAATATCGCGTTCGCCCCGGCATCCGGTGTTGTCGTTGTGGTAACAAAGTTCGTTCCGCCTGAAACAGGGGCCGCAGTCCATCCCACCGGTATAGCAGGTGCCGAAACACCGTCAAAATTCTCGGTGAACGTAACCGTGGGCTGGCCGACAACTATCGTTCGGGTATAACTCGTGGCGCCGAGACTGCTATTTACATTCAGCGTCAGGGTGATCACGCTTCCGCATTGAGCACCTCCCGGCACGGTGTAACTAACGCCCTGAGACACGGTCGAACCGCTATTGATCGTTCCGTAATTGGCCGAACCGCCGCCTACGATCTGCAGGGTCACGCCGGTTGCGGTGTTTCCGGTTGAATTCGACAGCGGGATATTCAGCGTCAACACCTCGCCCGGATCCGCCGAACCGTTGTTGTTGCCTGCGGAATCGTCGATCGTCAATGTTGGCGACTGATACAGATTTGGCAGGTCGAAAGCCTCGGTCACGCGGGTGTCGCCGGCTCCCGTGCCGTTATTTTGGATCGATGAGCTAAAGCCCATTCCGCGGATCGCAAACCCCGCCCAAACATCCGCGACGTCAGTCGCCGCATCCGGTGCCAGTGAGTTCGCCGCGGCCGCTGCCAATATCGCATCGCGTTCGCTCAGGAATGTTGGTCCGAGCGGAGCCAACTTCATCCCGTCGGTGACGATCTGCAGGACCTTGCGGTTTCCGGTTTCCCATCCAAGCCGCGTGATCATTTTCGCCCTAACTTCCCAAAGCGCGCTGCTCCAGATCTCGCCGAGGTTATGGACCTGATCCGGATTGCTCGATAGCCCGAACGGCCCGGGAGAATATGCTCCGTCGCTGATGTTGAATTGGGTCGCGTCTGCGTCGGCGAAGGTCAACGGGTTGTGCGGCCGGTTATTCGGACCGCCCGTGAACGCTTTGACCGCTTTCGGGAAACGGCGGATCCCATAATAGTAATTGTTAATAAATCCGCCGGTGCCGAGATACGTATCGTACCCGCCCATCGCGTAAATTCCGTTGATCGGATCGCTCGGCTCGCTCAGCAGCGACTGGGCATAAAAATCGGACCAGCCTTCGCCCATTCCTCGCGACATATTCAGCGAAAGGCCGCTGCCGTTGCCGTGGAGACGGTTCGAGAGTCCGTGTGTATGTTCATGGATCACGACCTCGGCATCTAGATTACCGTCGATGTCCGGCGTCGGCCCGGTCCATATGTACATCTGCATACGTCCGCGTCCGCCGTCAGCCGGAGTCGAGAAGTTTGCATTGTTGGTGCCTGATGAATCCTGACCCTCTCCACGCACGCGGTCGCCTGCAACGCCGCCGCGTCCAAAATTATCATTTTGAAAATTGCGGGCGGCTTCGGTAAACCCGAGGCGGTAAAGCTCGTCGTGGTACCAGTTGCAAATGTAGAAAAGCTGCGTCACGGTCCCCTGCTGATAAACGCTGCCGGGATATGTCTGCGTTACGGGCAGCGGAGCGTCGCCGGTTCCGTTCGCCGGAATGAAAGGGTTGTAGTCGAAAGTGAAATTGCGTGAGGCGTTCGATGCTTCACTGTTTGTGTCGACACCGTCAGTGCCGTCCCGGTCGAGTCCTGCCTGCACCGCGTTCCCGTCGGTTACGGTAATTCCATCGGTAACCCAGCCAAGGTTATTGAATGTGTAAGGAGGCTCATTACCGATCCGGGTGATCAATGATCGTGCGATCGGGACGCCCTGCTGTCCGTTCGGTGACGTCGGGCCGGGCGAGAACGGGCTCGGGCTGTCGGCGACGTTGATCATCGCGTTCGGATTGGCGTAAACGCTGTAGGTCACTGACTGCGTTTGGTCCTCGGTGATGTCCTTTCGCCAGAGCATGGTGCCTGTGGCGGCATCGACGATCACGTAGTAGGCATTCACCGGCTGCCATATCAGCACCCGCCACGCCGGAACGGCCACGCCGGGTTCGGTCGGGAAGTACATTTTCTCGGCAGTGGTTGCCGAATCACCGGTCCCGAAAACCGCTTTGAGGTCCGTCGATTCTTGTGCGTTTCGTGCCAGCGTCAATTTCGAGACATCGGTATTTATGTACTTCGCCGCCGCACGGACAGCATCAGTGGGGTCAGCAAAATCCGTCGATAACGCACTAGTATCGAGCCCCGGCGCAAGGTTATTGATGACGCGGATCATTTCACCGCGCTTGGTAAATCCGGCCTTAACCTCTCCGCGGAAGACCGGAATCCCGTTGATCTCCTGATCGAGTTCGACAAAGCTCAGGTTTCCGTCGGGATTTGTGTAATCCGCGAAAACTTTCAGGCCGTCAGCCTGTGAAGGGTTGACGCCAACGAGATCCGCATTCTGCTTCAAAAAGTTCAAAAGAACATCCGATCGTTTCGCCGTCGACGGAATCGTCAGAAACGCCCGGCCTTTCAAAACATCCGGGCCAATGACCTCGGGCGTACGGATATCGGTGTTGTAATCAACCTTCAGAGTCGGCACGCTCGTCCGGAGCGACGCTTCGCCGCGGACAAATTCATCGCGAATGTCGGCAACCTCGACCGCACTTTTGCCGGCCGTTTCGCGAAACGCTGCGAGTTTCTCGAACGCCGATTTATCGGTCCGAATGTCGTAGTTTGGAATTTCCGCGGAGTGGCTTTCGGTTCTGACGATCAACCCTTTAGCCGCTTCCGTTTGGAACGCCAAAGGTATCATTACGAGGCTCGTTACCATCGCGAGGACGGTCAGGTAAAGCAAGATCCTGATCTTCGACTCAGGGAGGCGATTTTTGTACATTTATTGATTGGCTCCGTTATAGTTGGGTGGTTTACCGAGAAACTAAACTTCGATTTCGAAATCCTGACGCGAAACCGCTAGACTCGGATAGTACCGAAAATGTATCTGGAATGGTTTGGGCAGCATCCGGCATTTTGCATTCCATTGCGTCTTGGTAGACTAGAGTTTCAATCATTTGGTAGACAAAAGTCAATCAATTTAGCCTTTTTGACCGGCAAGCAAAATGTCCGAAAACAACGTCGACCCAGTATTTGGCCCTGAAGGCCTGATCGCGAAACTCCATCCGAACTACGAGTACCGCGAGGGACAAGTGCGAATGGCGAACGAGGTTGCCGTCGCTCTGGAGGCGAAGAAACATCTGATCGTCGAGGCCGGAACCGGTACGGGCAAAACGCTGGCATACCTGATACCGGCAATCGCTGCCTCCATCAAACTCAAGAAACGCATCATCATCTCGACCGGCACCAAGAATCTGCAGGAACAGTTGATGGAAAAAGACATTCCATTCCTTCAAAAGGCACTGCCAACGAAATTTTCGGCCTCCTACATGAAGGGTCGCTCGAATTACGCGTGCATTTACCGAATTAACAAGTCCGATAACCAACCGATCCTCGACGGCCTGGACCAGGTAGATTATTTCAACGAAGTCCGCGACTGGTCACGCGAGACTGCGACCGGCGACCGTGCCGAATTGACCTATTTACCGGAGAACCTGTCGTTCTGGAGCCGGATCAACGCAAAAGGCGAAACCTGCATCGGCCAAAAATGCCCGGATTTCGAGCCGTGTTTCATTACCCGGATGCGTGCACGTGCTGAAGCGGCGGATATCGTGATCGTCAATCATCACCTGTTTTTTGCCGACCTCAACGTTCGCGGAAACCAGTTTGGCAAGGTCATCCCCGATTACGGTGCGGTCATCTTCGACGAGGCCCATCTGATCGAGGACATCGCCGCCGACTATTTTGGCTTCCAGATCTCGAATTTTCAGATCGACGAGCTTGCCAAGGACTCATCGGACCTTCCGATCTCGGACGCCATCGCCGTTGCCGGCCTGACCAAACTCGCCGCCAAGATACTTGGGCTTGCCGAGCAATTTTGGGCACGGTTCACACAGGCACGCGGAAACGAGGGTCGTTTTCCGCTTCTACCTGACGCATTCGCTGCCCGCGGCCGCAACGGTGATCAACACCCATCCCCGCTCGGTGAGGCTTATCATGTCCTTGACGAAGCGCTAGCCCGGCTCGAAGCGGACGTCGATATTTACTCCGAAAAGCTGCCCGAGGCCGACTCGGTGACGCGGCGGATCCGGCAGTGCCGGTTCGACCTCGACTTTATCGTCAAGCAGGCGGACCAGAATTTCGTCTATTGGCTTGAGCGACGCGGACGCGGCATTTTTCTTCAGGCGTCGCCGGTGGATGTCTCTAACCTATTGAAAGACAAGCTCTTTGAAAAGGTCGACACCTGCATTCTGACATCGGCGACGCTCTCGACGAACGGCAGTTTCAACTTCATCCGCGACAGGCTCGGCCTCAGCTCGGCAAAGACCAACACACTAGTAGCCAGGTCTTCGTTTCACTACGAGGATCAGGCGATCGTCTATCTTCCGGCGACGATGCCGGATCCCCGGTCGCAGGATTTCACTTTCGCGGCGGCGGCTGAGATCGTCAAACTACTACAGGTAACCCAGGGACGAGCGTTCGTCCTCTGCACCAGCACGTCGTCGATGAACGCCCTTTTTGAACTTGTTTCGTCGCGGATCGGCTATCCGTGTTTCGTGCAGGGAGGTATGTCGAAGACGGGCCTGCTCGAACGTTTTCGCGGCACCTCGAACGCTGTTCTCTTCGCCACGGCGAGTTTCTGGCAGGGCGTCGACGTTCAGGGAGAGCAGCTCTCGTGCGTCATTATCGATAAGCTGCCATTCGCTGTCCCGACTGACCCGATCGTCGCGGCGCGTGCGAAATTCATCGACGAAAACGGCGGCAGGTCGTTCTTCGACTACAGCGTGCCGCAGGCGGTCATCTCGCTCAAACAGGGCATCGGCCGCCTCATCCGCAGCAGTTCCGACCGAGGCGTCATTGCAATTCTCGACCCGCGTCTTCGAACAAAGGGCTACGGCCGCGACTTTCTCAACTCGCTTCCACGAATGCGTATTACAAGCGAATTGGCCGATGTGTTGACGATCTTAAACGGTCAAAACGACGCGGCCGCTTCGCCCTGACATCGCGTCGACAAACCCCTTTCGGTTGCTGGAGTTTCACGTATCCCTCCCGGTTCTCTATAATTAAGAGAGACGAATGAGAATTGGAGGCTTCAGAGAACACGGCGGCGACGCTCAGTTTTATCTGCGCGCCGGCGCGATCGTGCTGTTCATCGTTTTGAGCTTGGCTGGGATCGTGCCGTCGCAGGTACCCTCGCTGACAAACACCAATTCAGCATCACCAACTCCTTCTCCGACCCTGGTACCTACTCCCTCGCCAACACCGATACCGCTTTCCGCGATCGTTGAGCAGGCGGACGCGACGACGGCAAAGCTGCAGGACATCAAAGTATTCCTGAACGGCAGCCCGAACAATGTCGTTCTCCAAGATGAAATAGCCGGACTGGCGAATAAGGTCGACTCGCAAATGCCCGAGACTAACGATCTGATCCGGAACGGGATCTCGCTCGACGAACTCAACACCGTACAGCGGGAATGGGACGGATATGCGACCACTATTTCGGGTTGGAAGTCCGATCTCCAGTCTCAGACCGCAGAGCTCGACAAGCGGATCTCGGATCTCAAGAATTTACGTGACATATGGCAGCGAACCCTGGATTCGGTAACTGCTCCGCCGGCACCGGCGGCAAATGTGCCGGCCCAACCTGGCGATGTCGTGCCCGAACAGCTGATCCGAAGGATAAACGACACGATCTCGGCGATCGATGAAACACAAAAACTGGTCGAAGCCCGTCGCTCAAAACTCCTGACCTTTCAGACGCGGGTCAGCGATATCGAGACCAAGGTCAGCTCCGTCACGGCCGATATCAAGGAGAGCCGGTCCATCGCTCTCTCACGGCTGTTTGTTCGCGACAATCCCGCGATCTGGACGCTCGATTGGTCGTCACTGAGCCTCTCGCGGATCTCCCGCGAGATCGGAGCATCGGTTTCGTCACGTTTCACCGACCTTCGAGGTTATGCAAATGCGCATAGCGACAGATTCCTCTTTCACGGCATATTCATTGTGTTGCTGGCAGCGGGGCTTTTCTGGGCCCGCCGACGTGTTACGCCGTTGGTAAAAAAGGACTCCGAACTCGAGCTCTCGGCAAACATCTTCAGGCATCCGGTTGCAGCCGCCCTCCTGCTTTCAATATTTTTCGGGAGCGTCCTTTACCCGCAGGCGCCAAAGCTGCTTTCGACCCTGCTCGGCGCAGCGGCCCTCGTGCCGGTAGTGATTCTGCTCCGTCGACTCGTCGACAAGCCGCTTTTCCTGATACTGGATATTCTGATCGGATTTTATTTTTTCGACAGGATCAGGGATGTCGTTGCCGCGTTGCCGATCGTTTCGAGGCTTTTCTTTATCGCCGAAATGCTGACGGCGGTCGGTCTTCTCATCTGGCTACTTCGCTCGAAAAAGCTCGCTTCCCAGGTCGAGGCAGCCAGTTTTCGCGGCTTTCTGACCATCCGCCGGGCCATACCGTTCGTCATCGCTATCTTTTCCCTGGCCCTGATCTCGAACATCCTCGGCTTTGTCGGTCTCGGGTTCATTATCGGGAACGGTATTCTTCGGTGTTCATACGCGGCTCTGATTCTCTACACAGCGGCTGAGGTACTGAGCGGTCTCTTCAATTTCGCGGTCCGCGTTCGCCCGCTGTCCGACCTGCGGATGATGAAAGACCACCGCGCCATGATCCGTGCACGGGTCGAAAGGCTGGTCCGCTGGCTCGCGGTAATTTCGTGGGTTTACGTCGCTCTTATTTTGTTCTCGATCCGCGACGTGGTCGTGGGCTGGCTAATGGGCGTACTTACGGCCGAGATCGACTTCGGATCACTTTCGCTTTCGCTTGGGCACATCATCGTATTCCTCTTTGCGGTCTGGCTCGCTTTCGTAATATCGCGTTTCATACGTTTTGTCCTAAACGAGGAAGTTTATCCGAGGATGGACCTTGGAGCAGGGATCTCATATGCCGTTTCGACCATGGTGCACTACGTCGTGCTCATCGTCGGTTTTATGATCGCGCTTGCGGTTTTGGGCGTTGAGCTCTCAAAATTTGCCATCGTGGCCGGCGCCGTCGGTATCGGGCTCGGTTTCGGGCTGCAGAACATCATCAATAATTTCGTTTCAGGCTTGATCTTGCTTTTCGAACGGCCGGTGAAGGTCGGCGATTCTGTTCAGATCGGCCAACATCTCGGCGAACTCAAGCAGATCGGCCTGCGTGCCAGCGTTCTCCGTAAGGTCGACGGATCCGACGTCATATTGCCGAACAGTATGCTCATCTCGGACGAGGTTATTAACTGGACGATGTCGGACAAACGCCGCCGCATCGACATTCCGGTCGGCGTCGCCTACGGCTCCGACGCAAAAATGGTAATGGAACTCCTCACGGGCATTGCCGCAAGCGAGCCGGACATTCTCGATGATCCGTCACCGGTTACGTTGTTCAAGGGATTTGGCGACAACTCGATCGATTTCGAGCTTCGCGGTTGGACGGACGATACCGAGCACTGGGTCGCTCTTCGCAGCAAACTCGTTTCCAACATTTATGCTGCTCTCAATGAAGCAAATATTGAGATACCGTTCCCGCAGCGCGACCTGCACCTCCGTTCGGTCGACGGCGAGGCGGCCGAGGGACTTAAGGGCGAAAAGGGAAGTTAACCGCCGGCCGTCTCCGTGATATATTCAATTCAATGGCGTCTTATTTTGAAGTAATGATCGAACGTAATTTCTCTTCCGCCCACCAGTTGCGCGGGTACAAGGGGAAGTGCGAGAACCTGCATGGGCATAACTACAAGATCGAGATCTTTGCCCGCGGCGAGGAGTTGAACAACATTGGCTTGCTGATCGATTTCGGCGATCTGAAAAAGGCGGCTGATGAGATCGTAAAATACCTCGACCACCGCAATCTCAACGAACTGCCGCCGTTCGATGAGGAACTAAATCCCTCGGCCGAGAACCTCGCTCGTTATTTCCTTGAGTACCTCAACACCCGTGTCGGCGACGGCCGCGTTCGTGTTCATAAGGTCCGTTGTTACGAGACCCCGACCAGTGTTGCAACTTACCAGGTGGACTAAAGCCGAATCGAGAGTACGTGGTTTGTGCCGCAAACATCACCGTAGGGAAAGGTGACGGTTCCGACCTGTTCGAAGCCGAATTTCGCGTAGAATCGCTGGGCACGTGTATTCTCTTCCCAAACTCCGAGCCATAGCTGTTTGAAACCCCTTTCTTTGGCATCCGCGATGCAGTGCTCCAGCAATATCTTGCCGAAGCCGCTTCCCCAAAAACGTTCGACAAGGTAGATACGCTTTATTTCGATGACCTTGTCGCCGTTGATGCATTCGACACGTGAATTGTCGATGGTCTTCGCGTATCCGGCGGCTTTTCCGTCGACCGAAATGATGAAGAACCGCGAACCGGCGTCGGCGATCTCGGCTCGCAGCGTCTCGGGCTTAAAAGAATCGTAAATATACGCCGCGAGATTCGCCGACTCGTCCTGTACGAAATACGCCTCGAAAAACGTCGTCGTCGCGAGAGCCGAGAGCAGCACGGCGTCGTCGGCAGACGCCTGTCGGATCGTTATCTGTGAATCGGAGACCTGCATCTAAAATCAAAAAAGCAGCAACCGATGTGGTTACTGCTCATTTGTCGGAAATGGTCGGGGCGGCAAGATTCGAACTTGCGACCTCACGGTCCCGAACCGTGCGCTCTACCAGGCTGAGCCACGCCCCGTCAACTAACTAACAGAGTCTAGTTCACCGCATCGGACAAGTCAAACCTCAGGTTCAGGTTCTTCCGCTACGGCTTTCCGGCCAAATTTATGCCGGATAAATTCATAGATCGGCGGCAGTATCGAAATGAACACGACAACGATCACAACCTTCTCGATATGGTCCTCGAGCTTGATGTGAAATGCGTTCTCGATCACGCCGCCGAGGAAGTATCCGGCAAGCACCATGCTCGAGATCCAGAGCAGCCCGCCGATGATGCTAAAAAACAAATACGTCGGATAGGGCATTGCCGCGGCACCGACCACAAGCGGGGCAAACGTCCGTACGATCGGGACAAATCGTGCCAAAATGACCGTTTTTACGCCGTATTTCTCAAAGAAGGCGTGAGCCTTTTCAACGCGGCTGGGCTTAAAGATCCGCGAGCTCTCGCGGTTAAACAGCGTCTTGCCCATGAACCGCCCGGTCCAGTACCCCGTGCTGTCGCCGATCACCGAGCCGAGAAAGAACGCGAGCATGACCAACAGAACATTCAATTTCCCGGTCGCCGCCATCAATCCCGACACGACCAGCAGGGAATCGCCAGGCAGGAAAAACCCGACCGCGAGGCCGACCTCGGCAAAGATCACAAACCATAGCCCAAAGTAAACGTAGTTGCCGAGCAAAGCGAGCAGCCAGTCTATGAGCAGCTTCGGATTCAAAAATTCCCGGAGTTGGTGAAATAGGTCGGTCAAGTATTCCATTATTGCTGCTGTTTCCAGCCGTGTTCGCCGATCAGCGGCACGAAGAAGCACGGGCCAAAGTTCTCCTGCTTGTAGCCGTCGGCATTTCGCGTCACGCGGACGAGCATCTGCGAACGCTGCTCGCTGCCGATCGGGATAACGAGCTTTCCGCCGATCTTGAGCTGCTTAACGAGCGGATCCGGTATCGACGGCCCGCCGGCGGCGACCAGAATGGCGTCGAACGGATGATAAGCGTCCCAACCCGTCGTGCCGTCGGCGGCCTTGAGCGTCAGGTTCCGGAAGCCCAATGTTTTCAATCGTTTATCGGCCTCATCTGCCAGGTTCGGCAAACGCTCGATCGCAAAAACCTTGCGGCACAAACTCGCAAGCACGGCAGTTTGGTAACCGGTTCCCGCACCGATCTCGAGGACCTTTTCGTCACCTTTCAGCTCGAGCAATTCCGTCATTCGGGCCACAATGAACGGCTGCGAGATAGTCTGTCCGCCGGCGATCGGAAGGGCATTGTCCTTGTACGCCTGCGGCACAAGGGCGGCGGGCACGAAAGCGTGCCGCGGCAAATGGTCCATCACCTCGAGCACACGTTCGTCCGCGATGTGGTAATGCTGACGCAACCGGTCGACCATCGCCGCTCGGACCATTTCGAATCCGTCAGACTTGTTCTTCATTGGTGCCGTGACACTCATCGATCTTAGCTATTCCAGTCGGTCAGGTGCCCGAGGACGTGGTGATTGGTCAGGTCGCTCCTCATCGGCGTAATTGAAACGTAGCCCTCGTCGATCGCCTCAAAATCAGTTCCGCCTTCGGCACGAAAGCCTTCGCGAAGCTCGCCGATCCAATAATACGGCTTGCCCCGCGGATCGATGTGCTCGCTGATGACCGGCCGAGCGGTCTTAAATCCCTGTTTTGTCACACGCAGTCCGCGAGGAACGCCTTTCGGGACGTTTACGTTTAACAGCGTTCCCTCCGGAATGCCCTCCGTAAGCGCCTTTTCGGTCACCTGGCGGGCGATTCGGGCCGATTCGGTAAAATCGTGGTCGCGGTACGCGACCAAGCTGAATGCAAGGCCCGGAACACCGAGGATCGTCGATTCCAACGCTCCGGCGACCGTTCCCGAATACGTCGCATCGTCGCCGAGATTGGCGCCGTGATTAATGCCGGAGCAGCAAATATCCGGAAGCATATCGGGCCCGAGGATCTGGTTAAGGGCGAGTACGACGCAATCCGTCGGTGTACCGTCAACGGTCCAGTGCCGTTCGTCAACCTGCCGTATCCGCAGCGGCCGCGAAAGCGTCAGGCTGTGCGATGCGCCGCTCATCTCGGCCTCCGGAGCCACGACAAAGACATCGCCGAGGTCGCTCATCGCCTGTTCGAGCGCGGCGATGCCCTCGGAATGGATGCCGTCATCGTTTGTTATCAGAATTCTTGGTCGTTCTTTGCGCATTCGGATCGAAAATCAAAAAAGGTGAAAAGCGAAATTAACTTTCACATTTTCACCTTTTTAACCTTTTTGGTTTCAACGCGGCTTACCGCGAAGAGGGACCTGACGGACGTCCGGCACCGCTGTTCATGCCGCCGCCCATCGGACGCTGTTGGCGAAAACGTCTGCGGTTTCGCTTGCGGGCGTTTGCCGACTTTAGCTTAGCTTTCTGGCCGGGCGGGATAAAGTGAGCGTGCTTTTTGAGATCCTTGATGATCTCTTCGCTGATCACCTTACGCTTAAAGCGTCGAAGTGCAGATTCGATAGATTCGTTCGAACCGATTGATATAAAAGCCATTTATTTTCTCACCCCCTTTCGGCTAAAATTTTGCCCGTTAGAGCAAACAGTAATTAAACAATCTTTTCACAAAAAACGCAAGTTCGCAGGCTGTTTCACTGTTGTTTCAGCGGCAGGCTGAGCAAATGGCCGCGATAGCAGAAGTAGATCTTACCTTCGCCTTCGTCCACCCACATCGACATGCTGTTGAAGACGATCTTCGGGATCTGAAGCACCGGTTTGAAGCCGAAGTTATTCGTGTTGTAGATGCCGACACTGGTCGTCTTCTTTTCGACGTCCGGTATCGCGGCCCAAAATTCGTTTGGTTTCACGGCCTTTTGGAGCGGTCGGAACGTTTGCTGCGTGAGCGGCCCCATCTCGCCGACGATCGGCTGCATTACGCCGGTGTCGGGGTCGAGCAGCATCATCTCCGACGCTTCCGGGTCGGCCATCGCAACCTCGCCCAGCTGCGGCTTGATCTCGCGCATCGTTTCGCCGCCGTAGTAATACTGCTTTTCGACGACAAGCACCTTGTTGATCGATGTTATGTATGCGCTCGGCTCGAACGTCCGATATCCCTCCAACTTTACGGGAATCGCACGATTGGTAAGTAAGTTTATCCGTACGAGCGAGCTTTCCTCGCCGTCGCCCGTAATTCCGCGGTTTACGATCGCCCATTTGCCGTTCGGCGTAACGACCGGGTCCGAATATTCCCCTTTGAGGATCGGCGACAGCCGTCCCGCGGCAAATTTGAACACGCTGTCGTCCGACAGCCGGATCTCGAAATTTGGCGTCCGTGCTTTCCACTGTTCGTTGGTCGCCGGAACGGCGGTCCCGTCACGGACCGGCACGAGGTCGAATCCGGGCGGCTGAGCAGCGTCACCGGCGGCATTTCCGCTCGCGACCTGACGCCACGAAACCCCGTCGAACGCACGCTTCTGCGTGAGCTTGATCCGAAGGGCTTCCGAGGGAGCTATTTCCGCTTCCGGCTCGACGTCATTGTCCTTATCTTCGGCTTTTTCAACTGCCTTATCGATCTCCTCCTCGACACGCCGGCGGGTCGGCAGATCCGTTACCGCTACCCGAAGGTCGCTGCCCGACTTCCAGACCGTCTCTGCTTCGAGATCGTCGTTCGCCATCAGGATCTCGAGGCCCGGAATTTCGCGGCTCAGGCTGTATTTGAGCGTTCCGGGTTCGCGTTTCAGATCGGCGAAATAACGGTCGAGGCCGTTAAAAAAATCGTAACTTCCGCCGTCAGAATAAACTCGGCGGCCGCCGTTCCGGCCGAGCATCAACAATTCGCGTTCGGTGCATGGATCTGTATCGCAGGCCAGAAAAGGAACAAGCTCATCGACGTGATGGTCCGTAAGGTAGAATTTCAGCGTGTCGAATTCGGCGGTCGTCAGCGGCCGTTCGCGGTAACGCGAACTGTCCTCGTCCCAGCTGAAGATCACTCTGTCCTTGTAAATGCGGACGTAATTGCGGGCATAGGCGTAAACGCCCAGCAGTTCCGCATCTTTTTTGACCTCATCCTGCAGTGTCTTTTCTGTATTCTCCAGGTTTTCCGGCTCTGGTTCCTGACGGGCGTAGGGGCCCTCGGATTCGCCGGGATAACTCTCATCCTCTTCGTAAATCTCGCCCGGAGACACGGTCCCGGCAGTCGGATCAGTCGGATCCACGCTGGCGAACAGGACCTGCCGATACATTCCGCCGGACTCTTTGTCCGTTCCAGAATAAAATGCGTCGGTCGCGCCGAGGATCTTCGCTTCGCCCGGATGCAGCCCGAGCACGATCGCCCTGGCGGCGGGCGAATCTTCGGACTCAAGGTATTTTTCGGCGGCGGCGGCAAGCCGTTGGTCACTGCTGTGGACGTATTCCGCTACCTTAAGGACGGGCAGCGGGGCACGGATCAGGCGGGCACAAGCCAGAAGAGCGGTCTTCGCCTCGGCGTTGTCCGCTGCGAGGATCGCGTCGTAGTCGTTCGTATCCTCGAGTATGCACGTGACTATACCATTGGCGGTCGGCGAAACGGCCCGCGAGTCGAAAACGTCCGACGAAAATTGGGCACGCAGCAGCTTTCGCATTGCCAGCAGACGAATGACCGAAGGCACGTCGGCCTTGTCGGCCTTCAGATCACGAAGGAAAAGCACATTGACCGTAGCGTTCGGCCACCTCATCACAACCTCGCGCATTGCGGCGGCGACACGAGGTTCGCGGCCGTCAAGCACGTCGATCCTGGCGATGACTCCATAGACGAGATCATCGGGGACTTCCCCTGAGATCAGCAGCCTCTGCCCGATCATTTGCTTGATGTCGGCCTGAGTCGGGGCTCCGGGTTTGCCGTACGGCGAATTGTCGCCGTAATAATCGAGGATGGGGGCGTTCGTATTCGCTGCGGCCCGCGCCAGTTCCTCGGCCATCACCTGCTTCTTGACCGCCGACTCGAACGCGTCGACCTGCTCCGGTACCGAAAATCCGCGGCATTTCAGTAGGGCATCGATGATCGTCATCCGATCGTAGCCCTGAGCCTCGTTCAGGACTCGACGGAGAGCCGGCCCGGCAGCCGGGTCCGCTTGAAAACCAAGAGCGGTGACCGCGGGAGAACGGTAGGCATAGACCTCAATATCACGCCCCGAAGATGAAGCTACAGTCGACGCCGATAGGTTTGCGGCGTACGAGGCGGCGTTTGCCGCCGCGTTGGCCGCGTTTGTTGCCCTCGAGACCATGACGTTCGTGGCCTCGGCATAGCTCGTGACCCGCTGCTTCTTCTTCTCGTCGAGCGTCCTGATCAGGCCGGGCACGCTTTCCGGGAGCTTGATCGAGGAGAGAGCGTTGATTATTCCCATCCTGGCCCCGCCGACGTCGTTTGCCCAATTAGGGTCTTCGAGCCACGGCAGCATCGCCTTGATGACCTCCGGCTTCGTACCGTTTCCCTTGAGCAAAAGGTTACGGACGGCAGCCGTGCGGACGGCTTTGTTGTCGCTCTTGAGCAGCTCCAGCATTTTGTCGAGGTATTTTTCCGGCGGCGAAACGTTGATAAGGGTCGTCAGTCCGGTATAGGTTCCGAGGTCGCCGAGCGTTTCGTCGGCCATCAGTCCTGTATACCAATCGTCCCGGCCGGACCATTCTTTTTCGCTGACGAGAGCGTCCATCGCGAGGTCGCGCATCGGTGCGCTCAAGGTTTTGTCCTCGACGACCGCCTTCAGTTCATCGCGATACCGCTCGATGTCGCCCGTCGCATCGGTGTCGAGTGCATGCCGGTATAACGCCCATCTCGCCAGCACACGGGACACCTTGTCCGGCCCGTTTGCGTAGAGCCGATCGATGAGCGGCCGTGCCTTGTCAAAATCCACACGCGTCAGCGCCAGCAGCTCTTCCTGATTCGTTACGTATGTATCGGTGTCTCCGGTCTTTTCGGCCATCTGATAGAGTTCGTTCGAAAAATACGGGCTGTGATAGACCAGCCAGTTCTTGATCGTTTTTCGCTCATCCTTGCTGAAAACCCCGGTCGTGCCTTCCTGGTCGTAAATGCCCTTAACAAAATCGGCCGTTTTCTCGCCGTCGGGAAACGAACCAAGTAGCTTCAGCAGTTTCGAATGGTCCTTGTCTATCTCTTTGAACAAACGCCCGAGCGTCCGTTCCGAAGGGTCCGGAGTGTACCCGAGTGCCTGTCTTTGCCGCTGAACGGCGGACCAATATTCTAGAAGTTCATCTGTCGGGGCGTTGTCATCCGGCGGGTTGCTGACGTTGTACGGATCCTGCAGCCGTTTCGAACCCGTGTGCCGCGAGACAAGCGGATTCGGCGGCGGAGGAGCGGGAACACGGAGAAGCCCGTCGACGACATCGGTCTTTGCCTGCGATGCGGGCAAAAACACCCACGCCTCGAAGATCAACAGTGCCGCGCAAAGGCCGATCGCTGAATAGACTCGTTTCATTTAGGGAATCTCCTGAAGCCGCTGATTGAGCAATTATAACCCTTACCCACCGCTAATCAACAAAAAAGGCTTGCGGCAGGGGCCCGGCGGGCGTTATTCTCAAACCGCCATGATAAGAACGTTGCTGTTGCTGTTTATTGCGTTGTTCATAGTGTCTTCCGCCGCTGCCCAGGGGCGCTCGTTCGACGATCTGAAACGGAAGATGCACGATATCCGGGCCGAACATTTTGCGATAACCTTTGATCAGGATTCCAATGAATCGAAGATCATGGCCGTCGCCGAAAATTTTGATCAAAAAGAGGCGTCGAAAGCGGGCGTGCAAGCGATGAATTTCGCTTCAGCCTTCAATTTCGCCGGCCGGTCACTGACCGCCGCACCCTCGACGCTCATCTTCGCGTTCTGGGTGCTGACTAAAAGGCCGCGGTTCGCCGCGGACCATCATTGGGCAGTCACCTCTGGCGACAAGACGTTCGAACTAGGCGACGCCCGTTACGTCTCAAAACCTAACGAAAATATCGAATATCTCAATTTTGTCCTGACCCGCGAAGATCTCAAAAAGATCTCAGCTCCCGGTGCGAAATTTACGATCGGCGGCTACCAGTTTACGGTCACGCCGGCGCAGACGAAAATGCTGTCGGACCTGTACACGCTGTCGACACCATAGACTGAGAGCGAATTCTCTATATCAGAAATTAACTAGCTGGGATCTGTTCGGTTTCCGTGAGAGCGGCCTCCGACTTAGCCTGCTCGGCAGCGATGGCAGAGGCCTTTGCCTTTGGCACGGGCTTGGCGTAGCCCTTGCTGGCATTCAGCAGTATCGCGTTGAGTTTGATACGGCGCCGGCCGCGGTCCGTTTCGCCGTCGTCGGTATGCTGGTAATTGAATGAATAGGTAAAATGCCCGGCCGATAGCTTCTTGCACACGTCTTCGTCCAGATGGAATCGAAACGCATCAGCATAGTGCCCGAGTCCCTCATCGACGTGCCCGAGCAATTCGCCTTCGACATTGTCCATATATACCGGCACGCTCTCGATCGCGTCACACCGTGAGTAAAGGTCGCCGAGCACATGTCGGCGTGAAATCGATATCGGGCCAAAAGACATATGGTTAGGATAGCACGGTTCGGCGTTAATTGACCGAAAAAAGAAAAATGCCCGCAGAGCACGAGGCTTGCGGGCATTCTTCTTTGTTACTTATGAGGTAACGATTCGCTTACCAGCGACCGCCGCCGCCGTAACCACCACCGCCGCCGCGATTACCGCCGCCGCTGCCGCCACGGCCACCACCGCCGTATCCACCGCGACCGCCGCCGCCTCCGCGGCTTTCCTGCGGTTTGGCTTCGTTGACTTTCAGTTCGCGGCCGTCGACTTCTTTGCCGTTGAGCTGTGCGATAGCGTTTTCGCCCTCAGCCTGAGACGACATTTCGACAAAACCGAAACCGCGCGAGCGGCCCGTTTCACGATCTTCGATGATGTTAGCTGATTCGACGGTGCCGATAGCACCGAACAGGTCGTTAAGATCCTGGTTGCTTGTATTAAAGGAAAGATTTCCTACGTAGAGTTTCATTGACATTATTCTATATTCCTTTCCCGTTATCGGGATCCTGCAGAAGCGTCGAAATTTACGTACTTTGCCTGCAAAGGGAAAGGACGATTTCGGATACTCAAAACTACTTCGAGAGCGACTTCTATTATTTCAATCCGGCCTGCTCTCAAACTTATCCAAAACCGTTAAGACGAAGCGCGCGTTCCCGTGAACACGCGAGAGTAGGGTTACGGTGATAATGATGGACTCTATCTGGTGAAATAGCAAGCTTTATTTTACGAATCACGTTAGCTGCATCGAGACGTAACAAAAGACCGGTAGCTATCCGCCGGCCTTTCCCTCTAAGCTTGTACTCGTCCGCGAACGGACTCCCGCGAGTTACAATTGCGGGCCGCGCATTATTACGCCCATCAGGCGTCCGGGAAATACACCGAAATCCTCGATCGCCACGGTGTCGTTTCCGCCGTCTTTCGCTTTCTTAAATCGTATCTGAGCTGCCGGAATGATGGTTCCGCTGCCTTTTCCGGTCGCCGGATCGATCAAGATCTCGACATAGCCGAACGGATAATCGATCGAACGGTATCCATAACGGAGCTCGCCGAAACCGATCCAGCGTTCGAACACGGCACGCACACGCGTCTTTCCGTCATGCTGGTCCACGACCACAGCGTTCAATTGTCTCCCGAGCGAACCTCCGAGTGAGAAACGTCCCAGGTCGTTCTTTCGGATCGCATCGAGCAGAGCGTCCTGGCCGCCATTCTGCAGCGTCGTCAAATATCGTTCGGCCTCTGCCTTCGAGGTCTTTCCGCGAATGTCGAGCGTAAACGTCCTCGTTATGGTTCGAGTGTTGAATCCCGATCCGTAGATCACGGCGGTGCCGGTAAATGTCGTCGGCGCCTGTCCAAACGCCAATCCGGCGGTCAATACTAATATCCCAAATCCAATTATGGTTGATAAACTTTTTCTTTTCATATATTTATACACCTCCTAAAAACACTCCCGGTTTCCATCCTAGCACCGTCGAAACCGGTAATATGTGACGGCAAACACATATAAATATGTTGTTTCAGGCGATCCAAACGTTGTCCTCAACCTTGCGGCGGGCGACCGGAAATGTCCGCTTCAAATACGCCGTTATTTGAGATCGCGAACCGTCGCCGACAGGCATATGACGATATGTCCACACGAAGTTCTGCGTGCCCGCTCGCCCATCTGGGTGTATATTAAAAAACACGGTTCTTAAATTGAGAAGAGGAGGCTCTGACTACAATGGCGGATTGGAGTGACAAATTGAGTTCGGCTTGGATGACTATCAAGAAAAAGGCCGGTGCGTGCGCCGCGAACACGACGATCGAGGATCTCAAATCCTCGGCCGAGCTTGGGCAGACCCGGATCAACCAGGCGTTGATGGCCGGAAAGCTGCTGCAGGGCGATTCGGCGGTATTCGATAAATTGAGCAAGGCGAACGAAGGCCTCGGCAAGGTCGGCGAATCTCTCGGCAAGGTCCAGGAAGTTTGCCTCGACATCGTCGCCGTCAACAAGATCCACGACGCGATCGTGACCCTGAGCGACGACCGCGTCATCTACGACGACCCGCAGAAAGCGGCTGACGCATTCGACTCGCTCTTCCAGGGATTTGGCAAGATCTGCAGCTATCTGCCGCCGCCGGCGAAAGAATGGGCGAAATTCTTCGAGAGCTTCAATTTATTCGGAAACGTCCAAAAGAATATTTACGCCCCGTACTTTCAACGGCTTAATAACATTTCGGAAAGGTGACCTTATTTCCGGGCATCCGGTGATGGTCAAAATTATTCATAACGAAAAGCCGCGCCGACCCCGACGCGGCTTTTTCCATTTTCGCCGTCGTCAGCGATCGCTCGCCCAAATCCGGGGATTAGTAAACCGTTGACGAGCTGCTGATAAGTACGCTTACCAGATTGACGTTCGCAAACTCGTTCGGATCGCGTCCGAGATCCCGGTTCATGGCATCCTCATACCCGAGTTGATAACCGTCGCTCAGACAGCGCCGGTTCTCACCGATACTGTACGAGTACGGATCGTAGCTGGCGGCTTCGTAAACATAAGGATCGTAATAGGTTCCGCTGTATCCGGCCGTGGCGGCGTACAGTCCGTCGTTGTATCCCTGGTAATAACCCGTTGCCAACAACTGGTCCGACAGCTGGCGGTCAAAACCGCTGCCGAATGATACCGACACATTCACGCCGGCGGGTTCAACCGGATAATACGGGTCCCCGTAGTAAGCCGGCACGTAGCCGAGATCGACGGCGTCCACGGGATAAGGCCGATAGGCATGACCCCAAAAACGCGGCACTACAGCGTAACGGTCTCGGAGGTAGTACGGCCGATAATACGGTTGTCCAAACGAGACCGACCAACGCACGTGGCGTCCAACATAGCCGGCGTTGAAACTGAATGTGTTAAGGACGACGTCTCGGAGCACATCGTTCCATCGCGGGCGTACGCGGTAAACGTAAGGTGAATAAACGTAAGCCGGGTACGCGGGATAACCGTAGTACGCATAATCATCGTCGTCCCGATATCGACGGCGGGCGTATTTTTCCTCATCTTTCCAAGCCTTTCGTTCGGCATTACGCAGATGGACCTCGCGGCTGCGCTCATATCCATAGTTGTTCGGGTACGCGGGATAACCGTAGTATCCATAATCGTCGCCCCGGTATCGGCGTTCATATTTTTCCTGATCTTTCCACGCCTTTCGTTCGGCATTGCGCAGATGTACCTCGCGGCTTCGCTCATTTCCGTAATTGTTCGGCCAAGCGTTGTTACCGCGGTATCGCGGCTGGTTTCCGCGAATGATGTCCTGTCTGTAGTAAACGTCGGGCCGCCCGGGTCGGATCTGCCGCTGGCCATAATCGCCGCCCGGGACCGGCGCCTGACGTTCGATGCGTCCGCGGCCCATGTCACGCCGGCCGCGATCCTGCCGGATGTTATCCGGACGGCCACGCTGTCCACGAACGTCGCCCTGCCATCCCTGACGCTGAAACTGTCCGCGATCGCCGCGGTTCTCATCCCCTCGGCCGCCTCGCTGTTGTTGTCCGTTTCCGCGGCCATTGCCCTGGCCGCCGCCATGACCACCGCCGTGGCCTCTGCCTTGGGCGAATGTCGTACCGGTTGTGACCGCAATGGTCAACGCCGCAAACACGGCGACAAATGCTTTAAAATTAATAGGTGTTCTCATGTCTTACCTCATTCTTTTTCCAAGGAATTGACCGCCTGGCCATTACGATTAACTAGTTTCCAGTAATATCTGGTCGCAAGAACCGTTCCATTCGCATCGCCTAGGAAAAAAAGGGGGTGAGATCCGCCAATTGTGGCCCATATCGTGTATTTGGTGACAATATCGTTTGCTCGCGTAAGCATGTTGCCCGTTTCGAACCATCCGTTCCGCCGGTGATGAACGGCGTCAGTGTTCGGGACACTCGACGCCGGCCTTCGATTTACCTCTCGAGTATCGCCCGCAGCTTTTCAAGGTGATCGAGTGCCTCGGCATTCGCCATGGCCCTGTTGGCCCTCGACGGTAAGACCACCGGCCTCGCCGCATCGTCCGCCCGCTCCTGCTGATCTTTCCGGATCAACGATCGGACATACTCGCTAACCGTCCCATAGACCGACTGCTCCACGACGTACTCGTGCATCTTCTCCGACATCGATATCGTGATCCTTTGTCTCATCCAATTCAGCCCGTCCACGCGGGACACCTATTTGTGTCGAAACCGCTAAACCCTTTATCCGTAAACCTTACGACCGGGAGTGTGCCTACTCTGTCCCGGCTGTCCCGGCCCTGTCCCGCACCTGTGTGGGACATGTAAATGCTGCTATGGCACAACTTACGCGATAACAAGTGCCTTTTTTCGCGTCTTTTTAAAAAAGATCATACACGTGTCTGACAACCAGGGCAGAATCATACGTGCATGTACGTTGCATATATGAAACATCTTACCGCACGACAATCGTTGGCGTCAAGGCACTCAAGGCTCCCGATCGCCGGACGCAGGCCGGCCGTTTACCGGGAACCGCCGCCCGGATCCGGAATGCAGAAGCCCGCACGAAGTACGGGCCTTGTTACTCCGTGCCGGCCGCTCCGAACGCTCCATCGCCGCCGAACTCGGAATCAGCCCGCCACCGCCCACCGCTACCTCACCGAATAGCGATCTCTTAATTCCTGTCACCGGTCACCCGCGACCTGGCTGCAGTTTGCTGATCTCTGAATTCTGACTACTTATCTAAGTGACACCTTGATCTTTGGAAATAGATTGGAATGGACCGGAAATGTTCGAGGACAACTTACGCCCTTGAACATTTGACCGTAACGAAGTTATCGAGCAATTCGTAATGACTCGGGTACGTTCGGGGTCCAGTTTATTAACTGGGACCGAGACAATGAACATAAAGACGTGCCGAAATCCTACAAAGATGGTAGATTATGGAAAATGGCAAAGGCTGAATACCTTATTTCTCTCATCAGGTCGCATTTTAGCGATAAGCCGGAACGCTTTGCGACGATAGCTCTTCAAATCGCGGCGTCCGAGGCCAAGCTTGGCCACAACGACGTTGCGAACAACATTAAGTCGATTGTGGACCTTGCAAATTTCGAAAAATCCCGTCAGAAACAATTCGATAAAGACCTTCAAGGCTTGATTTTCGAGCAACTAACTCCGTTCAGGTTGCCGGATCTTATTGTATCTACTGCCATTAGAAACAAGATTAGTAGAGTTATCAGAGAGTTTGTCAAGCGCGATAAGTTAAGGCGTCATGGTTTAGAAAATCGAAGAAAGATTCTGCTTTCGGGACCACCGGGTACTGGTAAGACTATGACCGCTTCCATAATTGCGAATGAGCTTCAGCTCCCCCTGTATACCATACTACTTCACAAGATGGTCACGAAATTCATGGGAGAGACGAGCGTGAAGCTTCGGCTAGTTTTTGACCTAATTAACGATAAACCAGGAGTCTATCTGTTTGATGAGTTTGATGCTATAGGCGGAGAGCGAAGCAGAGAAAACGATGTAGGAGAAATGCGACGCGTATTGAATTCTTTTCTCCAGTTCATTGAGCGAGATGAATCAGACAGTCTGATTATTGCCATCACCAACAACAAGAGTCTATTGGATACAGCACTGTTTCGCCGATTCGATGACGTTATAGTATTTTCCTTACCGAGCAATGATGAGAAGTTGCAGATTCTACGAGATCAACTATCACCATATGCCACATCCATTGACTTCGTGAAGTTATTACCGTACATCAACGGCTTGAGTCATGCGGAAATCTCTTTAGCATGTCAAGACGCGTTGAAGGAGACTATCCTCGATGACGTAGATATGTCGAATGAACTAATTCTTCAGTCTATCGAAGATCGAAATGCAGCTTATCATCCCTGAATTTTCGAATGCCTGAATACCCTCACTTTTTCCTCGAAAATAACGCAATCAACGAATCTTTCAAACGCGAACGCGCGCGAGGGAGTTCCACTCATATTCCTGACCGAGAGCGGGCCGAACATAGTAGGCGGCTCCTCAACCGTTTGGAAGAGATTTGGGCGGATAAAGAGCGAACGGAGGCTGCGCGGGCTGCGGAGGGAATCGGAACGCGGGACGGAACTTACCTCTCATTTCATAGTAGTGCGGGCTTCGATCTGTTGACCCGCAGCTTGGAAGACCTGCGAAGCGGTATCAGATTACTCAACATTACGACATCGGGCGAAGGTGTGGAGGAAGTTACAACCGCCACTGTCTATGTGCCCCGGGGAAAAGAAGGTCATTTCGTCAAAAAAATCCTTGACTATCAGGACGATGATAAATTAAGCGAATACGGAAGACCAAGGAACATGAAGTTGGTAAACAGTATCGAAGATATTGGTCAAGCACTATTAGAAAGTCTGTGGACGGATGCCATAGATATGCTGCCGGGAGATGATTCCAAGTGGTGCGAAGTGTGGCTTCGGGTTGATACTGTCGAGGACCATGAAATCGAGGACGTCGAAACGTTTTTAGGAACTTTAGAAGATCAAGGTCTTTCTCGCAAACCAAACATCTTGATCTTCCCAGAGCGAGCCGTGTTGCTTGTGCAAGCAAATCAGGACGAACTCGTTGAGCTGATGCTGGTTTCAAACCAACTGGCTGAACTCCGATCCGGTCAAGAGGCCAGTTTCTGGACAAATCAAGGATTCCTCGAGCAGCATGATTGGGTAGACAGTCTATCTGAGCGGTTGAATATTCTTACCGACCCAGCGGTAAAGGTTTGCATTTTGGATACCGGTGTTAATAATGGTCATCCATTATTAGCACCCGTTTTGGCGGACGCAGATATGCACACCGTAGACCCTACATGGGGAACTGACGACCATGATCCAGGTGCGGGACACGGAACATTGATGGCCGGACTTGCTACTTACGGTGATCTTGACGCCGCTCTTGCCTCAAATGGCGACGTTCATATTACGCACCGCCTCTGTTCTGTGAAAGTCCTTCCGAGACCTGGTCAGACCGGCACTCGAAAGGAATTATGGGGTGATATCACTCAGCAAGCTGTCTATCGAGCTGAAGCGCAGTCGCCAGGCAACGTATTCGTTTATTGTATGGCCATAACTGCGCAAAATGACTCATCGAGAGGGCGACCTTCGTCGTGGTCCGGAGCAGTCGACAGTCTTTGCTATGGAGAAGGAGAGAATCAGCGGCTGATTTTGATTTCCGGAGGGAACGTGCGGGACCCAGCTCTTTGGCCGAACTATCCTGATTCGAATATCATTTCATCAGTCGAAAATCCAGCTCAGTCATGGAACGCAGTTACGATTGGAGCTTACACGAGAAGAACTCGTGTAAACGACGCAGCTTTCAATGCATATGCATGTTTGGCATCCGATTACCAGTTATCACCGTTCAGTACAACGTCGCGACTGTGGGAGCGGAAATGGGGGGCAAAGCCTGATGTGGTATTTGAAGGTGGAAACCTCCTAAGGGCTCCTGATGGCTCGATTATAGGCCACGATGATCTAGGTATACTTTCGACCTCAAGGGCTATAACCACCCGGCCGTTTGCCACAATAAACGCAACTAGCGCCGCCACCGCTGAGGCGGCGTGGTTTGCGGCTAAGGTCCTTCACGAATATCCGAACATCTGGCCAGAAACTACGAGAGCACTACTAATACATTCGGCGTCCTGGACAGACGAGATGTTACAACAGAGCGGAGCGATTGCCGGCAATCGTGAGAGTTACGCTCAGCTTTTAAGAATGTTCGGGTATGGGATTCCGGATCTGGAAAGGGCAACGAAGAGTTATGAAAACGCGCTTACATTTGTGGCTCAGGAGGAGATACAGCCGTTTGCTTTTAATGAAAACAGCCGGCCCATTACGAATGAGTTACATATGTATTTGTTGCCTTGGCCGGAGCAGGAACTACTCGATCTTGGGCAAATTCCGGTAAGACTGAAAGTAACGCTTTCTTACTTTATTGAACCTGGTCCCGGTGAGATCGGATGGAAAGATAAATATCGATATCAGTCACACGCACTGCGGTTCGATGTTAACAATGTCGGTGAAACGCACGACCAATTCAGAGCCCGAATCAATGTTGCTGCTCGCGAGGATGAAGCCATTGGAGCCGGAGATTCGGGCAGCTCGAGGTGGGCGATTGGCAGCGCAAATATTAATCGCACCACTGGCTCGATACATTCCGATTACTGGGAAGGAACAGCAGCCGAGTTGGCGACGTGCAGTTCAATTGCTGTGTATCCCGTAATTGGGTGGTGGCGAGAGAGACATCATTTAGGGAAAGTGGACAATATCGCTCGCTATACATTAGTGGTTTCCTTGGAAACGCCTGAGATGGAAGTCGAATTATACACTGCAGTGAAAAACATTATAGAAACCCAGATTGAGGTCCATTCAATTTAATTGTAAAAACCTATGTAGAAAATCCCAATCGATGACTGCGCCGGGCCGGGTACTGATTAGGCTATTCTTATGGCCGTAACTTACCATCACGGGTTCATTTTCCGGTGCCGCTCCGCCTCCCCCGTATCCGTTAGTGCGATTTCATCCGCCTCTGCGTTTCTTAACATCTCTTTTAAGTGGGCAGTTCGAAGGGTAATAGTACATTGTCTTGACGTATGTACAGCGTAAGTAGGTCACGTAGCCACAATATTCGTAGTTTACATGTCACCAATTCAATCTCATCATTTGTGAGAGCCATACAGTCCATCCTCCAAATCAAATTATTATTAGGAAGCAGCCTTTTTCATTCCAACTGGATTGTAATACAAAAGCCTCGCCGATCACTCGACGAGGCCTTCGTTTTTTGGAACCCGGTCGCTACTGCTCCCGGTTCTGACTTCTGGCTACTGGCTTTCAGCTTCTGACCTTTTACTTTTTGATCGCGTCGCCGACGGCGTCGCCCGTTGAAACGGGCCGGGGCAGGGGAGCGGACCGTTGCCACGCCTGAAGGACGTGGCTATGCGCCCTTCGGGTGAAACCAAATGAAAAAGCCTCGCCGATCTAAGCTGCGAATAATGAACAAAGGAAAAAGCAATGCGTTTAGATCTCGACGAACTGTTGCGGTTGGATCGACGAGAAGGCTTCGTCGATTTGGGGAAGCAATGCCTTAATAGCGGGAACTTGATTGCTCGGAGGCAAGACGATCGCTAAACTCAGCGACGAGAGGTTCTGCTGATGGCGTAGATTTTTGTCAGACGTTACGAAAACGTCAAATTCGGCGGCTACGAGCTGCAGGAGCTTTCCATTTTTTACTCCGGCCCAACCCATATCCTGAACCGAACAATACCGCGTTCGGGTAAGCCGCGTTTAACGATGCTTGGGACGCATTCGTCGATGATGATCTTCATGGAGCGAGGCTGATCGAATCGAGAGAAGTGCGGAAATGTTCGAGGACCTGAACAGCTTGATCACGCGTGACAGTCGGAAAATTCTCAATGAATTCGTCAAGCGAAACTCCGGCTTCGAGGTTTTCGAGCAAGGCGGACACCGGCACGCGGGTGCCGGCGAAGACCGGAAGGCCGCTTAGGACCTCCGCGTCGACTGAGATCGGCAAATTGTCGGCAACGGTGATCATGAAAAAATATTACCACAAAAAAGCCTCGCCGAACGGTTTGTAGATCGTAAATAGTGAATCGTAAATAGAAAAAGCCGCCGGAATATCCGACGGCTTTTCTACTGACTACTGGCTTCCAGCTTCTAACGACCTACGCAGATGCCTTCGCTTTCTTCTCGCGTTTGAGGCCGCCGATCTGGACCATGGGTTCGGCCTTGATCTGGGCTTTTTCCATGACCATTTGCTGGTAGAGTTTACGCATCATCTGCATTTCCTCGGCAGCAGTCTTGGGGCCTTCCATTTCCGGCTTGTTCGGACGGGCGAGATCGACCTCGTTAAGGTTGAGGTTGTGCGATTTATCGCCGAGCTCGACCTCCTTACCGCGGGCGAACACTTCGTGGCGTCCGTGATCCTTGTACCACTGGGCGACGGTCGCGTTCTGGTGCATGTGCTCGATGATGTTGCGCCAGCCGATGCCGGTGTTATAAGCACAGAACGAAATTTCGCCTTCCTGCGTGCCGTACGGGATGATGCACATCTCGGTGCGGCGGAAATCGTAGTTGAACAGGTCCTGGAACCACATTCCCGCAATAAACAGGAAGTTCCACGGGTCCTGACGGCGTTTCTCGATGTCCTCCATCGTGCGGTCCGGGCCGACCTTGCCGTAATCCTTGCCCGAGAGCCCGAACGATTTGTCGAACTTCTTGAGGATGCCGCCGAGCGTCAGGCTGTGCGGTGCACCGTACGGGTTGTAATTCTTGAGCAGTGCGAGGCCCATCATGATGTTCGAGAACCACTTGCCGCGGTTCGTGTCGGTGATGTGCTGCATGTCCTTGACCAGGCCCTGAATGTTCAGGAACTGCGGAACCGGAGCCATCTCCTTCGTTTCCTTGTTGACCATCACGGCCGTGCCGACACCGCAATTCGGGTGGCAGCCGCAGGAAACTTGTCCCCAATCGCTCTCCGGCCCGTGGACGACGTCCGCGAAATCCGCGAATGCACCCATTAAGCTTAGTGGGAACCAGTCACGCGTCGGCTCGGTAATTCCTACCTGCTTCTGCACGTCCTGAGCCAGATGCGACAGCGTGTAACGCTGCTGCAGGCGACGCTGCTCGGTAATGTGCTCGTCGCGGCCCGTGAACGACACCGGCTGGAACGCGATGAACGAGATCTTTTTGGGATTCTCGAGGGCGAAACGGATGATCGTGCCGACCTGATCGTTATTGACGCCGTTTACCAGCGTCGTAACGAGGATGATGTCAACGCCGGCTTCGTGCAGGTTATTGATCGCACGCAATTTGACGTCGAACAGGTTGCCGATCTGGCGGTGCGAGTTCGCGTCGTTTCCGATGCCGTCGAACTGCAGATAGACAAAGCGAAGGCCGGCCTCGGCGGCTTCGCGGCAAAATTCTTTCGATTTGGCGAACTCGATACCGTTCGTCGCCGCCTGCACCGAGTTGTACCCGACCTTGCGTGCATAGCGGACAGCGTCAAGGAAGTGCGGGCTGAGCGTCGGCTCACCACCCGAATACTGCACCGACATCTGACGACGCGGCTTGATCTGAATGGCGTTGTCGAGGATCTCGCTGACATCCTCCATCGACAACTCGTGAACGAAACCGACCTGGTTCGCGTCCATAAAGCACGGGTCGCACATCATGTTGCAGCGGTTGGTCAGATCGACCGTCAAAACCGCTCCGCGGCCGTACTTGACCGACGAAGTGCCGTGATTGTGGAGCTTTTCGTCATTGTGCGACTCGATGTCGCGTCCCGGGAACAGCGTTTCGATGTGCTGCAGGAACTTGGAGTCGATCGCCATCATGTCTTCGAAATGGCCGTGCTCAGGACAATCCTTGATCATCCACACCTGACCGTCGCGTTCGATGATCTGCGCCTTGATCTCGCCGACCTTTTCATTGATCAGCATCGAGACGTCCTGCTTGCCGGCCAGGATGTCCTCGCGTGCCTCTATGACACAGTTGGGGCACAAACTGTCCGTCTGACGCGGGAAGCCGAGCGTCGGCTTCGACTTCTGCCAGGACTTGAGAAGCGGTTTATCGGACCACTTCGGCGTGAACGAGGGGTTGGGCTTGAACTGGTTGACGGACTTAACCGCATTAAAGACGCCATTTGCGACGAATGTCAGGCCTTTTTCGAAATGTTTAATAGGTCTCATGAAATTGTATCTCCACTTTGCAAAGTGTTCAGTGCGCTCAAACTTGTATTTCTTGTTTTACCGAGCAGCGTAATAGGACAGTCTCGCAGTTGCAAAGCCCGTGCCACCGCCGCCATATTCTTGCCCTCCGCGTAAACTGTTGTGGGATAATGACTTGCATCCTTGGCTGTCCACGCATTACCCACCACCTTCGTGGCCATTTTGACACACGCAGCCACCGTCCCGCCCGCACGTGCATTTTTGACACACACAACCCCGCAACCCACCCCAACCGCAGATCGCTCAAAAATCAACACCACGTAACCGCTTAAAAACGCTTAACCGCTCCTGTCCTCCAACACTGCCGAAATTTCAAAACAAAACCAAATTAAGCTGTTAAACTATTGAATCTAAATGATTTTAAGGAAGTCTCAGAGAAACGTATGTGATTTGTTCATACTTAAGCATGGTAGTCAGTTGAAACTTTAATATATGATCCGTAAAGAACTGTAAATAGATGTGTTAGATATTTCTGAAAGGGTCTTTACACTGAGTTTAATACTGTGATAAATTTTCACTCGTTCAAGACAGTCCAACCGATTTTTTGTTGTTCAGTCGAGGGCCAGCACTTAAAGACAAGCATTATCGAAGGTTCGGCATTGATCAGCCGATTTGTGAGATCCATTCATGTCCATACGGTTCGGCACATCGGGTTGGAGAGCTGTAATTGCAGATGATTTCACATTCGATAATGTCCGATCGGTCACTGAATCGATCTGCAGCTATTTGAAAACTAGTTCAGTTGGTAGTGAAGGAAGCATCCTAGTCATCGGTCACGACTCGAGATTTATGGGCGAAAAGTTTTCGTCCGTTGCTGCTGATATAGCTGCTTCGTGTGGTTTCACGGTGCTTTTGTGCGACGGCCCGACGCCGACGCCGACCATATCGCATGCGATCAGGGACCAGAAGGCGGCTGGGGCCATGAACTTTACGGCTTCGCACAATCCGCCTGAGTACCAGGGGATCAACTTGTCGACATCTGATGGGGCTCCGGCGTTACCCGAGGTAACCAAGCAGATCGAAGCCGGAATCGCATCGGCGGTAAAGGCCCAGAAGGCGGATAACGGTTCGATCATTGAGTTTGATGCGGGTCCGGCGTACCTGGCGGATCTTGCGGAAAAGATCAGGTTCGATGTGATCGCGAATTCGGGTGGCCGGTATGCGTACGATCCG
>JAKOVX010000104.1 GCA_029781855.1 Acidobacteriota bacterium | reverse complement strand
GCGGCGCGTTTGACCATGAAGCGCGACCCGTAAACGACATCGGCGTGGCCGTCGACGATCGGGCCGATGACATCGGGAAGCTCAGACGGATCGTATTCAAGGTCGGCGTCCTGAACAACGACGATGTCTCCCGTCGAAAGTTCGAATCCGCGTTTCAAGGCTTCGGTCTTACCGCCGTTTCGCTCCTGTCGAACGTACCGGACGCGCTCGTCTTTGGCGGCAAGTTCGGCGGCGATCTCAGGTGTCCGATCGCGCGAGCAGTCGTCGACAATGATCAGTTCGTGAAGGTTCTCGAGCGCAAGGACCGCCCCGACGATCTTCTCAAGCGTCGCCTCTTCGTTGTACGCCGGCATGATCACCGAAAGACACTTTGCTGCTGGTTCTGAACGCTGACTCATCGCAAAAGAAAGATTCTAGAACATGGAGTGAAAAAAAGCATTTGCAATCAGACTTATCCACGAAGGCACACGAAGTTACACCAAGAATGTTTTTTCCTCGATACGCACCGACAGGGCCGGGCGGGCCCCAGAAGTCACGCGAAAGAAGAGTCTTTGCGTGACTTTGTGTGTCTTCGTGGTTACAGATTGGATTGTCCATGTAGACGAATCTTCGTCGTTGTTTCTGCAATATTCTTCGCCGCGGCTTCAAATTCTTCGGGATCTTCAATATATTTGAAAGCCGACGTACTTCACCCGTACGACTAACTCACTTGGAGACTCACAACAAATGGAAAAACTCATCCTTCGTCAGGAGGTCTACGACGTCGTGGGAGCGGCGATCGAAGTTCATTCCGTGCTCGGACACGGTTTTCTTGAACCGGTTTATCAAGATGCTCTGCAGTTTGAACTAACGTCCCGCGTCATTCCCTGGATTGCCCAACAGGAACTGTCGATTCACTACAAGGACCACAGACTAAGCAAAACCTACGTCCCAGATTTCATTTGCTTCGAACAAATTATCGTTGAGATCAAGGCGCTTACCTGTCTAACCTCACGCGAGGTCGGTCAGCTGATTAATTACCTGAAGGTCACAGATCTGCGAGTCGGACTGCTGATAAATTTTGGAAGCGTCGGCCGGCTTGAATGGCAAAGATTTGTAAGATGATCGGCGGAATGCGATCCATGGGAGAGAATCCACGAAGGCACACGAAGTTACAC
>JAKOVX010000098.1 GCA_029781855.1 Acidobacteriota bacterium | reverse complement strand
ACAGAGTAAAACGGTCGACGGCGGCCGAAAACCTATCGAATGCGAAAGGAGAAAACCTATGACCTTCTTGATCCTTTTATTAGTTTTTGGGGTAGCGGTTGGGGCAGCGATGAATTCGTTCATGAACAACAGAGGCAACGGCTTGGGCTTTCCGCTGAGTATCGGCCTCGGTGCGGTCGCGAGCGTGGTTGTCGGGATCTTGTTAGTAAATTTCGGCAGCGTCCTCGTCGGCGAAGGCCCGGACAGTCTTCTTGCATTGGTCGGAGGACCGGTCGCGGCCGTTATCGCGATCCTGCTGGTCAAGATGATCAAGAAATAAGCTCTAACGCGATCACCTCGGTTAGATTAGCCGACCGATCTGAAACATCGGCCGGCTAGCCGCGTGCGATCAGCGATTTACAAGCTTCTGCGAGCCCTCGCTGTAACGGTCACCCTGAACTTCAACCTCGGCCGTCAAACTATCCAGCTCGCTTAGGTCGTCCGCGGTCAATTCCACTTCGGTCGCGCCGATATTCTCTTCCAATCGGTGCAGTTTCGTCGTTCCCGGGATCGGCACGATCCAGTCTTTTTGGGCAAGGACCCAGGCCAGTGCGATCTGGGCGGGAGTCGCATTTTTAGCCTTCGCAAAGTCGGCGATCAGGTCGACGATCGCCTGATTTGCTTTTCGGGCTTCGGGCGAAAAACGCGGGGACGTATTTCGAAAATCTTTGCTGTCAAAAGCGGTATTTTCGTCTATCTTTCCGGTCAGAAATCCTCTGCCGAGCGGGCTGAAGGGCACAAAACCGATCCCCAATTCTTCGAGCACCGGAAATATTTCCTCTTCCTGCTCGCGCCACCAGAGCGAATATTCGCTCTGCAATGCGGTCACTGGCTGGATCGCGTGGGCACGGCGGATCACGTCTACACCCGCCTCGGATAGGCCAAAATGGAGCACTTTCCCTTCATCGATCAGATCTTTGACGGCACCTGCAACGTCCTCGATCGGCACGTTCGGGTCGACGCGGTGCTGATAAAAAAGGTCTATTCGATCCGTTCCGAGCCGTTTCAACGACGCCTCGGCAACTTCCTTGATATGTGTCGTTCGGCTGTTTAGCGGCGGATCGGAATGCTGCGTGCCGTCGGCGTCGATGTTAAAGCCGAACTTGGTAGCGATCACGACCTTATCCCGCAGCGGCGCCAGGGCCTCACCGACCAGCTCCTCGTTGGAGAACGGCCCGTAGACCTCAGCCGTGTCGAAAAACGTGATCCCTTTTTCGACCGCCGAACGGATCAACCTGATCCCGGTCTCCCGCTCAACCGCCGGCCCGTATCCGAAACTCAGCCCCATACACCCGAGTCCGAGCGCCGACACTTCCAAACCGCTTTTTCCAAGTTTTCGTTTCTGCATGATTCCCCTTTATTAATCCTTTTGCCCTTCAATTATCGCAAATATTCCTCGTCCACGGCCTCTCCGTTTCACACGACCGCTTGCCTTCGCTGGCAGCATATCGCTTATCTCCAATAAGAAACTTTGAAAAACCGAATAGGTCAGGCCCTTGGTCCGTCATTCGTGCATTCGTGGCAAAACTTTAGCCACGAATGCACGAATCTGAATGGAACCCACCATAAAATGATCAGTTCGACTGGGATCACCGAGGTTTTTCAAAAACTCTATTGTATAGACTACCAAAAGATCAGCAGTTCGCCCTTAATCTTGCGAAAACATCCAGCTCTCTGAATGATGTTTCATCTTTGCAACATTTTCTTCTTGACGGCACACGTGCGTTTCACTTATTCTAACGGATATGGCAAACGAGATAGACGATGACGCTCCGATGTTCGCGAGCGGCGATCAGGATTACGATTCGGCTGCGGGCCACGACCCGTTCGATGAAAATGTCGAGCGGATGCAGGCAGAGGCACGAAAGAAATTTCCGCGGATGTTCGCCCCAAAGCCCGAAATGCTCTGGATCCGCGAGGCCGGTTATTATATCGAGAACGCGGCCGAGTCGGGCACGATAGCACGGCTGTTCGGGCCGTTTTGGCTTCTGAACGAGACGGCGATACTGTTCGCTCCGCCGGGCGTCGGCAAGAGCCTGCTGGCGACCCAGATAGCCGAGAGCCTTGCCCGCGGAGTGCCGCTCGCACCGTTTGGCGATCACGTCGGCCCCGCAGAACCGCCGCTGCGCGTGCTTTACCTCGATTTCGAACTCGACCGCTGGCAGTTCACTCAGCGGTACACGGTCATCGGCGAGGACGGCGTCGAATGTCGTGACGCTTACCAATTTTCGCCCGGCTTGCTCCGGGCCGAGATGTTCTGGGACGGGAATATCATCGATGGTTACGAGGACTATACCGACATGCTCTTTGAGGACATCGCCGACCGGTTAAGCGAACACGAGGCGGACGTCCTGATCGTCGACAACGTCACCTTTCTCACCCGCGGTTCGACGGCTAACGCTATCACCGCATTCCGGCTGATGGATCGCCTGCGTGAGTTGAAACGTATCTCGCCGGTCTCGATACTACTCGTCGCACACACACCGAAACGGCCGCGGCCCGGGCCGCTGACCGAGAACGACCTCCAGGGCTCGATCGACCTTGCAAAAGTCGCCGATTCGGTCTTTGCCCTTTCTCGCAGCCGCGTGTCGCCCGATCTTCGGTATCTCAAACAGGTTAAATGCCGATCCGGCCGCATCGAACACGGCGCCGACAATGTCGCTGTCTACCGCGTCGCTAAATTTGACCTCGCAAAAAGCCTGCAGCCCGACGCGAGCACGCGTGCCGATAATTTCCTCGGTTTCGATTTTCTAGAGTTCGGCGACGAACTCGAACATGTCGAATTGCCGTACCGGCCGCCGTCGCCCGCTCGGCGCGGTAAACGGCCCGGCCGCAATTTAGTGCTCACCGCCAAGACACTTGCTGCAAGCGGCATGAGCTCGGCAAAGATCGCCGAACGCCTCAATGTCGGAAAAGCCACCGCCAACAGGTATGTCAGGAGTTGAACATGGCACATCGGAACACTGATCGAGCGTACCGTCTCATTTTCGGTGGAGTAGAATGCAGAATGAGACGATTTTCGAGGCCAACTGTTGATATGAGACGACTTAACCCGTCTCACTTTTGCACGGGTATGAGACGATTTTCGCCGGGAACGAGCGTTTGCGGCAGCGTTCCGGTAATGTCGCAGGCGGTAGCCACAAGGGTCGACCTGGTCGTTAACAATTTACTTATACTATGATAATCTAAACGAATAATGTCGATAAGCGTGGCCCAAGGTCGCGTTTTGTTCTTTCAATTTAGCAACTTATTAAGAATTCACGATTGGAGATCCTAAATTTATGATCGATCTATCTATCCCCTCTAACATAAACAACGAAGAATTGATCCGCTGGGTGACCGACGCCGTTGAGCTCTGCAAACCCGAAAACGTCCATTGGTGCGACGGTTCGCAGTGGGAATACGACCGCCTTTGCCAGGAAATGGTCGATTCAGGCACGTTCATCAAGCTCGACGCTGAAAAGCGCCCAAACTCGTTCCTCGCCCGCTCGCATCCGTCGGATGTTGCCCGTGTCGAGGACCGCACCTACATCTGTTCGCTCGCCAAGGGCGACGCCGGCCCGACCAATAACTGGATGGCGCCGACCGAGATGAAGGCCATTCTCAAGAAGAAATTCGACGGCTGCATGACTGGCCGTACGATGTATGTCGTACCGTTCTGCATGGGCCCGATCGGCTCGCCTATCTCGCAGTTCGGCGTCGAAATAACCGATTCGCCCTATGTCGCAGTAAATATGCGGATCATGACCCGAATGGGCACCAAGGCACTCGATGCTCTTGGCGACGGACAATTTACCCGCTGTCTACATTCGGTCGGAATGCCGCTTGCCGACGGCCAGCAGGATGTCGCCTGGCCCTGCAGCCCTGACCCGAAAGACAAGTACATCGTCCACTTCCCCGAGGAAAATTCGATCGTCTCATACGGTTCCGGTTACGGCGGCAACGCACTTTTGGGTAAAAAGTGTCTCGCATTGCGCATTGCATCGACCCTCGGCCGTGCCCAGGGTTGGCTCGCCGAACACATGCTCATCGTCGGCGTAAAATCACCGGATGGACGCAAAGATTACGTTTGCGCCGCTTTCCCTTCGGCATGCGGCAAAACGAATTTCGCGATGCTCATTCCGCCCAAGGAATTTCGCGAAGAGGGCTGGGAGATCACGACTGTCGGCGACGACATCGCCTGGATCAAGCCCGACGAGACCGGAAAGCTGCGGGCGATCAATCCGGAATTCGGTTTCTTCGGCGTTGCTCCCGGAACAAATTACAAAACGAACCCGAACGCGATGGAGTCTATCCGTGAAAACACCATCTTCACGAATGTCGCTCTGACCGACGACGGCGACGTTTGGTGGGAAGGAATGGACGGCGAACCGCCCGCGCACGCCATCGACTGGCAGGGCAACGACTGGACACCGTCGAGCGACGCGAAAGCCGCACACCCGAATTCGCGATTCACGGCCCCGATCGAGCAGTGTCCGGTCGCTGACGAGAAGTTTGACGACCCGGCTGGCGTGCCCGTTTCGGCGTTCATCTTCGGCGGACGCCGCAACAGCGTCGTTCCGCTAATTCAGCAGTCGTTCAACTGGGCTTTCGGCGTTTACATGGCAGCGACCATGGGCTCCGAGATGACGGCCGCCGCCTTCGGCAATATCGGAGAGGTCCGCCGCGACCCGTTCGCGATGCTTCCATTCTGCGGCTACCACATGGGCGACTACTTCGGCCACTGGCTCGATGTCGGCCGCAACATCCCCGAACCGCCGCGTATCTTCTCGGTCAACTGGTTCCTCAAGGACGAGAACGGCAAATTTGCGTGGCCCGGTTACGGTGAGAACATGCGTGTCCTGAAATGGATCGTCGAGCGTGCACGCGGACGCTCGATCGGTGTCGAAACTCCGCTTGGGTGGATGCCGCGTTACGAGGATATGGACTGGCGTGGGCTCGATTTCACCAAGGAGCAATGGGACAAGGTAATGAACCTCGACCGCGACCTGTGGCTGAAGGAGATCGCTATGCACGACGACCTTTTCTTCAAGCTCTATGACCGCCTGCCGAAGGAAATGACCTTTATTCGAGAACTGCTAGTCTCTAATCTGTGGCGCTCGCACGACCTCGGCCTCGCCGTCCCGGCTCCTGACGTACTGGTCAACCAGCGAACGGCGACGACCTCGTAGCAGTTATGGATCTTTGATAAGTGAAAAAGCTGCCCGAAGATCATGTTTTCGGGCAGCCCTTTCATCCAACGGTGCCAAACGACCGCTTTGAATGTACTATTTCAAAGACTTCTTCGTGGTTACCGGTGTCTTTACGTTGCCGGGTATTCCGACGTTTGCCATATAGACTCCGCCCCAACTCGTGACTGCGTCAGCCATCGAAACTGTGATCGCCAGCTTATGCCCGCGGAAACCATCACGCTCGATGCCCAATCCGACGATCGGTATCGTCGCCGCGAGCCCTCTGGGCGTTCCGGGATCGATCACTTCGCCTTCCATTCCGGTTTCAGCGATCACCGCAAAACGTGCCCCGCGTGGAGCATCTGCGAGATAAAGTCCGTCGACCGGGTTTACGTAAACACCATTCGGATCGAGAACTCCTGTCCTCGCTTTGAACACGATCATCCCATCGGAAACTGCCATGAACGAGGCCGAACGCCAACGCGGCGGTTCCGAATCCTCGGCTGAGCCAACTCCCGGCGGCTTGCCCGAGTAACCCCAGAAAACGTAGTCGTTGAAATCGGTGTCCGTCGACGATGCCATATACGCAAAGTCAGCATATGTGTCGTAAACGAATATTCCCTGATTTGCCGGAATGGTTTTGTCCTGATACCAGCGGCCCGACGCCTCGTCGAATATGCTAAGCGGATCAACTCCGTTGCAAAATGCGATCAGGTCAGAGTTCCCATCTTCGGGACAGTAAAGCCGGACGGTCTTGGTCTCGGTGCCCCAAGCACCCCAGAATCCGACGTAACGGCCGTCGAACGACAGGCCTTCACCGATCCGGGTCAGCGGCGTTACCTTAACTCCCGGCAGCATTCGCCCGATCATTGCGATCTCTCGCAATTCCGCGTGCGGCTTGGTCTGTGCCATGTAAATGCCGCCGAAGTGCGGATTATCTTCGTTGTCGAGGCCGACAAAAACAACATCGGTCCCAACCACGCTTGGTGGGGCAGTCGAACCAAAGTTCAACGCCCTAAAGCTCGGAGGCATATTCGGGATCGCCGTGTCGGAATTTGCAATGACCTGCACGGGAGCGTTGCCGCCGCCCGGCGTGTTCAGCAATTCACGGTAGAACACGCCGGTCTTTCCGACGCCGTTCACGTTGTAATTGCCCTTGAATACGATCGTGCCGTTATCCGAGATCGCGGGCGAGCCCGGAAATACGTCAAATGCAACTGCCGGGTCCGTTTCCGGAACGGCAAAATACTCGAAGCCAGGTGCAATGCCCAGTTTGGACGCACCGGTTATCAGGAGGTCCGTACCCAACGTGGCATAAATTCCGTTTGTTCCGATCCTTGTTTCCGTCTCATCCGGAAGCAGATACTTGTAAACTGGTTTATGGTTTCCCCGCGTTGCAATATTCTCCGCGTTAAGAGAGATCCGTGGGATCGCCGGGA
>JAKOVX010000095.1 GCA_029781855.1 Acidobacteriota bacterium | reverse complement strand
GCGGACCTAGCCGCGTTCAACGCGTTGCTGACAAAGAACAGTCTGACGCCGCTCAAGATTTCGCCGACCGCCGTCAACGCTCCGGCATCGTGCTCGTTCGTCGGGAGCGTATCGACGAAGACAGGAAAGAAAGAGGAAAGGGCGAAGATGTCTTGATTGACGGGATCGTCGGATCAACGGTGCATCACACGCTTTTGGCGTGCGATCACGCCTGATCCGGGATCCCGAAACTCTATGTCAGATCGCGGAGCGAATGGTCGGGAACCGATCGTTCGCGATCGACGCGATAAGTCGCGGGTGTCGGCGGCCGGGGGACAGCATATCCACCGATCAAAAGATATTCGGCATTATTCTCGTTCAGCAAACGCAAAAACTCTTTGAAGTCTTGCGGAATTCTCATCATAACCGTACGCAACCTGACGCATCATTTCCATTGCTTCCAAACGCGTTTCGGGAGTTTGAGCGAGCCAATATGCTTTTTCGTCCGATTCGTGAATTGACGTGACCTTGACAACCTCGCGGGCGACGACGCGAAATTCCCGCTCGCGAAAGACGCGCTTCGGTCGGTCGTCCTTTGAATTGCCGCAGCCACTCTGATCAGGAGAAAGCAAGCGAATTCTCCATCTGATTCGTTGATCCGCCTTCAATTCAAATTCCGCAAGAATTCACTTTTCCAGCAAAAACCCAAATTCGAGCCGTTCAGATAGTGACTCTTCCCGAGTGTTTACCAATAAAAGCACGCCAAAATTCAGTACTTCGATCGGTATCTTGCTATGAAAAAATCAAGACTCTTTTATGCGTTTGCAATACTATTCGGGAATTTTCTTCTGATCCATCAGGCATCGGCTCAGGGGCTCGAAACAAACCCGCTGGTGGAGATCAAGAACTCGTCGGGCGAGACGCGGAAGATCTGCATGCACAAGCCGCAGACGATCACGCTTTTTGCGATCGGCTGTGTAACTTTGAAAAACAACGAGTCGGTCTACTGGAACCGCGAAGGCGTTTTCACGCCGTTCAAGGTCAAGGTATATACGGTGCAGAAGATCCTCGACAAATATCTTTATACCCGCGATCTTCCTTCCGATACGGGAAAGATAATCATCGGAAGCGGCAAGCGGTTCGGCTTCAGCCGTTTCAAGAACATTGCCACCAAGTATGTCCTGAAAGTCTGCAATACGCGCTACCCCGACAAGGTGTATTTCGTTCTCGGATTTGAGACAAACTACGGAACCTGGACGGAAGGTTGGTGGAATGTTGAAAAGGGCAAATGCATCGAGATCCCGGTCAGCCGGCGGCTCAAGGAAAAGCACAACATTCCTTACGGCACGCTTCCGCGAACTTTTTATTACGCGAGGACCTACTACGGAAAAGAGTCTCTATATTGGAGAGGCGGCGAGGGCGACGCCGGATTATGCATCAACACTGCGAAGGCGTTTTCAAAGCTGCAGTTCAGACAAGACGGAACGAGCGTGAGGACTCCCGAACCATGCACGGCAACGAATGAAGAGATCGTCAAGTTCAGACGCCTTCCGGATCCGTCAGTCAAGCAAGAGATTTATCGGCTCGATTTCTGAGATGAGGAGAAAAAAGATGAAAATACTGCTTTCCGCATTGCTGCTCTTACTTTTGAATTTCAATTCGCAGGCCCAAAAGGAGATCGAGTTCAAGACGGTTTCGGGAAAGTTCGCGGAGTCGGCTTCGAAGTACGACCGAGAGAATGTCGTTGAATTTTTCAAGAAGGATCAGGCCGACGGACGATACAGTGCAGTCGTTTCGATTGATCGGGGCAAGGCCGCCATTGATCGTTTTCCTCTGCCGGATCCGGAATTTACCTGGTCGATCATGGAGCCGATGTCCGTATTTTTCGCGAATGTCGACGACGATCCCGACAACGAGCTTCTCATTATCGACCGGAACATGACCGGCGTCGGCCCGACCGGCAATGAGTACTTCTATCGAACGCGGGTTTACGATTGGACCGGATCGGATTTTCGTCATCTTGAAGATGTCAGCGAAAAGATCGGAACGGCGGATACGCCGGCCGCGGTGAAAGAAATTCTCAAGATCCCGACGGCGACGAAATCCCAAAAGCCCGACATCGCCGCCTTCAACGCAAAGATCAAAGATGCGGCGCGAAAGAAAGAGTTTTGGGTTGGAATGCCGACGCTCGTCGCGGCAATGTTCGTCGGGAAGTTCGGGGAAACGAAGGAGCGGACCATCACGATCACCGCGCCGTCGTCGGAATCAGCCGATCGCCTGGATGTGGTCATTACGGATGATGGGATGGCCGACGATTCGGTTCGCAGCGTGCGGTTCAAATTAATCCTGCGATCCGACGCGGCGGGCGTCTGGTATCTGGATTCGGCCGACAAAGCGCAGCGTTGCTGGCAAGGCCGCGGACACGAGGATTATTCGGGCGCTCCGTGTGTATAATCCCTTCAACCGTGCATATGAGTCTTCAAAAACTGATCATCGATCTTGTCGAATTCAACGAATGGGCGAACCGTCGCTATCTCGAATGGTTGTCGCCGCAACCGGACGAGGTTCTCAGCCGCGAGACACCTTCGAGCTGTCCGAGCATTCTTCAAACGCTCAAGCATATCTGGGAAGCGCAGGAATATTGGTACGGGGTCGTCGCCGACAGCGAGGATTTCGTCCGCGTCTGGGAGATCGAGAGTCCGACGCGGCAGATGATCTTCGACGGTCTTTCATCAAACTCGCGGAAACTCGCCGATTGTGTTCGAACGCTTTCTGAAAACGCGCTCGCAAATAAGCAGCGGATCGAGAACGACTGGCTCAATTGCGAACTGACGAAGTACGAATACCTTCAGCAGGTTCTTAATCACGCGACTTATCACCGCGGACAGATCGTCACGATAGCCCACAACCTTGGGATCACCGGAGCACCCGGAACGGATTTTCTGATCTGGGCGACGCGCGGCGGTTAATATCAGATCAGCCAAAATAGTTGACATGATCGCGCCCAACTTTGATAATTTGGGTGTACATTGTATGTCCAAAAGTGGATTTGGGGGTTTGGGTTATGATCAAAGCCAAAGAGAATCGTGACGATCGATTCAGCATTCGCGCAACCGCGAAGCAAAAGGAATTGATCGCGCATGCCGCTTCGCGAATCAATAAGACGATCAGTGAGTTTGTCTTGGAAAGCGCTCTCGAGGTTGCTG
>JAKOVX010000090.1 GCA_029781855.1 Acidobacteriota bacterium | reverse complement strand
ACGATCCCGGAAAGCCGCAAAAAACCGGCTCTAGGGCACGCGGCGACACGAGCCCATAAAAACCCACGGACCCAAACTAAAAACGCCCGAAAACGGCCTCTCCGGCGCTTCTCGGGGCATCGACGCCCGGCCTCTCGACCACCCGTTCGGCCGTAACCGCTCGAAAGGTTTCGAATCGGTTCCGATAATTCATATTATCGGACCGCTTCCACGGTTCCCCCCCGCGCCCCCCCTCCCGCCTAAACACCGTTCAATGACACCCCATCCCTGGAGACCGTGGACAAGCCGTCCTCCCTGACGGAGCCGCCCCCGTTCGCGCCCTCCCTGGCGCTCACGGACGCCATCCATGGCGGGGCGGCAGCGCCTCCAACCACCCCAAATAAAAAAAGCACCCCGACACCCCCAACCCGAAAAACCCAAGGGCTACGCCACTAGTAATACGGAGGACTTGTCACACTTCACCGCAGATAGCGCCATACTTGTCTCTTGCTAACTCCAATCTCTGCGGAAATATCGCGGATAGACAATCCCTTAGCTCTCAGCAACCGTGCATACGCTTGGCGTTGTTCCGCCGTCTCCAGATAGGCGGCCCGATCTACCTTGCGATGACGTCCTCGATCGCGTTTCGCCGCTTCTTCCGGTGTGATGATCGTTTTAAGTGCTTTCATTTCATAGTCTTGCACGTCGAACAGAGCGAGCAGGGTGCGATTGCGGGGGGTGTAGAGCGGCGGGTAGGTCTTGCCGTTGAATTCGATCCGTTCACCGGCTTCGTAGGCTTTGGCTTTGCGGTACAGGGTGGAGAGCACGGAGCGCACGTCCTTGTCGAAGTCGGGACAGACTTCCCGAACCAGGGCCTGGGCTTCCAAATAGAGCTGGTTGGCGGGGACCGCACCGGACAGCAGCAGGAAGTTGAGGCACCAGTGGAGATACTTGGAGCGGTAGCCGTGGGGGATACCGTGCTCGGTCCAGCCGCGCCGTTGGGCAAGCTTGCGTAGGTCTTCCAGCCGGTCCCAAGCCAGTTGCCGACCGGAGAAGACTCGTAGGTTCCCGGTTTTGCCGCCGGGTAGGACCTTCAGCGGGGTGCGCGGTGCTGTGGGGGGTTGCCGCTTGAGTTGGAGGGCTTCGCGCGAGACGGGCAGCAGGGTTTCGGCCAGCCATTCGAAGGGGTAGCGCCGGACGTCCTCGGCGTGCCGCTGCACCCACAGCACCCGCACCCGTTCGCCGGAGCGGGTGTTGACGGTATCGACCAGCCGCAACACCCGGCTGGCGTCCCGCGCCCCCGGATCGGCGCCGAACGGTTCGAGCCGGGCGACCAGTTCTTTCTGCACGGCGTTCCAGCGTGGTAGGGCGGCGCGCGGTAGGGGACGTTCCAGCAGCCATTTGGCCTGTAATCCCCGTCCGCTGTAAATCACCAGCGAGGGCAGGGGCACGTCCTCGTCCCCGCAATGGCCCAGGAACCGCCCTAGGAGCGTTTCTGGGCGATTTTCGCCGTGGGGGGTCTTGTAGGTATCCAGATCGACGAAACACAGCCCCAGACGCAGCAGGTGGACGATACGGCGGTTGGGCTTGTGAAACTCGGCTTGGGAAATCCAGGTGTCCCGTTCCGGGTCGAGGGCGGCGATGATCTGGGGAAGGACGTCGAGGCGGTAGGCCCGCTGGATTTTCAGCGCTGGCGGCCGGTGTCCCGGCGCGGCGTCGGGTTCGGCCCACAGCAGCGTGAAAAAGCCGCGATCCTCCGCGCGGTGATAGAGCTCGGCTTCGTCCAACCGAGCGAGGAGCGAGGGGAGTGGTTCAGGGTGCGGCTGCATGAACCGGCCCTCGCGCTTGAATGCGAACCGAGGGGCGGCTACTATGGAAAGTGCCGATCCCCAACGTACTCGGTACTGCGCCTCGTAACCTTTCGCCCGCCAAAGCATTCGGGTTACGGGGCGTTGTCACGTTTACGCCCATGCTGTTTTGTCCTTCCGGTTTTAGAGTTCCTTAATCACCTATCCGTGACAGGATAGTGACCCCCTTCCCAAACCGCCACATTTTGCGGGCATGCTGCACCCCTCAGGTCAGTCCAGAACTGGGCATCCATCGGGATTAAGCACCTGAATTATCTATAACGATAACAAGAAATCGTGCTTTCTGTCTTTATTTTATCTATGCTTTTCAACGAAAAACACAAAATCAATCTTCTGGTTAAGAAGAAAAACCGAAAAAATGAAGACGGTCGTTTTGGCGAATCAGAAAGGGGGCGTCGGCAAAACCACTTTGGCCGCGCATCTGGCCGTTGCGGCTGAGCGAGCGGGGGATGGACCTTGCGTCCTGATCGATACCGACCCGCAAGCATCGTTGGCCGCTTGGTGGAACGGTCGAGCCTTGGAGACACCAGCCTTTGCCTCCACCGCTCTCAAGGAGCTTTCCGAAAAACGGGACGCCTTGGGGCAAGCCGGTTATGCCTATGCCTTCATCGATACCCCACCCGCCATTACCGAGTCCATCCGCACCGTCATCGCTCAGGCGGATTTCGTGTTGATTCCGACGCGCCCCAGTCCGCACGACCTGCGAGCGGCGGGGAGCACGGTCGAGTTGGCCCTCGTCGCCGGGCGTTCGTTTGCGTTCGCCGTCACGCAGGCCAAGCCCAACAGCCGCTTGACCGTGCAGGCGATGGCCGTCCTATCCGAACATGGCATCGTTGCGCCCTCCGTCGTGTACGACCGGGTGGACTATGCCGCTTCGATGATCGACGGACGCACGGTGCTGGAGACCGACCCGAAAGGGCGTAGCGCGGGTGAAATGATCGAGCTTTGGAGATTCGTGAAAAATCGAATAAACGATAGCAAGAAAACACGAAAGAAAGCAGGAACGAAAGATGCCTAGAAAGAAAACCGCCGATCTGTCCTCCTCCCTGGTGGCCGTCAAGGGGCAAGCGAGTCCGCCCGCTGATGTCGTGGGACACCCACCGACAGGCTCACCCAAATCGCCATCGGCCAGTGCTCCACTGAACTTCAAGGTGGATACCGAGTTCCGACGTCGCTTCCGTCAACGCGCTGCCGAAGCGGATCTCAAATTGAACGAATTGCTGCGTGAGGCTTTGGACGCCTGGGAACAAAAGCGCGGTTACTGATGGACCGCGCTTATCCTCCCGGTGTGGGAAATCTCGGTTTTGGATAGGGGATCGAGGGTAATTCTGGCGCTCGATGATCCAACAGCGCTTTCGACTGCTCCGTCGCCGCTTGCTTCATCAGCCACTCGCAGTCCGTGATTTGCTGCCGCAGCGTGGCCATCCGCCGCTGTTGCTCATCAGTTTGCCTTTGCACCTCGGCGCGGGCCTGCGGCAATAGATCGGAAAACCGCCGCTGCGCCGCCGTGACCGCTTTCGTGGCGTGATCCAAATCCGCTTTGGCTTGCCGGATGCGCGCATCCCATGCTCGCCGTTCATCGGGCTTCAATCCGAGCCAGCTCGCCGCCGATCCATCCCAGCGGTTAAAGGCCTCGATGACCGCCTCTAGCTGCCGTAGCGCCTGATCCCGCTTGGCCTGCGCCTCGGACAATCCGGCCCAACCCGTCGCGAGCCAGTCCGCGCTCGGCGGTCTGGTCTGTTGTAGCTTTTCCAGCTCGGTCTGCCACTGCGCCCGCTGCCGCGCCAGCGCGCTCACATCCACGGCCAGCAAGCGTTGCCGCTCGGCTTCTTCCGCCTGCCGGATTCGCTGCACCTCGGCTTCGGCTTGCCGCTGCCGCTCGGCCTCGGCTTCTTCCACCTGCCGGGTGACTTCGGCTTGCCGTTCTTGCTCCATCCGTGCCTGTTGACAGCGCGCCATCATCGGCCCCAAACAGTCATCCGCCGCCGCCTCGAACAGTTCAACTGGCAATGAGGTCGGCGGGTGACCCATGCGCGTCACATCCTGGATCAAAGCCTTGATTAAGTCCTGGTGGATGTCAGCTCGCTGCTCGGTGGCTGTCTGGTTTTGGGCCATCACCCGATCCGCGTAGTCCAGCACCGCCGCATCGGCCCATGTCGGTATTTCCGCCAGCAGCGCCGTCTTGGCGTCCTTCAGGGCCAGTAGGGCGGCTTCCTCAGCCCGCCGCCGTTGCTCGGCCTGGCACTCGGCTTCCTTGGCTCGCCGTTGCCGTTCGGCTTCAAGCTGGATAATCGCCGCGCCGCAATTGGGAAAGGCTTGGTTTAGCCCGGCTTGCGCTGCCGCCCGTTCGGCGCGGGCTTGTCGGAAGGCCAGCACCACCGCCCGCGTTTCGGGCTGTCGCCATTCGCTGGGGAGTTGCTTGCGTTCCGGGGGGATCGTTGACCCTCGTTCGAGGTGGCTGCGCATGTCGATCCGTTCGGCGCGGCCCGCGTGGGCGAGCGCTGCGTTGCAGGCGATTTCCCAGCGTTGCCGCAGTCCTTTGAGGTGGGCGACTCGCTCCGCTGCGCTGAGATAGCCACCGCCGTAGGGACCGTAGCCTTTTTTCGCGCCGCCTTTCTCTGGGGCTTTGGGGTTGTGGCGGCGAAAGTAGTGTTCGGGATCGCGGTCGATGCCATCCACCCGCCGCTCGGAGAACATCAGGTGGACATGCGGTTGTTCGTGGCCGTCGGCGGCGTTCGGGTTGTGGATCGCCCATTGATAGGCGTGGCGCTCGCCGAGTTCTTGGGCGACGAAGCCACGCACCAGGGCGAGCCGTTGCGCGGGAGTCAGTTCGCGCGGCAGGGCGATTTCCATTTCCCGGTAGGTGGTGCCGTTGGCGCGCTCATAGGTGTCGGCGGCTTGCCAGAACCGGTTGGGTTCGGCTTTGGCCCAAGCCGGGAGGTTGCCGGTTTCCTTCGCTTCCAGCCCTTCGCCGTGATGGAGCCGCCGGGCGTATTGCGCTTCTCGCGCGATGTAGGCAGCATGCGCGGCGGCTTTTCCCGATTTGCCAAATTTCATCGAGAGTCGGGCCAGGGCCATGTCGATCAACCGTGTTTCGGTTTCGGGGGTACGTCGTAGGGGGCGAAGCCCCATCGACCGCGCGGTTTCTTGGCGACGACCGACAGGGAGGTGACAAGAAACCATTAAGCGCGCCTTTTGCTAGCAAAAGGATTCTAGCGGCTGGTCGCCGGTTACGCTAGTTGACAAGCTAAGGTTGGGTTATCGCTGTCGGACGGCGGTGTGCCGATAAGAGGTCAGTGGCAATGGGAGAGTGTTACACTGGCGGCGGTCAATACGAAGGAGGGAGTTCGGATGTCCGAGAATGCGAATGCGCGCTGGTTGGCGGATCGCGTGGCGTATTTGCGTCAACTGAAAGCGCCGAGCGAACCGCAGCGGTTGTTGATGGTGTTGGCCGAGAAGCCGGATCGCTCGCCCGCCGATGACCGTCATTTGGCGGTGTTGGTCCGCGCCGAGAGGGCCGATGAGCGCTTTGCGAAGTTGCGAGGCTTGGCCGCGAAAGTGGTGTCCGAGGAGAAGGCCGCCGCCCGCAAGGCCCGTAACCATCGTTTGATTCAGCAGGGCTTGCTGTTCGATTTGGTCGGCTTGGCGTCCCGTGATCCCGCCGAGTTGGCCGGCGCCCTGGCGGCGCTCGCCGAGGTCGATGATCCCGCCCGTTGGGCGCAGTGGAAAACGAAAGGGCAAGCCGTTCTGGCTCGTAAGACGGAGGCGGCTGCGAAAGCGCAGTGAGCGTTAGGAAGTCGCCAAAAGCTCTGCAATACACGCGACAAAGCGAGTTGCGGTTTCAAGGGCTGCCGCCGACCGTTCGAGCGGAATATTGGAGTCTGGCCCCGTTTCGTAGTCGGCCACAGCCTTCAGGTTATAGGCCTGGCCCAGGAAGGGCGCGAAGGCTTTATCGATGCGCGGCTCGCTTTTTGCCAGCCGGTGAAACTCGCTTTGTACGCCCTGATGGGTTTTGGCAACCTTGCCGGTCTGCTCGAAGATGAGGGCTTGCGCAGCATGGAACACCGTTAGATAAGCGCCGCGCCCGGCATCGTTGCTGAGTCCATAGCCAAGGGCGGCCTTGGCGTTGCTCAGGCATTGGCGCGCTTTTTCGAGATAGCGGCTGGCCTCCGGCGTCACAGATCGCGTCCTTCCCGTCTCAACTCGTGCATGAGCGGCGTGCGCTCTCGATACGAGCCTGCCCGATACGGCATGGCGTGAATGACTTCGCCCGTTTCATCCAAAACATCCGTGGCGATCACCGCGATTTTGTCGGCCTCCACCCAGCGGTCGGCAAGGTCTTTGAGAAACACGGCCACGTCATAGTCGGAATCGGGAAGCGCGTCGCCTCGTGCCCGTGAGCCAAACAGAACCACGCGCTCGATCCGGTCACCGTACAGCGCATCGAGTGCGGCGCGGAATTTGGAGAGGACAATGGGATTTGCGGTAGTCATGTGAGATTTTTAGCATAAGCCTCGCACCTGCCACAACGAGAACCCTTCGCTACATACCGCCGAATGTTCAAGATCAATGTGTCAAAAATTAAGATTTCCGGCACGTTCAAGCTTTTGGCTTTTTTGCGGAGAAAAGAAGCTATAATCTACGCATAGGATGCGGAGATTATGACAGCGTACATTCACGAATTACCCGATTGGCCTCACTTCCAGTGGGATGAAAAACACCTTGCGGTGAAGGTTGCGGCTGTTCGTTACAGGCAAGGCCGCATGCTGGGCGCTCTTGAGAGGCTGGGCATCAAATTGCGCGAAGAGGCCATTCTGAGGACGTTGACTGAAGAGGTTGTCAAGTCAAGCGAGATCGAAGGTGAAATCCTGGATCGCGAACAGGTGCGGTCTTCTCTTGCACGCCGTCTCGGTATCGATGTCGGTGCCTTGAAACCGGCAGACAGAGACGTTGAAGGCGTCGTGGATATGATACTTGACGCCACGCGGGACTACAGAAAACCGCTGACGGCTGAGAGGCTGTTTGGCTGGCATGCAGCCTTGTTCCCAACAGGCTATAGCGGGTTGCACAAGATTGCCGTTGGCAAGTGGCGCACGGAAGAAGCCGGCGCTATGCGCGTTGTTTCCGGCGCTATAGGGCGCGAGCGCACACATTTTGAAGCACCGGAGGCGAAACGGCTTGATAAGGAAATGGCGGCCTTTCTCGAATGGGTTGAAGACAAAGCCGTTGAAAGCATGGTCGACCCTGTTTTGAGGGCGGCTATCGCCCATCTTTGGTTTGTGACCATTCACCCGTTCGAGGACGGCAATGGACGCATAGGCCGAGCTATCATCGATATGATGCTAGCGCGAGCAGAAAAAAGCGCGCAGCGTTTTTACAGTATGTCAGCACAAATTCGCAAAGAACGCGGCAAATACTACGACTATCTAGAAGAAACGCAAAAAGGCGACCTTGATATTACAGATCATCTTGAATGGTTTCTCGGTTGTATGGAACGCGCTTTTGATGGCGCAGAGATCATTTTGAAAGATGTTCTTAGAAAAGCCCGTTTCTGGGAACGCCATTCAGGAGAAGAGTTTAACGTCCGTCAGCGCAATATTCTCAATCGGCTCATGGAAGGTTTTGAGGGCAAGCTAACGTCATCCAAATGGGCGAAAATTACCAAATGCTCACAAGACACAGCCGGTCGTGATATTGAAGACCTGATCAAGCGGCATATCCTGAAAAAGGACGCTGCCGGAGGGCGTAGCACTAGTTACTCTCTCGTAGAGAGTGAGATCAACGACAAACAGTGACCAACTGATAGTCGCACGCATCTGTCAGAACTCAAGAATTATGTCGCAGATTCTCATCCCTGCAAAAACAGAAACTTACCGGTGATAAAAATCAATGACAGAATTACCACCTAAAAATCGTGAGAAATGGGCTTTATGGCAACAGTTCTGACATCAGAAGATGCGCGATGCAATCGCTATGCTTTAGGCCGTGTTCACAGTAGCCAGATAGATATAAGTACAAGCGGCGAGCCGTTCGGGAGGAATCGGGACGGTCCGCGACTCGATCAATCAGGTGTTATGAGGCATAACGAGAGGAAAAAACGATGAAGACAATCCTGTTCAACTCGCTATTAGCCGTCGGCTTGATGACGACGGCCTTGTTCGTGTCCAACGGCCAAGCCAAAGAGAATGTCTTTGAAGCCGAACCATTGGGCGTTGAAGCCTACATCTATGGTTATCCGCTGGTCACGATGGAAATGACCCGGCGTGTGATGACCAATGTCGAGAAACCCGAAGGCACACGCGCTCCGATGGGACAGTTTGTCCGGATGCGCGAGTATCCTTCCGCGACGTTCAGAGACGTGACCGCCCCGAACGCCGACACGCTTTACACCACCGCTTGGCTGGACGTGGGCCAAGAACCGTGGGTGTTAAGCCTGCCGGATGCACAGGATCGTTATTATCTCTTCCCTATGCTCGATGGCTGGACAGAAGTATTCCAAGTACCGGGCAAACGCACGACCGGCACCAGCCCGCAGACCTATGCGATTACCGGCCCCGGCTGGAAAGGGACGTTACCGGAGGGCGTCAAGGAGTACAAATCGCCCACCGCCATGATCTGGCTACTGGGTCGCATCTACTGCACGGGCACACCAGAAGACTACGCGGCTGTTCACAAGCTGCAGGATGAGATTTCGCTCGTTCCGCTCAGCGCCTACGGCAAACCTTACATCCCGCTGCCCGGCAAGGTCGATCCATCCATCGACATGAAAACCGCCGTGCGAGATCAGGTGAACGCACTCAGCGCCGACGACTATTTCGATTTGCTGGCCAAATTGCTGGTGAACAATCCGCCCGCCGCTGCGGACAAGCCCATCCTGGAAAAGATGGCCAAGATTGGGATCGTTCCCGGTCAGCCGTTTGATCGCAGCAAACTCGCCCCGGCGGCCCACGAAGCGTTCTCCCTCGTACCCAAAATCGCCAATGAAAAGATCATGCTTTGGCTGAAGGAAGGCATCGTCGAGGGCGATATGAAATTGGAGAACGGCTGGCTGTTCACCACCAAAACCGGAAACTACGGTGTGAACTACCTTCAGCGTGCCTTGATCACCGCCATCGGGTTGGGGGCGAATCGTCCGCAAGACGCCGTCTATCCCACATCGGAAGGACCCTCCGCGATCAGCTCGTATACCGGCGAGAAGAAATACGTGATGCACTTCAACAAAGGCGAACTCCCGCCCGCGAACGGGTTCTGGTCGCTCACGATGTACGATAAGGACTACTTTTTCGTGCCAAATCCGCTCAACCGTTACAGCATCAGCCCCCGGCAGAACCTCAAGGCCAACGCCGATGGTTCGGTGGACCTCTACATCCAGAATGAAGACCCCGGTCCCGACCAGGAATCGAACTGGCTCCCGGCTCCGAAAGACAAGTTCATCCTCATGATGCGGCTCTATTGGCCGAAGGAGAAAGATCCCTCAATCCTTGATGGCTCATGGAAAATTCCGCAAGTCAGGGCCGTGGAGTAAACCTTTCGGTGATCAACCGCGCGGGCTGCTCGCAAAAGCATCCCGCGAAGCGCGACAAGGCCAGCAGTTCGGCGGGCAGGACGCCTTGGGGTGACCTGTTATTGCGGGGTTTCGCGTTGCAAAACCGGCATGACACAAATTTAGCCACATGACGAAAATCAATAACTTCGGGCAATTTTTGAAAGTCACCCAACTTTTATGGGCTAGGACCACTGAGTAGCTATACTCAATTTGCTCTTTTGTAACCGTTCAGATCTCTCTCCCAGCCCCATTCCGCTGGAAAGAGGAATGAATGGTTACGCTCTTTTCAGTTGATATTTCCACCGATGATTACCAACTTCACGCAGGAGTAGAGCGATGCACCGATCCATTATGCTGACCGTACTTGCCTTGGGCTTAACTTTCGCCGCCGGGCCGGCGAGTGCTGTCGTTTATTGCAAGACGGTGGGCGTGCCGAAGGGCTGTGTAGCTCGACCCGTCACCACAAAGCCTGTCGTTTATTGCAAGACGGTGGGCGTGCCGAAAGGCTGTGTAGCTCGACCGATACGCTGAATAGCCAACCCGCGTTCACAGCACTATCTCCCGCTGTCGGATCTACCCCCTTTGCGGATAACCGACCCCAAACTTTGGGCTGCATCGCCAGAAATCAGGGACAAAAGATGGCCATGCAAATAAGCTATACGCGGGTTTCGACCGAAGACCAAATCCGGATTCCGATCTTGTCTCTCAATTCCTTATCACCACCCTTTGAGGAGATACCCTGATGACCCTTCGTACGATAGCCCTGGTGCTTCTCGTTTCCGCTGCCCTGCCGGCTTTCGCCCAGCAGCCCTCCGAAACGGACAAGGAAGTGGAGATGCTCCGCCAATATTGCAAGCCTGACATCGAGCGGCTCTGCGCGAACGTGGAACCGGGCGGTGGCCGACTCAAGGAATGCCTGAAAGCACATCAGAATGATATGACGGTCGGTTGTGCCAAGGCACTGAAGAACCTAAAGAAAAAATAGGTCAATACCGTAATGTATGTCCTTGTGGTTCCTGATTCCTGAGGATGTAGCGCTCCTAACCCTTGTGTGGAACTGATCGTAAGCTGGTGCGATGGCGGTTTGGCTGGGGTAATCCACAAATCGGATAGGGGCGCTATATCCGCGATGGGACAAAAGGATACGGTCTGTCCCATGTGGCCACGCGGAACGACTCCCTTTCGAGCGGTTGTTCTCGACAGGATTCAAGATTTCACGATTCGGGCGCGAGTCTTGAATTTCAAGATAAATATTTATTTGTATTTTCGAGGGCGTTGAAAAGTAAACACATTTACTATAGTTAGCTACTATTTTGCTGAGCTGTTCAGCAAACTCTTATGCGATCTTATTTTAAAGAACCGCCTAATCAGGCCTGTTTCCTAGACCATTTAAAAAAACACAATAGTTTTATTATTCGTCTTTGATAATTACAAATCATCCAATGCACCATCCGCAATGATGATTTGCCGTTTTTTGCGAAATTTCTTAATTTTTGGATCGAAAGTTTCTAAAATGTTGCGGTGATGATGCTCCAAAAATGCCTGTGCCGCTTCCCGTTCTTGATCTACAAGCGTATCAAACTCTAGAGTGCTTCCAATCAAGTTGCGGCAATCGGCCATGAAGTGGTTGAAACGGACCTGTTGCAGCGCAGTTTTGTCGGTAAAAATAATATCCATTTGCGGGTCATGCTCCCGGCTTCTATCGATCAAATAAACGCGCCCGCGCGCATCGGCGTCAAATTGAGCGGCTACCGCTTCGCAGCGCCCCCGAACGTAGTCCCGATAGCGGCCTTCCAGCTCTTCAAGCTCCCCTTCCTGCCCGCCCGCATCTACTTTCATATCAAAAATGGTGCCTTTCCCTCGCCGTTTGCCGTGATTCTTACCGTCTACGTAGCGATGGGGGATGAGTACATCAATTTGTTCGCGGCCGAATTCCTCAAGCAAACTGTGCAAGTAGCCCTCCGTCATACAAAGAGTGGCATAGAAAAAATTACCGTCGATCCGCAAGCGCGCCCAGCGATGATAGAGAGAACCCCGATAGGGTTTTACCACGTAACTTGAATCTTCCTTTTGAAAAAATTCTTGCTGGAAACAAAAATCGTTATAGTCGTAATCGTAAACCGTCTCGAAATCGAGCAGTGTTTCGCCTTCTCCCAAAAACTCGTTTAGAAAAAATTGGTCATTGCCGATGCCGTTAAAAAAGAGCATGGCGCTTTGAAAGCGAACGACTTGCTCGTCATCAAATGCCTTGAACGTCGCATCTGCTTCATCATCTGTGTTGACCCGGATTCCGAACAGCGTTTGCAGCACGGACTGCTCGGCGCGAAAGCGATCCGATTCCGGTATGGTGAGTCGATAGCGCTCTTGCGCCTCCACCGTCCAGGCAAAGTAATCGGGCTGCACGGCGATGATGGCCTTTCTAAAGGCAATCTCCTCCAGGCTCGCCGCCGGTGAAGAATTCAACGCCTTACTTCACGCACTGAGGGCCACAACAAGATCGGCCCACACCGCCCAGTGGCTTCCCCTCTCGCTCATCGCATCGGCTCCAACTCATTGTCGTGACCTTCTCATCGCGCATTTTCGTTGAAAGACCGCCGCCGCTTGGCTCCGCGCTCGACAGTTGCCCCCAGCAACCGTTCAGGGCAGCGTTTCGGCGCGCGGTTCCTGCCGGACCGGCGGCGGCGCAACTTTCGGCGCGGGCCACTCCCGCTCCACCTCGCGTAAATCCGCCACCATCGCCCACAAATCCTGATGGAACCGCGCGGCGTGGGCCTCGCGCCAGCGATGCAGCTCCTCCACGATCGGATCAATCCACATCGAAACCTCCCAACAGCTCTTCCGGCGTGCAAATCACCGGCGGTTGAAAAGCCAACGCACGGCAAACGGCCTCGATCCGGGGCCGTTGATACGCATTGGCGATATGTTTGCAATTCCAGGTAAGGAGATAATCCACACCGTGTACGGCCGCAATCGCGACATGCAGCGCATCATCCGTCGCGCCGGCTGGCAACGCAGCCCGCTCCAGCAAACATCCTGCCAGCTCCACGGCCGCATCGCTCACCAGCAACAACGGCAACCCCTCTAGCAACGCCAAGCGGCGCTGGGCCGCCCTGGTCATTACCCACAACTCAAGTAGCTCAAATAAAATCAAATACATAGTAAAAATACCATGCGTTTGATTTTGCAAGACTTTTATGACTTATGGGTAAAGTCCAGGGGCCGCCTCCATATCGCCCGCACGGCTCTCGGCCACTACCAGCGCGGAAACGGACAGCGCCCAACGCTGTCGCGCCTCCCACCACGCTTGGCTGATCTGCTGGTGCGCGGCCACGATCAAATCGCGGCTCGGTCGTGCCGCTAGATAGCTGATCACGGAAGTTTCAACGTAAACGGTCGGCTTCATCCGGCTGGTTCCAAAACCTCATGGATCGGGGCATGGTGATAACGATGGACCGCTTTCACGGGGCATCGTGCCAGTCCTGATGGACTGACTGTAACGGATAGTCTCATGTGACTGCACAAAAGTTATTCACTATCCGCACAGTTTCCCTTAACGAGATTCAAGATTTCACGATTCGGGCGCTTATATTGAACTTTATAAGTGGCAGGATTGAACAAATTTTCAAATTATTATCGCAAGCTCGACTATAAAACCATGTCTACTTGAATGATGGGATGGACCTCCCTTCTTTTTCGACGCTCAATAGGTGCCTCCATATACACGCCATATTAAGGCTAGTTTTTGACGCTAAGCTCATATTTCACCCCCAATTTTTCCAATGTATTGCACAGCTTATTCAGATTGATACCAGAAGCTGATGGATTAAGGTGATACCTTTCCCCGCTCAATGTTTCGATAAAGTACCAATCGGAGGTCTCGGAGTTGTGCTGGGGCGGTTCGCGGATTATTTTTGATATATTCGCAATAAGCACCCTAAAGCTTTTTTCACCAACATTATTTGGCGACTGCCAAATCAACTCAGTTTCTGAGATTTGGATATTCCATTCGCCTGTTCCACCAAATAAGCGGATAAGCCACCACATCACGACAGGTAACGTAAGTGCCGAAATTACAAATACTGCTTTTCCAAACCAAATACCAGATGTCTTCTCTTGAAAGAAGACAAGATAAGTTGCCAAGCCTAAAAATAAGAGGAAACCTACAAAGTTAATTGCGAGCGCAAAGGAGCGACCTTTTCTCAACGTGCGGCGATGTGCAAAGAGCATGGAAACCCTAACGGAGCGGCTTATCAGCCGCGAAACAAGTGATTATATGGTTCCACATAACCAAACCGCAGTGTAGTTATGCGGAAAAAGCGACCTACCGGAGAATTTCAATGGATCATTTTCACGAAGGATCACTGCTCGTTTGTTCAATAGACCCACTGTAGCGAAAAGTCCCGAGTCTCGCGCGCCACCCCACGATTTTAGCGGCGTCCCGCGTCGTTGCGGCCGTCTGAGATGGGACAAAACAACGAAGGCCGCTCGATTCACGCCGACGGCACCTCGAACGTCCACGGATCGAACGTCGCCACTCCGGTCGGCCGGAAATCCGTCCCGTTCCGGGTCGCGACGATCAAGCCATGCGTCAACGCCGTCGCCGCAATCAACGCATCGCGCTCCGAACGCGGGTCGGGAACGTGCAACCGAGCGCAACGGCGCGCAACGGCGACATCGACCGGCAGCATCCGCTCCGAAAACGCCGGCAACACCCGCTCCTCCAGCCAAGCCCGTAACAGCGCCCCCTGCGCCGGATCGCGGCGCTCGATCCGCAGCACGCCCCATTCCAGCTCCAGCACAGTGACGACCGACAGGAACAAGCTCGCGACCGGCACGCTCGCCGCCCACGCCACGACATGCGGATCGGCCTTGCCCGCCGTCGCCCGCCGCAGCTCGGACACCACGTTGGTATCGAGCAGGTACATCACTCCAAGTCCGCCGGCCGAAACAGGGGACCGGTCAACCGAAGCGGCTCGAACTCGATATCCGCCGCCTCCGGCATCGCCAACAGCTCGACAAGACTTGGCCGATCCCCCGTCAAGCGCCGGTACTCCTCGATGGTCAGCAACACATGCGCCGGCCGGCCCCGGTCGGTGACGAACACCGGCCCCGCCCGCGCCGCCTTCTTCGCCCGCGTCACGTCCCGATTAAACTCCCGACTGGAAAACGTCGTCACCGTCATCGCCTCGCGCCCCGTGCTTCATGTAGTGATGTTACTACCCTAGCGCGCCGCTCCCTCCACCGCAACGGCGCGCGTCGGTCGCCCGGAAATCGCCTCGGGCAAGGTCGTCGGTGAAACCGCCGTAGACGGCCTAGAACGGCCCTAGCGGCGTTTTTCTGGATCAGGGAAGGGTATTCCTCGCAACCGGTTTCTTCGGGCGTCTACGGGGCGTCTCGGTCGCACAGTCCAGAAACAGGGTCGTCTCAGAACACGGAAAACAAAACACGCCAAGGGCGGCGGTTGTTTGTACGGCAGTTTGCCGTACAGTTGCATCAGGAGGACAAACGCCATGCCCGCAGCCATCTCCACCGCCCGCCTCGAAGCCCGGATCAGCAC
>JAKOVX010000126.1 GCA_029781855.1 Acidobacteriota bacterium | reverse complement strand
CAGCCGGCGACGTAGAGATTGCCGTCCGTGTCGAAGGCGAGGCCCTGCGGGCGTCCGAGACCGCGAAAATATTTCTCGTCGAAGCCTTCGTTGTCGACTGCGTGGACCGCATCGTGGCTGGCGAGACCGGGCGAAGTCACGTAGAGCCGTCCGTCCGGACCGAATGCCATGTGATAAGCAGCGACCGACGCCTCCAAAACCGTGAACATCTCGACCTCCGCAAAATCGCGCACGCGATGAATGGTCCCTGAACGGTCACCGACATACATCAGGCCGTCAGCGTCAAACGCGATCCCCGTCGCGACACCGAGCCCTGTCGCGTATACAGTGCTCGTGCCGTCGGCGTTCACCTGGTGCACCTCGCCGTCCGCACGGTTAGTCACGAACATCCGGCCATCCCTGTCAAACGCAATGCCCGTCGGGTTCATTATCGAATCGGGTATTTCGTCGAGATATCCGTCAGGCTCGAGCCGAAATAGCGTGACCGGCAGATGTTGCCCCCGCGAACCCGAACGCGTCAATATCAGCGCGTCGTCTTTCGGATCGATAGCCGGATTTGCCACGATGTGCATATCGCCGACGAGGCGTTTACCGATGACCATCGGAAACGTGCCGCTTTGCTCGCCGCCGGCTTCGAGATGAATGTGGGTGTGCTCGGACGTTATGCCTTCGGGAACTATCGCCAGGATACGCGACGACGAAGCCGCCACGATCCGGCACGGCTCACCGCCGATAAAGCAGCCGCTGTCCGCTTCGCCGGCGTGAAACCCGTCACAATCGATCGCCACTTCACCGCCCGGTATTGCGTACGGAGGATCCGCCGCGATTATTTTTCCTGCTTTACTCATTACTGAGTGTAGATTTTACGACTCTTAATGGTAGGTGTCGAATGCGTCAGGCCTCGGCGCGCAAACGCGGAGTTATTGCGACCGTCCTTAACGGCGCGCAGCATACGTCGACCAGCTTTTTACGGTCCTCGGCCATCTCGGCATCGTTTGACAGCATTTCAAGCGTATCGGCAAAAACACGGGCCGCATCGGGGTCGGACGGCGGATTTATGGAATAGTGCATCCACTTACCATCACGGCGGCCGGTAACGAGTTTGGCTCGACGGAGATACGCCAGGTGCCGCGAGATCTTCGGATTATTGGTGCCGAGGGCCTCAGCGAAAAAACAAACGCATACCTCGCCGTCTCGCATCAGGTTCAGGAGGCGCAGCCGGGTACGGTCAGCAAGAGCGGCAAAAAATAGGGCGGCATCAAATGATTTTCCTTTCGCCATACAAAAATATTGTATCACACTACAATTATGGCTTGACATAATTGTTTGTAAGCATTATTCTCGGGAATACAATTATGGATAAACATAATTGTATTATACGTAAGGAGCAAATATATGACTGATACATCGACAATTAATACCCTAAAGGCCCACCTTGCCCTAAACGTCAGCAACGTCGAGGGCAGCATTGAGTTCTACAAGAAAATGCTCGGGATCGAGCCGTCGAAGGTCCGCATCGGCTACGCCAAATTCGACGTTCAGAACCCGCCGCTCAACCTGACGCTCAACGAGAATCCGTTCCGCGGGAGCGGTGCACTTTCGCACCTGGGCATCCAGGTCGCGTCGACCGAAGACGTTCTTGCGATGAAGTCGCGTTGGGAAGAGCAAGGCCTCGTTCCGCGTGACGAGATGCAGACGACCTGCTGTTACGCGGTGCAGGATAAGACGTGGGTCAGCGACCCTGACGGCAACGAATGGGAAGTTTTCGTCGTCCTCCAGGACAACCTGCCGGAGGGCATTGCGAAGTCGGCAGACGCGTCGTGCTGCACTCCGACATTCGTCGGCATCGGCGGCAAAGAAACTGAAGTGAAGACCGCATGCTGCTGATGAATTATGAAGCGCACTAATATCAAATGCGGAGTAACACTCGAAGACCGACGAAGCTGCTCTGCCGGATCGACAGAACAACCGGAACTCAGCGGCAGCGGTCTCTTCGCCCGAGATTGGGAGGTCTTTGTCGCACGGTTTGACAAGGAATTGGGCAGATTTGTAACGAGCACTTTCTGCTGCGAAGATGAAGTGCCGGCTAAATAACCGGATTCGACCAAATGACAGCAAACAATTGCAGTCCGACAACAAGGCTTTCGTTTTTGGACCGGTTCCTGACGCTGTGGATCTTCCTTGCGATGTTCCTCGGCGTATTGACCGGCTACATCTATCCCGGCGTTGAAGGCGTAATAAATCGCTTTAACGTCGGGACGACCAACATCCCGATCGCGATCGGGCTGATCCTGATGATGTATCCGCCGCTCGCCAAGGTCCGCTACGAGGAACTCGGCGAGGTCTTTAGGAACACGCGGATACTCGGGTTGTCGCTCATCCAGAATTGGCTGATCGGACCGGTTCTGATGTTCGCATTGGCGGTGATCTTTCTCCGGGATATGCCCGAATACATGGTCGGATTGATAATGATCGGCCTTGCCCGCTGCATCGCTATGGTCATCGTCTGGAACGAACTTGCCCGCGGCGACAGCGAGTACGCGGCCGGACTGGTGGCGTTCAACAGCGTGTTTCAGGTGCTGTTTTACAGCGTGTACGCGTGGTTCTTTATTACCGTTTTGCCGCCGTATTTCGGCCTCAAAGGCATCGCAGTCGCGGTCAGTATCGGGCAGATCGCACAGAGCGTGTTCATTTACCTCGGAATTCCGTTCATCGCCGGGATGCTGACTCGTTTTCTGCTCGTGCGTGCCAAAGGAAAAGAGTGGTACCACGACGTGTTCATCCCACGGATCAGCCCGCTGACGCTCGTCGCCCTGCTTTTCACGATATTCGTGATGTTCAGCCTGAAGGGCAATCTCATCGTGCAACTGCCGCTCGACGTCGTCCGCATCGCGATACCGCTGTTGATCTATTTTGTGGTGATGTTTCTCGTTAGCTTTTACATGGGGCACAAGATCGGGGCCGACTATTCCAAGACCGCGACGCTTTCGTTCACCGCCGCAAGCAATAATTTTGAGCTCGCGATCGCGGTTGCCGTTGCCGTTTTCGGCATCAATTCCGGTGTCGCCCTCGCCGCGGTCATTGGCCCGCTGGTTGAGGTCCCGGTCCTGATCGGCCTCGTCAATGTCGCTCTTTATTTTCAGAAAAGGTACTTTCGACCCGAAGCCGCCAGCCCCGTTTGACCGAGCCGCTCTTACGCGCTTTTTCTAAGGCTCATCGGCCGGGAATCTTAACTTTTCGCCTTTTTCACTTTTTCACTTTTTCCCTTTGTATGAAACGAGTCCTCATCCTTTGCACCGGCAATTCCGCCCGCAGCCAGATGGCCGAAGGTCTTCTGCGTGACATTGCCGGCGACCGTTTTGAAGTCGAAAGTGCCGGAACGATCGCGAGCTTCGTCCGTCCGCAGGCGATCGCTGCCATGGCCGAGATCGGCATCGATATTTCGGGTCATCGGTCGAAATGCCTCGACGAATTCCTCAACACCGAGTTCGATTACGTCATCACCGTCTGTGACAACGCGAACGAGACCTGTCCGGTCTTCCCGGGGGCCGCGAAGCGTATACATTGGAGTTTCGACGACCCAGCCGAAGCCACCGGAAGCGAGGATCAGGTCGCCGCAGTCTTTCGACGCGTGCGTGACGAGATAGCCCGACGCCTGCGTACATTCGCCGCCGAAAACTAGACGGTACCGAGGCGACGGCCCGAAGCGGCACTTGGTATCACATGTCCAGGATCTTTCCGGTTCTGGATCCGATTTCGCGACCGAAAAAATTCATTGACCTCATCCTTCGATAAACGTTAAACTTAGGGGTGTCCTTTTCTATTTCGAGGGCACGCTTGTCAGTGGCAGTTCAGCTCCTGAACGCCGAAATTCCCTTTTTCTCTACATTATGTCGACCCGAATTGACGATCTTCTGCGAATGGCGATGAGCTTTGGCGCGTCGGACCTGCATTTGCGTGCGGGGTCGTTTCCGGTCATCCGCATTACCGGCGAACTCAAGCCGCTTTCGGGTGTCAGCCGGTTAACGCAGGACGAAACGCTCGAGATGGCGTTCTCGATGATGTCGAACCGGCAAAAACAGCATTTTAAGGAAGCTTACGAGGTCGATATCGGATACGGCGTCTCGGGACTCGGGCGTTTCCGCGTAAATATCTTTCAGCAGCGCAACTCGATCGGTATCGTCGCGCGTGTTATTTCGGATCACATCCGCGGATTTACCGAGCTCGGCCTGCCGCCGATCCTCAACACCATAGCCGAAGAACGCCGCGGCCTGATCCTGGTGACCGGGACGACAGGTTCCGGCAAGTCGACCACGCTCGCGGCAATTGTCGACCACATAAATCAGAACCGAAATGCCCACATTGTCACTATCGAAGACCCGATCGAATTCCTACACAAGAACAAGGAATCGTTCATCACGCAGCGCGAAGTTGACGTCGATACACGGAATTTTGCCGAAGCTCTCCGCGGCAGCCTGCGTCAGGATCCGGATGTAATTCTGGTCGGCGAAATGCGCGATCTGGAGACGATCGAGACCGCCCTTGTGGCGGCGGAGACCGGTCATTTGGTGCTCTCAACGCTCCATACTTTGGACGCGTCAGAAACGCTAACCCGTATCATTTCAGCATTTCCGCCCTTTCAACAAAAGGCTATCCGGATACAGATCGCCGGCTTGCTTAAGGCAGTCGTCTCTCAGCGGCTGATGAAATCCGCCAAGGGAAACAGCCGCATTCCGGCGGTCGAGGTGCTGATGTCAACGCCGCTTATCCGCGACTACATTCTCCACGAGGAAAAGATGCAGTCGATCCGCGATGCGATCGCTGCCGGTACGTCGCAATACGGGATGCAGACATTCGACCAATCGCTCTTTTATCTCTACCAGTCGGGCCTGGTCACACTCGACGAAGCGCTTCGCGGCTCGACCAACCCGGACGAATTCCGCCTCCGCCTCGCCGGCATCCACAATACGAGTTCGCTTGCCAAAGAGGACATGGAACGCACGAGCGGGATCGGACACGTTGGCGACCTGATCGTTCGAAACTAGGGACGCTAAATTCAAGATCGCGATCGGCGGTTCCCCGGTGAGCCGCCGATTTGCTTTTTACGGACCGTCCGCGGCACGGCTTCTGAAGTTTGATCAAAAACCGTCAAATGTAAGAGATTCAAGCATTTTCGGCACTTTTGTCTTGACAGAATCGGCCCCGGACGTGTAAATTTTAGTTTTACCAAGTCACGCGGATGGACCACCAAAGAACGCAATAATCATTGCCCTCCGTTGCATTTGCAGTCATGATGCAAGCCAAACGGTAAATGATGACGGTTTTCTTTGTTTTTGGCGTCTCGGCGTTGCCGGCCAAAAGAAACCGATAGGTGACGGTAGAAAACTGCAGAACGACCAATTAAGTATTGGCAATTTAACATAATAGGAAGTATAGACACGCGTAAATGACAAACGAGGTTACAAACGAGATCGAACAGACCGAAGCTGTTGACGGTTCGATCGCGGAAGAGAAGACAACAGCAGAAATGGCTCCGGAGCAATCGGCTCCTGCAGCCGAGATCGCATCTGACCAGCCCGCGGCAGCGGCAGTGGAGACGGCTCCCGAACTGCCCGCCCCGACCGCCGAAAAGGCACCCGAGCGGCCAATGGTGGTCGCTAAACCGGCTCCTGCCAAACCGGCTGAGGAGCCCGCCGCGGCGGCTGAGATCGACTTTGGTGCGATCCTTGAGCAATTTGAGCAGGAACAGACGACGTTTCACCCGGGCGAACTGGTCGAAGGCACAGTCGTTGGACTCTCAGATCGCGGTGTCCTGATCGACTTCGGCTATAAATCCGAAGGAATCGCACCGAATGAGGACTTTTTCGGCCCAGATGGAGAGATGACCGTGAGTGTCGGCGACACTGTTGAGGTTGTTCTCCGCAGCATGCATTCCGGCGACAATCTGGCACAGCTTTCGCGTGAGGATGCCCTCGGCCGTAAGGCATGGGACTTGCTCGAGACCGCATTCAATGACGAAACGACCGTTACCGGAACCGTCCTTGATAAGACCAAGGGCGGCCTTCGCGTGGACGTCAACGGGATCGAGGCATTTTTGCCCGGTTCGCAGATCGATTCGCGGCCGATCCACAGCCTTGACCAGTACAAGGGCCAGGAGATCGAGGCCCGCATCATCAAATTCAGCCGCCGCCGCAACAACGTTGTGCTTTCGCGCAAGGTCCTGACCGATATGGTCGTCGGCGTGCAGAAGGCAGAGACGCTCGCCAACATCGACGTCGGCTTTGTCGTTCAGGGAACGATCAAGAATCTGACCGAATATGGCGCATTCGTCGACATCGGCGGCATCGACGGCCTGCTGCATGTCACGGATATGTCGTGGGGCCGTCTCCATCATCCGGGCGATATGTTCAAGGTCGGCGACCACATTCAGGTCAAGGTCTTGAAGCTCGACCGTGAAAAGGAAAAGATCTCGCTTGGCTACAAGCAGCTTCTGCCGGATCCGTGGTCGACCGTGATCGAAGTTTATCCGGTCAACTCAAAGATCACGGGCAAGGTTTCGTCAGTCACCGATTACGGTGTATTTGTCGAACTCGAACCCGGCGTCGAGGGCCTCGTTCACGTTTCGGAGATCTCGTGGTCACGTCGTGCCCAGAGCCCGAAACGGATGTTCAATCGCGGCGATGAGGTCGAGGTTCAGGTGCTTGGTGTCGACACTGTCGAACGCCGCATCAGCCTCGGAATGAAGCAGTTCCAGGAAAATCCCTGGTCGACCGTCGATATCCGATATCCGGTCGGGACCAAGATCCACGGCCGCGTCCGGAACATCACCGACTTTGGTGCGTTCGTCGAGCTTGAAGAAGGCATAGACGGCCTGGTTCACGTCTCTGACATCACCTGGGCTAAGAAGATCAAGCATCCGAAGGACGTTCTTAAGAAAGACCAGGAAGTTGACGCCATCGTCACCAGCATCGACAAGAACAACCAGCGTCTTTCGCTCTCGATGAAGGACCTCACGCCGAGCTCCTGGGAAGGCTTCGTCGCGACGCATCGTCCGGGTGACACCGTCCGCGGCAAGGTTTCGCGGTTCACCAATTTTGGTATCTTTGTCGAACTCGGCGAGGGCCTCGAGGGCCTCTGCCATATTTCGGAGCTTTCAGACGAACGAGTCGATCGTCCGGAATCCGTTGCTGAACTCGGCCAGGAGATGGATTTCAAGATCCTTCGTATCGAACAGGCTGATCAGAAGATCGGGCTTTCAGCACGTGCCGTCGGCAAGGAAGACGAGCCCGTTGTCGACAGCAAGATGTATTCGACCGAGGCTAAGGGCGGCATGGCATCGCTTGGCGAACTAGCTAAGTTGAGGTTCGGAGGAGCGGATGAAGAAGAAGCTCCGAAGGAAACTCCCGAAGAGCGAAAGGCGGCAAAACTCGCCGCTAAGAAGATCAAGGCGGAGGAACACGCTGCACGTGAGGCTGAGGCGGCAAAGCTTGCTGCTGAGGCTCCAGCGGTTGAGGAGGCTGTCGAAGTTCCGGCAGCCGAGGCCGCCGCTGAGGAAACAGCTGCCGAGGTGACTGATGAGTCGCCTGCAGCGGAGGCTGTTGAGGAAACCGCTCCGGCCGAAGAGGCTCCGGCGGCTGAAGTGGCCGATGAGGCACCCGTCGCGGCTGCTGAAGAGTCCCCGGCTGCGGAGGAAACTCCCGCAGCTGAAGAGGTGACGGCGGAAACGACCGAAGAGGCAGTTGCCGCTGCCGACGAAGAAACCGCCGCTGAGGACAAGTCCGACGAGGAATCGGAAACTCAGTCGGCTTAGGACTTTTTAGGGATATTGCGTTGATACCGCAAAAACCTGATCGGAGAATTGGATAAGATAATGACTAAAGCTGATCTAGTTGAAAAAGTCGCGAAAGAAGCCGAAATGACGAAGAAGGATGCCGAGCAGCTCGTCGAGATAATATTCGACAGCATCACCGGCAGCCTTAACAAAGGCGAAAAGATCGAACTCCGCGGATTTGGCAGTTTCCGCGTCCGGCAGCGTAATTCACGCAAGGGCCGCAATCCGAAAACGGGCGAGGCCGTAGCAATTCCCGCAAAGAGGGTCGCCTACTTCAAACCCGGCAAAGAGCTCAAGGAACTGATCAACAAAGCCTAAAAACAAGGGAACCAAGTCGTGGATCTACTCTGGAGCCCGTGGCGATATGACTACATAAAAGAAAGCGGTGCCGCAGAAACGGGCGGCTGTGTTTTCTGCGATATTCTAAGTGACTCGGCCAGTGATGAGGACAAATTTATCCTTCATCGGGCCGAGTTTAACTTTGTCATCCTCAACATTTACCCATACACTTCCGGCCACCTGATGATCGTGCCGTATGCACATCTCGCAGCTATTGACGCCGCCGACAAAGCGGCGACCGACGAGATGATGGACCTCGTCAAGCGTGCCCAAACGGCTGTTACCGAGGCCTACGCACCCGACGGGATCAATCTCGGGATGAATCTTGGCCATGCCGCCGGAGCAGGTGTCGCCGGCCATTACCACATGCACGTCCTTCCCCGCTGGATCGGTGACGCGAACTTCATGACCACGATCGGCCAAACCCGTACTATCCCGGAGAGTCTCGAATCAACCTACGCAAAACTGAAAACAAAATTTTGACGGTTTTCGTCGGAGGGCTAGTTGGCTGTCTGGAATTTGCCCAATAGATCGTTCGCCTCCAGCAAGGTAATGGATCGATTGGCTCGAAGTTTCTCCCGGAGCCAATACGCGTGCTCGGCCCCGACCGTGACCACTATTCGCTTACCCTTGTTTTTCTGAGCGGTCTCAAGAATAGTGTCCAGGAAGTGCGTATTCCAGCCCTCCCAGCCTTTGGTTTGCCGGTCATCGTAGATCGCATTCTGATAGTTGTGTTTGACCTTAAACAGGGCATCCGTACATTTTGAGTTTACCGACATCGGCGAATCCCACGTCTTGAATAGGTAGTCATACAGTGTATCAACGTACTTGGAAAATGCTTCGGCCTTGCCCGGTGATTTCTCGCTTAGGTCTTTATCTGATTCGCGGATCAGCGAAACGAGCCGCGTAAAATCAGGCTCGGACGGTTCAAGCGGAACGGTCAAATACTTATGCTTGTCAATAAGCGGAAAAATGCTCTTCTGATATTCCTGCTTCGTCTTTTGCTCCTTGCGGCTCGCGAGATCTGCGGGCGTGAGTTCAACGGCAAGAATGTCCGGATGCAGCCCTTCGATGATCCGCGAAAGCGATTCAAACGAATAGTATTTACTAGTCGCGTGGTACTGGTGAAGCGTGGCGAGAACGAATATCTCGGACGTCTTATTCCTGCGGCGCGATTGTGGTAACGCCGTACCCGACAAGCACAGGATCATTAGTGCCAGGAACAATTTCTTGAAATGCATACTATCTCTATTGTTTGGCTTTCGCCGACTTCTTTTCCGGCTGGAGCGAGTGGTGAATTGCCTCGTTCTCGTTCCTTCGAGCCTAAGGCATATCCGAAATTTGAGTCAGACTTGCTCAGGAATTGAGCAATCCTTCGACATCCTCGATCAAGTCCGGCAGTGAATTTTGAACAACATCCCAAACGATCGGGTCTGAAACCGCGTCGTACCCGTGGATGAGGATGTTTCGGAATGCGATCACTTTCTTGTAGTTACGGATCGATTCGGCGGTGGCCGGGGAATTTTTGTGAATTCGATTCATTGCTTCGCCCAATATTTCGAATTTTCTCTCCACTGCGGCTTTGACCATACGGTCAGTCGAATATGAATCGAAACCAAGGTTTGAGGTAAACGCCTCAATGTCCCGACCGGCTCTAATAATGTCGTGGAGGAATTTCCGGTTATCAATTTCCATAGATAACGACCCGGTTACTGTCAATTCCCATTTTGAAGTAGGGATTGCTGATGGACGACGCTTCAATGAGGTCGACAGGCCTCTCGCAGTGTCTTTCGAGATCCTCAAGCAGTCCAAAATACTGATCCGAAATATGAGGTTTGTTGAGATCAAGGAACTCGACCAAAAAATCGATATCGCTCGAGTCGGTAGCTTCATTTCGCGCTACCGAACCAAACACTTCGAGCCGCTTCACACCAAAACGCTCACAGCTCTTTCTGATTCCGCCGATGATCGATGACAGGTCCTTCATACGCGAACAGTTTACACAATGAATGATCGATCTGAAAGGAAACTCATTTCGCCGACTTCGCGTCCGCAATATCAGGCTGGAGCGAGTGATGGATCGCCTCGTCTTCGATCTCGCCGCCGGGCGAGACAGGAATATCGGCCGGGTTGATGTATTTGAAACCGCGTTCATCGCTATCGTTTTCAGCGGTCGGGAACTTGAACTGGCCCGAGTCCGGCGGCACATAGCCAGGATAATCGACACGCGAGTGGTAAATTGCGACGAGCGATTTGATCATCGATTCACGGATCTGCGTCAGCTCGCGCAGGGTCAGGTCGCATTCGTCGAGCTGGTCGTCCTGCAGAATGGCGTCGATGATCTTGGTGACTATGAACCGGATGTTCACCGCGCTGGGTTCGGCGAGGCTCCGGGCCGCGGCCTCGCACGAATCCGCGATCATCATTATCGCCGCCTCCTTGAACTGCGGCTTCGGTCCCGGATAGCGAAAATCGCTTTCGGAGATCTCTTTCTCGTCGCGAGCTTCGGCCTGAGCCTTCTTCAGGAAATAATGAAGCGTTCGGGTGCCATGGTGCTGCGGAATGAAATCCACGATCCGCTGCGGCAGTCCCATTTCCTTGGCCAGTTTCGTCCCGTACGTGACGTGGCTAATGATGATCTTCGCACTCTGTGTTGGTTTGAGACGGTCGTGCGGGTTCTTGCCCGCCTGATTTTCGACAAAATGTTCAGGAGCCGCGGTCTTTCCGATATCGTGGTAGAGGGCGCCGATCCGTGAGAGCAGAGCGTTTCCGCCGACAACACGGCAGGCCTCTTCGGCAAGCTGCCCGACGGCGTGCGAATGCTGGTTCGTCCCCGGAGCGCGTAACGCAAGTTGACCGAGGATCGGCAGGTCGGCATTCGACAGTTCGAGCAGTTTGACGTCTGTCAAGATGCCAAAGAAATTTTCGCAGATCGGCATCAATACGGCCGTCATCGCCGATGTCACAAGGCCGCTGACGAGGCCGCAGAGCACAGCGAGCAAGACCGTGTTCAATATGATCGGTTGCTGCGTGTACGCGATCATCGCCAACGCCAGTGTGGCGGCCGCAACGCCGACCAGGCCGCCCGCGGTCGTTACAGTCTGGCGGCTGCGATAGCGGCCGATACCATAGACGGCAACCGCCGAAACCAGTGCCGAATAGATCGCGAATTCGAACCCACGCGGTGCCAGGAATCCCGCGATGAACGCCCCGAACATCCCCGTAACAAGAGCGGTCGGCCGGTCCGCCAGCAGCGTTATCAGCAGGCTCGCCGTCGCGAAAGGCACGGCGAACGACCACAGCATCGGATCGTTGAGCGGAGCCCGCACATTCTGCGCCGCAGTGAACTCGGCCAGCCGGAAAAACACCGCCGTCAATCCGGTCTGCACGACGATCACAAACCCGAGCAGGGCAAATGTTTTCCGCGGGCTAAGTGCGAGTCGCGGTACGATGCCGCGGTTTTGGACGTATTTCCACGCCAGCCAGAACAATCCTGAGACCAGGATCAAAATACCGATGAACCTGTTTAGCTGCCGCGTTGACGAGCTGTAATTCCTGATCGCGGCGATCTTGGTCAGAACGTCCGGAGTGATTTTGTCGCCCTCTTTGACGACCGTCTCACCGCGTTTGAGCGAGACTGTGATCGGTTTAATATCGTCCGCTTTTGATTCGCGTGCCTTTTCGGTCGCCACGCTGTCAAATGAAACGCTCGGTTCGATCAGCGACTCGGCGGCCGTGTAGAAAGCGTCTATCTCCTTCGGCGACAGGCTCTTGATCGCCGCGATGCGCGTGCGCAGTTTGTCTCGGGCGGCCGAGAGCGGTGTCCAATTGCTCTCGGGCATCGAGACTGTCATCTGCTGATTCGGTTTCGCCCGGTCGAAGACCAAGACGTCCTTTTGAAAATGCTGCCGATCGGAATCGTCGTAGATGTACCCCTCGGCGCTTTCCTTGATCGCGTCTTGAACGGCCTGCGTCTCGTTGCGGCTGAAACTGCGTGCGGCGAGTACCTTTCCAACTTCCACGCCGCCGGCTCCGGTCCAGTGGCTTTCGATCTTAGCGTCGGAATTAGACGATTTCACAGCCGTGTTGTCATTTCCGTGCCGCTGCAGTTTCTCCCACGAGGAAAGGAACTGTTGAACCGCCTGATCGGGCTTGTTCGGTTCGTATCGAAAGATCGGCTTGACCGACTGCTTAGCCTCCATTTTGAGGCGATCGGTTTCCTGGTCGTCGGTGAATGTGAGATCGGACGGCGCCGTGATGCTCTCGCGGGCAACGTCGTCCACCTTGTAAACCTGCTCGCCGGACGTTCGCCACCACGGATTGTGGATCAAAAACGTCGTCAGCAAGCATAATCCGGCAAACCCGATCCAGAATTTCTGGTCATCGGACAAACGCTTAAAGGGCTTCGCGATCGCCGCAAAGACCTGCTCCCGCCGGCGAGCGGATGGCGTTTTCATGTCCTGGATGCGTTTACTCACAGTTGGAATTTAGACTACTAATCGCTTTTGTTCTAGCTTTCCCGGGCTGCCAAAGTTGAAAAGCAGCCCAACTCTCAGATCACTTACTTTAAGATAGTTTAACACTTGCGACCATTCGATTTCGGTGAGTTTTCCGACGGCCTTTATTTCAACGATTATCTTGTCGTAACACAAGAAATCGACAAAGTACGTCTTGTCTAATACCTGTCCTTTGTAGGTGACCCTGAGTTCTCTTTGTGCCTCGAAGGGTATTCCCCGCAACGAGAATTCGACCGCCAATGCCTCCTGATATATCGGTTCAAGAAATCCTCGCCCTAACTTATAATAAACTTCCATCGCCGCACCCACGATCTCGTAGGTTTCGGTCTAGTAGATCAACTTGGGATGGGGAGCACCGTGCGTATCATTCTTTCTAAACTCCATAAACACTATCGATACATCGTGATAAGAAAATTAACCACGGAGTGCACCGAACAGCACGGAACGAAAACCGATCTTCTTGTTACGTGGACTTCCGTGTGTTCCGTGGTTGATCCCCTTTTTCTAACCGTATTGCCCAATAACCATTTCGGACTTATTAAGAAGCCCGCCAATTGCTTCGACCATCGGCCGTAATGTATCGCGTCGGATAGCTGAAATTGACACGCTTTCGAGGCCGCTGTCAAGTTTTATCTGCTTCGCGAGCCGATCAACTTCGGCCCGTTTGAGCAGATCCGACTTGTTCAGGACGATCAATTGCGGTATCTCGCCGAAGTGCAGATCGTCGATGATCTTATTCACAGACGCGATCTGCTGCAGCACCCGAGGGTTAGCGGCATCGACCACGTGCACCAGCAGATCACTGTCAGCGATCTCCTCAAGCGTCGCCCGAAACGCCGAAACGAGAGCCTCCGGCAGGTCGCGGATAAATCCGACCGTGTCGTTGATGATGACCTCCTGATCGTACGGCAGCCGCAGACGCCGCGACGTCGGGTCAAGCGTCGCAAACATCTTCTTCTCGGCGTATACTTCCGACTGCGTCAAACTGTTGAGCAGTGTTGACTTACCGGCGTTTGTGTAGCCGACGAGCGATACTATCGGCAGATGTTTCTGAACACGTGTCTTGCGCCGCTCCTGCCGCTGACGACCGAGGTTGTCTACCTGTTTCTCCAATTGGGCAATGCGGTCGCGAACGCGGCGGCGGTCGGTCTCGAGCTTGGTTTCGCCCGGCCCGCGTCCGCCGATCCCGCCGGCAAGCCGCGAAAATGCCGAATTTTGGCCGACCACAAGCCGCGGCAGCAAATATTTGAGTTGGGCAAGCTCGACCTGCAGTTTGCCTTCCCTGCTCTGCGCCCGCTGGGCAAAAATGTCGAGTATGAGCTGCGGGCGGTCGATAACCTTCAATTCCGTTGCATCCGACAATGATCGTACCTGCGCCGGACTCAACTCGGTGTCGAACACCAAAATATCCGCACCCAACCGCATGGAGCGGATCAGAAGCTCCTCGAGCTTTCCTTTACCAAGCACAGTTTTCGGATCGATCTGCGGCCGCCGCTGAATGATGGTATCGAGGATCACTACATCGGCCGACATGGCAAGTTCTTTGAGTTCAGCGATCGATTCCTCCTCGACCTCGACGTCGCCGGTCGTCACGCCGACCAGGATCGCGCGGTCGCGGCCCGTCTGGCGCGTTCGCGCTGTCAGCCGGTTGCGGGCCATTTCGTCCTCGAGCGAATTGATCAGCGAGACGAAATCCGTATCGAGTTGCGACGGAATGTTGGGTTCGAGAAACGCGTACGGCAGCGACTGGGCCTCGGCCTCGAGCGTTTCGGCGGTCGTCGGAACGAGGTGAGCGGAATAGACCATTCCGGGCAATCCGCTGGAGCGGTCGACCTGGACGACGGACATCAGATCGAGCCGAAGCAACGCAAGGTCGGTCAGGTCGTCCTGAGTTAACTTTTCGCCGGCCAGTTGCGTGTGAACGCACCTCAACCCGCGAAAACGGTCCTCCGACACACGCGAGCGCCCAAAATCCGGCAGCTCGATGCCTTTCGCTGTGCCGACCATAACGTATTCGATCTGCCCCTTGCGATTGATAAGCACGCCGACCTGGCGGCCGGTTTCGTGAGAGATCTCGGTCATCTGGCGGGCAAGTTCCGGCGAAACTATCGTGTCCGCCGCGACTCGCCGCGTGCCTAACTTCTCGATGCGGCGAAGCTGATTCTGCTTCAACCCGCGTGTAAATCCGCTAACGATGCTTATAAGCCAGTAACCTCCGGTTAGACCTTATTATAGCATTCGGGCGACGGCAGTGAGCAGTAACCTGTGAGCAGTTAGCAGTAGGCCGAAAGTGGTACAAGCCGAACGATGAGTGAATATTCGCACCTCGATTGGCAGTTCCCGCTACTGGTTTCTGGATTCAGACTTCTGGCTTCTGCTCTGAAGCGCTACAATCGTCTGAAATGCACACCCCGACTCGGCGTCAGAGGCAGGTCCTCGACATTATCGCCGATCACATCAAGTCGAACGGATATCGGCCTTCGTACGCTTACATTGCCCGACGGCTCGGGCTGAATTCGCGTGCCGGCATCGCCCGTATCGTCAAGGACCTCGAGGATCACGGTTTGCTGACCAGACGTCGTGAGAATGGGCATTTTAATATCGAATTGGGTTCTAGCGGCGACGGCCCGACACCGGCGGGCGTCGTGCTGATCGACTGGCTCGAAGTTCCCACAAATGGTGACCGCCGCGAATCGTGGCAGAGGCGGCCGGTGCTCTTGCCCGAATTCATTCTCGGCTTTCAGACACCTGACCGTATCCGCGCGTTCCTGGTCGAAGACGACATGATGGCCGCCGCCGACATCCGCGAAGACGACGTCGTCCTCGTCGAACTCCGCAAGGGCGTTCGCGATGGCGATCCGGTGATCGCCATTTTGAATAAGGAGCGTGCCGTCCTCCGCAAATATTACCGTGCCGGTGCACGCATCGAACTCCGCCCCGCCGGCGACCACGACCCCGACGACGTCATCCTCCTGCCCGCCGATCAGATCGAGATAGTCGCCCTCTACCGCGGCCTCCTCCGCCCCGTTGCCTAGCCCGCCAACCCACATTACTGCATTTTCTTGACTAATACTGCATCGGAGAGTAAAAAGGTAGGGTATTCCCGTAACAATATAGCGTCCTGTTATTTGGGGCGAAACTTTAGTGGATCGCTGGATCCAAGGAGATTCATCAAATGACAAAGGTCCTCGTGTTCATTTACGGCGTGGTGAGTTATCTCATTTTTTTCGTTACTTTCCTTTACGCGATTGCGTTCGTCGGCAACCTCTTTGTTCCCAAGTCCGTCGATACCGGCGAGCCCGCAGATTTAACGACGGCGATCATTATCAACGCCTTGCTGCTCGGCGTTTTTGCTGTCCAACACAGCGTAATGGCCCGCCCGGCGTTCAAACGCTGGATCGAGAAGATCATCCCGCAAGCAGCCGAACGCAGCACCTACGTACTGTTTTCGAGCCTCGCGCTGATACTACTGTTTTGGCAATGGCGGCCAATGAACAGTGTGATCTGGGGCGTCGACAACAGCATCGGCCGAAACGTTCTGTGGGCGATATTCTTCATCGGCTGGGGAACCGTTTTGCTCGGCACCTTTCTGATCAACCACTTCGACCTGTTCGGTCTACGGCAGGTCTATCTCAATCTCAAGGGCGAAGAATACACGAGCCTCGGCTTCGGCAGGCCGCTTCTATACAAGGTCTGCCGCCATCCGATAATGCTCGGGTTCATCATCGCATTCTGGGCAACTCCGTATATGACGGCCGGCCACCTGATGTTCGCGATCGCGACAACCGCGTACATTATCGTCGGAATTACATTCGAAGAGCGTGACCTCGTCGGAGTACACGGCGAAAATTACTTGCAATACCGGCGCGAAGTATCAATGCTCATGCCGATACCGCGGGCGAAATAGTCCGGTTCGACGACCGTTCAGACAAGTTCTCTCCCACCAGATCAAATTTGCGTGCGATCTCCCACTGCGCAGTTCACCGAGATTCCGGCATATACTTCGGTTTTTCCTACCGATACTGCCACATTATAGTGACCTTAAACCCCTCATTTTACAGGTATGTTATGGTATTTGTATGGCATATTTCGCTTTAGTTTGGGCCACCCCTCGTGGTCGCGAAACGATCTTGACGTGCAAGAAACTCATCCCGCGCCGTTTTATATGTAACCCTCTCCCCGAGGAAACAGACGAAAAAAGGAGGAGAAGTGAAAATAACTACTTACTTAGCAAGTTCCGCGATTATTGGCATTTTACTGATCGGGGGAGTGTTCGCGCAGGGCTCAAAATCGAGCGACCTGCAAAATGTCGCCGACAAATATATACCGAATGGAATGACAGCCGCCCATCCGGCAGTCGCCGGCAAATTCGGCCCGGCATCGAGCAATTCGGCAGGAAACATCGTTGTCCTGTATAAGGAGGCGAACGACGGCATCCGTTATAAGGGCCTCGTCCTGGTGCCTGATGCCAATTCGGGTTACAAGTCGTTCGAACTGCCCGAACCCGGCAGCGTTTGGTCAATGATGGAGCCGAAGGCCATATTCTTTGCCAACGCTGACGGCGACGCCGAGGACGAGCTTTTCATCATCGACGAATGCTACACCGGGATCGGGCCGACCGGCGCAGTACCGTTTTACTGGACGCGAGTTTACGACTGGAACGGAATGGGCTTTGTCCCGATGGACGCGTTAAGCGAAAAGATCGGCACGCTCAACGCCGCGGCCAAGGTCCCCAACAGGGTGCGTCAGTTGCTCCGAAGCGGAAAAACGTCGAAGACACAGATGTACCGGAGCATGGATTTCTCGGCACACAACCAGATGATCGACAAGGCCGCAAAAGCCGGCGAAGATTGGGTCAAACGGCCGACACAGGTGGTCGCCCGCGTCATCGGCAACTTCTCCGATATGGGTTCACGAACGATCGTCATGGACGCGCTTCCGGCAGAGAATGCCGGGTCCGTGATAGTTACGGTGCTCGACGACGACATCACCGATGACTCGATCCGCACCGAAAAGCACCGGTTCGTACTCAAAGCGAACGATCAGGGCGTATGGAAATTCGAGTCTGCCGGCGCTGCCTGGCGCTGCTGGGCCGACCGCGGTTCGCAGGTCCTGTCGGCCGCAAACTGCTTATAACATATCCGGTTCGTTGCATCATGGGGGACAAGCAACAGGTTCAATTTCAATAGAAAGGAGGAAAGATGACATTCACGAGACTATTTCAGGTAATTGCTGGAGCTACGGTGGCACTTACGGCGGTCCTGGCCGCCGCCGCCCAAAACGGGCCATACGTTCAGATCAAGAATATTTCGAGCGAAAAGCGAAAAATGTGCGTTTACAACCACAACGACAACGTCGGCGTCGTCGCCAGACGGTGCTTCACGCTTAAGAGCGGCGAGACCGTGACGTGGAATCGCGAAGGTGATTACCAGCCGTTCAAGGTAAAAGTGTTCAAACCGCAGTTGGTCGACGATTATTTATATACTCGCAACCTGCCGTTCGACACCGCACGGATCCTCCTCGGCGAAGGCGGAAGATTCGGATTTAGCCGCGAACCAGCCAAGCCCGAGGCGACGAAATATATTCTCAAGGTCTGTAATAAACAGTACGACCAGCCCGTGAGCTTCGTGCTGGCGTTTGAGGTTAACAAAGGACTCCTCACCGAAGGTTGGTGGACCGTGAACAAGGGACAGTGCTATGACTTTCCCGTGAGCAAAAAGCTATACGAGGGATACAACGTAGACTACGGTACCCTGCCGCACACATATTTTTACGCCAGGACCGGCGGATTCAGGTCGCTGCAGTGGGTCGGCGGCAACGGCGACCTGCTGCTCTGCGTCAACCAGAAGAAGGCGTTTCAATCCTGGCTTGACAGGACGACCGACGGGCTGGAGAAGAGTTCATGCCGCAACGACGGCGAGGAAATGATCCTCTTCCGTCATCTCGACGACCCCAAGACCAACCAGGGGTATTACTACCTTTCGTTTTAGTCTTCGCACGCACCTTACGAACGGAGACACAGCCGGGGCAGGGGTCTCGGCTGCGGAAGGCCTGCCGATATGAGACGGGCGTTCCAAAACGGGCTTCAATTCGATTCAAGCGGAGGAGTCAAGCAGATCGCTTGCAGTTCCGGCGACTCGACGGACACGGGTAATTTCACAAGTTCATTCGCCGCATAAGATCAACGAATCGCGAGTTGGGGCTTCAGACAGAGAGGCGTTACCTCCATTAATGTTAAGTGGTTCTGTACATTGGAAGGGTTGAGGTGATTGACGCGGCAGGAAATCAAGTCGGCGCAGATTGTGCGCCATCAACCGGAACCTTGTTTGAATAACTATCGGACGGCGGGGCTTCGCTTAGTTAGCACTTCGGCGAGGCCCGGATCCGCCGGCCACTCACTAATTAAGGTCCCGGAGGAGTTTCCGCCTCCGACAAGATCCGTCGCCCGACGCGGGCTCCTGTGAACATAGGTGACGTCCACCGGAAAAGTCGAACTTTTCCGCAAATAGACGGGCACAGCCCGAAAGCACGAGTTGGATATTTGGGAAATTTCGATCTCACCCTCTCGCTTTCCCTTTGCGCTCTTTGCGTCCCCAACTTCGCGGCCTTTGCGGTAAAAGATCTGATAACCGCAAAGTCAGACTCACAGATCGTTCGAAAATGGTGTTGCATACATAGGATATTGTGCGACACACAATATCATGCTAAGATAAAAATTGACCTTCCCGACAGATCTATCGGGACGGCGATCTTTGATAACTAGTGAGCGGTAAGCCGTGAGCAGTAAGCAGTGAGCAGTCAGATTCTTCTGGCTTCTGGCTTCTGGCTTCTGGCTTCTGGCTTCTGGCCTCTGGCTTCTGGCTTCTGGCTTCTGGCACCACCGTTACACTTTGTCGAGAGCAAAACTAAGGTGGAACGATTGTCGAGGTCAAGTATTGCAAATATGGAGGTTAACCCGTGCCACTTTGTGCGAGAAGTGGAACGATTGTGAGGTCAACGATGCCGTCCAACGACACATCCGAAGCTCAGCTTCTTGCATCTGGCCACTGACCACTGCCTTCCGCCGACCGTCTCATTTTCCTCGACCGCGCGGGAAGTGAGACGATTTTGGGGTGCAACTATTGCAAACAGATCGGTTAACCCGTCTCACTTTGGCGCGAGAATGAGACGATTTTGGCTCTCATTTCACTTCAGCGGCGGCATCGAAAGTCACCTCGTGGAACCCAATTTGCCCTTGACCTGGTTTTTCGTCATAATTTTGGTTTCACGTCGGAACCCCGCCCGCTGCATGAGCCGGCTTCCGCATCCTATGAGCCATACACCAACACCAAACGCCAGCTACAGCCTTACCCTACGCGTCAAGATCCATAACCGGCCTGGAAAACTGGGCGAAATAACGACCGCCATCGGCAAAGCCGGCGGCGACATCGAGGGCATCGATATCGTCAGCGTGGGCAAGGATTTCCTGATCCGGGACATCACCGTCAACGCTGCCAGCGAGACGCACGACCAGGAAATAGTCTCGTGTTTACAGGACATTGACGGCGTCGAGGTCGTCAACGTCTCGGACCGGACATTCCTGATGCATCTCGGCGGCAAGATCGAAATTATCTCGAAAATGCCCCTAAAAACGAGGTCGGACCTTTCGATGGCATATACGCCGGGAGTCGCCCGCGTCTGCCAGGCGATCGCCAAAGATCCCGAAAAGGCGTATAACCTGACGATCAAGAAGAACACCGTCGCAGTAGTATCGGATGGCACGGCCGTACTAGGTCTCGGGGACATCGGCCCGGCTGCCGCAATGCCCGTGATGGAGGGTAAGTGCCAGCTTTTCAAGGAGTTCGGCAACGTCGACGCCTTCCCGATCTGCCTCAATACTAAAGATCCGCACGAAATAATCGAGACGATCAAAAATATCTCAGTGGCATTCGGCGGCATCAATCTAGAGGACATTTCGGCACCTCGATGCTTTGAGATCGAGGAGCGGTTGAAGGAGGAGTTGGACATTCCGGTCTTTCACGACGACCAGCACGGGACCGCCGTTGTGGTCCTCGCGGCTCTCATAAACGCCCTCAAGATTGTCGGTAAACGCATGGAGGACATCAAGTTAGTAGTCAACGGCATCGGCGCTGCGGGCGTTGCCTGCTCCAAGATCGTGATGGCCGCCGGCGTCAAAAATATCATCGGCTGCGACACGACCGGTGCCATTTATGAGGGCCGAAAAGAGAACATGAACTGGGTCAAGGATTGGTACGCCCATAACACAAACCCCGAGAAACAGAAGGGTACGATTCATGAGGTTATAAAAGGCGCCGACGTGTTTTTTGGGCTTTCCGCCCCGGGGATCATCAACGAACTCGACCTCGCCACAATGGCGAACGACCCTATAGTTTTTGCGATGGCGAACCCGATCCCTGAAATTATGCCCGAGGACGCCGCCGGCCACGTCGCCGTGATGGCGACCGGTCGGTCGGACTATCCGAACCAGATCAATAACGTGCTTTGCTTTCCGGGAATCTTCCGCGGTGCATTGAACTGCAGGGCTTCACGTATTAATGAGGCGATGAAACTCGCGGCCGCCAATGCAATAGCCGACATCATCGGACCGGACGAATTACACCCCGACTATATTATTCCTTCTGTCTTCGATCGCCGCGTCGGTGAAGCAGTGGCTGAGAAGGTCGAGCAGGCCGCCTATGAATCGGGCGTGGCGAGACGACACCGTTCAACAGTGGATTCTGAATTTTGACCAGAAAACACGAAACCCTTACATTTAGGGCAAGCAATATCTGTTAAAATGGTCATCTAACTCAAGGTGACAAAACGTATACGGGCACATCTCAATATTCTGTCGGTCGAGGAATTCGCCAATACCCTGACCCACGGGTTGGGGCTGGGGCTCAGTATTATCGGATTTCTGGTGCTTGTAACGCTCGCTACTGTGAGCGGACGTCCGGTAGTGATCTTCGGGTCAGTCGTTTATGGGCTCTCGCTCGTCGTTCTTTACGCTGCATCGACGTTCTATCACAGTGCGACTTCCCCAAAGCTCAAGAAGACCTTGCAGATCGTAGATCATTGCTGCATATACCTACTGATCGCCGGAAGTTATACACCGTTCGGACTGCTTATCGCAGGAAATTCGCTTGGGCGGTGGCTGATGGCGATCGTTTGGATCTTCGCCATCGTTGGAATAGTGACCAAACTCTTTATTCGTGACCGCTTCCCTGCCGTCGGTGTTATCTCGTATTTACTAATGGGTTGGCTTGGAGTATTTGCCATCCAGCCGTTACTGAATGTTTTGGGCGGCGTGCCGATAGCGTTAACGGTGCTCGGCGGTGTTGCGTATTCACTGGGAGTGGTGTTTTTCCCATGGAAAAGTATTCGTCACCATCACGCGATCTTCCACGTTTTTATACTTGCGGGAAGCATAATTCATTATGCCGCGATCGTTATTTACGTTATCCCTCACGCCACGAACTTATAACCCATACCGTGGACCGTGTGAATGTATTGCGGATGACGGGGATTGTCCTCGAGCTTCTGTCGAAGCCAGGCGATATGAACATCAACCGTTCGGGTCGTTGGCATCGCATCGTATCCCCAAACGGCGTCGAGCAAATGGTCGCGGGAATGAACGTCACCCTGGTTTTCGATCAGGAACTGAAGCAGTTTGAACTCCATCGCGGAGAGGTCGACGCGCTCATCATTTCTGGTCACCTCAGCACGCTTGAAATCGATCGACACATCGCCGAAGCGGACTAATTCTGCTGACCTGCCGTTCGTCTGGACGGGCGATCGTCTCAGTAGAGCCTCAACACGGGCCATGAGCTCAATGACCTCGAACGGCTTTGTGAGGTAATCGTCCGCACCGAGCTTCAGGCCCAGCACTTTGTCAATGGTCTCGCCCTTAGCGGTTAGCATCAGGATCGGCGTATTTACGCCCTTTTGTCGAAGGTCACGGCACACATCGTAACCGTTCTTCTTTGGCAGCATCACATCCAGGACGATCAGGTCGAACTTGTCAGCCAGTCCGAGCTCAAATCCCTTTTTGCCATCATTTGCTGAAACAACTTCAAATCCCTCGCTGACGAGCCGGTCAGTGAGCGTCACGATCAATCCGTTTTCGTCTTCAATGAGGAGGATCTTCATTTCGACTGGGGAATTTCTATGACAAACGTACTTCCTTTTCCTTTCTCACTGACAGCCGTCGCCCGTCCACCGTGTGCTTCTGCGATCTGCTTTACGATACTCAGTCCGAGACCGTTGCCATGGATCTGGGCATCAACAACGTCTTTTGCCCTGTAAAAAGGCTCGAAAACGTGCCGAAGTTCGCTCTTACCGATGCCGATGCCACGATCCGAAACGCTTATCTTCACTACGCCGCCGCCATTCACAGCCGATACTCTCAGCCAGCGATCATCGCCGCTATATTTGATCGAATTTGCGATCAAATTCTGAATGGCCTGGATCAGTGCCCCCTGATCAGCCCTGACAAGTGGAAGTGAAGACGAAATATTCTTCTCGATGATGAACCTGCCTTCTTCGATAATCGGCCTGCATTCTTCAACGGCATTCTCGATGATCGTTCCAACCTGAGAATCGGCGAACTTAAACTTTCGACGGCCCGAGTTCGAGCCGGCAAATTCAAGTATCTGCTCGACCATTAAAGAGAGTTTCTTCCCTTCGCCTTTGATCAAATTGCCGTACTGATTAACCTGTTCGCGTTCCCGGGCCACGCCATCAGCGAGATTCTCACCTGCGGAGTATATGACCGCAAGCGGGGTTCGAAATTCATGCGAAACGCTCGAGACAAAATCAACCTGTCTTTGGGCGTGTTCCCGAGCGCGCTGTGTAGAATAAACGATCGCCCCCACGGCAATACCTAACAGAGCGAGAACTCCGAAACCAATGCCTAGATTGCGATTCCTGACACCATTAACAAAGGCTGCAACCGAGCCATCGACGTGCTGGGCCGACAATGTCCATTCGCCGTGACTGCCTCCGCCAGTTGTCGTGGTGAGCACTGTCCTTCGCGGACCATCGCCCCGATGCACTTCAACATTGACGGTGCTCTTCGACGGTTCCGTTCGGGGAAGATCCGAAAGAGCGTGCTGCTCGACGCGTGAAGTCAGTATCACGCTCTCTTTTTGCTTGCCGTCTGACGGCAGTATATCTTTGTTGGCGTAGAAGATGAAGTTGTTGGGCGAGAGGTCGAAAAGCAGTGCGTCCGCGTCGCTCTCGCTAGTACCGCCAAGGGTCTGGAATACCGGACTCCCTTGGTTATCGTTAACAGAAAGCCTGAACTCCTCTCCCGGAAAATATTTTTGGGCCAGATCGCGCAGGACTTGCTCTTTAATGGTAGCTTCGTCGAGCAGGATCACAAGACTTCCGTAACGCTCAGGCATTTTCATAGCTGGCGGCGTTTCTGACTTAGTACGACGAATCATTATCTGTTCGAACTTGCGACCTGACTCCGGAATTGGAAGAACGAGTGCAAACAGATCTGCATATACTGCTCGGGCATTTGTGCCGTCACCCAAACGCTCTCGCAGCTTGCGGACTTCATCCGTGTCACCAGGCGGGAGAAATTCACGCTTCTCGCGATCATACCGTAGCGGTGGATCATCACCTTTGGCCGAAAGAAAGTAAAAATCACGTATCAGCGTTGGATATGTTGTTTTCGATCGCCAATACTCAAATCTTTCATTAAATGCGGTCCAGTCTTTTGATTTCCAGGTGTCGGATTCCGTCTGAAAATTGAAATAGGCGTTCTGGATCTCATGGTCGAAGTCCCCCGAAAAACGATCAACGTCTTCCTGGACCCGTTTCTGCATCTTTTCGGCCTCATTCTCGCTGATCTGTGACTGCCAGCGATATTGCGTCGCGCCAAGCATGATCAGCAAAACGGCGAGGCCACCGATGACTAGATTTGTGAACAGGGAACGCTTCATATCCTATGGGGCGGTTGGCCACTCAACTCACTGCTCCGCCATCATTTTCCAATTTCGCTTATCGGATGTCCATCGTTTTTCGGACATTTTACATTCTTAACAAATTCTTTGCGTCCTCTTAATCACTCGCTGGTGACGCAGCGTGATAATCAATAATGTCGAAGTAATGAATGAATAGTTTGTTTTGTGTATATGAAGTATTGTTTCCCGATATTGTTCCTCTTAGTATTCATCGCCGCGATCACTGCTCAGGAGTCGGACGTCAAATCGCTTGCAAAAACTGACCAAGGATCTAGAGTTCTTGGATATTTCGCAGCCTTCAATTCTGGGGACGAGCAGAAGTTGGCAACGTTCTTCGCCGAAAATATTGACCCCGAAGCCCTTAAGAAGCGGCCTGTCGAGCCTAGAATCGCTTTTCACAGGCAGGTTCGCACGGACTTTCACACCGTTGAGATCAAGAAGGTGGTATCCGTCACCGACGCAGCGATAACGGTTCTTGCCCAATCGGTAAACGGCGGCTGGATCTCATATACGTTTGAGTTCGACGCAAAAACCAAAAAATTCTCCGGGTTTGGGATCGAGCAGATTGACCGCCCGGATCCGGAACGCCAGTTGGAACAGACCGCCTCAAAATATCCAGCTCCGACTTCAACGTCGGAACTGCTTGCGACAACCGAGCAGATGTTTTTAGACCTTGTTAAGGCAGATGCGTTTTCAGGCGTTGTAATGATTGCTAAAGACGGCAGGCCGATCTTTGCAAAGGCGTATGGCTTGGCGGACAAGAACAAGAAGACCGCGAATAACCTGGACACAAAATTCAACCTCGGGTCAATAAACAAGAGCTTTACTCGAATCGCGATCGGTCAGTTGGTACGGGCCGGCAAATTATCGTTCAACGACAAACTGATCAAGATACTACCGGATTACCCGAATCACGACGCCGCGTCCAAGATAACGATCGGACAGTTGGTGAATATGAGGTCGGGGATCGGGGACTTTTTCAATGATCGCTTTCGGGCAATGGACAAAAAGAAGCTCCAGGCCGTTAAGGACTATCTTCCGCTTTTTGGTAATGACCCGCTGGAATTTGAGCCCGGAACCAAGAATAGATACTCAAATGGCGGTTACATTGTTCTTGGACTTGTCATCGAGAAGCTGTCCGGTATGAACTATTACGATTACGTACGGGAAAATATTTTTAAGCCCGCGGGAATGACGAATTCCGCCTGGTTTGCCGTCGACGACCTGCCGGCAAACACCGCTCGTGGATACATTGGTTCGGGTCCGGGTCGGACCAGCAATCAGGCGACTCTGCCTGGACGCGGCAGTTCCGCAGGCGGAGGTTATTCAAACGCCGCCGACTTGCTTAAATTTTCAATGGCTCTAAGGAGCAAGAAACTCGAGATACCCGATGACGACGGCAGTTTTCCCGCTGCTTTCGACGGTGTTGGTATTGCGGGTGGTACTGAAGGAGTGAACGCCCTGTTTATTGCGAATGGACAAACGGGCTACACAATTATAGTTTTATCTAATTACGACCCTCCGAGTGCGGAAAGACCGGGCGTTCAGGTTCGCGATTGGATAAATAAGATCAAGGAATAATACGAATAGATTCGGAGGAAAATACATGAAGAAATTTGTAATGATGGTTCTCGGCGTGTCAGTCTTCTTTGTCGGGCTTGGAGCGATAGTCGACAAGAGTGCCGCTCACTTCAAATCAGATGAAAAGGCCCTGGAATTGATCCGAAAGGCCCGGCAGGCGATCGGTGGCGATAGCTCGATCGCTGGCGTTCAAAGCATGATCATCGTCGGCAACACTACCAAGACGATCAAAGGTGACGGAGTGGAGCGCATCGTCCAGGGTGAAACTGAGATCGCAATGCAATTGCCGAACAAGCTCATGAAGATGACCAAACTAGGTGCAGATGACGGTTCAGGGACTGCCGACGTTCGCAAGGAGATCAATGTTGTCGTTACCGATGATGGCAAAGGTGCGGCGAATTGGACCGAAAAAGGTGATGATGGATTGCATAACAAACGGATCATTATCAAGAATAGCGATGGAACAGTGCAGGAATTAAACGGTGCCGATGCCGACAAGGTTATTGTTACCGATAGCGGCACGGCTGGGAACGGAGCCAGAAAGATCATTCTTAAAAAAGCGGACGGAACGACCGAAGTGATCAACGGCGCCGGAGCGGACAAGATGATGTTCAAAACTGAGGGTGGCAATAGTCAGGAGATTGAGGTGAGACGTGCTGGAGCGGGCGAAAATCACGAAAAGATGCGGCATAACGAGATGCTGAGACTTTCGCTTGGTCTTCTTTTGACAGCTCCTGAGGGGCTCGACGTGAGCTACACCTACGGTGGTGAGAGTAGCATCGACGGAACCCTTTGCAATTTGGTCGTAGCTGAGGGCGGTGGACTTTCATACAAGCTATTCCTCGATGCATCATCCAATCTGCCGGTGATGATGACTTATATGGGTATGGAAATGCCGACGATGGTTAGATTTAAGTCAGAGTCGCCCACTAATGGCGACGGTGCGAAGGACAATATGGTCTTTATGCGAAAGATGGATGGTCCGCACCCGGAAATGACCGAGTACACGGTCAAGTTCAGTGACTTTAGGTCAACCGGAGGCATTCAGTTGCCTTACAAATGGGTCCAAACTGTTGGCGGGCGTGCGGATGAGACGTTCGATGTTACTAGCTACGACATCAATTCGCCGAACATCGCCGATAAATTTAAGAACGATAAAGTAATGGTACGAACCAAAAAACCGGCCGGCCAATAGGCATACAATAGCAATCTGGAGGGCACCAAATAGAGAAATTCTACTTGGTGCCCTTCATGCGTTTTTGGAGAGTCGCTTTTTCAAGTGCGGGATCATCGATTTCGGGGCATCGATCGCACCCTTGATGTGTCTATGATTGGTAAAGTGACCTGCGACGAAGACTCCAGGGACGTTTGTCTCAAACGTCTCATCGTCATAAACCGGAACTTCACCGGATTTACCTTGGGTCGTCTCCACACCGAGGCCCTTTATCATCGTCAGATCGGCGTCCGATCCAATGAGAACGAAGACCACATCATTCGGCAGATTCACCCGTTCGCCGGACTCGCTCTCCATTTCGACCTCGTTCTCGCGGATCTCAACGACCCGGCCTAGAAAAAAGATCTTTAGGCAATTTTCTTTCAGTTCGTTTTCGAGCGGCTTTTTGACCCAGTACTTAATACAGCCCTGCTTCGGATCGTTGTTTTCCCAATCCGAGCGAAAGATCGCGAGTGTGGTATCTGCACCTTCCTGAGCCAAAAACAGTGCAGCCTCGCCAGCCGAATTGCCGCCGCCAATGATCAACGCACGTTTTTTTACCCATGGATATGTCTCGCGAAAAAGAAGATGAACTTTTGAGAGATCTTCGCCCGGCACGTTTAGCCTCCGCGGATGGTCCATCGCTCCCATCGCGAACAAGACGTTTTTCGCACGATATTCGCCTTTATCTGTGGAAACGGCAAAGTGTTCCGCCTCTTTCGTAACCGATCTGACGGATTCCTCGGTTTGGATAGTGAGATCGTTCTCGAGAACGAATCGCACATAGTAAGACAGCAGTTCCTCACGTGTCGGCTTTTCACGTGCCGGATCGAGATCGCCTGCATTGAATTCCAACTCGTTCGTGGTCGAAAACACGGTCAATCCAACTGGATAGTTGTAGATAGTATTTCCGATCAACCCCTTTTCAATTACGAGATAATCGAGCCCCTCTTTCTTTGCCTCGAAAGCGGCTGAAATACCGGCCGGGCCCGCACCAATGATTAACAGATCAAGCATTTTCGAGTTTCTTTAGCTCTTCGGTAAACTTCTCTATTTGAATGTGCGTCGTTTCCAGCACCCGTTTAGATTCGAGATATTTCTCCCATTCTCCAGTGTTCGTCATCGCTTTTAACACATCCTCATCGACGGCGTGCGACATCAGAACTAGCAGATCGCTTAGAGCTTCATGGCCGTCAAGGAGCGATTGGATAATGGTGTACGCGAGCTTTGCGTTGGGTAGGTCGATGTCGAGTTGTTCCATATGAAGGAGAGATTTTACCACAGAGAGCAACACGAACGATTGCTTCGCTAGCGACCGACCTTTTCGCGCAGACTAGCTGATGAACGGAAGAGAGGTCACTGTTGCCATGGCATTACCTGTCAACAATTCAGTGCCAGGCTCCAGAAAATCATACCGTACAAAAGCCAACGCAATATTTCTGCCGAGTTTTGGCGAGTAAGTTACTGAGGTGAGCCGCCCGGCGTTCTTGCCATCGGTACTCAAAAGCTCGACTTCCGAGGGTGAACCACCAGCTGCCGCAGTTGGTCCTGACAAAATCAATCCGGTCAGTTTTTTGGCTACGTGTCCGCGAAAATGTATTCGGGCGATGATCTCCTGGCCAATGTAGCAGCCCTTTGTGTACGAGATCAATCCCTCCAGGCCGAGCTCAGGTACGATCGTGGTTTCGTCCATGTCCACGCCGAATTTCGGGTCGCCAGTTTCTACCCGGATAGTCTCATAGGTTCCGTCGGACATGACAATTCCACCTTTATCGATCAATGTTTCCCGAAATGCGTCGGCCGATTCTAAGGGAATGAGAACCGTCGACAAACCAGTGCCTAGGAACCCGACACCTTCGAATTTTGCAAGGTCTTGTGCGATTCCAAGTCCCATCAAATCTCCGAAAATCTCGAATGATTGAAATTTCAAGCTGAGATCCTCAACGAAGAAGTCGCCGGCGTACGTAAATCTAAACAGATTTTGAAAGAGCTTTTCGCGGGTAGCACCTTCAGTTTCAAATAGAAAACGGTCGCCTTGTCTCGAGACCCGAACGACCGCGAGCAGACGCCCCTGCGCGTTAGGAAACGCGGCAAGCATTTGCTGACCGTCGGCAAGCGTTTTCATGTCGTTTGTGATCAAACCATCGAGAAACTGAATAGCTTCCTTCCCCCAAACAGCGATCAACCCACGATCCTGTTCATAGAAGCCAATGCCTCCGTTTCGGATCGAGTCATATGCCGTCTTCAATTCGTCGCTTAATGTCATAGAGTAGGAATTCTTGTTCCACCGGAACACAGGAATCGCATTCGGAACAAGCGGAACATTCTTTTGCGGTAAACGACCGTTACAGAACAGTCGCAAGTGACTGAAAATGCTCAAGTTGCCGTCCGAGTCCACGCTGGGCGGCGATCACCTGTGGACTGGGATGATAGAGCGGAATAAATGTTCGATTGTTCCACTCGAGCACTTTCCCAGCATCTTCTCTTAACGAAAACCCGTGGCCTTCGATGGCCTTGATCGCTCCTAGGGCGACACTCCCAAGCGTAGCAACGACCGTCGGCTGGAGCAACTCTATCTGACGCCGAAGAAAACCCGAGCAATTGTTGATCTCATTCCGGCTCGGCTTGCGGTTCGCGTCAGTAGACGTCCGCGGGCTGCACATTACGGAATTTGTAATAAAGATATCGTCCCGGCTTAGACCGATCGAATCAAGCAGGATTTGAAAATTGTCGCCGGATTTATCTCCGTAGAAGGGACGGCGCGTCCTATCTGCTCCCTGACGGCCTGGAGCCTCGGCGATAAAGAAAACTTTCGGCAAAAGCGAACCGTTTAACCGACTCAATACCGCGGCCTTGTCTGCCAACTCAGGACAGATTCGACAAGCTGCGGCTTCGTCGCAGAGTGTCTGAAATCGCTTTGCTAGCGACACCTTCCCCATATCGCTCAGGATCCCTGACGAATAGCGGAAATCATTTCGCGAACCGCGTTTTCAAGCCCGGCGAAAACAGAACGTGCAATGATGTTGTGGCCGATATTGAATTCCGTTATCTCCGGTATTGAAGCAAGGGCTCCAACATTTCTATAGGTCAGGCCGTGTCCGGCCGCTACTTTTAATCCAAGGTCGAGTGCGTGTGTTGCTGATCGCCGTATCCGTTCCACTTCGGCCGCAGCCCGCTTCGCACCGTCGCCATGTGCAGCCCTTGAGCCTAGGGTTAATTCGGCATATTCGGCGGTACATAATTCAACCTGTTGGGCCCCGGCCCGGTTTGCGGCATCGATCTGCTCGGCTACGGGATCAAGAAAAATACTCACAAAAATGCCAGCCCGACGTAGTTTGTCGATCGCGGATTGAACGGAATCGAAATTCGCTGCAACGTTCAGCCCCCCGTCCGTCGTGACTTCATTTGGATTTTCGGGGACGAGAGACACAGCATCCGGCGCCGTCCTGACCGCGATAGCGACCATTTCGTCCGATGATGTCATCTCGACGTTCAAATAGGTCGTCACAACGTCCCGAAGGAGTTCAATATCCCGGTCCTGAATGTGCCGGCGATCCCCACGGAGGTGGACCGTAATGCCGTCTGCACCCGCCTGTTCACAAAGCACCGCAGCGGCAACTATGCTCGGTTCGATCGTCTTTCTCGCCTCGCGAATCGTCGCCACGTGATCGATGTTTACATTTAGCCTTGCGCTCATTTCAATTAGTAAACTCCTTTCTTCGCGTTGTTCATGATCTGTCTGAGTTCATTGAACATTCTACGGGTATCCCTAAATACACTTACCTTCGAGCCGGCAACATCATTCCATCGAACCGGAATTTCCGCCAGCTTCAGGCCATGAAATTTGGCGACATATAGGAATTCGACATCGAACCCGAAACGGTCGATAGTCATAAGATCCAAAAGCGGCCTGAACTTGGTCATATTAAACGCCTTGAAACCACATTGCGTATCTGCGAATTCAAGGCCGGACATCTTCCTGATCACAAAATTAATGACCCGTCCTCCCTGTTCACGCCGCCAAGGCTGCCTGTCTCCGATCAGCGACCGGTCGATCGCTCTCGAACCGAAAGTCACATCGTATTGACCCGCCCGTATTGGATCGATCAGTTTCGGCAACTCTTCGATCGGCGTTGAAAGATCAGCGTCGCTGAAGATCGCAATGTCCGCTTCCGCGCTCATCAGTCCGGTCTTGACCGCGTAGCCTTTTCCTCGGTTCTGTTCATACCTGATGACCTTGGTCACCGACCCAGGGTATTTGGAAGCACTTTCCCGCGCGATATCAGCGGTGCGATCCGAAGAACCATCATCCACAACGACAAGCTCGGCCGCGAGATTATTTGTCTGAACATAAGCGAGGATCTTTTCTATCGAGACACCAAGTCTCTCGTCTTCGTCGAATGCCGGGACAACTATGGAGATAAAAGGTTTCATCGTACAAAGAGCTAATATTAGAGTTTACCGATGGAAAAGTAAATTCACATTCGGGTCTCGATGGGCGGAGCACCTGCGAATCGCCTTATGTTATAATTTGGAGTTTGGTTAAGGAGAGAATGAACAAGACATTTCCTGTAATTGCGGCTGTTTTGATAGCCATTGGTGCGATAATTGGGGGGCTGTTTGGTCGTATGCCTGCGAAGACATCAGCCAACTCCAGCGTTACGACCGACAGGGTCATTTCCGATTATCGAGAAGCCGTAAAAACAATTAGTGACAATTACGCCGGTCCGGTTGACGTGGAGAAGATCTCCGACAGCGCGATGCAGCGAATGCTGTGGACGCTCGACCCTCATTCATCCTTTTTCACGCCGGAAGAATTTCGCAAGCTTGACGAGGAACAATCATCTCAGTTCTATGGCATCGGCGTGTCGATCCTACAACATCGGGACGGGGTATATGTGCAGTCGGTGGTTCCGGGTACGCCTGCCGAAAGGGCCGGACTAAGATACGGAGACCGTTTTGTAAGCGTTGATGGTAAGGACGCAAAAGACTGGACCAGTTCCGAAGTGTCCAAGAATGTTCGTGGAGAAAAAGGGACACCGGTCCAGATCCGCATTGAGAGAGCGGCCTCGGCCACACCACTAGGCTTCTCGATCGTTCGAGGGGGCGTTCCGCTCCCATCGGTGCGAAACGCGTTCATGCTTGGAAATTCGATCGGATACGTAGGATTGACCGGTGGTTTTCAGCAAACAACCTCGGACGAACTTAGGACATCTATTGCTGACCTGAAGAAGGAGGGAATGAAAAGCTTGGTCCTGGATCTCCGAGGAAATCCCGGCGGCATTCTCGAACAAGCGATTCAGGTCGTTAGTGAATTCATTCCCTCTGGAAAGACGGTCGTCTCAGTTAAATCGTCGCGTTTTGACAGCTTTCGTGACCTTCGTTCGGGTGGCGAATCCCCGGAATCGTTTCCTTTGGTCGTACTCATTAACGGCGGATCCGCGTCGGCGTCAGAGATAGTTGCCGGAGCTATTCAGGATTACGGACGAGGCCTAATCGTCGGAACGGACAGTTTCGGAAAGGGTCTGGTTCAGCGCATATTCAAACTGCCGTTTGGCACCGGGCTTACTTTGACGACGGCTCGCTATTACACCCCATACGGACGTTCGCTACAGCGCGATTACTCAAGTGGATCGATCTACGATTACTATACCCATTCCGCTGACGCACCGGAAAGCGAACAACAAGATGTCGCTCCAAAGCCCGCTGGCAGCCCCGTGACCACGCCCGATGGACGCACGCTTTATGGCGGTCGCGGCATTGAACCGGACATCCGCGTTACAGGAAACACCGTCAACGCACTGAAAGGGCGAATAAATGAATCGGCGTTCTTTTTTGTGCGTCAGCTCGTTGCCGGAAAGATCGCCGGATTGGATTCTTTTAAGACTGAAAAGCAAAGTTTTCGACAGATCGTTGCCCCCGGAGAGTTCCAGACGTCCGACAAGATGCTCGACGCGTTCAGGGCGTTCGTGACCGCAGACAAGGAGAGTGGACTCTCGGCGGAAAATGTAAATTCACAGTTGGACTATGTGAAGATGCGGATCCGTGAGGAATTAGCGACCGCCAGTCTATCCAGTGAAGCCGGTATTCAAGTGCTCCTGGAGACAGATCCGCAAGTTTTGAAGGCGATGGAGTCGATGCCGCAGGCGGTCAAATTAGCTGAAACTGTGACATACGAAGCATCGTCGAAGCGGCTGATCGCAGAAAACTGATTAATGCCCTGTACTAGATGGGCGATCAAAACAAGTCTGTCATAAGATTTAGAGATTTCGAGTTCCTGAAGTAAAATTACGTTTTACTTTTTGAACTCTTTTTTATGTACAAGCAAATAGGTATCTTGACCGGCGGCGGCGACGCACCGGGACTAAACGCAGTAATTCGCGCCGTTGTTCGAACCGCGGTTGGCGAGTTTGATATGAAGGTCATCGGTATCGAGGACAGCTTCGAGGGAATTCTCGGAACACCGAGGACTGTCAGCCTTACAACCAAATCAGTTAGCGGAATACTTCCGCGCGGCGGAACTATCCTTGGAACAAGGAACAAGGGCAGCTTTGTCAAAATGGTCGATGGTACACCTCATTTCCCCGAGATGCCTATCGGTGAGGCACTTGCCAATCTCGACATTCTTGAGATCGAAGCCTTGATCGTGCTCGGAGGTGAAGGTACCCTGGCGATCGCCGAACAGTTTCACAAGCGCGGATTTCCGGTGATAGGTGTACCCAAAACGATCGATAACGACCTCGCGGCGACTGAATTTACATTCGGCTTTATGACCGCGATCGATATTGCGACCGAAGCTCTGGACCGTCTCCATACGACGGCCGCCTCGCATGATCGTGTAATGATCCTCGAGGTAATGGGCAGGAACACCGGCTGGATCGCACTGCATGCGGGTCTCGCAGGAAGCGCCGACGTAATTCTCATCCCTGAAATTCCGTTTTCGTTCGATTCACTGGTCCGAAAGGTACTAGATCGCGAAAGTAGCGGCTCTCGATTCACGAACATTGTGGTGGCTGAGGGTGCACTTGAGGTTGGTAAGGGTGAAATGTATTCCGACGCCTCAGCGTTAAGACTCGGTGGAATCGGTGAATATGTTCGGCGTCGAGTAGGGGAACTGACAGACAAGGAATCGAGATGTGTTGTTTTGGGCCATCTTCAAAGAGGCGGAAGCCCAAATGCGTTTGATCGAATGCTTGGCACAAACTTTGGTGCTTGTGCTGTCAGGGCTCTCGCTAACGGCGAGGTTGGCAAGATGGTCGCATTACAGGCCGGAACGGTAATAACTGTTCCGATCTCGGATGCGTGCAGTGCCATCAAAACGGTCCCAATTAACGGACAGCTTGTCCGATCCGCGCGCGATATCGGAATTTCATTCGCTGCCCCGAACGAATCTGATTTTTAGGACGTATTTGGCTGACTGAGATAAAGGAACAAAAATGGAAGCAGTAAAGAAGAAACTCCAGGCCGAACTAGACAGTCTTGAGGAAGAATTGCATTTCAAGTTGCCAAAAGAGATTCAAAAGGCACGGGAATTTGGTGATCTCCGCGAGAACGCGGAATACAAAGCGGCAATGGAAAGGCAGTCGATCGTCCAAGCTCGTATTATGCAGGTTCGTAACAGGCTATACGAGGTCGACTCGATCGATCTTTCAAAAATTCCGACCGGTAGCGTTGCTTATGGCTCCGAGGTTGTTTTATACGATCTGGAAAAAGAAGAGAAGATAACCTACAAACTCGTGACCTCTGAAGAGAGCGACCCCGATAAAGGTTTGATCTCGACTGTTTCACCGATAGGACAGGCCTTGATGGGGAAAGAAGAAGGGGACGAGATCAGGGTCAAAACACCAAACGGCTGGCGCAATTTCGAACTTAGCAAACTAAAGACGATTCACGAATTCGGAGAATAAGGGTCAATACCAAAGCTGGTCGACCGTTTTGCACACAAAATGCTAGGAGCCGGAATAGGAAAAGGAGCAATGCGCATCATCAACGCGATGGTGCGAGGACTCGCATCCGCCGGGATCTCACCAAACATTCTCACGACGGTTGGTGTCACTATCAACATAGGTTGCGGAGTGCTTTTCGGTCTTGGGGCTTTTTTTTGGGCAGGTATCGTGCTAATAGTCGCGAACTTGTTCGACATGCTTGATGGTAATGTTGCGAGACTTTCGGGCCGTGTCACGAAATTCGGCGGTTTTCTCGATTCATCGCTCGACCGCCTCTCTGACATGGTCGTTTTTCTCGGCATCATGATGTTCTACGCCGGAAACTCGCCTCAGCATTCAATATTGAATGTCTTTTTGGCCGGAGTCGGAATGATCGCCTCGGTGATGGTCAGTTATACAACGGCGAGGTCAGAAGGTTTGGGGGTCAAGGCCAACGTTGGTTTTCTCCAGCGGCCCGAACGTGTTGTTCTTTTTATTATTGGTGCTCTTTCGACATGGAATTGGGAATCGACCAGCTCGTTCGCAAACCGAATGCCGGCCGTCCTTTGGGTTTTGGCGGTTGGTTCAGTTTGGACATTGATTCACCGGATGTATTACATATGGACTGAGTTTCGACGAATGGAGAGGCCTTCAGAATAGAATGATCGAATGGCTGACTTCTCGGTGGTCGACAATTTCCTGGGGGAGTTTAGGGCTTGCGTTCCTTATGTTCCTGGTATCGCTCGCGATAAGTTTCGTGGCCATCGGGATAGTAATGGTGAAGATTCCTCCACACTATTTTGCAGCACATCATGAGAGGGATTTCCTTCCGGATAGCCCATGGCTTGTTCGGTGGGGGGCCGTGATTGCCAAGAATGTCCTAGGTATTTTCTTAATCCTTCTGGGCATCGTACTTTCATTGCCGGGCGTGCCTGGTCAGGGAATTCTGACGATCCTGCTTGGATTGATAATGGTAGACATCCCCGGCAAACGTCCGCTCGAGGCCCGAATTGTGCAGCGGCCTGCTGTCCTTAAAGCCATAAATAGACTGCGGGAAAAGTATGATAAACCACCGCTCGTGATGGACTAGACAATGGGTTTTCTCGATAAATTACGCAAAAGAAAAGTAGTCGACCCTAATGAGAGGCGGCGGCACCTATTGGCCAACGGCCGCATAACCGACGGCGTAATCATCGACACCCATATTGACGAAAACGGTGATGAGGTCGCCTTGTTCCTTTACACGCTGAATGGGGTAGACTTCGAGTCAGTCGAGATCTTGACGGAGGAACAGCGGCTTGACCCGGTTCGGTATGCTCCCGGAGCGAAGGTGGCTGTTCGGTATGATTCAAGAAATCAGGGAAATTCAATATTGGAATAAATGTTCAAAAAGATTCTTATTGCCAACCGAGGAGAGATCGCTTGTCGAGTGATCCGGGCTTGCCGCGAGATGAAGATCGAGACCGTCGCGGTATATTCCGATGCCGATCGCAATGCTCTTCACGTTCGAATGGCGGATGAGGCTTATAATATCGGACCGGCGCCTTCCAACCAAAGCTACTTGTGTGGGGAAAAGATCATCGATGTTGCAATTCGCTCGGGGGCGGAAGCCATTCATCCCGGTTATGGCTTTCTCTCGGAAAACGCGGATTTCGTCCGGGCGGTAACGAAAGTCGGCATCACCTTTATTGGGCCGCCGCCTGAAGCAATGGAAGGTTTGGGCGGAAAGATGTCTGCCCGCCGCATAGCGATCGAAGCGGGTGTTCCGATCGTTCCCGGCACCACCGAACCGCTGCGTTCCTTTGACGACGCGAAAACTACAGCCCTCGAGATCGGTTATCCGGTAATGCTAAAGGCCTCAGCGGGCGGCGGCGGAAAGGGCATGCGGCTTGTTAACGAGGAGGCTGAACTCAAGTCCGCGCTTGAAACTGCCCAAGCTGAGGCCTTGGCTGGATTTGGCGACGACGAGGTGTACATCGAGAAGGCGGTTGTTCGACCGCGTCATATTGAGATCCAGGTATTTTCAGACACACACGGTAATCATGTCTACCTCGCCGAACGCGAATGCTCCATCCAACGGCGCCATCAAAAGGTCGTCGAAGAGGCCCCGTCGCCAATAAACTCTTCTGACTTGCGGGCCCGGATGGGTGAATGCGCGGTCATGGTGGCTCGGGCAGTTAATTACGTTGGAGCGGGTACAGTCGAGTTTCTGGTTTCGGATGTGGATCGGTCATTTTATTTCCTCGAGATGAATACACGGCTGCAGGTCGAGCACCCGGTAACTGAGCTTGTCACCGGTCTCGATCTCGTTCGCGAACAGATCTGTGTTGCGTTTGGTGAAGAGCTTTCTTTCACTCAAGATGAGATCACTATTAATGGCCACGCGATCGAGTGCCGTGTGTATGCTGAAGATCCCGATGCCAATTTTATGCCGTCACCCGGTAAGATCACACGTTTGCGATTACCGCATGGCCCCGGAGTCAGAGACGACGGTGGAGTGTACGAGGGCGGCGAAGTGTCAATATATTACGACCCAATGATCTCAAAGCTCGCTGCACATGGCCGCGATCGCGCCGAAGCGATAGATCGGATGCGCAGAGCATTGATGGAATACGAGGTTGTAGGAATTAAGACGACGCTTCCATTCTTCCGCGAGTTGATGGACGATCCGGAATTTCAGGCAGGACATCTCGATACCGGATTTATTCCGCGGTTCATGGAACGAAAAGGAACCGTTCGTACCAACGAAGATAGCCGGGACCTAGCGATCCTCGCTGCGGCGGTAGCCAATTCCATTCAGAAAGCCGGCTCGTCTGCAACGTCGATTGCGCCTGATCAAGTTATTAGTCCGTGGACATTGGCGGGAAGAAGATCTGAGTAAGAGGCGTTACGCTTGGGATTCTTTAAATGCAAAATCGATCATTTGTGATTTCAGTGTAATTCGTGCCCACTCTGACTCTACTTGTGTTCTTTAGGAATGATGCAGCGATCGTTTACTGATCGTGGTCAAGGTATCCCTGTTTGTATCGCATTATTGGGACCAAAAAGGTAAAATTGTGCAACGATCATCGGACACGATTTGCAAATCGAGTTATGGAACCTATGGAAGAACTACTGACGCAGTTACTTAGTAAGAGGATTGACATCACATGCGGAACGAACGCGACATTTCGCGGCGACGTTGTTGATGTTAAGAATGGCGTTCTTTACCTTCGAGACGAAGATGATCGCGTAGCTTACGTTGCAATCGACAAGATCGCTGTCATATACGAGATCAAAGACGAAGCGAAAAGGCCGGGTTTCATCGCTTAGACATTTTGTTCGCAGAAATGCCCGGCCGTCAAATGAAGACCGGGCAAAAGGATCTAAATTTACCAACCCTATTTCTCTTCGGTCGTTGTCGTCTGCACCTCGGGCTTTAACCGCCGAAATCCGACGATCCGCGTTGACCAATATCCCTTGAATGGCGAGTAGGTGATTCCCTTGCTCGATGAAGCGTGGTAGAAGCCATTCTCATCAGCAACGATGCCCATGTGGCCGAGACCATTTAGGAAGACCAAAGTACCGAATTTGTAGCGATCGTCACCATAAACCGGTTCCGAACTAGCCCACAAACTCCTGGCGCTTGCACGTGTGAACGGTATTCCCGCTTCGTTAAATACGCTCCAAACAAAACCAGAGCAATCATAAGTGTTTGGCCCGGTGGATCCGTAACGGTAGGGGATTCCCCAACGCTCCTGGATACCTGCCATAATTCGCCCGCTGACGCCCGCTCCGTAAGCGGTTCTTCCGGCCGCAAGTGCAGAAGAAGAGTTTATGGCACGTGACGATGCCGTCTTTTTGACGAGCGACGATTCTTTCTCAGTAGATGAAACTATTACAATTGGACTGGTCAGAACAGGGCGAGAAGAAGATGACGTTTTCGTTTTATCGTCCGGAACCGGCTTGTAGGCGGGCGGTAGATTGGTAGGCTGGCTTGAGGTGGGCTTTACTACCCTCTCTCGCTCTTGTGCATTGGTCGAGCCAGTAAGAACGACGGCAGCCAAGACGAAGCACACCGAAACGAAAAAGATCTTCTTAAGATTCATCTACAAAAACTCCTGATTTTTAAGTTACGAAATGAGGAAAGTGGAAGAAGTGACCTTGGTCACCTATATAAAAAAACGTCGAATAAATTGCTTTCTCCCAAATATGATTCAATTTGGGACTTTGGTTAGGATCACTCCGTTAGCGACCCGCGATCTATCTGAATTAAGAGTATCGCTGATTTGGAATGGAAAAGCAAACGGAATGCGCAGGGGCTCAGCCCAGGGATGGACGTGCGTCACCTTCGGAGATAGTTCTTCGCTTTGAATCGACTTGGAACCCGGGCAAATTTACCCGAGTTCCTAGCCACCCTTCTCCACCGCGCGTTACCTTCAGTTGTCTGCTTATGCCACAAGAAACACTCAATGGAGGAGGGCTTCCATATAAATCGCGAAAAGGCCGGAAAGAAATTCCGGCCTTCACGATAATTTCGTTCGCAAGTGTGAAATTACGCGGAGAAAGATGTTCCGCAACCACAGCCGCCGGTCGCATTTGGGTTGTCGAAAGTGAATCCCGAGCCCATCATGTTCGTGGTGTGATCGATCGTGATCCCGTTTAGATATTGTGCCGAAAACATGTCGACAAAGAGACGTACACCGTTCTTGTCCATAACGAAATCGCCGCTCTTTGATTCTTCCTCTATATTCAGACTATATTGAAAGCCCGAACAACCTCCGGGGACGACCCGCACTCGAAGCCCGGCCGTTTCCGGCAAGTCCTCTTCATCTGCAAGAAATTTCTTGATCTCGGCTACCGCGCTGTCCGTTACGGTCAATTCGACGGTTGGTGCTGCAACTGCTGACATATCTTTATAAGCTCCTAATAATGAAAATCTTGGACCCGTCACTACGAATCCTTACATTAAAGTAAATGTTACATTGGGTGGCTCGAAATTACAACCCCGAAAGGAGTTCACAAATACTGACAGGTACAAAAATGCCCCCACTCAGAGCGAACAGGGGCAAGTCACAAATCACAATTTTGCTGCGATTACTGTCCGGCAACAAAATCAACGCCGTCGACAGCGTCTTCGAGCGTAATAAACCTCGGCGTGAAGCTATAGCCCTTCGTCGCAACTGAGACCACGTAGCCACGCCCAACCTCGAGACCCTGCAATGAATAGTAACCAAATGCGGAAGTCCGGGCGGTCCACCTAGTTCCGTTGGAATCAGTCGCTATCACCATCGCATTACGTACGCCGTACCCTTTTAGCGTGGTAACACGTCCGCTAATTGACGATTCCGCGGCAGAAGGATACAGATACGAGATCCATGTTGGATCTATCGTCGAATCTGATTGAAGCGGTTCTTGAGCAAAGCTCCCGGCTGGGGCCGTCACGTTGCCGCCC
>JAKOVX010000124.1 GCA_029781855.1 Acidobacteriota bacterium | reverse complement strand
GGGCGGCAATTCCCTCGCGGCTCCGACGGGAGTAACTGCGTCTGACAATTCGTACAATTCCAAGGTCGGCATTTTCTGGGACACCATCCGCGGAGCGACGACGTATCGTATTTTCCGGAGCACGACCAATGATCCGGGAACGGCCGCTGATATCGGGACCACGGTTTCGAACACCTTTTTCGATACGCTCGCCACGCCCGGGCAAACCTTTTTCTATTGGGTCCGGGCGGAAAACGGAGCGGCCGTTAGTCAGCTAAGCACTTCGGATCAAGGTACCCGTTCGAATACTCTGTCGCAGGGCCCGGTGCCTCCGCTTGAGCCGCCGCCGGTTCCGCCAGGTAATCCGATCACCGCAACAAAGATCTATTTGGGTAAAACGCTATTCTGGGACGAGCAGATGTCATCGACGCGGACCGTTTCATGCGGTACGTGTCATCATTCGGGCAGCGGAGGCACAGATCCGCGAACTGCTGCGTTGCAGTCGATCTCTCTGAATCCTGGCCCGGACAACGTGTTGAATACGGCAGATGATATTCTCGGGTCGCTCGGCGTGCCTTCAAATAACGCGGACGGCACCTACTCGATGATCCCCGTTTTTGGCCTTCGGGACCAGGTCACGGGACGGAAAAGCGTCTCGTATATTAACGCAGGTTATTCGCCGGTCCTGTTTTGGGACGGCCGTGCGAGCAGCACATTTCTCGATCCGATCACGAATGCCGTTGTCCTGAATAACGGTGGTGCCCTCGAAAGCCAGGTGATCGCCCCGCCGGTCTCATCAGCGGAAATGGCACACGCGGGCCGAAATTGGACCGACGTCGCCGCGAGGATCGCTTCGGTAAGACCGTTGGCACTCTCGCCGAATATTCCTGCTCCGCTCAGCGCCTGGCTAAACGGACGTACATATCCGGAATTATTCCAGGAAGCGTTCGGCTCGCCGGACGTAACGCCTGTCCGTATAGCGCTGGCTATCGCAACTTTTGAAAGGTCATTGTACAGCGACCGGGCTCCGGTCGATCTCGACGCACAAGGCATACCTGCACTTACGGCGCAGGAGATCAGGGGGCGTAATATTTTTGCTTCGCCGGCGAACAATTGTGCTGTCTGTCACGGCGGCAATCGGTTCACCGATAACGCCTTCCATTATATTGGCGTACGTCCAGATACGGACGATATCGGGAGAGAAGCCGTTACCGGGTTCCCGAACGACCGAGGTGCCTTTCGGACTCCGGACTTGCGAAACGTTGGCCTCAGAGGATCGTTTTTTCACAACGGGCGATTTACGACGCTTGAGCAAGTGGTCGATTTCTACGACCGCGGCGGGGATTTTGACGCTAATAACAAGCCGAATCTGATCCACGTCCTCGGACTTAATCCGCAGCAAAAGGCGGATCTGGTGGCATTCCTCCGAGGTGCTCTGACCGATCCGCGAGTCGCGTCGGAAAGTGAGCGATTTAGCCGGCCGACGCTTTATATGGAGTCCGACCGTGTACCGCAGATAACAGGTACCGGCCGCGTGGGAGCCGGCGGATTTACGCCGCAGATAAAGGCGATCTCGCCTCCGCTGCTGGGAAATCCCAATTTCACAGTTTCCGTGAGCAGTGCACTAGGTAATTCACAAGCAGTTCTGGTGATCGACGCTGCGGATCCGGGAACGGGCACGACGATCCCGGTCAGCGGTTCGTTCGCTCGTGTTGAACTCAATACGCAGAATACCGGAAGTGGAAACGGATGGGCGTCCACAAGCCTTCCGATACCGAACGATGCGACACTCATCGGGAAGACGTTCTTTGCCCGTTGGTACATCGCAGATGCCGCGGCAGCTAACGGCTTTTCGGTGTCGCCGGTGGCCAAGTTCACCGTTTTTGGAACTGCGGCTGCCCCGGGCAGGGCGATATTCGATGATTTTGACGGCGACGGCAAGACTGATATCTCGGTGTTCCGCCCGAGCGAGGGAAATTGGTACATAATGCGAAGTTCCGACAGCACGATGTCGGCGGATCATTTTGGACTCTCGTCGGACGTGCTCGCACCTGCGGATTATGACGGCGACGGCAAAACGGACCTCGCTGTGTTCCGAAACGGCGTTTGGTATTTGAATAAGAGCCGGGACGGATTCGTAGCCCTTTCGTTTGGCCAGAGCGGCGACATCGCCCAACCCGGCGATTATGACGGGGACGGCGTCGCGGATATCGCTGTTTACCGGCCCGCTGAAGGTCGCTGGTACATGCAAATGAGCCGCGACGGATTTTCAGTCGTCCAGTTCGGTATTGTGACGGATAAACCGGTTGCCGGCGATTTCGACGGCGATGGGAAAACGGATCCGGCTGTTTATCGTGACGGTGTTTGGTATTTGCTGCGAAGCACCGCCGGATTCACTGCCGTTCAATTCGGCGTCGCGGATGATAAGCCCGTGCTAGGCGATTACGACGGTGACGGAAAGACTGACCTTGCGGTTTGGCGTCCGTCGACAGGTGTCTGGTACTCGCTTCGCAGCAGCGACGGCACGTTCCGGGCCGGTGCATTCGGACTGCCGACGGATATCCCGACGCCAGGTGACTACGATGGCGACGGAGCGAACGATTACGCTGTGTTCCGGCCTGACTCCAGTACCTGGTACATCACGAACCCGACGAGTGGCAGTTTCCGTGCTCTGCAGTTCGGGTTGCCGACGGACAAGCCGGTACCGAACTCGATCGTTCCCTGATCGCGTTGTTACGATCGAAAAGGCCGGATGCATTTCAAGCGTCCGGCCTTTTTTATTTTAGCTTTTGGAAAAGTCTTAGCCATTCATCGAGAGTCAGGGTCTCAGAACGCCGGCGCGGATCGATGCCGGCATCATTAAGAGCGGATTCCGCGTTCGGTGAATATTGACGAAGGTTATTTAGGATCGTCTTTCGCTTTTGAGCGAACGCCATACTGACCAGCCGCCGGAATTTGGGATCGTCCCCGTCTGATGATGGTTTTGGCGTCAGGGAGACGACGGAACTCCAAACCTTCGGCCGCGGCGAGAATGCCGTCGGCGGTACGTCGAATAGTTTGGTGACCTCGAAGCCGGACTCCGTCACAACGGTAAAAAACCCTCGCTCGGAGTCACCCGGAGCGGCGATAATACGGTCCACGACCTCGCGTTGGAACATTAAGACCGCGAGAGAAAACAGACTCCGGCTTTCCACGAGCCTCTGCAATATCGCGGTAGAAATGTTGTAAGGAAGGTTCCCGACGATCTTCGCCGGCGGTACGATCGCGTTGTCGTCGAATAACGAGGCGAAATCGACCTTTAAGGCGTCGGCGTCAATCAGTTTTAGGTTAGAACGATCGCTAAACCGCTCGTGGAGCACCGGGAGCAGGTCGCGGTCGATCTCTAATGCAAGCACGGTTGACCCGGTATCAAGGAGGGCTTCTGTCAGAGCCCCGCGTCCGGCTCCGATCTCAAAGACCGCGTCATCCGAGGTTACATTCAACGCCCGAACGATCCGGTCGACGTACGAAGCGTCCACCAGAAAATTCTGGCCGAACGCCCGCTTTGCCCTATTTTGTCCGTTGCCCGGTCTCTTCATCCGTTACGAGTCTATGGCCTACGACCCGCGGTTTCAATCGCGGTGGTTAAAATATCCTCAGTGGCCGGACACACATTCGGTTTGCCTCAGATGCCAAAATTCGATATAAAAGTTCGTCAGCCCCTTTTCTTAACAATTTCTCGGGATATTCGTATGAAACATTCTTGGTGGAAAGTCTTCCTTTCTTTCACGATCCTAATATTGGCATTGCCGAGTCTCGCTCAGGATGACGTCGATCCGAATTCACCGGCTCCGGAACTATTTAGCGCGTCGACGCCGGGCCGTGTTCTTGCCGTCGATGCTGCCGATTATCGAGGCATTGTTCCGGCCAAGGGATCGATCGAATTCAGTCCGGGAAAGGGTTCGGAGGTAACAGTATTTCTCAAGAGCCTTCCGCTGATGAAGGGTGAAGGCGCGAATGCGTTTCGTGTTTACCTAAGACAGGCGGACGGCAGGACGTATGAGCTTCCGGTTGAGGGCCTATCGCAAACTCGCAAGGGCGTGATCGCTCTGACATTCGGACTGCACGAACCGACGATCGGGAGCAGGCGACTTGTGAGGGGCGATTCATGGCTGTATGTTACCTGGCGCGGAATAGCGAGTAATTGGTTGAAGATCGGGATCGGCACGACCGGCGGAAAATTGCCGCCCGCTCCGTTCCAGAGCCCGGTCATCACTGAAAAGGGCGTTTCGGCACCCGATTATATTGGGTACCGTTGGTCAGGCGATCGCATCCGGTTCCTGGAGCAGGCTGCGTTCGGCCCGTCGACTACCGAAGATCAGCGAATCAGACGGATCGGGCTGCGAACCTGGCTGAGCGAGCAGTTTGAAACGCCGTACCCGTATATTCCGATGCCGGATCCGCCGCTGATGCCAACTGCTCCTCCGTCAAACTGTCAGCTGGCAACGAATCCGACCTGCTACCGGGACCGTTACACGATGATCCCGCTGCAGCAATGGTTCTTTAAGGAAGCCTTTTACGGAAATGATCAGCTAAGGCAAAGAGTTGCGTGGGCGCTTTGGCAGATCCTGGTTACCTCGGGTGTGACAACTCAGCAGTCGAGTCACGCGATCGCATATCACAAGATACTTGCCGACAACGCGTTCGGAAATTACCGCCAGTTGCTCGAAGATGTGACGCTAAGCCCGACGATGGGAAATTATCTTGATATGGTCCGGAGCACCAAGGACAATCCAAACGAGAATTATCCGCGCGAAATACTTCAGCTTTTCTCGATCGGGCTCTTTGAACTCAACCAGGACGGGACCGTCAAGGTTGATGGCCAGGGCGATCCGATACCTTCGTACGACCAGACAACGATCAACAATTTTTCGAAGGTATTTACCGGTTGGGTGTATTGCAATGTCGGCTGCCCGAACTCGACGTCGGGCAGCCTGAACTTTAAGGATCCAATGGTGCTGGTGCCGGCGAACCACGATCTGACGGCCAAAACACTGCTCTCGTACCCCGGTGCAGTTGGCCAGACGATCGATGCCTGCCCAAAGTGTTCGGACAATACGACAATTGATCAGTATGCCTACAATTCTCTGAATACGGCGCTCGACAATATTTTCAACCATCCTAATGTCGGGCCTTTTATCGGGAAAGCATTGATCCAGCACCTCGTAACGAGCGATCCGTCACCGGCCTATGTCGAACGCGTGGCTGCGGCATTCAACAATAATGGGCTGGGCGTTCGGGGTGATATGAAAGCCGTGATTCGTGCAATTTTGCTCGACCCGGAAGCACGCGGTGATGCGAAGACGGCACCGCGATATGGGAAATTGCGTGAGCCGGTGCAGTTGATCACCAATCTTGGGAGGATCTTTCCGGCACTGTCGTACAACGGCGCGAGCCCGAGCGACGGCGCTCTGAGCATCAATTCAACGTCTATGGGGCAGAATCCGTTCTATTCCCCGACGGTTTTCAACTATTTTCATCCGGATTACATGATACCGGGCACGACGATACTCGCTCCGGAATTTGAACTCCTGAATACCGGATCCGCGGTCAACCGGACGAATTTCCTTTATTTATTCACATTTGAAGGCATCACGCCGAACGCGACGGATGCACTGCGGGGAACATCGCTCGACTATTCGGAATTTGTGCCATATGCGGAGGCCGATGCAACTGGCGGCCAGTTGATCGATGCTTTGAATTCTAGGATGATGCACGGGATCCTGTCGTCACAGCAGCGCGGCCTTATTATTACCGCGGTTCAGGCCGTGCCCTCGACGGACCCGCTCAAACGAGTAAAGACGGCCGTTTATCTTCTTGCCAGCTCGTCCCAATATCAGGTGCAGAGATAATTTTATGAACGAATCACGACGAAATTTCTTGTGCAAATCGGGCAAGGCCCTGTCCATGGCCGCACTTGCCACTCAGCTCGACGTCTTTGGCAAAGTGAGCGTCCTCGCCCAGCGGCCCGTCCGGCGGAGCGTTTCAACGGTACCTGATGATTATCGGGCTTTGGTATGCATCTTCCTGAACGGCGGTAACGACGCTAATAACATGCTCGTGCCGAGCCACAACGACGCGAATGTGAGTAATTATGCGGCATACGCCGCAGCGCGATCTCCGCAAGGTTTAGCACTTTCTCAGGCGTCGCTGCTGCCAATTGCGGTTCCGCGGATCGGCGGCCTTACGTACGGCTTGCATCCCGGCTTTGGGACTATCACCGGTGGGATCAACGCCGGTATTCAGCCGCTGTGGGCTCAGGGTAAGCTTGCCCTCGTCTCGAATGTCGGGACGCTCGTACAGCCATTGACGAGAGCGGAATATCAAAGCGGAAGCGTTCCGCGGCCGCGACAGTTGTTCTCCCACACGGATCAATCCAATCAGCAAATGAATGCGCGTGCGGACGTTACCGTTCTGTCAGGTTGGGGCGGCAGGATCTCGGATAGAATGACGATCTCCGCAAACCCGGATCGTCTTGTTCCGACGGTAAATTCCATCAATGGGACGCGGCTTTTCACGATAGGTGAAGAGACGGAACCGCTTGCGATCGGGCCGGCGCCGACGCCTTTGGGTTCGATATTGGCGTTGACCGGGTTTAACGGCACCGCGGCGTCGAATGCCCGGCTGGAGGCTCTCAACGGCACGATCGGGTTAAGCGACATTAACGATATGGTCGTGGCGTCAAACGCGATCCATCACAGCGGGATCGAGATCAGCCAATCTCTCAACAACAGTGCCGAGGTGACCACCGTTTTTCCAAGTACCGAGATCGGGAACGAACTGAAGCAAATCGCTCGTCTCATCAAGAACCGCTCAGCTCTGCAGCTGAATCGTCAAATATTCTTCTGCTCGATCGACGGGTTTGATACGCACACGGGACAGCTGCTCGCCCAAAATGGCTTATTTAGTCAGCTCAGCCAGGCAATGCGGGCCTTTTACGACGAAATGACGGCCCAGTCGATATCCGACAAGGTGACCCAATTTACTCTGTCGGATTTCTCGCGGACGTTCAATCCGGGTGGATCGGGCAGCAACGTGGGCAGCGATCACGCGTGGGCAAGCCATGCGATCGTGCTCGGGGGCAGCGTTTTGGGCGGGGACCTATACGGTATTAACACGTCAAACGGAACGCCGTTCCCAACGCTTGTTCAAAACGGCCCGGACGACGCTGATAGCGGTTCGTCGGCACGTGGGCGGTGGATACCAACGACCTCAGTCGACCAATATGCGGCGACGCTTGCGAAATGGTTCGGATTGCCGACAGGAGACGTCGGTTACGTTTTTCCAAATCTGGGGAATTTCCCTGTTTCGGACCTGGGATTTATGCTTCCGTAGGATAGCCGGTGATCTCGATGTCGTCTCCCAATTGAGAGATCGACATTCGACGCAGCTTCATTGCGTCGGCGATCGAATCGGCTCCGGCGCCGCCGACCGCAGTTGGGGCTTCGCGGCCGCCAATGATCAGCGGAGCCGCAATGAAGGTGATCTTGTCGATGAGCCGCGCATCGCAGAATCCGCCGGCGATCTCGGTGCCGCCTTCCACCAGAACGCTCTGAATCTCCCGCTTCTTTAACTCTTCCAACACACCCGCGAGGTCGCGGCCACCCATTTCAAGTTCAATAACTTCGACACCTCTCGTTTGAAGCTTGGCCTTCTTCCCGGCGTCGCGGCTGTTCGTGAACACGATCGTGGGAACTTCTCCCGCCGTTGTCACAAGCGACGAGTTGAGCGGAAGTTGAAGCCTGTTATCGAGAACGACGCGAACCAACGGGCGCCGCCGCAGTTTGCCGCTACGGTCGGTCAGGCTTGGATTATCGACCGCTGCGGTATTCCCGCCGATGAGAATGGCATCGTACTCGTGACGCAAGTCCTGAACCCGTTCCCGGGCAACATCGCCGGAAAGAGCCGTCGACACGCTGTCGTCAACCGAAATGCGACCGTCGAGCGACATCGCCATTTTGAGATGAACGAACGGCCGCTGTTTCGTGTGCCAGCAAATGAATTTCTCGTTTAATCGCTCGGCTTCCTCGGCCAGGATACCGATTACGACCTCGATCCCTGCACTTCGCAAATGTGCAAAACCGCGGCCGGATACCAGCGGATTTGGGTCCTCGATCGGGCAAACGACACGCTTTATCCCGGCGTTGATCAACGCTTCGGTGCAAGGTGGAGTCTTGTTGTGATGGTCGTGAGGTTCGAGCGAGGCGTACGCAGTACCGCCGCGGGCACGTTCACCCGCCTGCTCAAGGGCGATCGCCTCGGCATGGACGACACCGTCAAGCGTGTAAGTGCCTTCGCCAACGACTTCGCCGTCTGCCGAAACGATGACGCAGCCAACAAGTGGATTAGGGCTGACCAACCCGACGCCGGCCTCAGCAAGATCTAAAGCTCGTCGCGTGTATTCAACTATTTCGCCGGCTGATCCCATTTAATTGAAAAGTCCGTTCACGTAACTCTCGGCGTCAAAAACCATCAGGTCGTCGACCTGCTCGCCGATACCGACGTAGCGGATCGGGAGGTTAAGTTCCTTGGCGATCGCGACGGCGATCCCGCCCTTGGCGGTGCCGTCAAGTTTGGTCAGAACGATGCCCGTAACGTCGGCCACTTTTAAGAACTGGCGTGCCTGCTCGAGTCCATTCTGCCCGGTTACTGCGTCGATGACGAGCAACGTTTCGTGCGGAGCTCCGGCGACCTCGCGGGAGGAGATGCGTTTCATCTTTTCGAGCTCAGCCATCAAATGCGCCTTATTATGCAGGCGGCCGGCGGTATCGACTATGAGTACGTCAGAATCGCGTGCCTTGGCGGCGGCAAGGGCGTCAAAGAGAACGGCGGCAGGGTCGGTTCCCTGTTTCTGCTGGACGATCTGCACTCCGGCTCGATCGGCCCAGATCTCAAGCTGGTCGCTCGCAGCCGCGCGAAAAGTGTCAGCCGCGCAAATTAATACGTCATTCCCCTCGTTCTTAATACGCTGTGCGAGTTTGCCGATGGTCGTCGTCTTTCCGACTCCATTGACGCCAACGACCATCAAAACGTAAGGCTTGATCGATTCATCTACGGCTCGCTCGTCGGCAATACCGCGTTCGGTCGAGTGATGAAGGATGTCGAGCAGTTCCTGCTTCATCGACGCCTTAAGGGCGGCGAGATCGCCGATCTCCTGACGTGAAACACCCTTCCGGACAGCATCGAGCACCTGCATTGTCGTGGAAACTCCAATGTCCGTCGAGATGAGCATTTCCTCGAGCTCATCCAAAAGATGCTCATCGATCTGTTTTCGGCCTTCAAAGATCGTGTCGAGTCGTCCGTTGATCGAGTCGCGCGTCTTTTCGATCGCTTTGGAAAAGCGATTGGCCAGCTCACGCTCAACTGCTTCTTCCTGGGCCTTGAGTTCCTCGATCGACTTGTCCAGTCCGAGAACTGAGCTTGAAAACTTGTCTTCCTTATTTCTCCGCCAAAAAAACGCCATATATGTCTGCCGAACCACGGACCGGCAAACTAAAGAGTATAGAAAAATATCGTACGCTAAACAACGTACGATATTTTCAGCTTGATCTGACTGGTGTTTAGGCGCCGGGCAATTCGAGACGGTCCGCGGCCTTATACAGAGCGGAACCTAAAATGACGGCGAAGACGATGCTTAGGTAGAATGTGACGAAGCTGCCCATGAATTTTGCCGGAATGTTCCCGACGCTGGGCATGTCAAACGCGACAAAGACAGCGCTGAGGACAGCACCCGCGACGATCGCTATCACGACCAGGACAAATACCATCAGGAGGATCTTAATGTAGTCGACCCCGAGCCGCCTGATCGTGTCCGAGCCGACGAGCGGATTAATTACTGCCCCGAATGATCTCGTATAACCTGCCACAGCACTCGCGGCCGGATAGTAAAACAGGGCCCAAAGGGTAGCTAGTCCGCCCAGCAAAAGAAACAGAAAGCCGTATCCGGCGATCTGTTTGAGCATCGCTGCCCGTTCGCTGGCAATGGTTTCACGCGTTTTTCCGACCGCGGCCTCCAACTGCGCTTTGCGCTGGGCCTGGATCATCTGGTTGGTTCGTTCAAATTCAAGATCGGCCGGGTCCTTCACCGCTGGCTGCGGCATCGTCACATCAGGTTGAATGTCGCGGTCGTCGAGTTCTTGGACCCGCTTGGCCTGCTCGTCAGATGTCTTCTTAAGGAGATCTCGAACCTGCTGGCTTTGCTGAGCGGCGTTGGCTGCGTATGGAAGGTCGGGGTCAACCAAACGAGCCGCATCACTCTGGGCGGGATTCATCTGCTTTGCAGCGGGACCAACCGAGCCGGCTACGAAAAAGAAGGCGATCAGGAATAGGGCCGCGAGCGGGCCAAAGGACGAAATATAAACGCCGATCATCAGGAAGAACGGCTGAATGACGTCGTCCCAAAGCGAAAAGTCCTCAAACGTCGGCATGAAGTTTAGGCCAAGCTTGCCCTGCGCCATATTCTCGACCGTGTTGGCGAGAATCCCGAACGTAAGCGTATTTGCCAGCATCGCACACGTGATCGCAGCGCTTAGCATAAAAATGCCGCCGAATCCCACGATCGCCTGGCCGAGTGAAAAGAAAGCGAACATCACTGCCCCAAAGAAGAGGCTTGTCTTGAATCGGAATGGGTAGGCGAAAGCCGCAGCAAAGTCGCCAAACCCAAATGACCCGACAGGTGTCGAATGGCTGACCGGACGGTACCTAACTGGGTCAGGCTTCCCGATTGCTTCACACAGAGCTCCGCAATTCGGACAGATCTTGACCGAGCCGCCGAACGATTTGGGACACGACTTGCAAAAGAGACTTGTGCACGCGGGGCAGGAATAACTGGGTTCTAGGTCCGGGTGGACGCTGCATGAGTTGGTAGCAGCGGTCGGCACGTGTTCACCCGCCGGCGGCAAGGTGACAGGCGGCTCAAACGGGCTGCTGACCGCTGCGAGAGGTTGGTCAGGGGCCGAGACCGTCACAACGGGGGGCACGATCTCCAAGCCGGATGCCGCTGCGTTAAAAACGGAGTTCAGCGACGGAACTTTGCTCGCCTCGATCCACCGTAGATTTCCCTTTCGAACCTTATCCTGCGGAAGCAGCGAACCCTCGCGTATCCACACGATCATCTCGTCGAAGGTCGTATCGAAGATCCGCCCTTCGGCTTCTACCTGCCATAGTTCCTGGTTTGGGACAGCATCCATAAATGCAGAATTCAGTTCAGCGGGCCCGTGCTAGGCAACCAGCCGGTCTAGAGTTTTGGTGTCTTGCTCGGCAGACGCCTTGATCGCCGCCAATTGTCGGACGATTCCGTTGGCTACCTCTCCGGCTTCGCAAGCGGCAACGAGAGCTTCCACAACGTCGTGGTCATAACGGGTTCCGACGAACGATCGGATCCGCTCCAACGACGTCGGCAGGTCCATGCCTTTCGAATATGGCCGATCGATCGTCATGGCGTCGAATGTATCCGCGACCGAAACGATCTTCGCCTGCAGAGGTATCTGGTCACCGGTCAGGCCTTGGGGGTAGCCTTTGCCGTTGATCATCTCGTGGTGCATGTACATCCCGGGTAAGAATTCTTTCATCGCCGGAATCTGCGACATAATTTTATATCCAGCCTGTGGGTGCGTCTTCATTATGTCGAATTCAGCGTCGGTCAGGGCGGCCGGTTTTTTGAGGATCGAATCGTCGATGGCGATCTTGCCGACATCGTGGAGGAGGGCGCTCATGCGGAGGGTGTCGAGTTCCTGCTCGCCCATGCCGAGGCGCTTGCCGATGGCGACGGAGATGCGGGCGACGCGTTCGGAGTGGCCGCGGGTGTATTTGTCTTTGCCGTCGATGGCGGCGGCGAGGGCTTTGACGGTGCCGACGAAGAGCTCGCGGTTCTCGGCGGCGGCCTTGGCGAGGTTGGCGATCTGCTCCTCGATCTTGTCGGTCATGACGTTGAACGACGCGCCGAGCGTACCGATCTCGGTGATGTTGCGGGCGTCGACGCGTGACGAGAAGTCACCGTCCGCTATGCGTTTCGCCGCGGTCACAAGGTGCAGCAGCGGCTGCGTCATCATCCGCGAAAGCAAGTAACCGGCGACGAGCGCAAATATCGCGAACAGCAAACTGATCGTCCAGGTTTGCGCCCGCATCTCGCCGACCGAGGCAAGCGCCGTGCGTTCGTCCTGCATCGTGATGACGCCAAAGCTCTTATCGGCGCTGATGCGGGCGGTCGAATACGCTCCGATCATCTCGTGGTTGGTGCCCTCGAACGCAGCGCGGAACGGCACGAGGGCCGATTCGACCTGCGAACCGGACTCGCGCCATTCCTGAACGATCTTAAGGTCGTTCATCGATTCGTTGGTCGCCGAGAGCGTCTTGTCGGGGTGAAAAATAGCGTTGCCCTGGTTGTCGACGACGAAAATAATGGGCAGCCCGCTTCGCCAGAGGTTCTCGTTCTTGGCGGACGCGTAGCCGACGGTTTTTCGGGTGACATCACGCAAGGACGCGATCGCGACGATCTTGGCGGGTTCGCCGCCGCCTACGGGTATGCCCGACGAGAATGTCATTATGCGTTCGCCGCTGGAGGCGATCGTCTGCATCTCGCCGGCGTCGACCTTGCCGTTCGGCAGGCCGAAAGTCGCGTCGGCGGCGATCTTTTCGACGTCGTCGCGGGTGATGGCCTCGGCACGGAAAACCGAAAGAGATTCCGAATTCGGCGGTTTGATGTAAAGGGCGAGGAGGTCAGGGTTTTCCTTGAGGATCGAGCCGAGTTTGACCTCGGTCTGCGGGGCGGAGAGGACGGCGTTGACGTTCGAAAGCTCGATGGCGCTGCCGAGATTGCCGACGAGATCGGCATACCGTTTCCCGAACATCTCGATGTGGTGGGCTTTTTCCTGGACGAGCTGGATCTGGTAGCGGTTCTCGGCGGCACGCAGTTCCTGGCCGGATTTGTCGGACAGCAGCCAGCCGGTCAGGACCAGCGGGACCAGTCCGACGAGTAAAAGCGTCACGATGACGAAGTAAATAAGGCTGACTTTCTTGTGGTTTTCCGGCATGGCAGGCGGGGGCGGAAGAGGACGCCTTTCCAAGTTTAGTTGATTGAAGGGCGAAAGGTCAACAAGTTTTAACGTAGGCAAAACACATGATAATGGGCATTATCCCGTGTTCAGACGGCCCGCGAACGCACGAAAAGCCAGGCGCACACGGAATGTGGCCCAGGCGCATTGTTCACCCCGCTCAGGCGCACTCGAAATGGGTCCCAGGCGCTATGTTTACCCCTCTCAGGCGCACTCGCGGTTTTTCGGAAATTGGCCGAAATCGGCGTTCGACCGGAAAAAAGCATATTGCATCATCGGACGAAAAAGTTTCGCGTGGCGGTACCGTTATTCGTGCCGTTTTGATAAAGCATTTCAGGGCCGAAATGGATGACCGGCAACTTTAATTGATCCATTTTAGACCCGTTGCATCGTTGCAACAGACAGCCGTATGTGCTACATTTGAAAATAAACGCTATGAATATCGAATCAAGCACCCAATGGGAAGTCCTGCCGCGTGACGGCACTCGCGGCGCGTGGAAGAAAATGTGTGTCTCGCTGACGGCTGAGGGCCGTTTGCGGATCTGCAGTGTGACGATGAAGGCACTCGGCCGGCCGCTCGCGTTTCTCGTGCTATACGACCGCCACACGCACCGGATCGGGCTCAAACCGTCGCCGTCGGGCGTCGAGAACGCCTATCCGGCCGGCAAACGTGCCCAATCGCCCGGCCGCGTGCTGTATCTCGCCCGCCTGCTTGAGGAATTCGGCATCCAGCTTCCCCGCACCGTCCGCTTCGTCAACCCGCGGATCGAGAACGGCATCCTCCTGCTCGATCTCCGCACGGCCGCACCGCTGGCGGGGAGAAGTAAGCAGTGAGCGGGGACGAGTAAGCAGTGAGCAGTGATCTGTCAGTACCACCTGCGGTAGCGGGTGGGTTCTTCGGAGTGGTCGGCGGTAGGCCGTGGGCAGTTAGCAGCCAGAGAGACGTTCCGTGCTGTTCTGCGTGGTCCGTGGATGTCTTTTTGAACCACGAACCGCACCGAGTGGTATGGAGCTGAATCGGAAAGTACTTAGCTGAAGAATCTTCCGCTTTGTCGGGTGGCCACATAAACTTCCCCGTTGATCTCAAAGACCGCATTGCCGCTGACCTGAGGGTCAAGGTAAACCTTTCCCCATACCGGCGGGTGGGACTTAGCGTTTAGCTTGGTAACAGTTGGAAACTTCGAACCCGATTGGCCCCTGATCGAAGGAAAGAAATACCGTTCCAACAGATTGCCTGGCCGGCCGGAGCCACCCCGAACCTCAAAAACTTTTATCAAATAGGCTGTAGATCTACCACTATTACCCGAGGAAGGACGGACAAGAACGTCGACAGGCGCAACGCTATTTCGCACGAACTGAAGGCGGAAATAGTCGGTAAGGTAGTTCCGCGAGAAGAAAAAGCTTAACAAGCTAATAAGTTCTAGTCCGACGGCTGAGAGCAAGACGACCCAGACAATCAGAACGCTGATATTCGAAGATTTTGACAGTGCGTAGTAAAGAAAAACGACAATTACGGCGAACACCACTAAGGGCGGGAATATCAAATTGTATATTCTAAGTCTTCTAGACAGGTTCGCGAACGTTTGAAATTCGCCCTCGAGTTCCTCGATCTTTACCGGCGAGCACCTGAGACATCGATTGGATAGAGAATCGATCTTGTCCGAGCGATGACATACCGGACAATTTACCGTCAAGCCCATTTTCCATTTCCTCCCAAACACGATCGCATTGAAAAAGCCATTCGTTTTCGACGAACCAGCAGACCTGCGCTTGACTGTGAAACCGTTCGCCGATTTTGAACCAAGAAAAGATAGCATCAAGCGGGCGAAAAGTGAAAAAGGCAAAGAGCGGTGAGCGGTGAGCAGTGAGCAGTAAACGATAAGCAGTAAGCGGTTTGCGATAAGCAATAAGCGATAAGCAGTAAGCGGTGAGAACCGCCTGTGATAACGGGTGGTTTTAGGGCTGTGCCCAATTGCAGTGCGGTCGGGCTATTTGCCCGACCGTCGTGTATTGAATCCGATTACCGGAGGCGGCGGAGACGCCGACGAAGTGAGTTGTCGTCCGTTACCCGGCTAAAGCCGGGCCGGACTCCGGGCATGCGAGGGCGAATGGTACGGTCGGGCAATAGCCCGACCGCAGTGCATCGCGGCAATAGCCGCCAGGAAAAGTGAGAAAGGCAGTCGGCGACGAGAAAAGAATTCCCACTAACTACGGCTTTAGCACTCGCGGTTCTGTGACGCGAGAACCTAGTGGCAATTCTCGCCGGAAAGCTCGTGGAAGTCGGAAAATTGGCTTTTAATTGGAGGGTCAAGGCCCTAAGCCAGTTCAAAACAGTTTCTCTCGCTAAGCAGCACCGTACATAGGCTGGTCTATCGATCTTCCTTACTTATAAGTTCCTTTAACAGGTCCATAGCCAACTCCTTGTTCTTGACCTGGCTTCCCTGGCCTTCGCCGACCGCCTTGATACCGGTTGGTAGGTGTGTTAAGCGGACCGGTGCGACCAGAATGTCCTCCAAAATGCTTTCGCGGTCCGGCAAAAAATAGTCCACTTGGATCTCGCTCTCGTCTAGTTCCATATCTTTAGGTTTCAAAGGTTTCGATCGGGACAAGCACTCAGCCCCTTTTATAGCACGTGAATTGGAAACCCAAGCGAACTACGCTCTAAGGGAAGGAGGGTCAAAACGGCGGGCACTCGTGCTTGCGTATTTTCGGCCTGTCAGCTCATCGCAGACTTTCTTTGATCTCCGGTACGCCCGATCTCTGGTCAACGGCTCGAATTCCGAGTTCTAGCAGTGAATTTGCGCCGTCCTCGGAATCGTACATTTTTCGGGAAACTTTTCGCAGTGTCTTTCTCAACTGCCCGTCTTGGATCGTGTAAATTTCAATCTCGTACTTATGTTCACTATAGTGCGACTCCCTGATGTCATCGCCCCAAATAAAATCCCACACTGCCAAGCCATAACCTAGTTTCCTATTCAAGTACCCCAAAAAATATCCACCTTGAATGTTGGCAAGAAACGGTTGTTGGTTCAAGCGACGAATCTTCCCGTCCACCTCGCCAAAGACGGTCAGATAATAAAGATCGTCCGATCCGCCGTGAAAAAGGCCAACGGATATGATCATTGGACCATTGAATCCAGGAGATCGGACGACACGGTATCTCAATTCGGGTTGCGTGGTTGAGGTGTCACTATTGGGGACCAACCATTTATCTTCGTCCTCAATTGAACTACGAAGCAAAACTTTACCGGTCTTTTGGGAGAGGAAGAGCATCTGCGGAAATCTTCCGACTTCTTCAACTGATCGCACTATCACTCGCCCGTTAGCTGGAAAATCAACAATCGAGGACTGAACGACATTTGCGACGACGGGACTATCAGGTACCTCAATGTCAGGTAGAACGGTTTGGACGTTAGAACTATCGAAGGTAGTCGGCGGCGGTATTTGCAGCGAAACTGTCGGAGACAGATCTCCAGGACCGAACAAGGTGCTTGCCGCAACGCCGATGGCAAATGTAACGAAGACCACGGCGATCCTTCCTGCTAAAGACTTAGGTAAGAAGCTGCGGACCTTCATATCCAATTACCTCCAAATCAGGAACCCATTTTACCACGAATCGGGGAACGGCTATCACCTCATTTGTCGTCGCGAATTGGTCGAACGAATCGACCACGCGTCGTAGGCTTCGCCGCGCAGTTTTATGCGAGGTTTGGGCTAAAGCCGAGGAATCAATTTTCTGGCCGCTATCCACTAGCTAAAGCTAGTGGCAATTCTTTGAGCAAAACTAGTGGCAATTGTTTGAGGAAAGCTAGTGGCAATCGTCACAGGTTTCGCCGCGGAGGGCGTCGATGCCTTCTTTTGCGATGATCGGGACCATGAGACAAGCGGCGACGGGGTCGGCCCACCACCAGCCGAAGACGGCGTTCAGGATGAGGCCTCCGAGCAGAATTGCCGAGAGGTAGGCACAAAGATCGGTTTGACGCGAATCGGCGTGCATAGCTCCGCTGCTGAGTTGGGCGGCGACCTTACGCTTTGCACGGGCGAGGACCGGCATTACCACGAGAGACAGAGCGGCGATGGCGATACCGAGGTAGCTTGCCGACGGCGGTTCGCGAAACCAGAGCGATTTGCCGGCGTCGAACGCGACATACGCGGCAAGCGCCAGGAAACTTGCCCCGACGAGCCTGAGGGCGAGCCGCTCGCGATGTTCGCCGGACGCCAGACGCCAGAGAATGATCGCACCGGACGAAACCTCGATAACCGAATCAACGCCAAAGCCGACAAGGGCGATGCTCCCGGCCAGGATGCCTGCACCAACGGACAGAACGCCTTCGAGCGAGTTCCAGACGATCGTCAGATTCGCAAGCCGCCGCCCGAGCCGAACGGCGTCGTTCACGGCTTTGTCTCCAAGAACAGCGTCCATGGGTCAAGTTTAACACCGAAAGCGGCGGACGCGGTTCTGACAGGAGTACCACCGCCTCGGCGATCTGGAAATCAGAAGACAGAGTTCAGAAGATAGAAATAAGAACGAACCACCCCGTCACCCGAAGCGGGTGCCACCCCTCCTTTACCAAGGAGGGGAGCTTTTAGGGATCGATCTCGTATTCGGATTGGACGAGGCCCGAGGGGTAAGTCCGCGTGGCGATGTGTTTGAGGCGGATGTCGCGGGGGATCTCGCCGAAGAGCGGGATGCCGGTGCCGATGAGGACCGGGACGCGGGTGACGATCAGGCGGTCGACGAGGCCGGCACGGATGAATTCCTGGATGGTGTAGGCTCCGTCGAGGTAAATGTGTTGATAGCCGCGCGCCTCAAGAGTTTTGCATATTTCGGCGTGATCGCCGGAAAGGTGTTCGATGACGGCCTCGGCGGGAGCCGGTGCGAGCGGATGGCTGCTGAGCACGAACACCGGCTTTTTACCGTAGCCCCAACCGCCGAAATTCAATACGGTTTCATATGTCTTGCGTCCGATGAGCATCGCGTCGATCGACGCCCAGAATTCCTCAAAACCGTGGGGTTCGGGCGTGTCCGGCAGGAAATCGAACGACCCGTCGAGCCGTGCCATGAATCCGTCAACGCTGATGCCGACAAATACGGTTAGGTCCATAGGAACGGGTAAAAGGGAAAAAGTGAAAATGTGAAAAAGGGCGGGCAGTAGCCCGCCGCTAAACGGTACCCTAGACGCGTTTGACGATGACGAGGGTGATGTCGTCGTTCGGGGCGGCGGTGCCGGTGAAGGCGGACAGTGCCAATTCGACCTTGTCGCGGATGCCGGTCGCGGAGCGGCCGATGTTCGTGCTGACGACCTGCGTCAGACGTTCGAGGCCGAATTCGTCCTCGGCGAGGTTATTCGCCTCAGTGACGCCGTCTGAATAGATCACCAGCGCGTCGCCGGGGCCGAGTTGTGCGTTCCCGACATCGTATTGGGCGAACGGCATGATGCCCAGCGGCAGCCCGCCGGAACCAAGCTGCTCGACCGTGCCATTTGCGCGGCCGATGAGCGGCGGATTATGCCCGGCGTTGATAAATTTGATCAAACCGGTCGCCGGGTCGAGCTCGGTGACGAAGAGCGTGATGAAACGGTTCGCCGGCGTATTCTCGGCCAGGTATTTATTGATCGAAGTGACCGTTTCCTCGAGCGACGTCTTAGCCGCGACCTGAGCATGCATCGCCGCGTGAAGGCTCGACATCAGCAGGGCGGCCGCGGTTCCCTTGCCCGAAACGTCGCCGAGAGCAACGAGCATCTTGCCGTCGTGGCGGTTAAGAAAGTCGTAATAGTCACCGCCGATCTCGTAACATGAGAACGAAATGCCTTGAAACTCATAGCCCTCGATGAGCGGCGGGCCTTCGGGCTGAAACCGCTGCTGGATCTCGGTGGCGAGGGCGAGTTCGCGCTCCATGCGCTCGCGGTTGATGCGTTCGTCGAGCAGGCTGACATTTTCGACGCGGATCGACGCGACCGACGCAAGCGTCGTCAGGATGTCGAGATGCTCGGCCTTAAATGAGTCTTCCCACGTCGGCGAATCGGCGTAAATGAGCCCGAACACGTGGCGTTCGTCCACGCACAACGGCACGGCGAGCACCGAGCGAATTCCCTGCAGCATTATCGTCTGGCTGGCGAATTTCGGGTCGTGCTGGGCGTCGGACGTGAGGACGGATTTGCCGTTCTCGACGACCTCGTGCATAACGGTGCGGCTGATCCGGACCTCGGTCAGCGGCTCGTCCTTTCCACGCTGACGGGCGACGCGTATCTGCAGCTCGTCATTCAGCTTGGGGTCGCGGAGCATGATAACTACGCGTTCCGCCGGAACGGCGTCGAAAACGAGCGATGCGACCTGCTCCAACGTGTCGTCGAGCCCGCTTGAGGACAGCAGAGCGACGCCGACCTTACTGATCAGGCCGAGCAGATCGGTACGGGTGGCAAGCTCGGATTCGAGAAAGTCGCTCGTCGGATTGATGCGGTTCGAGAGCGCGATGGTCGTCGCCGGATCGAGCGTCGACGTCGAATCGCCGATCAGCGTCGCGCTGATATGCGGCATCGAACGATCATCCTCGAAAACCAGCGTAGTTTCACCGATCTGGATCTTGCCGCCGGTCGTCAGCGGCAGCGGCGCGATCACGGGATTACCGTTATATCGCGTGCCGTTGGCCGATCCGAGGTCGTGAAGCCAGAACGAATCGCCCTCCTGACGGATCTCAGCGTGAAGACGCGACGCAAATGCGTCAGGGATACAGAGGTCGCTGCGAGCCGATCGGCCGACCGTCGTCCGCAGACGGGTCAATTGGAACCGCTCATCGGGCATTCCCGCGATCTTTACGTTCAGATAGGCCACAGTTTTACCTTTCTATCCGTCGATTTCCACGTACGACGATCGTGTCAGTTAAATAGTCGTGCAAGGTGCGGCCCTTGCTGGAAAAGACGCACCAAACAAAGCCGATGCCGAGCGTTGCCGCCGTCAGCAGATATCCTATCGTCTGCCGCAGGGCGATCTTCATGACGCTCGCATCAAGGCCGTCGGACCTGACGACCTGAAGCCCGGTGACGAGCTTTCCGATCGAACGGCCGGTGAAAAGCGGCAAGATCACGATATTAGCCAGGAACAACAGTATCGAGATGAACCAGAGCGTCTGATCGGTCATGATGCCGAGATTCTCACCGAAAATATTGTAATAGACCAGCCAGCCCACGGGCAGGATCAGAAGAACCAAATAATCGATGATCATCGCCCCGATCCGCAAGAGCAGCGGAGCCTGCATCTCAACCGGCGAAAATTCAACATGAACCTCGCGCTTGGCCGGAACGGTGGCGGAGGATGTTTCCGCGGTTGGACTGGTCATAAAATGCAAATCTCTTATCCGACGACAAACTGCAGCGTCGTATCGCCTATCTTCAATCGGTCTCCGCTCGCGATCGGGTGCGGCATATGCGGTGCCAACCGCAGGGCGTCGCTGACGCGGCTCAACAGAAGCGTCCCGTTTGACGAGCCGAGATCTTCGACGAGAAATGTGTCGCCCTCACGCCAGATGCGGGCGTGGCGCCGCGAGATCTTGGTCTGCGGATCGTACTTCGACAGGTCGACCTCCGGGAATATATTCGACATCGGATCACGCCGTCCGACGAGATTCTCGGTCTTTTCGAGCGGGTACGCAGGCGCCGTGAGGTCGCTGGTGCCCTCGATCACGAGACGCGCGGTGACATTTCCGCGGGCATAGATCTCGGAATGGACGCCCTGCTGAGCGAGCGGCTGCTTGGAACCGCAAAACGCACAGAAAAGGTCGGTAGCGACGATCCGCTGGCCGCAGAAACCGCAGAAAACGTTCTGGTGCGCGAGACTGACGGCAGCCGGCGATTCGGAAATGCCGTACGAAACCTTGCCGCTCTGTAAATTCTCAAGATGGTCCTGCAGGGCCCGACGCATTTCAGCGGCGGAGGCGAACCTGGCGTCGGCGTTGTATTCGACCGCACGCATCAGGATCCGCTCCATCTGGTCCGAAAGACGCGGATTTATCTGACGCGGACGCGGATTCTTTTGAAAATCGAAGATCAGCAGCGGATTGTTTTGCGGATCGGCACCTGTCAGCAGGTGAAACATCGTCGAGCCGAGGCTGTAGATGTCCGAACGCGGTTCGACCTGGCCGCTGAAAAGCTCGGGCGGCGCATAGCCCATCGTGCCGACGGCGGTAACGCCTTTTTCCTGCGTCTGGTTGATCGAACGGGCGATGCCGAAATCTATCAGCATGATCCGGCCGGTGTTGCCGTCGATCATCACGTTCGACGGTTTTAGGTCGCGGTAAACGATCGTCGTCGGCAGCGAATGTAGATAATCGAGCACGTCGATGATCTGTATCGCCCACTCGGTCACGGTCTTTTCGTCGATCCGCCCTTCGGGAGCAGATCGCAGTCGGGCCGCGAGGTCGCCGCCGGAGATGTACTTCATCACGAGATAGAAGCGACTCTCCGACTCGTCGTAAAAATAATCGTAGATCGTCGGGATCGACGGATGGTCGAGTGTCGAGAGGATCATCGATTCACGCTTGAAATCCTCGATCGCCTTCGCCTGCTGATCTTCCTCGATGTGCGACTGGACCATTTCCTTGACCGCACGCTGCGTGTTGCCGAGATTCTGGTCAAACGCGAGATAGACCGCACCCATTCCGCCGCCGCCGATCTTTTTGGCGATCTGGTAGCGGCCGTTAAGGATCGTGCCTTCGCCAAGCGGCTTGAGGCCGGATTTTCGTCCGTCGGTGGAATTCGTGCCGATATTCGGCGTGGTTCCCGAGTCGCTGATTACACGTCCCGAATCGGTCTGCTCAAGCGGTTCGCCGAGAGCAGCACCCGTCGCGGGCACCGGCGTTTCGGCGGCGGGCTCGGGTGATGCGGATGTGACCTCGTCATGTTCGGATTCGGCTTCAGGTTCGGCGGACACAGAAGTCTCAGGCTCGCGGATCGGTTCGGCACCGAAGTAGGCGTCCGATCGAAGAACGGATTCGGGCACCTCGGTACCGATATGCTCGGCCATCGAAGGTTCGGCAGACGATACCTGCTCCCCGTCGTCCGCCGCGGCGTTCGCATCCCTCATGATCTCTTCGACGACGACCATCGGAGCGTCATGTACGGAGTCCTCAGGTTCGGGCAATAAATGCTCGGGAATCGTTGATTCGAAAGGATCGGACGCCGGCTCATCAGCGGCCACGGCCTCAACGTGAGCGGTCTCAGCGATCGGCTCTTCGACGGCCGCGGGCTCGTTCTCGATTTCGGCGGACTCGACGGTCGAAGGTGATTCGTCGGCCTCTTCCTTTTGAATGAGCGTCGCGAACTCGGACGCGGGACTCGCGGGTTCGTCGGGCAACTCGGTCGACGGTGCAGGTATGAATTCCGGAACTTCCCGCACCTCGCCAAACTCGTCTAATGTCTGTTCGACGGTCGTGTCGTCCAACTCATCAGCGGCAACTTCCGGCACGGACGCGGCGATCTCAGTTTCCTCCGGAGCAGACACAGAGGCAACCGGCTCGACTTCGGGCTCGGGCAAGGCTTCGGCCTCGGCGGACACTTCAGGTTCGGGTTCAGGCTCCGCGATCGCGAGATCGGCTACGGTCGGGAGATCAACCTCATCGTCGGCAACTTCGGATCCGGCGAGATCTTCGGCGGGTTCGCTCGTATCGAGTGCCGGTTCTTCGCGCTTGGCCTCAGCCGATTCAGTTTCTGCAACAGGCTCGTCCTTGTCAACGATCGGTTCCGGTTCCGTGGAAACTGAACTTGTCGATTCGGCGACGGGTTCCGGCGACTCTTCCTCGGCATCGACAGCCGGTGCGGGCAGAACTTCCTTTTCGAGGATCTGCGGCGTCGGCACGGAAACAGCTTCCGGCGCGGCTGCCTTAGAATCCGGCGCGGGCATGATGTCTGCGAGTTTGGGCTTCGACGACATGACGATAGTGCTCGCCATCTCGTCCGCCGCCGCGTCCGCGGGCAATACGACAGGATTCAGCGAAATGCCGCAATACGGGCAAAATGTGTCTAATTCAGCGACTTCGGAGTCGCACTCGGGACATTTTGTCATGTGGCTATGAAACCGAAAAAGCTACGAAACGATCTGAAAACGCATAAACGTTTTCCCAACAATGACCTCGTCTCCGTCGGCCAACGGATTTAGGTTTCCCGGCAAAAGCCGGCGGCCGCGGTTAACGTACGTGCCGTTGGTTGAACCGAGGTCCTCAATAAAATACTTGCCGTCCTGGATCTTGATCCGGGCATGGCGGCGAGAGACTTTTGCTTCCGGGTCGAAGGCATCCAGGTCGACGTCCGGGAACACGCCGTTATCGGCGTCCCAGCGGCCGATCGTGCACTCGATTCCCCGCAATGGGAACTCAGTCCCCGGCTGCTCACCGCGTTCCATCACCAATTTCGCGTGCATCGCGCCCGGCACCGACGGAGTCGAAACGGCTACCGGTGCGGGCGGAGCAGGTTCCGCCTCGACGGGCGGGACGCCGATCGAGGTCACGCTTACCGGCCGCATCGGAGGCACGTCAGCAGTGACGGGCGGCGAATACAGTGGCGGCTCCGTGACCAGGGCTTCGACGGCCTGTATCAGGCGCGAGCCGCATTCATCGCAAAAGCGCGACGAATCGAGATTATTGGTTCCACAATTATGACACTTGTTCATTTTTCGGAGCGACACGGCGGAAACATCCACCGGCAGATCACAATAGATCAAAAGATATCTTACCGTGTAATTTAAACTTCGTAAATCGTATATTCACACGGTGGTTACGTCAATTGTCCAAATGTCGATAGCGGGAACGCCGGTTTTCCCTGTCGCGGACGCACTTTTTTGAAACTTGAGGCAAAAAAGGGTCGTAGTAACAGCTTGAAGACGGGAAAGGCTTTAGTTTGAACGTTTCGTTCCTGATATTATTACAGATTCTTATCGAGGGTAGATAGATTATGGCATTGAGCCGCAAAACAAAGATATTTGGATTGATCGGATTGGGAGTTTTGGTGACGTTGATCATCGTGGTCAGCGTTCTCGCATCGAGAACGGATACGCCGGAGGTGACGGTGGTCAAACTCGAGACTCGCAAGGAGCTTAGATCGACGGTGACGTCGTCCGGTGAGGTGCGTCCGATCCAGTTCATGAACCTTACAAGCGAAGTTCAGGGACGTATCGAGGAGATCTACGTTAAAGAGGGCGATCATGTCACCAAGGGCCAACCGCTCGTCCGTCTGGATCCTAACCAGCTTCAATCAAGCACGGATGCTCAAGTCGCTGCACTGCAGACGGCTCAGGACGACATTCGTGTTTCGCAGACGCAGGTAACAGCCGCACAGAATCAATACGCCCAGGCTCAGCAGGGACTGAACGCTTCGGATGCTGCGGTGAGCACCGCTCGGCAAAACGTGGTGACGTCGCAAACCGATGTAGACCGGGCTCAGGTCGATTTTGATACCGCCCAACGCGAGGTCGAACGAAACGCCAAGTTGCTGGAATCCGGCGTGATCTCGAATCTGGAATATGATCAAAAGAAAGACGCTGTTCGAACAGCCACGGTCGGCCTGGACAATGCGAAAGCACGGCTCGAATCCGCAAAGCTTGCGATAAACGAGGCGATAGCCCGACGCAATCAACAGGCGGTAGCCGTCAAGGACGCAAAACGTGCCGTTGATACAGCGACGATCAATGTAAACGTTAGCCAGTCTCGCGCAAATCAACAGGCGGCGACGTTACGCGGATCCAAGAACCAACGCGACAAGACACTGCAGGTTGCCCCGATCAACGGCGTGATCGCAGAGATCCCATCGAAGGTTGGAACATTTGCCGTTGCCGGACTCTCGACCACCGCTTTGCTGACGATCGCCGATATGTCGACGATCAATGTCGAGGTCAAGGTCGACGAGACCGAGATCGACAAGGTCGAGGTCGGACAGAAGGCAAAGATCAAGGTCGATGCATTCGGCGACCAGGAACTCCAGGGCGAAGTGCTGCAAAAGACGCCGCTCGCTCTCGGCAAGTCAGCGACTACGGGCGGACTGTCAACCAACATCAACGTCCAGGAGGCCAAAGAATTTCGGGTCGTTATACGACTGAACGATCTCCCGCAAGAAGTCAAAGACGGACTGCGTCCGGGAATGAGTGCCACGGCGACGATCACAACCAAGGTCGTGAACAACGTCATCGCGGTTCCGCTGCAGGCCGTTGTCGAAAAGAAACCTGACAATTCGCCGACGCCGACTCCGCAGGGAGACGCGCCGCAGCCCGTCGATAAGCCGAAGACGATCACCGGCGTTTACGTCCTCGATGGCAACAAAGCAAAATTCAAGGAAGTCACGACGGGCATCATCGGGGAATCAGACCGTGAGATCACGTCAGGCCTTGAAGCCGGCGAAGAGGTGATCACGGGCCCGAGCCGTATCCTGAACACACTAAAGGACGGAGCGGTCGTAAAGAAACAGGTCAAGAAAGAAGGCGAAGCCGCCAACAAATAACATCCGCGATGTATAGGTTTATGGACGAAAATAACGGAAATATTGCCGATGCGGACAGGCCGGCGGCGCCTGACTCGATCATATCGATGCGGAACATCTGGAAGACATACCAGATGGGCGTCGAGGAGCTGCACGCACTTCGCGGCGTCTCATTCGACGTCAAACGGAACGAGTACTTAGCGATCATCGGGCCTTCGGGTTCGGGTAAATCGACACTGATGAACCTGATCGGGTGCCTCGATTCGCCGTCGAAGGGCCAGTATTGGATCAACGGCAATCTCGTTTCGGAAATGTCGGACGACGAACTAGCCCGGATACGAAATAAAGAGGTCGGTTTCGTGTTCCAGACATTTAATCTGCTTGCCCGTGCGACTGCATTGCACAATGTCGAACTACCGCTGATCTATGCCGGGATGCGTGCCGGCGAACGCCACGACAAGGCTCAGGCGGCGCTGGCGTCGGTCGAACTCGGGGACCGAGTGCTGCACCGTCCTAATGAGCTTTCAGGCGGCCAGCGGCAGCGTGTCGCGATCGCCCGTGCGCTCGTCAATCACCCGTCGATCCTGCTCGCCGACGAACCAACAGGTGCTCTCGACACCAAGACCAGCTACGAGATCATGGAGCTTTTTGAAAAACTCCACGCAGAAGGAAATACCATCATTCTCGTTACGCATGAACACGACATTGCCGAGCGTGCACATCGCGTGATCACGATACGCGACGGTCAGATCGAGAGCGACGAACGCGTACGATAATGGAAGCGATTCCGTCCTACGTTCCGATAGTCTTCATACTGAAGACGTTCGCGACGGTCGGGTTTCTACTGAGGGCCGTGCGTCGAGCCGGCCTTCACTCATTTCCATCAGGATTGCTGCTCTTCTTGCTGCCGCTCTGGATAATATTCCAGGGAACGGTCGCGATCGGCGGAGTCTATGAAAATTTCACCAGCGTCCCGCCGCGTTTGGTCATTTTCGGCATCGCTCCGGCCATTCTGGTCGTTATCATCTACCTGATCTTTTTCCGACCTAGTTTTATCGAAAAGCTCCCGATAAAGACGCTGACGATGCTTCACATCGTCCGCATACCGGTCGAACTCACGCTCTATTGGCTGTTCATCGCCGGCCAGGTGCCAGAAATGATGACATTTGCGGGCCGGAACTTCGATATCCTTTCAGGGATCGCTGCACCGATAGTCTTTTGGCTCGCGTTTCGCGGCGGTGAAACGCGGCGAGGCGTGCTGATCGCGTTCAACGTCCTCGGATTGCTGCTTTTGGCCAATATCGTTTCGATCGCTGCCCTTTCGCTGCCGTCGCCGCTGCAGCAGTTGAATTTCGACCAGCCGAATCGCGCTGTGCTCTACTTCCCCTATGTTTGGCTGCCGACGCTCGTCGTACCTATCGTGCTGTTCGCCCACCTGGCAAGCCTCGTGAAGCTTTTCCTCCAGAAGCCGCCGGTACGGTGACCGTCGGCACATCTAATTTGCAATTGCTAGCGTATAATTAAGTTGTGAGGATGTACGCCACAATTCTCCTGCTGAAAGAGTCGTTCAAACTCGCGGTCCAAAGCCTGCGTGCAAATATGCTGCGCACTGTGCTGACGCTGATAGGCGTTATCGTCGGCGTTACGGCGGTGATCGCTGTGGTCACGATCATCAGCGGGCTCGACACGACCGTTTCGAACGCATTTTCATCGCAGGGTTCGACGGCGTTCAGCGTCTCAAAGCGGCCCATTGTCATCACGTCCCGCGAGGACCTGATCAAATTTAACAAACGTAAAGACGTTACCAAGGAAGACGCCGACGCGATCCAGCGTCTTTGCCGTTCATGCAACCGAATCGGCATGGCGATCAATGGCAGCGGGCTCATCAAATACGAGGACAATAAATCCGAAGGCGTTTCGGTCCGCGGGATGACGCCTTCGATGTTCGATATCGAGAACGTGACGATCCAGGCCGGGCGTCGCTGGACCGACCAGGAAGGTGTGGGCGGACGCAATGTTTGCGTCATCGGTACGGACTTGCTCGAAAACGTATTCAACGGACGATCGGCCGATTCGGTTGTAGGTGAAACGCTGCGTGTCAACGGCATCCCGTACGAAGTCCTTGGTGTGGCGACGCCATTCGGCAAGGTACTTGGATTTACCAGAGATAATTTCGTTTATATCCCATTTCAGGCCGGGCAGCGGATGTTCGGATCGCGTAATTCGATCACGATCCACGTTCAGGTCGCGAGTCAATCGGAATTTGAGACCGCCAAGGACGAGGTTCGGGCGATAATGCGGAACCGCCGAGGCAAGAAGTTTGGAGACGAGGACGACGGCGTCTCGGTCGAATCGCAGGACGCGTTCCTCTCGATATACAGCAGTGCGACATCCGGGATTTATGCGGCAACGATCGCGGTCGCGGCGGTTTCGCTCGTCGTCGGCGGCATCGTCGTGATGAACATAATGCTCGTCTCGGTCACCGAACGGACCAAGGAGATCGGGCTGAGAAAGGCTGTCGGAGCAAAGCGCAGCGACATTCTGCTCCAGTTTTTGATCGAGGCGGTGACGGTGACCGTTCTCGGCGGCGTATTGGGCGTGCTCGTAGGATATGGGCTCGCGTGGCTGATGTCGCTGGCGCTCGGGTTCCCCGTTGCCTTTAAGGCTCAATCCGCGATAATGGGCGTCGGTGTGTCGTTCATAGTCGGGATCGTGAGCGGACTATATCCGGCGATGAGGGCGTCGAAACTCGACCCGATCGAAGCGATGCGTAACGATTAGCGATGAATATTGACGCAATACGTGAATCCGCGAGAATGGCGTTCGATACGCTGCGGCAGAACAAACTCCGATCGACGCTGACTATCCTCGGCGTGACGGTTGGCGTTGTCACGATCCTTGCGATGGTGTCGATCATTCAGGGGTTGAACAAGGCGTTCGCCGAGCAGATCGAGTCGTTGGGCTCAAATACGATATTTCTCGCAAAATTCGACGCGAGCTTCGGCAAGCCGCCTGGCCAGGAAGAGCGTCAGCGAAAGGAACTGACGATCGAAGACGCCGACGCCATTCGCGAAGGCGTTCCGACCGCGGTCGGCGTTTCGCCGATTCAACGCGAATTGGCGGTAACGGTCCGGTACAAGGAAAAGCAGACGGACACGCCTATCCTGCTCGGAGCGACACCGTATTACGAATTTACCAATTCGCAGTATGTCGGTTATGGGCGTTTCATAGTCGACCTCGACATGCAGGAGCGGTCTAACGTTGTGGTGCTGGGCCAGGACCTCGTCAAGGCACTTTTCCCCGGCGGCGAGGACCCGATCGGCGAAGAGGTCAGGATCGACGGCAACCCGTTCCACGTGGTCGGCGTTATGAGCCTGCTCGGGTCGTTCTTTGGCCAGTCGCGCGACAATATCGCGTTCATTCCGCTCACCACCGCTCAAAAATATTACCCATATCTCGAGCAGCCGCAAAGCGTGTTCGTCATCATCATCCGCCCGAAAACACGAGCTGACGTTCAGGCAACGATGGACGGGATCCGAGACATCATGCGGGTCCGGCGAGGCGTGAAGTACGGCGAAAAGGACAATTTCGGGATGTCGTCGCAGGATGCTCTGCTCGATATTTACAATCAGCTGACCGGAGCGACATATCTCGTACTGACGGCGGTTTCGGCAGTCGCCCTCATGATCGGCGGAATCGGTGTGATGAACATAATGCTCGTCTCCGTGACCGAACGCACCAAAGAGATCGGGATCCGAAAGGCCGTAGGCGCAACCCGGAGCAGCATTCTCTCGCAATTTCTCATCGAAGCTGTAGTGCTGACCGCGATCGGCGGATCGATCGGCGTCGCGATCGGCGAGGTCCTTAGCCTCCTGATAAATAAATACTCACCTCTGCCGGCGTACATTCCGATTTGGGCCATCGCGGTCGGGCTCATCGCCTCGGCTGGCGTCGGCGTCGTTTTCGGCGTATTTCCGGCCTGGAAAGCCGCGGACCTCGACCCGATCGAGGCTTTGCGGTTTGAATAGGCCCCACCGCTGAAGAGAAACCTTTCATTTGTTACACTCGTATCAAACACTTGCCGGTGGTTTGCTCTTAAAGTAATGAACCTTTCCGAAACATTAAAACTCGCATTTGACGCGATCATGGCGCATAAGCTCCGGTCGTTCCTGACGCTTTTGGGCATGATCATCGGGGTCACGGCCTTTATGATCGTGCTTTCCCTGCTACAGGGATTCAGCGCATATGTAGATGAAAAACTCGCCGGGATCGGTTCGAACTCGTTCACGGTGCGTCGGTTCAGCTTTGACGATTTCAAGGATACGGACACGATCGCGGCAGCGCAGCGAAGAAACACCGAGTTGACGTTTGAAGAAATGTACTTCATTCGCGATCACGCCCAGCTTGTCGGGTTGATCGGTGCAAAGGCCGGGAATATGTCCCGCGAGGTAAAAGGCGGCGCCGAAACACTGGCGGACGTCCAGATCTCGGGTGCCGAACCCGTCATCGCGATCATCGACAAACTGGATATTGCCGAAGGACGGTTTTTCTCCGAACCTGAAAACGCCAACGCGATGCGTGTCGCCTACATCGGGGCTGACGTCGCTAAAAAGCTTTATCCGAAGGAAAGTGCCATCGGACATGAACTCACGATCTCGGGTATTCCGTACCGGATAATCGGCGTCCAGACGGCGAAAGGTACGATATTCGGCCAGTCGCAGGACAATTTCATAACGCTGCCGATCAAGACGTTCGGTGCGGCATTTGGCGGCCTCAGGTATAACCGGGCACCTTACTTCGAGGTCACGGCAAAAGACGATAAGAAGTTCAACGACACCGTCGAAGAGGTCCGAACGCTGATGCGTATCAAGCGAAAGATACCTTTCGGCGAAAAGGACTCATTCGGCATCCTCACCCCCGATGCGATCCAAAATCTGATCGGCGGTGTTACCGGCCCGATCCAAACCGTCATTTTGGCCGTGCCGTCTATCGCTCTGCTCGTCGGCGGGATCGTGATCATGAATATTATGCTCGTGGCGGTTACTGAGCGGACCCGTGAGATCGGCATCCGCAAGAGCCTCGGCGCGCGGCAGTCTGACATTTTGAAGCAGTTTCTGTTTGAATCAGCGACGCTCTCCGCCATTGGCGGCATAATCGGGCTGATCATCGCAGAGATCGCGGGATTTATCATTACGGCCGTCTTCTTTCAAACTCGGATCTCTCTGATCGCAGCATTTCTGGCGATAGCTTTTTCTGCCGTGGTAGGTGCGTTGGCCGGGCTTTATCCGGCGTGGAAAGCCGCTCGGCTCGACCCGATCGAGGCATTGAGGGCCGATTGACGATATGAAACTTGTTACCACGTCATTCTTCGAGAACTTCAAAATGGCGATCGATACGCTGCGCACGAATAAGCTGCGCTCGTTCCTGACCATTTTCGGGGTCGTCATCGGCGTCATTACCGTGATGCTGATCTCGTCGCTTATCAGCGGTATCAAGGTCGCGGTCGAAAAACAGGTAGAGTCGTTCGGTACCAGCTCGATCTTTCTCTACAAGCGAGACCAGGGCATTCATACGAGCCGTCCGTCACGCGAAGAGCGGATGAGAAAACCGCTGACGATGGAAGATGCAGCGGCGATCGCAAAACTGAGCACGATCGAAGCGGCGGTGCCCTATCTCGACATTTCGAACAACTTTTTCGGACAGAAGATCAATATCACTGGTAAGAACGGAAAGACGTCGTCGTCGGTGAGTTTGAGCGGCACGCTCCCGAACGCAGAAAAGGCACCGGGCGAGGTCCTGATCGACGGACGCTGGTTCTCGCAGTCGGAAAACGAGTCCAAGGTGAACGTTTGCGTTATCGGCGACTCGGTCCGGGACGCTTATTTTCCGAATTACTCTCCATTAGGCGAGACGATCGATATCGGCGGAACGGAATTTCGGATCATCGGATTGCTGCAAAAGCGCGAGCAGCTCTTTGGCGGAGGCGGCGGCAATAATGACCAGTCCAATGTCATTTACATGCCGATGGGAGCTGCATTAAAGCTCAAACCGAATGCAGACGACCTCTTCATTCTCGCGATCGCACGTGACGGACAACTCGACCGGGCAAAAGACGACGTCCAAGACTTACTACGCGTGCGGCGGCAGGTTCCTTTCGGGGAAAAGAACAACTTTTCGATAGAAACCGCAGCGAGCATAATCGATCAGTTCGCGGCCATCACGAATGGTATTTTTATAGCGATGATCGTCATTTCGTCGGTCGGACTGATGATCGGCGGTATCGGCGTGATGAACATCATGCTCGTTTCGGTGACCGAGCGGACGCGTGAGATCGGCATCAGGAAGGCGATCGGTGCCAAGCAAAAGGACATCCTGCTTCAGTTCCTGATCGAAGCGGCCACGCTCACCGGATTTGGCGGTTTGCTCGGCCTTGGGATCGGATGGCTGCTATCGCTTCTAGTGCGGCTAGTATTTCCGTCCTATGTTCCGTGGTGGGCACCGGTCGCGGGATTCTTCGCCAGCGTTGGTATCGGCATAGTTTTCGGGCTGTTCCCGGCTTGGAAAGCAGCCCGACTAGATCCGATCGAATCGTTAAGATACGAGTAAATTAAAAGAAAAGTGCTCCGACGACTTTCCCCGTGACGCCGATAAGTCCGATGATCAGGACGACAGCCCAGGCCGCTCCGGACGAGATCTTCGCGACCTTTTGCAGGCCGATCGCCGCGAGTACCCAACCCCAGATAGCGAAAAGGTCCACCGAACCGAGCAATGCTCCGAGCACCGGGTTAGCCTTAACGTCGACGAGAATACTCAAGTTTGCCTTGACCAATCCGCCTTGGCTGGACGCCAGGTCGACGGTGTCCGGATCCTTTAAGAACATCACGATCACATTAGCGATCGTGAAAACTATCGCCGGAGCGAGGCTTGAGTAGACCCAGACGGCGACACCTCCCAGGAACGAACCGGTACCACCAACCGCGTTGCCGCCAAGCCAGTACAGCAAACCGCCGATCAAAAACACGACGATGATCGCTACCGGCGTAATGCCGAACGTAATATATTTCGCGAAATTCGAACCCTGCTGTTCGATTATAGTCTTCTTCTGATCGGCGTCGAGATTTGCCGTCCGCTTGCTCGACTCGATACGGGAACGAACGATATTTTCGAAGCCGTATTTCTCGACGTACGCAAACTGAAAAGCCGAGATCAGGAGCACCATTAGCAGCCCTCCCAAAATGAAGCGTGGCTTCCGACGCTGGTCCTCAAAAACGCGGCCGGGCTCGATAAACACGTTCCCGATCATTGCAGCCTCGGACATTTGAGTTGCTTCCGGCGCTGCGATCTTTTCCGGTGGCGGCGGAGCCTGCCATTCGGAAGGATTTTGTTCTTCCATCGTTAGTTTTCTCCTTTTTTGTACACGTCTTCAGTCCTAAAGATAATGAAAAAGCGTTGTTGAATTGTCTTGTTTCGGTAAATCTAATGCCTACTACGAAGAAAATGCGCTCAGGGTTCAGTCAATTCGTCTTTGAGGTTTCGTAGCCGTCGACCTTAATGCAAGCGGCGAAATGGCCGGGACGTATCTCGCGAAGTTCCGGAACAACGGCGGCACATTCGTCTGTTGCAAGCGGACAGCGTGTCCTGAAACGACACCCGGACGGCGGGTTGATCGGCGTCGGAACGTCGCCTGTCAGCACGATGCGGTCGCGTTTGTGCTTCGGGTCAGGCACCGGGATCGCCGAGAGCAGGGCCTGCGTGTACGGGTGGAGAGGCCGTTCGTAGAGTTCCACTGCGTCGCAGATCTCGACGAGTTTGCCGAGATACATCACAGCGACGCGGTTTGAGATATGTTCAACCACGGCGAGTCCGTGCGAGATGAAAAGGTACGTTAGGCCAAATTCTTCCTGGATATCCTGCAGGAGATTTACGACCTGTGCCTGCACCGAAACATCGAGCGCCGAAACCGGTTCGTCGCAAATGATGAGCTTCGGATTCAGAGCGAGCGCACGCGCGATGCCGATGCGCTGCCGCTGTCCGCCCGAAAACTCGTGCGGATACCGGTCGGCGTAGTTCGGGTCGAGGCCGACCTTTTGCAGAAGGTCAGCGACGCGTTCATTTTGCTCCGCTTTGGTGCCGATGCGATGTATCTTGAGCGGCTCGGAGATGATCGAGCGGATGCGCAGTCGTGGATTGAGACTGGCGTATGGGTCCTGGAAGATGATCTGCATCTGGCGGCGAAGCGCCTGCATTTCGTTATTCGGAAGCCCGACAATGTCCGTGCCCTCGAACAGGACTTCCCCGCTTGTCGGTTCGTGCAAACGCAGCAGGCAGCGGCCCACGGTAGATTTGCCGCAGCCGGATTCGCCGACAAGGCCGAGCGTTTCGCCTGCGATTATGTCAAACGAAACATCGTCGACCGCCTGCACGACGTCGTCGCTGCCCTCGACCGGGAAATGCTTGACGAGGTGCCGGACGCTGAGCAGCGTGCTGGTTTCTGTTTGCATTCGAGCAGTTGTCATTTACCTTTTACGTTCCCAATCTTCCCTGATGATCGCCCAGCGTTCATGATCTCGCCACCGTCCGCCGATCTTGAGATATTTCCGCGAAAAGCCCTCTTTCGTAAAGCCGTTTCGCACCAACACACCGATGGACGGCAGATTATCGGGCTGAACATTCGCCTCAATGCGATGTAGCCTGAGGTCGACGAACGCTAACCTGAGCATCTTGCTGACCGCTTCGGTCATATAGCCCTTGCCGACGAATCCTGCGCCTAAAAGATAGCCCAAATACGCATTCTGAAACCCTCTACGAAAGATCTGCGACAGCCCGATGGTGCCGGCGATCGCGTCATCATTCTTAACGCAAATCAGAAAACTCTCATTCGTATCCAGATCGTTCGTTGCAAGCCATCGCGTAAACCCCTGATGGTCAACCGGCGGGTTAGCGAGACCGCGCAGGTGTTTCTTACTGCTGCTGTAAAGCCGCATCAATTCATCGAAATCATCCTTGGTCGGCCGCCGCAGATAGACTGCGTTCGCGGCCGATCGCGAATTTACGTGCTTTGTCATATAAAACACATCTAACATTTACCCCATCCGGCAGCTCGATAAGCGGGATCTCACCTCTCACGCACATGTCCATCCGAAACTCGCACCGCGGTGCGAAATGGCAGCCGGCAGGCAGATCGGTCGGGCTCGGGACCGTTCCGTCGATCGTTTGGAGCCGTTCGGTCTTAGCCGAGCCGGTCTCGTGCAGTTTCGGCACCGACTTGAGCAGGCCTTGCGTGTATGGGTGTTTAGGGTCGGAAAATATCTCGTCAACGCCTGATTCCTCGACGATCTTGCCGGTGTACATCACGCAAACCCGGTCGGCGACCTCGGCGACGACCCCGAGGTCGTGCGTGATGAGAAGGACGGCAAGCTTGCGTGTTCTTCGCAATCCGTCGAGCAGCTCGAGGATCTGTGCCTGGATCGTGACATCAAGTGCGGTTGTCGGCTCGTCGGCGATGAGCAACTCGGGGTCACAAGCGAGAGCCATCGCGATCATGACACGCTGCCGCATACCGCCCGAAAGCTGATGCGGATAGTCGTTCGCACGTCGCTCGGGAGCCGGTATGGCGACCTCGTGCATCGCGTCGATCGCGGCTTGCCACGCCTGTTTCCGGTCAAGTTTGCGGTGCAGCCTGAGGGCCTCGGCGATCTGTTCGCCGACCGTGAATACCGGATTGAGCGACGTCATCGGGTCCTGAAAGATCATTCCGATGTCGTTTCCGCGTATCGCCCGCAGCCGGTCCTCGGACGCCGTCGTCAGCTCCTCGCCCTTAAATTGGATCGAGCCGCCGACGATCTTTCCCGGCGGCGAAATGAGCCGAATTATCGAAAGCGCAGTGATCGACTTGCCGCAGCCCGATTCCCCGACGAGCCCAAGCAGCTCGCCCTCTCCTATCTCAAAGCTCACGCCATCCACCGCCCGAACAAGCCCGGCACGGGTCGGAAAGTGGGTTCGAAGACCGTCAACGGTTAAAAGCTTGCCCATTGGAAAAGGAAAATCGCGAGCGATATCTAATGCAGTGCGTTCATCGGCAAATAACCAAACTAAATTTCCGCCCGTGCGTTTAATAATTTGTTACGACGGGAAAGAACGGCTAATGACGCTTTTGTGAGTCTAACCTAAAACCAGACAGTGCAAAAGTAAAGGACATTTCAATTCCAAATCTGAATTTAGCAAGGCAACTAAAACTGTCGCTTTTTCCTCAAATGGATGTTATTCTTTTTGGAGCTACATGACACGCGGCCGACGCACACACTCCGGGGGTTAATTATAAGTGAAGCAACGATTTAACGCTTTTCTAACGCTATCATTCGTTCTAGTTCTATTTACGGTTGGGTTCGGACAGAAAACGTCCACCGCTGTAAGTAAGGTCGTTTCTCATGCTGACGAAAAGGTCGATTCCACTCCGAAGAAGGCCGTCAGGGTCGAGGATATCGAGAAAGATATTTCCGAAGCCCTTACGGTCATCCAGAACAATTACGCCGGCCAAAAGTCGATAAATTACAACGATCTGTTCAAGACGTCGATCGATTCGATGCTGCACACGCTCGATCCGCACTCGAACTATTTCGACGCGAAGGAGTTTGAGCAATTCAAGACAGATCAAAGCTCGCGTTACTTCGGGATCGGTGCCACGATCGGCGATCTGACGGATGAAAAGGGCAATGTGGTAGCGACCTATATCAAGGCCACATTCGACGGTGCACCGGCTAATCGTGCGGGACTCCGCTACGGCGACAAGATCGTGTCGGTAAACGGCCAGTCGATGCTTGGAAAACCGTTCTCGGACGTCCGCAATTTTCTTCGCGGCCCGCGTGGAACCGAAGCAAAGCTCGTTGTCGAACGACTCGGCACCGGAAAACGCGAAACCATCGACATTATCCGTGATGCTGTCTCGCAGCCGTCGATCAGTGAGATCTACATGATCAAACCCGGCGTCGGTTACATGAACATGAACGGCGGGTTCAATCAGACGACTTATGCGGAATTTGCCGCCGGATTCCGTTCACTCAAGGCCCAGGGAATGCAGCAGCTCGTCCTCGATCTCAGGAACAATGGCGGCGGCCTCGTCAGTCAGGCGTATCGCGTCGCAAATTCATTCCTGCAGGACGGACAAACCGTATTTACCCAAAAGGGCCGTATCGACGGCGTGACCGTTCCGTACCGGGCTGAAAATCCGGCACCGGATCGTTCGCCGGTCGTGATATTGGTCAACCGGAACACAGCCTCGGCGTCGGAGATCCTCGCGGGTGCGATGCAGGACCATGATCGTGCGTTGATCGTCGGTGAGAACACCTTCGGCAAAGGCCTCGTGCAGAATCCGTTTCAGCTTGATTACGGTTCGATGCTGCTGCTGACGATCGCGAAATACGAAACGCCGGCCGGTCGCCTGATCCAGCGCGACTATTCGAATGGCGATCTGTACAACTATTACACCGAGGGCGGCAGTTTCCGCGACGAATCGGCGGACGACCCCAAGCCGACCGGGCCCGAAAGCAAAACAGATGCCGGACGTGCGGTATACAGCGGCGGCGGAATAAATCCGGATGTGGTTGTAAAACCGCGAACGATCCCGATCGAACGGGCACGTTTCCAGGCAAAACTCGCTAATCCTGTATTCGCGTTTGCGATGGACCTGGTCGCCGGAAAAGTTCCGGGATTCGACGCTTACAAGGTGTTGAAACCGATAACGTACGACTACGATTTGCGCAAGTCCGACTTCCCGATCACGGAGCCGGTATTTGCCGCGTTCAAGAAGTACGCAACCACAAAGTACAAGTACGCTCCGGTTCAGATCGATCATGAACGTGAATTTGTCGAGCGTGCCCTTCGGACCGAACTCGTGACTGCGGCCTACGGAGCGGAGACGGCGAATCAGGTATTTAACGACTACGACGATCAGCTGCAAAAAGCGATCGAACTGCTCCCGCAGGCGAAAGCCTTGGCGGCGGAAGGTTTCAAAGCAAACTCGGCGACGTCGAATGCCAAAATGCCCTCGAACTAACGATCGGCTACCTAACAACGTAAACAAAAAGCACGGCCCGAAAGAGCCGTGCTTTTCTTTTTAGGTTGAAACGAATTTAGAAGAACATTCGGATCAGATAATAGATGCCGACGCCGATGCCGGCGATGATCGCCAGAAACGCGAGGATCAGGCCCGCGACAACAAACTTGAATTTCTTGTAGCGGTTCTCATCCGGCGGTGAAAGCTGGTTTTGCGGAAAATAAGGCGGCGGTCTGTTCATAAAGCGTCTCTCAATACCAAACAGTTAGGTTAACAAATTACACACGATCGTCACAATCGGAAACGCGGACTCGGAAATTACCTTGGCAGCGGCTGCTCGAGGTTCGCAAGGCCGTAGGCAAGCACCGCGACCACCGAACCGACATCGGCTAGCTCCTTCGGATTGATCTTATCGAACGTGTCCGCGGCCGTGTGGTGATAATTGAAATACGTCCGCTCGTCGAACCACGGCGCGAACGATGGGACGCCGACCGCGGTGAGCGGGCCGACATCCGAACCGACCTCTTCCTCGACACGAGACAATCCGGCTCCCTGGGACTTGAGGATCTCGGAGATCGGTGCAAAGTATGCGAGAGCATCTTGCTTTCCGGCAAATAGAAACCCGAGCGGGTGCGAAGCTCCAAGGTCGGCCTCGATCGCGGCAAAATGTTTGCCGAAATTTGCCTTCTGCTCCTCGGCATACGCAGCGCCGCCGCGGCCGCCGTTCTCCTCATTCATCCACGCGATGAAGCGGATGGTCCGCTTCGGTTTCAGGCTCAACAATTTCAGGAGAAACGGCACCTGCATCGAAACGGCGACACCGGCTCCGTCGTCGATCGCTCCGCGTCCGAGATCCCACGAGTCGAGGTGGCCGGAAACAATGACGACCTCGTCAGGCTTTTCGCTTCCCTTCAGGTCGGCTATGACGTTGTAGCTGACAGCATCGGGCAGGGTCTGCGGCGTTAACGTCAGTTTGATGCGAACCTTACCCATTTTCGCGAGCCAGGCGATGGTCTCGGCGTCCTCGAACGAGACGGCGGCGCCCGGTATCTTCGTCACTCCGTCGGTATATCCCATTGCACCCGTATGAGCAAGGCGATTCTGCGAGCCGCCGGCGGAACGAACGAGAACGGCAACGGCTCCGAGACGTGCGGCTGCCATCGCACCGGCGAATCTGTACGCCACCGCGTCTCGGTAAGCTGCCAGCCCAAAACCGGACGCGGCCATTGCGCGGTCGAATTTATAATTGAAAAGGACGATCTTCCCGGCGACCTTATCACGGCCGAGTGCGTTGAGCTCCTCAAAATTGTTGACAACGACGATATCGGCCGTCAGGCCGTCGGCTGGCGTCGCGATACTGCCGCCTAGTGCGGTCAGGACGACCTTTTGCGTCGTACCCGGTGCCATGCCGGGAAATTCGATAAGTTCACCGTGCTCCTCGCCACGGACCCAATGCGGGACCATGCACTTCTGAAGACGCACATCGAGACCAAGCGCCCGCATTTCATCGGCCACATACTCGACCGCACGTTCAGCCTGAGCCGAGCCGGAGAGCCGCGGGCCGATGTTATTCGACAGATATCCGACCTGGCGATACGCGTAATCGCTCGCCGTTGCCGCCTTCTGAAGTTGACGCATTTCGCTGATCGTCGCGGTGGAATAGAGTTCGGGTGTCGGCTTGGCTGCCGGAGCCTGGCCAAAGGCGGTGACAGCGGTCACAAACAAAAGCGCCGAAAGTAAATATGCTCTCATTAAGCCATCTTAACGGAAGCGATGAATCTTGCAAAATTCTGTGCAATAATGATGGCAATCTCGTCATCCAAGGAAGTGTCAAACCTATGAAGCGAATTGTCTTTTCGGTCTTATTTCTCGTCTGTGCCGCGTTAGTTGTCTTTCCGCAGCATACGTTCACTATCAATGACCTCATTAACGTAAAACGCGTTTCGGATCCACAGTTGTCGCCCGATGGGCGGACCGTCGCCTTTACGATCGGTGTTGTCAACAAAGATGCAAATAAAACGCTGACCCAGATCTTCACGATGTCGGTCGACGGCTCGAACCAGCGGCAGATCACCAATGGCACTTCGTCGAGCAGTAGTCCTCGTTGGTCGCCAGACGGTAAGAGGCTCGCATTCACGACCGGCGGCCAGATCTGGACGATGAAACCGGATGGCAGCGACCGCGACCAGGTGACAAAGATCTCAACGGGAGCCGGCGGGCCCGTATGGTCGCCGGACGGCAAATTCATCGCATTCGGCTCGGACGTCTATCCATCGTGCAAGACGGACGAATGTAATAAGGCCGAAGACGAGCGACTGGAAAAGAGCAAGATGCAGGCCCACGTTACGGACCGACTGCTATTCAAGCACTGGGTCGAATGGCGCGACCGCAAGCGGTCACACGTCTTCGTCGTTCCGGCAAGAGGCGGCGTGGCACGCGATATGACGCCTGGAGACTTCGACTCGCCCCCGTATGCGGCAGCGAGCGGCGTCGATTATGCATTTTCGCCGGATGGATCGCAAATCGTTTTTCTTCGGAATCTCGACAAGGTGGAGGCGACGTCCACTAACAGCGATATTTTCATCATGTCCGTAAACGGCGGCGAGGCAAAGAATATAACCGCCGGAATGAACGGATACGACGCTTCGCCGGTGTTCACGCCGGACGGCAAATACCTGCTTTTCCGTTCGCAGGCAACGCCCAAATTCGAGGCCGACCGCTGGCGAATAATGCGCTATAACCCGGCGAACGGCGAGATCGTCGAATTGACCCGCGGCTTTGACCAGCAGGTCGATGAGATGGTCGTTTCGAACGACAGCAAGACGATCTATTTCATCGCCGGCCAACGCGGCCATTCGCCGATATTCACCGTGCCGGTGGAGCCCGACTTTCGGTTGAAGATCGCCACATTTGTTAAACAGGTCGCGGACGTAGGCTCATCCAACAGCCTCAACATCTCTCCTGACGGCAAGACCCTTGTATTTTCGTGGAGTTCGATGCAATCACCGGCGAATATTTACAAGATCAACACAGACGGCACGGGCCTCGTGCCGCTGACGACGGTCAACGCCGACACAATGAAGGCGTACGAGCTGCGAAAAGCCGAGGATGTCGAGTGGATAGGTGCCCTTAACCATAAGATACACGGATTTTTGCTCAAGCCGGCAAACTTCGAAGCCGGGAAGAAATATCCGTTGATCGTCCTGATCCACGGCGGCCCGCAGGGTGCCTGGAGCGACAACTGGGGCTATCGCTGGAACCCGCAGATCTTTGCAAATGCCGGTTACGTCGTATTTATGCCGAACCCACGCGGATCGACCGGCTACGGGCAGAAATTCGTCAACGACATCTCGGGCGACTGGGGCGGCAAGGCTTTTGTCGACATCACGAACGGCGTCGCCACTGTCGCGAAAATGCCCTTCGTGGATAAGAGCAGGATCGGCGCAGCCGGTGCGAGCTACGGCGGATACATGGTCGACTGGCTGTTGGGCCACAATAACGATCCGCGGTTCAAGTTCAAGGCATTCGTGTCCCACGCGGGCGTATACAACCTTGAAAGCATGGCAACCGCCACCGAGGAGCTTTGGTTCGTCAACTGGGAATTCAAGGGCTTTCCGTGGGAGAATTCACTGCTCTACAACAAATGGTCGCCGAATAAGTTTGCGAAGAATTTCAACACGCCGACATTAGTCACCGGCGGCGAACTGGATTATCGAGTGCCGGTCGATCAGGACCTGCAGCTTTACACGACGCTGCAGCTCAAGAATGTACCGTCGAAATTGATCATTTTCCCGGACGAGGGCCACTGGATCCTGAAGCCACAGAATTCGGAATTTTGGTACAATAACGTCCTTGACTGGTTCGGTAAATATCTCAAACAGTAAGCTCCGAAATCTATGAAATTTGCACACATTCGTTCCTCGTTCTTTACGGCCGCGATCGTGTTGGTTGCGGCCCTTTTTGCAAACGGCCAGCCTGCCGGACGCCCGAACTTTAACCGCACGTCAACTTATGACGTGCAGCATTATACGATCCGGGCGTCATTCGACCGGGCGAAAAAGCAGGTTTTTGGAGACACAACGGTTAGTCTGAAGCCGCTGGCGGGAGGCTTTCGCGAATTCGACCTCGACGCCGAAGATATGGTGTTTTCATCGGTCACGCTTGCGGATGGAGGAGCGGCCCTGAAGTACACGACCGCGCCGAAGAGCATTCACGTCATTCTCGACCGGGCTTACGGTCCTGACGAAGTCGTCGCAGTTCAATTGAAATATACTTCGACGCCGAAGAAGGGCGTTTATTTCGTCGATGCCGACAACTCCGACCAGCAGATGGGACATTCCGCTCAGATCTGGTCCCAGGGCGAGGCCGACGAGGCACATCACTGGTTCCCGTCATTCGATTTCCCGAGCGACAAGGCGACGACCGAGGAATACATTACCGCAGGATCTGACGAGACCGTGGTCGGCAACGGAGAATTGCTGGGAAAGACCAACAACGGCAACGGAACCGTGACGTGGCATTACAAGATGCCCGTGCCGCATTCGACATATCTCGTGTCGTTCGTTATCGGCAAGTATGTCCGCGTTGACGACAAATACGGCGATATTCCGCTCGGATTTTACGTTTATCCCGGCCGCGAAACGACGGCGCGCAATGCCTTCGGCAAGACGAAGGACCTGATCGCGGTGTACGAAGGCCTGACCGGCGTGAAGTTTCCGTACAACAAATACGATCAGACCATCGTCGCGAAATTCCAGTTCGGCGGGATGGAGAACATTACTGCGACCACGATGGCCGATACGGAAATATTCTTCGGCGACTTCGAATTCGGCAAGAATATCGTCGTCGATCTCGTTTCGCACGAGCTCGCACATTCGTGGTTCGGCGATCTGGTCACCTGCAAGAACTGGGCTGAATTGTGGCTCAATGAGAGCTTCGCGACCTATATGGAGGCCGCCTATCGCGAGAAGATCAACGGACGTAAGGATTATCTGCGCAAGGTCGAAAGTGACGCGTCCGAATTCCTGGCCGACGACGCTGTGACCCGGCGGCGACACGGATTGTACAATCTCAGAGCCGGCGATGTGGACAAGCTCTTCGACGTCTCAGCCGTCACCTATAACAAGGGCGGCGTCGTGCTGCATATGCTGCGCGAACAGATCGGGACTGAGGCATTCTGGAAAGGCATCCACAATTACCTCGAAAAGCATAAATTTGCGAACGTCGAGACCACGGACTTCAAAGCCGCAATGGAAGAAGCTTCGGGTCAGGACCTTGGTTGGTTCTTCGACCAATGGGTCTATCACTCGGGGGCACCGCATTTCACCATCTCATCGGTCTATCATTCAAGGACAAAGACGCTCAGGTTGACTGTCAGCCAGACCCAGAAGGCCGACGAGCTTGTTCCGGCAGTGTTCCGTGTTCCGCTGCGGTTTGACGTAAAAACCGATAAAGGCATTGAATCGGTGGAGAAGATAGCGAATAAACGGGTGGAGACGTACTCGATCAGGTTGGCGGCACGGCCGTCGAAGGTCATGGTCGGCCCAACCGAGCAGAACGAAGAAGACAAGGCTCCGGCGAAAACCGTCAAGATCCTGCCGATCACGTATCTGCGATAGACAGTAAACTTACGCGAAAAAAAAAGTTCCGTCGACGAATCGACGGAACTTTTCCCTTTGAGAAGACCGGATGTCTACTTACTGTTGAAACGCGATAGGCGAAGCACTTCAAAATCGCGCCCAGGAAGGCTTGAATCTCTTGATAACTTCTTTGCCACACCTACGAGGTTAGCTGCCGGGCTAGGAGCGAAAGATTACCCCCGTAACTCTTGACCGAGTTACTTCGCCCCGGATAAGGCGACGAATCACTTTATCGTTGGTTCCCCCGCGACTTCTCCATCGAGAGTCGTCTTCGGTGATCAACTTTTCAACAATGCAATGATAGCACCCACAATATCGATTTTCAAGGAAATTTTTGCAAAGTTTTGTTATCTTGCCGGATAAAATTGATAGAGCATCAAATACACGATCACGCCGGTCACCGAAACGTACAACCAGACCGGATAAACGAGGCGTGCGAGGCGTTTGTGCAGGTCGAATTTCCCTTTCAAAGCCCGAACCAGAGTCCAGATAACGAACGGCGTTACGACGACCGCCAGGATCGTATGCGACGTAAGGATCGTGTAGTAAATAGGACGGACAATGCCCTCGCCGGTGAATTTTGTCGGCCCAAGCCCAAAGTAGTAAGTGCGGATCGAGTGAAAGGACAAATACGACAGCAAAAACAATGCTGACACCGACACCGCAGAGAGCATGCAAAACCGGTGGGCCCGGATCTGCTTCTTCATTATGAAATAGAACCCGCAAAGGAGAAAAACGGCACTCAGGCCGTTAAGTGACGCATTCAAATGCGGAAAGATCCCTAATAATTGCTGCATTCTGCTACTTCCAATAACCGAGGAAAAAGAAGAGGATCACCCAGAGGATCGCCATAAAGTGCCAATACCAGCCGACGACTTGCGAAAGGATCGTTCGCCGCAATTGGGCGAGATCGTCAGTCGGCGGGGCCCAGGAACGTTTTAGCAAGACCCCGAGAGCAACGAGTCCGCCGAGAACGTGGGCGGCGTGAACGGCCGTGAGCATGTAGAAGAATCCGACGTACGGGTTCCCTTCCATAAAATGGCCGGTTGCCGAGAGCACCATCCAGGCGATCACCTGCGAACAAACGAAAAGGATGCCGATCGCTCCGGTTATCAGCAGCCACAATTTCGAACGGCGATGGTCGCCGGCGACCATGTATTTGTCACCGTAATAAAAGCTGATCGAACTCGCCATGATCAGCAGAGTGCTGATCCAAAGCTGGTACGGCAGATCGAATGGCCGCCATTCCTGAAGTTTGTTTGTTGAGATCACGACGTATGCCGCGAGAAGGCCGCCGAAGGTCATGACGACCACCAGCATTACGAACCACGCCAGGATCTTCGATTTTCTCTCGGTAAAAGTATCGCGGTCGTCGACCTGATCGTCGTCGTTCGGGCCGTCGCTGCCGCCACCGCCGCCATTACGGTTATTGCCGCCGCTGTTTCCCGATCCGAAACCGGAGGTGATGGATGCTCGTTTGCGCTTTTTTTCTTCGGGCTCGTCGAGTATCTCAGCTGTTCCAATTTTCATAACCTTATCGCTTATCGATAACCATCAGGAGAAAGAGTATCGGCAGGTAAAAGACCGAAACGAGGAGCAGGGACTTCGCCGCGGCGTTGGACTTCGACCGGGCCGCTTTTATCGCCGCCCAGAGGAACCACCCGCCAAGCAGCGTCGCACCGACCAGAAAGATGAAGCCGGCCTTAAAGAAAAAGAATGGGGCAAGGCTGATCGGAAGCAGCATCACGGTAAACAGCACGATCTGCCGAAAGGTCAATCGTCCGTCCGGTTCGACCGCAGGGAGCATCTTGATTCCGGCCGCCTTGTATTGATCGCGATACATCCACGCGATCGCCATGAAATGCGGGAACTGCCACAGGAACTGCATCACGAAGAGCGCCCAGGCAGCAAGCGAGATCTCGTTGGCGGCGGCCGTCCAACCCATCAGCGGCGGCAAAGCACCCGGTATCGCTCCGATCGCCGTACAGGCCGTCGTGCGGGTCTTCAGCGGAGTGTAAACGAGTACATATCCGACAATGACGATCACCCCGAGCACCGCGGTCAGCGGATTCGCGAGTACCAGCAAATAGATCTCGGCCGCCACGCACTGCACCAAACCGAAAACGAGAGCTTCGGTCGGCGAGATCCGGGCCGAAGGCAGAGGCCGTCCGGCGGTCCGCTCCATCAACGGATCGATCCGCCGCTCCATCCACTGATTAAGCGTCGCGACGCCGAACGCGAGCAGCGTGATGCCGATCATCGAATTGACGAAGAGCGACACATCGAACGTGCCTTTGGTGCCGAGGTAGAAACCCGCGGCAGACGTCAACACCAACAGAAACGCGATGCGAGGCTTGGTAAGCTCAAAATACGCGCCGAGCTTTTCCCGAAAGCCGGCTGCCTTTACTTCTTCGATCTGAGCCGTGAACGTGTCCATTAAATTAGCCAAAACGAGTGAAACCTAATGGAAAAGAATAGCGTCTCAAAATAGAATCTCCAAATTTGAATTAGATAATCAGGTATTTTTTTGCTCTGCAGAGTAACTACTTTTTGAGGAAGGTGACAAACATTTATCGCTAAGATATTCTCTAACTAACAGATGTCGACGGCTGAAGAGACTTTAGAGACCGCGAAAACATTCAAACCGAAAGCGGCGCCATTGCTAAACCGTGTATTGGACTTTTTAAGTTCGGTGAGGTTCGGCGTGGTGCAGCTGTGCATTTTGGTCGTCTTTTCGATGATCGGAATGCTTATCGTTCAGCAGAACGTGCAGGGCTTTGATGCTTACTACGTTTCCCTGACGCCCGCGGAAAAGACGGTTTACGGTGCACTTGGGTTTTTCGATGTGTACCACAGCTGGTACTTCAACGCCCTTTTGCTCCTGCTGTCGCTGAATATCGTCCTTGCATCGATCGACCGGTTCCCATCGGCTTGGAAGTACATTTCCGAGCCGAAACTCACTGCGACACGCGACTGGCTCCGCAACCATAAGCTGCACGAGACTTTTCAGATCCAGGCTTCGGACGCGGCAGACGCGGCGGCAAAGGTCCGAAAGGCGCTCGATGCCGGCGGAATGAACACGGCCGTTACCGAGACGAGCTATTCCGAATATGGGACTGATGCAGATGGCCGAAAAGACTTTTCGTCCGTCAGAAACGTCGCGGGCACCGTAGTTTTCGGCGAAAAGGGCAGGCTTAACCGGCTCGGAGCTTACGTCGTGCACGTTTTTTTGCTGACGTTGTTCCTCGGGCATTTTGTTGCGCTGCAAACGGGCTTCGACGCGGACGTTAGGATGGTTCCGGGTGAAAAGACCGATGAGATCCAATTGATCCGGTTCGACCTGGACAAGAAGGAGCGTTTCAACGTGAAACTTCCCTTCTCGATGGAATGTACGGACATTTCGCAGACGCTGATCAATCCGAACGGCAATATCGACGTCTCAAACACCCTCGACTGGAGCACAAAACTGAAGATCGAAGATCCGAGCTATGGCGTGATCGACGAGAATGTGAGTCTGAACAAACCGCTGAATTATCGCGGATATCGTTTCTTTCAGGCACAGACGATCCCGGTCGGGAACGCCCGGACGATCACGCTCGACCTCACGCCTGCAAGTGGCGGCGATCCGGTCCAACTCAAGATCGAGCGTAACGGCTCGGCAAAGCTGGCGGACGGAACGGAGGTTCAGTTCGAGCAATTCTTACCCGATTTTACGTTCGGGCCGAACGGAAAGCCGGATACAAAAAGCGGCGAGTACAACAATCCGGTTGCCGTGCTCAACGTGACGCCGCCGAACGGCACGAAAACGCGCATTTTTGCGTTTGCCCAGAAACTCCCCGACAACGCCCCCGTCGGAGCCCCGAAGCTCGGTTATAAATGGCATCTCGCCGAATACGAAAAATCGCCGCTGGCGCACATCCTCTCGATCAAATACGACCCGTTCAGTGCGGCGTTCATCGCCTGGTACATCGGGGGATTTGGGCTGATCGGGGCGTTGTGCTTCGTTTTCTTCTTCTCTCACAGGCGTGTTTGGGCGTTCGTTTCAAGATCGGCGGACGGAAATTTCGAAGTTACTCTCGCAGGTGAAGCGAACCGGAATCAGTTCGGGTTCGAGGATAAGTTCAAGACGATCGCCCGATCGATCAGGGACGATCAATAGCAGTACAAAACAATGGAAGAATTGGACAGATTGGAATCGAGTGGAAAGTTTAAGTCGTTCTTGCCGGCGCTGATCGTCATCGTCGGTGCATTTTTGATGCTCGGCCTACGGCTTGAGATCGGAACGGCCTTCGTATCTGACACGGCACTGATGATGCTCGCCCTCGCGTGCTACATTCTGGCGGCGCTGTTTACGCTGACCAATCTCTACGCTCCGTCGTCGATGGCGGAAAAGATCGGATTCTGGGGAGCGGGCCTAGGCGTATTCTTTAATCTTTCAAGCTGGCTTGTGCGCTGGGTCGGAGCCTACGACCACGAAATGGCGATCATGCGCGCGAGCGGCAATGCCGCGTCGCCGTGGATCTTCCGGTACGTCCCGTTCGCCAACCTTTACGACCTGAGCCTCGCGTTCGCGTTCGGTGCCGGTATCACGACGCTGTTATTTGCACGGCGTAACAATTTCCGCATCCTGACCGCGTTTACGCTTCCGCTTGCGGCCCTGATCCTGACGCTCGCTCGATTTATCGGTGGTGAGTTCATCGATCTGCCGCCGGTACTCGATTCGTATTGGCGTCCGATCCACGTCGGCGTCGCGAGCCTGAGCTACGGCATTGCACTCGTTTGTTTCGCGGTTGCGGTCATCTATCTTCTTAAGGACAAGGTCAAGGTCGAAGCGATGGCGTTTTGGTCGAGTCTGTTCGCTTTGTCGGTGCTCGCGACGGTCAGTAAATTCTCGGTCTTTACCGCGTTCGTTTATAGAGCCGGCATCTTTGTTCCCAGCGGAGACGGCAAGAAGCCGTTTTCGGCCCCATTCCGTCTCGAGGTCCCATATGTTGGTCCGGCACTCGTAATTGCGGGCGTGCTGCTGCTCGGGGCTATGATCGCATTCGCGTTCTATCTTTATCGAGACAACCTGCAGGCCAGGAAATTCGGCCACATTCTCCTTAAACTCGCTTTCGTTGCTCAGATCGTTTCAGTCGGACTTCTCGTGACCGGGATCAATTCGTCGACGGATGTTTATACCAAACTACAGTCTCAACTCGCCAAGGACCCGTCGCAGTATGTGACCGCCGGAATGGCGATTGCCGAGAATCAGCAGATGTCGGTGCAGGAGCTTTCGGCATTGACGAACACGCAGTACGAGCAGATGGCGAAGCAGTATCTGCAGTCAACCGGCCCGAAGATGTTCCTCAGCCTGAACACGAACCCGGTCGAACTTGCCGCGCTGCTGACGGCTCTCGTCGGTACGTTTTTTGTGATCCTGTTCGGGTTCCGGACCGAGGCCCTGATCGACCGGCTCCCGAGTCTCGATTCGCTCGACAGCCTTATGTATAAAACAGCGTGCCTGGCGTTTGCCGGGCTCGCGATGCTGCTCATTACCGGTGCGATCTGGGCAAATGAATCCTGGGGACGCCCGTGGGGTTTCGATTCGAAGGAGACCGGTGCATTGATCGCGTGGCTGACATACGCTGCGTTCCTGCACACGCGGATATCGCGCGGATGGAAGGGCCGCAGCTCAGCCTACTTCGCGATCGTCGGATTTCTGCTTGTGATCTTTACCTATCTGGGTGTGAGCTACTTGCTGAAGGGCCTGCATAGCTACGCGTAGGCGAGGCTACTGGATCGTCACCCTGGCGACATCGGTGATCGGGTAACGGACGACCTTGCCGTCCTTGCCGATCACGGTGATGGTTCCACGGCTGTCGGTGCTGAACCGTAAAACCTCATTCATCGGTTTCTCGTACGTGGTTCCGTCCTTCAACTCGATTATCAAACGAATCGAGGCGAGTGGATCGGGAGGAATCTTCGAGGTAACGACGACTTTTGGCGGAGCGACGGTCTTGGCCGTTCCGGTCGGCGGCTTTCGAACAGGTTTCGGTTTCTGGGCCGTCGTTTCCGTCTTTTTCGGAGCAACCTCTTTTTTCAGAGTGAGAGTTTTCTCGGGTTTTGACTCTGTTTCCCGGGCGGTGGAATCATTGTCGCGATCAGCCGGTTTTGGCCGTTCGGTCCCCGGAACTACGGCTCCGGCGGAGTTTAGGCGGACGCCGTCGATGTCGCGCGACGGGACTTTTGGGACCGATCCGCCGTCCGGAACATCCGAACCACTCAGGGCAACAAAACTACCCGCAAACTTGATGACGAACGACGAAGGGTCGTCGCCCGGCGGTCGGCCCTCTATTCGCAGCAGCAGCCTTTCGCTTTTTCGAAGGTAAACGATCCGGCCGGTCTCGGTGATGCCGGTGTCGGCGTAGATCACGATCTTCGTCAGCGGCTGCAGTGTGTCCGCCGTAAAGATATCGATGTCGCCGTTGAAGTTTCGCGATTGGACGTTCACGAACACATCGCCCTGTTCGCCGTCAAACGCGTAGAAATACGTCGTCACACGCGAATCGCCGATGTCACGGGCACGGATCGTCCCGCGGATCTCGGAGGTCGTAACCGGCGTCGGGAAATTCTGGTCCGACGACTGAGCGTTAACCGCCCCGAGCCCCGCTGAGAAGACGAGGGCCGTCAGAAGACAAAAATATCGGATGGATCTGGATCTCACAAACTTTCTAAAGATTCTTTCGAAAATGCACTAACCGGGAGGTCTCTTCGTAGCCAAGGTTCCCGTGGGCCGCGACGCTCACGCCATTTCCGAGCTCGGCATCAGACGCCATTTCGCTGCACCCTTGTACGCGAGCCCATTTTTCGGCCGCCGCGACAAGTTCCCTGCCGATCCCACGCCGGCGAAATGCGGGCTCAACATACCAGCCCTCGAGGTACCCGACATTCTCGCTCGAACAATCGTCAACGAACGGACGGATGCTTGCCTCAAGAAATCCGGCGAGGCGGCCATTTCCGAGGTCTGCCACGGAGACGAACTGCGTGTCGGAGTGCTCGATAATGTCCATCATCTCTTCCTGATGGTCGTCTTCGGGCGTTTCGTCCCAGAGCAGGCTGCGAAGGCGAAACCACTCGCCGAGGTCGTCCTCCCGTAATGGCCGAATGGCATATTCCGCGTCGCTCATTAAGAATTGATATTAGCAGTGTTCCATATGAACGACAACAGATTTCAATGCAAAAGGCCGAGGCAAAAAGCCCCGGCCCGATGAGTCTCTGGGAAAGGTCCGTCGACTGGCGGATTATGCTCCCGCTTTCGCCGTACTCGCCTTTTCTGTAAGCAGTTCGATGGCCTTTTTCAACTGTATGTCCTCGACCGCGGCCGGTGTTTTCGGTTTGTCCGGCGTCGGCGTTGCCTGCGGGTTATTTGAATTGTCCGGCTGATCGATCAGGTCCTCGGGGTCGAGCGGTGTCGGCGTATCCGGCCGTTTGACCTCAACCGACGGCTTGACGCCCATGCTTGCACGGTCCTCTCCGAGGAACGGTGCACCGCTCGGCGAAGCCCACTTGGCAACTGTCAGCAGCAGGCCGTCGCCGCTCTTCAGCGGAATAAGCTGTTGCTCGGTGCCCGCACCAAAGCTGCGTTCACCAACGACGTCTCCGCGTTTGCTGTCGAGGATCGCAGCGGCCACGACCTCTCCGGCACCGGCGGTGCCGAGGTCGATAAGTGCCGTCATCGGGCCGTCAAAGATGGCTTTAGCCGGATCGGCAGTATAGGTTTTGATGACCTTGTTCTCGCGGCCAAGCACCTTGGCCAGATCGCCTTCCTTGATGAACAGGTTCGCCACGGCGACGCCCTCTTCGATCTTGCCCGCCGCGACGCCGCGAAGGTCAAGGACGATCTTATGCACGCCCTGTTTTTCCAGGTTCTCGACCTGCGAACGGATCGCGTTCGATTCGCCGTCCTCAAGGCTGTAGACCTTGACGACACCGATCTTGCCGGCCTCAACGCGTGACTCGGGCGACGGAGCCTTGTACGTGCCGCGGGTGACCTTGATGGTTTGCGGCTTCTCGCCGGAACGAAGCACTCGCAGGGCAACGGTCGAACCGGCATCGCCCTTGATCAATTCACGGGCGTCATAGAGCGAGATGTCACGGCTTGCCTTATTGTCGATGTACTCGATTACATCGCCGGCCCTGATGCCCGCCTTGTCGGCCGGAGCACCCTTGGTAACCGAGACGACGTACAGGTAACCCGATACCTGTGAGAATTCGGCACCGATCCCGGCTTTGTTTGCGTCCTTATTGGCCTGATAGTCGCGGACCTGATCGGCCGTCAGGAATGACGAGTACGGGTCGAGGCCGTTCGCAAGGCCGCGAAGGGCACCGATACGGACCTTTTCCATGTTGGGTTCGTCGACGTAGTCGTTCTGGATATGCTGGAGAACCGAATCGACGATACGCAATTGAGCGTTCGGATCATTGACCGTTTGCTGGGCCTGGGTGGTCAGTACGTTGCCGACGTACGGAAGGCCGCCGATCACGGCGTAGACCGCAATAACTCCGGAGAGAACAAGAACCCACACTTTTCCGCGAATTGACATATAATACCTCTGTCTTGAACAACGCAATAAAGACGCTGTTTATTATCCGATATCGAAATTATTCGTGCAACAAATAGATACAACTAATGACCCGGCGTTTACAGATCTTTCGACCGTTCCACCATCGGGCAGGATCGTCGCAATTGACCCGGGAACGAAACGCATCGGTGTCGCCATCTGCGATGAGCTGCGCGTTACCACCCGGCCCGTCGAAGTTATAACGCGAGCGAGCTGGAAAAAGTTGCTTGAACGGGTCAAAAACATCGTTGCCGAGTATGATGCCGTCGCGGTTGTTATTGGTTTGCCGTTAGAATCTGACGGCTCGGAAAGTCCGATGTCGGTGGAAGCACGCGGCATGGCCCGCAAATTCCGGCTCTCCCTGGAAATACCCGTTTACCTGCAGGACGAACGCGTAACTTCCTACGAGGCAAAATCGCGGCTCTGGGAACGCGGCATCGATCCGCGAGACGCCAGAAAGCTGGTCGACAGCGAAGCCGCGTCGATCATACTCAGCGATTTCCTTGAGCGTCTCCCTAGGTAAACTGTTTTCTCTTTTCCAACCCGACTATTTCGGCAGCATCGTAACGACCTCGACCGCAGCTTTTTCGACGGCGGATTTGCTGAACGGAAAGATCATCGGCGTCCCGCTTTGCCAGGCGTCGAACTGGTCCTTGAAATGCGATGATCGCGGGTCGCCGGATTCGCCAAGCGGGATGATGTGGCGGGTCGTTTCCCAATTGCCGGGCGTAGCGATGTGACGCATCGAGACGTTCGAGCCGACATTCGGCGACTGGCTGCTTCCCGCGATCGGGATCGACGGAACGACAAATTGGGCACCGATGAACGGCACCGCAGCCAGCGGATGCGGATAATGCGACTGAAACATACGGCCCCAGACCCAGTTAGCCTCTTCCGGCCCGAGCCGCTTCGGATCGGCAAGGCTGACCCTGACGCTCGAATCACACGTCTTTAACAGGTCGTCGTAGTCCTTGAAACCGGAGGGCAGCCAACGTGCGACATTCTCACGGATCGCCCAGTCTGTGATCCGCTCGCGAACAAGGAAAAACGGCAGGGGCTTGTTCTCATTCGCGATCTTGCGCGCCACGCAGCTCCGGATCTCATCGGCGAGCACGGCACCGCGTGAATCGGCCGCCATCTTGCCGTCCCAAGATTTGAGGACCGCAAGAGTCTCAGCGGAAGCTGCCGCGTCCTTCACGATCCGTTTCGCGAGGGCGTCGAGCGGAATGTTGAACGTCTCGTACTGCACGTCGCGGACGTCATCGCTTTTGATCTTCTGCTTAGCGTTCAGGTCGTTCAAGATCGTACGAGCCCGCCACGGGGTGGCGACGTCACGGGACATCTGCGGATATTTATAATCGGTGCCGACGATCCGCTGGTTAGCGGTTACGACCAGCCCCGCGGGCGGGTTGTAGAGATGCGGCAATTCGTCAAACGGGATGTAGCCCGTCCACTCGCCGTCGTTCGTCGAGCCATCGTACGGCAGAGCTCCGTCGCCCGTCTTTCGGAGCGGGATCCGACCGGCAGCGTACCAGCCTATGTTCCCTTTCGAATCTGCGTAAACGAAATTTTGCGTCGCTCCGCCGTAGGTCTTCAACGCACGCTTGAATTCTTCCCAGTTCTTCGCCCGGTTCAAGCCGAAAAACGCCTCAAATTCGCTGTTCTTGGGATCTCGAGCTGTCCATTTGAGTGCGTAGCGTTTGCCACCTTCGTCCAGAATGATCGGGCCGTTGCGGGTGACCGTGACATCGTAATTCACGACCGTCGTGTCGGTCTTTAGCGGATTTGTCCGAACGCGGATCTCGTTCTTTTGGACAGCAGGCTTTTCCCATCCGGTCGGTGTTTTCACCTCGCCTTTATCGTTAAATGTTTCGACGTAGAGGTCCTGCACGTCCGGTCCGACGTTGGTGGCTCCCCAGGCGATGTTTTCGTTATGGCCGAGAATGATCCCGGGAACGCCGGGAAAGGTAACACCCGATACCCGCATCGTCGGTGTCGAGAGATGTGTCAGGTACCAAATGCCGGGCGCCGTCGGCGACAGATGCGGATCATTAGCCAATATCGGCTTGCCGTCCGCCGTGCGTTTTCCGGAAATGACCCAATTGTTGCTCGCCGCAAGATCCTCTGCGTACAGGCCGAGCATCGCGAGTGATTGCTCTCGCAGTTCGTTCTGGCGTGCCGCCGACGCAAGTGCCGATTCGTCGATCCCGGCTGACTCCGGCCGAATTTCGCCGCGTCCGCCCGGCTTGTCGGTGCCGTAAAGCACGACATCGAACGGCGTGACCTGATTCGTCACGTCGGCGTATTTCTCTTTCGAGAGCTTAGAAAGTGAGGCACGCAAAAGGTCGTTTTGCCATGTCGTGCTAAGTGCGTCCGCGAGGATCTTGCCGATGACGATCGTGTCGGTCGGTGTCCACTGGCTCGGTTTGTATTGAAGGATGCGGAATTCGACCGGCAGCGACTTTTCGTCGAGGGTCGCGATGTAGGCGTTGACACCGCGAGCGTAACTGTTGAGGGCATCGCGCAACTCCGGTGTTAGCTGACTGACGCTCTCATTGGCGACGTCGGCGAAGCCGAACCGTCGCCACTCTTTGTCCCGTTCAAGAGCTGCCGTTCCAAAGATCTCCGCCGTTTGCCCACGCGCGACGCGACGCAACAGATCCATTTGCCAGAGACGGTCGCTGGCAGTCACCCAACCCTGAACAAAATACAGGTCGGCGTCATTCTTTGCCTCGATAAACGGGATCGACCTGGCGTCACGCCTGACCGTGACGGGTTCCTTGAGCCCGGAAACCCGCATTTCGGTCGGCGTGATCTGGCCGACAGCAACAATACTCGAAAGAGCGAACAACGCGAAGAGAATGGCGATTCGTGATTTCATACCGTTTTATCCCATGATCTGGCGGCTCGAGAGCCGAATTCCGGCCTAAATTATTGCAAGGACGTGCTCCCATAAGTTAAACTTTTGGGGTTTTCTATTCAAGCAACGGAGTATTGTAAATGATGAAACTGAAGTTATTTATTGTTATCGGTGCGATCGCGGCCGCGGTTGCATGCAGCCAGGCGACGTCTAACACGACGAATACGGCGTCGAGCAATTCCAAACCCGCGGTTAACACGAACGCAGCGGCGTCACCTGCCGCCGAAACTGCATCCGGCGCCAAGCTCTACAGCACAAACTGTGCGAAATGCCACAAGGAAGACGGTACCGGCGGAAAGATCACTGTCGATGGCAAAACGATCGAACCTGACAATCTCACCGCAGCGAAGCTCGCGGCCAAGCCCGACGCCAAATACGTACAATACATAACCGACGGCTTTCCTGAAGACGGAATGCCGGCATTCAAGGACAAGCTCAGCGAGCAGGAGATCAAGGACATTATTGGTTACGTGCGGTCTGAATTTCAGAAAACTCCGCCGAATCCGGCACCGGCTAACGTCAAGTAAGCCCACGGCGTTTGCAATCACGCCGACGGAAATTTAGTATTAAACAGGTCCACGCACCCGTAGCTCAGCTGGATAGAGTATCTGACTTCGAATCAGAGGGTCGCAAGTTCGAATCTTGCCGGGTGTACCACATTTTCAAATCAGTCGGTCGTTATTGACCGAGACCGAAGCCGGGCACCGTCGTCCGGCTTTTCCGTTTCTGCCTGTGTTGCCGGATAACTGCCCGCTGCTTTTCGGTCTGGAAAGTAGCGGTCGACGCGGCATTTTTGCGGTGTCGGGATATTTCAATTGACAGCCGAAATGGTTCGATCTACACTTTCTCAACTCGATCCAGAGTAACGGTTAATTCCAACAAATCAGCTATCTTAGAAATCCGGCACGGCGAGCCGAGATCGCCGCCAAGACAGGACCTCACAATGAGCCAGATAGGTACAAAACGATCGATCCTCTGTTTATCGCTGATCACCATTTTCGCGTCGTCGCTTTGGGCACAAACCAACCCGAAATCCGGTGCTCTCGCCCTCGACAAGGGCGATTTCAAGGTCGGTTATTCGCCCGCGGACCTTGCGCAGGGCCCGAAGAAACCGATGCCGGCGGACGAGAGAGCGATCTTAAAGGAGATCGCCGATGCTCTGAACGGGCTGATCGCTCTGCCGAAGGACGTTTATCTCAATTTTGACACTTGTAACGAGGCGAATGCCTTTTACAGCCCGGACACGACTGAGATCACGATCTGCTACGAACTCGTAGATCAATTTGACCGGGAGTTCAAGACCATTACCAAGGACCAGGCGAAAGTCGACTCGATGGTCGAAGACACTATCATTCAGACGTTCTTTCACGAGCTGGGGCATTGCCTGATCGACGTTTGGGATCTGCCGGCGACGGGCCGTGAAGAGGACGCGGTCGACCAGCTCGCAACGGTCATAATGTTGGACGGTTCAAAAGAGGGCCAAGTGAGCGCAATTAACGCCGCGATCGAATTTGATATTGCCAGCCGCGGCGAGACGAAAGGCACGATGCTGTTCTGGGATGAGCATTCGTTCAGCAAAACCCGCTTCTACGATATGCTCTGCCTCGTTTACGGCAGCGACCCCAAGAAGAATGCCGGTATCGTCGGCCCGAGAGGCCTGCCTTCGGACAGGGCCGTGAGATGCGAAACGGAATATAAACGTGCCGAGCGTGCGTGGATGCGGCTGCTCGCACCGTATATTCTCCCCTAAAACGATTTGCGATTCTGGTAAAAGAAAAGCGACGGCCCATTGGTCGTCGCTTTTTTTTTCAGTCCAAGTCGGACGATCAAATATCTGGAACCCAGAAAGTCCGGCCGGAATCCGTCACTTTCTTGAGCCCGAGACCCGGAAGTTCAGCTTCGGTCACGCCGAGATAGGTAAAATGCGGCAGATCGGACGAGACAGTCTGGAACCAGCCGTGTTTGGCGAGAATGTCCCGAACGCGCGAGTTTTCAAATTCCTTTACGTCGAGTGCGAGCATTGAGAGGTGCTGCGACGTCCCTGGAGGTGCAACGGAGTAGATGATCGATTTGGAGAGATCTTTGGCAAAGTAGATTCCCTGAGTCTCCAACTTCAGGATCTCGGGCACCTGTTCGTAGGGCGTAAGCTTCTTGATCCTGGCCGCCTCCGCCGCGGTGATCTTTCCTGCTCCGACCCAATGGGCCAAGCCCGGATTGACCCGGCTTGCCCAGAGCGTGACGGTCTGATCGTACCCGCGTTTAGAAGAATCCGCACCGCGCGGCCCGATCGTCAGGTTCGCGGCCTTGGCCTCGGTGATCGCATCCTTAAGGGCATTCATCGCGGGCGTTTGCAGTTCGACTTTCATCCCGCCGATGATCTCGCTTGACCGCTGCAGGGACGCCTGAAACGAGTCTACGTCAGACGCGTCCTTGAAGACCACCTTTTTCGGTGCAATGGCTCCGCCGCGTGCAAGAAAGACTGAACCGTATTCTTTCAGCAGCAGACGGCCGGCATCGTCAGTCGGCTGTTCAAATCCTTCGGGCAAATTCTTAAGGAAACCGGTCTCTTTGGGCTTATCTGACATGTTCGAATTGGTGGACGGCGACTTCGAGGAGCTCGGGGTCGGTGACGCCGATGGCGACGATGCCGAGATCACCTCCGGCGTCGATGTCCGGGCGTTCGCGTTCGATTCCATCGACCAGCAGCTTGCTCCGAGAGCCCCGATCGCGATCAATCCCAATAATCTTTGAATGTTCATAGCGAAAATTATGATCTTCCAAAACCTTCGACGATGCTTCTCGCGGATTCAATATGATCCTTCATATACTCGTCCCGTTCGATGAACGGTATCCGTTCGCGGATGGCTGCGTAAATGTCCCGCGTGCCCTTTCCGAGCCTGGCCGCGTCACCGAGCGACTTCTTACGAAAATCCACGCCCTGAGCCGCACAGAAAAGCTCCAAGGCGAGGATCGTTTCCAAATTAGTGCCTATCTCTCGCAGCTTCAACGCGGCGGTCGCTCCCATCGAGACGTGGTCCTCGACATTTGCCGAGCTCGGGATCGTGTCGACGCTCGCGGGGTGAGCCAGGATCTTGTTCTCCGTACAGAGAGCCGCCGCAGTGTACTGAACGATCATAAAACCTGAATTGAGCCCGCCGCACTCCGTCAGAAAAGCAGGGAGAACGTGGGCGTTGGACGACTCGTCGGTGAGCCGCATAATGCGGCGTTCGGAAATATTGCCCAATTCCGTGAGAGCGATCTTGAGGTAATCAAACGCGAGAGCGAGCGGCTCACCGTGAAAATTACCGCCGCTGATCACCTCGATCGATTCGTCATCATTTATGAATATGAGCGGATTGTCGGTGACCGAATTGAGTTCGAGCTCGAGGAGCCACTCGGCATATGCCACTGCGTCGCGGCATGCACCATGTACCTGCGGCATGCAACGTAAGGTATATGCGTCCTGAACATTGGTCGGATCGAACTCGCGGACAAAATCGCTGTCTGCCAATAATTCGCGGAGATTCCGGGCACAATCTATCTGCCGCGGATGCGGCCGCAATGCGTGGATCCGCTCATCAAACGCCGAAACTGTCCCATGCAGAGCCTCGAGCGATAGAGCACCGGCGACGTCTGCGATCTCGTCGAGACGCTTCGCCCGCCACGTCTCGAGCAAGCCGACCGCGGTCATTACGGTCGTTCCATTTGTTAGTGCAAGCCCCTCTTTTGCCGCGAGGGTGACAGGTTCCAGTCCGGCTTGCCTCAGCGCCTCGCCGCCGCGAAGACGTTCGCCGGCGAATTCCGCTTCGCCCTCACCGATAAGCACACAGGCAAAATGGGCAAGCGGAGCAAGATCACCGCTGGCACCGAGGCTTCCCTTTTCCGGAATAATAGGGTGAACGCCGCGGTTGAGACAATCGAGTATGAGTTCGAGCGTCTGAAGCCTGATGCCTGAGTATCCGCGGGCCAGCGTATTCGCCCTGATCAGCATGATCGCCCGAACCGTCGGAATATCGAAATTGTCTCCCACTCCCACGGCGTGGCTCAAAACGATATTTCGCTGCAGGAGCTCGACTTCTTCGCGGGTAATGATCTTGTCCTTGAAGGCCCCAAATCCGGTCGTGATGCCGTATGCGATCTCACCCCGATCGAGCAGCGTCTGGACCGCAGCCGCGGAACGTTCAACCTTCGCACGTGCGGATTCGGCCAGGACAACGGTTGGGTCGCCCGGATTTCCGTACGCTACGCTTATTACCTGTTCGAATGTGAGGCTTTCGCCGTCGATGATCAGCTCAGAACTCATTTACAAAGAGAGATTACCACAGATCGGCCCGGTTAGGAGGTTACGACGCGTTCGCCGCGTTTGATGACCGACTTGATGAGGTTGCCGCCAAATTCATAAGCAAGCAAACGGAAATCAGCAGCGTCCACGATGCAAATGTCGGCTGATTTCCCGACCTCGATAGAGCCAACTGAATCGCCAAGACCGACAGCGTGTGCCGCGTTGATCGTAGCGGCATTTAGAGCTTCGGCGGGAAGCAATTTCTGATAGCGACAGGCGATCGCCATTGCCATCGGCTGCGACGGACAAGGTGCCGAGCCGGGGTTGTAGTCGGTCGAAAGCGCGACGGCACAACCGGAGTCGATTAGTTTGCGTGCGTCGGCAAAACGCGTCTTGCCGGCATTGAAATTCTCGGTTGGAATTACGATCCCGATAGTGTCGCTGCCGGCAAGCTCCGAAACCTCGCCGTCAGATATCTCATCAAGGTGATCGATCGAGGCTGCTCCGGCGGCCATCGCCGCGTGTGAGCCGCCAAGACTCGTGAATTGGTCAACGTGTGCTTTTAGCTTGAACCCAATGCTCTGCGCTGTTGTAAATACCCTTTCCGACTGAGCAACATCGAAGGCATTCCTTTCGGTAAAGACGTCGACAAAGAATGGCGTTCCATTCATCGAAAATTGCGACTGCTCATACCATCTCCATGCGAGCGGGAGCATTTCGGTGCAAACGAGGTCAACGTAGGCGTCGGCGTTGTCTTTGAATTCCGGCGGCACCGCATGTGCGGCAAGGAACGTCGGCACGATTTCGATGGCGTGCGTATTGTCGAGGATCTCGATGACCGCGAGCATTTTGAGCTCGGTCTCGGTATCCAGGCCGTATCCGGTCTTGATCTCGACCGTCGTCGTCCCGCAAGCGAGCATTTTGTCCAGACGGGCACGGCTTTGCTCAACAAGCTGTTCAATGCTCGCTTCCCTTGTTGCTCGAACCGTGGATAATATCCCGCCGCCGTTCGCCAGGATCTCGAGATATTCGGCACCCTTGATCTTCAGCTCAAACTCACTAAGCCGGTCGCCGGCAAAGACGATATGCGTGTGCGGATCGACAAATCCCGGACAAACGACCTTTCCGCCGGCGTCGAAATACTCAACCGCGTCGAACCCGCGGTAAATTTCATCCGTCGTCCCAACGCCGACGATCTTGCCGCCCGAGATCGCGACCGAGCCGTTTTCGATGATGCCCACGTCGCGCATATCGGCGCGGCGTTTCGGGCCGTCGGATGCGCAGGTCACCAACTGTCCCGCGTTAAAAACGATTAGATCCACGCGGTCCATCAAAATTCTCCACGGCCGACACCGAGGGCGTCCGCGACACGATTTATGTAGTTAAACCAGGATGCTATCAGCGTGATCTGGAGAATTGCGGTGTCGTCAAAACCGACGGCGTGAAGCCGCTCGTGATGTGCGGGAGTGATCTTGACCGCATCGCGGGTGAGTTGAATAACGTACTCGATCATCACGCGCTCAGCCTCTGTGATCGGTGCCGTCCGATAATCCGTTCGGAGAGCCTCGATCAATCCTTCGTCCAAAGTTACGCGACACAGAAACTCTGCGTGAGATTCCAGTCAGTAAAAGCAGTCGTTCGTCAGCGAGACCATCGTCGCGATCATCTCGTGCTGACGCCGCTTGAGCGGAAGCTTCGGATCCATCAGCTCGCTGAATGTGGCAAACGCATGCTTGAGAGCTCCCGGGATCAAGGTGTGCGTGTCGACGATCGATTCGTTGACGATGCTCGAATTCTCAGACGGCGCCTCATATTCCTGCGGATACGCGATCCGCGTCTCCATCAGGAGCTGCTTTAGATCATCGTCGGCTTCGTCGAACGGGATTGTCTTGATCCAGGCCATGCGGTGTTAAAGATGTAGTAAATCTATATGCGCACCATCACCCACGACATCGCTGCGTAAGCGAAAGACTAAATATTAGTTCGGTATCGCCGGCAACACAAACGCAGCGCGCCAGCCTGCACGTCGCTCTGCTCCGTCAAATCAACGGCAATTAACGATTACGGTTGATCAGAACGTAAATTTCCCGGCGAATTGAAACGCACGCGGCCCGCCGGACCCGAAAACTCCTCCGGCCGTCGTCAACGGCTGCCCGAAGCCGGACGTCCCCAAAACGTTTCCGTAACCCGAGTAATTGGTGTTCGATGTGCCGAGAATGTTCGTGGTGTTGAACAAATTGAACACCTCAACGATCGGCTCCAGCCTAAACCGCTCGCCAAACGTAAACGTTTTGGAGACTCGCACATCAAGTGAACTAAAATTGTCGTTGAATTTGGCATTCGCAGGAGCAAGCGGCAACGGCGAGCCATCGACACCACCGGCCGAGTTCACCTGTTGAATGAACGCATTCAGCTCCGACACGTTCTTGAAAAGCCGTCCGCCGGCGTTCCGCTGCAGCAGCGGGATCCTAGATTGGCCGCTCGGCAAAATAATGTCCATCGGCACACCGGATGCGAGCGTCAGGATCGGCGAAACGTTGATCCCGAACGGGAGTTCCACGATGCCGGCGAACGAAAAGCGGTGCCGCTGATCATTCGGCGTCGGGCCGAATTCCAGCCTCAGGTTGTTCGAGTCGATCGGACCGTTCGAAAACGGGATCTGGTCGTCGTTCGCGTAGTTGAATGCCTTCGATAGAGTATAGCTCGCCCGGAATTGATACCGGTTTGAGAGCCGCTTTTCAACAGTTAACAGCAGCCCGTCGTAATGAAAATTGACACTCGATTCCAGGTTTACGACCCGGTCGGGCCCACCGACTACCGGATTATTTACGACGCCGATATTCCGTCCGATGATGAAATGCGTCCCGAAATTGTGCAGATAGTCTGCCTTGAAGACGAGATCGCGAGAGATGCCCCACTGAATGCCGACGTTCGACTGCTGCACCATCGGATTCTGAAGGCTGTTGTCAATGATGTTTATCCCGGACGCGCCGGCTCCCGGCAGGATAAATCCGGTGAACGGGCTCTGAAGCGTTGGGGCACCCGGAACGAATTGGCCATTTTGATCGAGAAAGATCGGCACCCCGTTCGGATCGGTCAATGCATTTCCGGCCCGGACCTCGACCGGCAGTGCTCGGCCGTCGAGGCCGCGTTCCAGCGTGATCAGCTCCAACACGACGCGGTCGTAATATATCCCGTAGCCGCCGTGGAAACTCAATTTCCCGTCAAAGGTCGAGTAGTTGAACCCCAGCCTCGGCGCGAAATTATTGAGGTCGGCTTTTCGGTTTCCCTTGTAGAACGACGCGACTAGCGGGTTGATGTTGGCATACCCGGAGTTGTTCTTGACGTTAGTGTCGACCTCGTAACGCAAGCCGAAGTTGAATGTCAGATTTCGGCGGACACGCCAATCGTCCTGGGCAAAAAATGCGAAATAGTTGTTGTTGACGTCAGGCAGATTCAGGTCGCGGTCCGGAAATCCGCTTCTCAGTGTAACCGCGAACAGCAGGTCCTGGTCGTTGATCTGGCCGTCGTTGTTTCGGTCGGCATTTGCAAAATCCTGAACGAACTCGACCCTGCCCTGACGGAAAACACCCAGCGAAAGGCTCGACTCGACGCGTTGAAATTCACCGCCGAACTTAAGGGTATGGTTGCCGAAGACAGTGGACAGCGTATCGCTGAATTGAAGGCGATTTTGCTTAGTTCCCTGCGGAACGCGGAAGCTCGAGCCGTCGAGGATACTCGGGAACGTCTCCTGAATGCCCGATCCCGTCGGGTCCGTCGTATTGTTGAAGTCGTTTACGCTGAAAGTGAAGTTATTGACGGCCTTCGTCGACAGTATGGTCGCCACGCCCGCCATGAATGAATGAAACCGGTTCTTGAGGTCCTGGAGATAGCTCGCCGAACCAAGGGCACGATCGAGTTTGCTGGAATCGCGGGCGTCAACATCTTCGAACGAGTAACGGAAATTCAGAGCGTTCTTCGCGTTCGCCTGATAGTCCACCCTTCCGTTAAGCAACAGATTGTGCAAAGGAGCCGGCGCAAAGCCGCGTGTGATGCGTCGGTTCGCGACATCACGGACACCGACAAGCACCGCACCTGCCTGGTCACGATATTCGACCGCGCCAAACGCGAATAGTTTGTCTTTAATGATCGGTCCACCGAGTGTGAAGGAATATTGCTGACGGCCGAAAGGCGGTGCAGTCTGGGTCCGGTCGAATGTCGCCGGGAGCCCCTGTATTCGCCGGTCACGCTCGTAAAACGCAGCCGAGCCGTGGACGACATTTGTTCCGCTCTTCGTAACGACATTTATCGCGGAGGAAGCCGAGCGGCCCAATTCGGCAGAAAACCGGTTGGTCGCAACCTGAAACTCCTGCACCGCGTCCTGAGATATATTTAGCAGCGAACCGCCGACCACGTCATCGTTATTATCCGTACCGTCGATCATCACATTGCCGCCGCGGCCGACCTGTCCGGCCGACGAGATGACGACCGTATTGCTTTTTGTCGGATCGAAATTGGGGGCCAGCGAGTTACCGGGCGTCAGAAGAGCGAGTTCGAGGAAATTTCGTCCGTTGAGAGGTAGATTCTCGATCGCCCGGTCGGTGATCACGGCATCGACCTTCGAAGTCTGCGTGTCGACATTTGACGACGCGTTGACGAATACAGGATCCACAGTAGCACCCCGTGGGTACATCGTTTTGTTAAACGATAACGTCTGACCGACGTGCAGTGTGACAGAATCTTTGGTATCCGCGAAACCGCCGAAGGAGACCTTGACCTCATACTGTCCGACCGGAAGCAGTGAAAATGTATAACTTCCCTCCGAGTTGGTCGTGACCGTCCGCCGGAAATTGGTTGATTGATTCGTTGCGGTGACCGTCGCACCGGCGATAACCGCCCCATTTGAGTCACTTACCGTCCCCGTCAGGCTCGCACTGATCTGCTGAGCCGCAATCAGACCTGGGAGGCAAAACAACAGGAAGACCAACATAAAACGCGCCGTTATGTTCATAGATTTTGGGTGAGAACAGACTAAAGTATGGTGAATTTCGGAAATGTTAACATAGTTGTAGCGCCAGACAAAAGTCCGATCGATGCAAATGGTTATTTATTTTTCTTGATTCTTTGGCCGGTATCGGGAAGCCGCCCAGTGCGAACACCGGAACACTTGCCGACACGGCAATTTGTGATCTGGACGTAAGGGCAAATCGCCCGCTGGAGCGTTATTGATTCGATGCGATCACGGTTTACCCTTTGCTATCTTTCTGTGGATCTCCGGCGTCGCCATCAACGACGCTGAACCGTACCATGGCGTTAATTCGGCGATAAAAATGCCGGCCTTTACCGCGGGATCGGTCACCACCAGCTTTTCTGCCTCTTCGACGGTCGGAACATTAAAAATGAACAGTCCGCGATACGCACGGTCGTTCTTCTCAAACGGACCGGCGACCGCGAGCTTTCCCTCCTTCGCAAGACGGCCGATATTTGCCATGTGGCCCTTGAATATCTCGTCGCGTTCCTTGCCCTTGATCTTGTCGTCGTTCGGGCCCGTCTTCAAAATGCAAAAGACATATACCTTCATGCCGTATTCGTCTGCGCCAAGCTTCTTCGCTAGGTCGGCATCGTAAGGAACGGTTTCGACGGACGAATTGACAGTATCCTGAGAGTGAGCGGCAACAACGAGAGCCGACAACAAAACAAACGCCGGCACGAGAAAACGAAATTTCATTGATTCACCTCGATCAGATAATGTAGACAGGCAAAGAATAATCAATTGTTGCTTCCGGCTCAAGCTTTTTTGAGACTTTCCGCATTTGCCCGGCGTCTTATACGAGAGACCGATAGGCCGAGGATCATCGAATGCTAGCACGATACATTTTGATCGTGGTCGCGGCAATTCTGCCGTGGACCGCCATTTCTGCGCAAGACAAGGGCGAAGATGTCATCCGTGTCGACACTTCGCTCGTAAGCATTCCCGTGATCGTCAGCGACCGGGACAACCGCTACATTCCGGGGTTGGCACGATCGAATTTCAAAGTTTTTCAGGACGGCACGGAACAGAAGATCGAGGTCTTCAGCAACGAGAATGCCCCGATGAACATTGTGCTAGCTCTCGATACGAGCCGCAGTACGACCGGTGTTCTGGGAAAGATCAAAAAAGCTGCGAAGGAATTCATCAAGAACCTCGACGCGGACGACCGGTGCATGATCGTCACCTTTGACAGCGATGTACTGGTACTCAGCGATCTGACCTCGGATAAGAGGGCACTGGAGAAGGCCGTCAACCACGCGAAGATCGGTGAGCAATTCGGCACCGTTCTTCAAGACGCTGTCTACACCTCAATTAACAGCGAACTCCGGTCGATAAAAGGCAGAAAGGCCATAATTCTGCTGACGGACGGCAAGGATTTCGGAAGTCTGACGTCAAAGAACAAGCTTTTCGACTCCGTTTCCGAATCCGACACGGTCATCTATCCGGTGTTTTACGTGACCGGCGGAATGCGGCAAATGGCTCCACGGTTTCCCCGCTTCCCGGATGGCGGAATGCGACGATTTCCCGGCGGTATCGGGCGTTTCCCGGGCGGCGGCAATCGGCGAAACCCGTTTCCTGACAATAGGTTTCCGCGAAACCCGGGCAATTTCCCCGGCGGCCGTGCGCGACAGGCACAGGAAGCTCAGGACGCATTGGCAGTCGCCTTTTTAGAACGCCTTGCAGAACTTACGGGCGGACATTTCTTCAAAGAGCAAAAAGCTGACCTCAAGGACGCGTTCCGACAGATCACCGACGAAATGAAACGCCAATATCTCCTCGGCTTCTACCCCACCGAAGAAAGCCCCGCCGGCACCGTCCACCAGATCAAGGTGAAAGTCGACCAACCCGGAGCCGTCGTCAGGTCAAAAGGGGCATACCGGACCCAATCACGGTAACGGGCCGTCTTCGTCGCTTAAATTTGTCCCGAAGATAAACGACTTGTATTTGTTATATAGAAACGAAATTATCAGCAGCAAAATGCCGAGCGAGACAAAGAGGATCGTTTTAGGGATCGTGCCGAGTTCGGCAATATCATAGAAGAACAATTTGACCAGCGTCACCGCCAGGAGGCAGATCGCCGCTATCCGCAAATGGGCCTTGTTCCATGCGATACCGATGACGATCATCCCTAGTGCGAACGCTCCCCAAAGAATGCTCAGCCCCCATCTCGTCCCATCAGGCAAATGAAATTGAGCCATCACGTTGATCAGATCACAACTTGAGGCGATCAATAACGTCGAATACAGGAGGGCGTCATAGCCGAGCATTAATTTACGCTCGCCTATCGTGTCCGTAATTAGTTCGTCCCGTGTCGTTCGATATACGGAAAATAGCAATGCTCCGGTAAATAAATAAGTAATATAGCGGATCAGGATGTTCATCGGTAGGACAACATTCGAAACGTCCTGTGGGTGGAGCATGTATCCGATGCGCATCTGCGAAAAAAGGTACATTCCCGCGGTCGAGAATGTTGCGAGCATCAAAACGCTCAGAGCGACACCAACAAAGGCTAGGATCGCCGACCTCGCTCTCTTCAAGTTCACCGCTGCGATGCCTGTCAGAAAGAACATCGTGTAGACCAACTGCCAACTCGCGTTGAGACGGACGATGTCATATCCGGCGGTGAGCGTAGGTTCGGTCAAAGCGGACATCGGGCTAACGATACCGGCCGCGAGTGTCTGGAGGTGAAAATAGTTGGCTATTTCAACGCGAAATGTATTGTACAAGGCCACAATAGCTACGGCCGCGATCACGCCGCCGAAGCGGCGAACGATTTCGGGCCCGAAAACCGCCTTGTTACGCCTGTCCCTGTTCGTTTGAAAGATAAGGAAAAATGCCGCGACGAAAACCAAACCCGTGACAAAATCGCCGTTCATCAACGGCGTCCGGTCAAAACCGGCATTGCGAGAAAGTCGATCCCCGAGAGCCATCCCCCAATCTCTGACGAGGCTGCCGATCGCAAGGATCATCACGGGATACGAGTAGTACTCGAATGTGCGAACCTGTCGCACCCTGCCGAACCAGAATAATAGGGCTCCCTCGACCGCCCAGATTAGTGTGATCGTGTTGCCATCGAATTGCACCGGAATCGCGATCGTGGCAAATGTCAGGACGAGCACGGCCAACATCTGAACGATATCAACGGCCGAAGATCGGATCCATCCGACAATATTTGCCGTGATAAGGTGAAGGGTGCTGTGGCCCGCTGTAAACAAACCAAGATAGCTGTGCAGAGATTCCCGGCTGTGCATGACGTTAAAGGTTGCACCGTAGAACAGAAAGGAATTCGTCAGCGTGATCGCCGTACTTTCACGCACGGTCAACTCGTCATATCGCAGACGTAAGATCATTGCCGTCAGATAAAAGATCGAAAAGAAGATCGCCGAGAAGATCAATCCAAGACCAAAGTGTGCGTCAGCCACATACCATCTCGCCATCCATGACCCAAATGCGAGCCAGACCAATGGATAACATACAAAAATGAGGGCCTTCCCGTAATAACGAAACGAGGTGGTCACGCACGCAACGGTGATCGCAGCAAGGTAAGAAAAAAGAATGGCGTACGTGGGTGTTGTGGTATCGACGTTGCTGACCGAAAAAAAGCAAAAATAGAAGGCTACTACCGGAGCCGCAAGCATCAGTAGACGCAATCGCGCATCCTCCTCGGGGTCTTTGTACAACACGCCCTGAACGATGCAAACCGCAAAAAAGATCGCTGGAAATAAAGCCAGAAACGCAAGGGCCAAATAGAAGTGTTCTGATGCAACGTATTTATCGGAGAGCCAAAGGCCAAATGCCAACCAGACGAACGCGAAACAGATCGTATAGATCACCTTCTGGAAATTTCGGACGGTGATCACCAAAATTGTCAGAGTTGTCGCAGCCAGGTACGTAAGGAATATCGCATAACGGATCGGGTCCGCGGGATCCTTACCGATCGCGAGAAAACAGCAGTAGAAAACAACTATTGGTGCCGCAAGCATCGAGAGCCGCAAAATTGCATCTTCTTCTGGGCCCTCATTTCGCCGATCCTGAACGATTGTTATGCCAATAAAGATCGCCGCATAAATTCCGAGAAACACAAGGGCCAGATAGAAGTGTTCCGCTGCGACGTATTTATCGTCCAGCCACAGAGCGTAAGCCAACCAGACGAATAAAAGGCAGATCAAATAGATCACTTTGCGGAAATTACTCATCGTGATCGCTAGGATTGTCAGACTCGACGCGGCCAGGTACGTGAGAAATACAACGTAGCGGGTGGTGTCCGCCGGAGCATTTCCAAGTGCAATAAGACAGAAATAGAACACCGCAACTGTGACGCCGACGGTTATTACCTTTTCGCTGTCGTCCGGTTCGTCCTCTTCAGTTTCAACTCGGCCGCGAGGGATCAATCGTGTACCTAAGAAGAACGCAGTAAATATGGCGAGAAAAACGAGAGCGAGATAAAAATGCTCGGGGGCAGAGTATTTTGTCGCGAGCCATCCGCCATAAATCGCCCAAGTAAAGACGAACGACGTATAAAACAATGCCTTCCAGTCCTTTCGAACCGATATTGCCAGTATTCCGCCGTTCAGAACGGTCATGTATGAGAACAAGAAGAGAAAGTTTCCCGAATTATTGCTCAGCAGAAACGGTACGGCATATGCGCCGACCAGGCCCACATGGGCGATAACCTGACGATCGTAGATCATCGCTGCCGAAACCGTAAACACGGTAAATATCGTCATCAATACAAACGCGGTCGGCTGGTTTATGAGAGCATATGCCGCGTACGCGAAATATGTCACAAAATACATGATCGCCATGCCGCCGCTGACGAGAACGGCACTGAAATTGTGATACTTGGGCTTCAGACGAACTGCCAAACCTATGAGCCCGAATCCGAATATATACGCGACAATTATTCTGGCTAGCGGGCTTATGAGGTCGTTGTCGATGGCATATTTTGCGCCTATACCGACGCCGAGGACAAGGACAAGAATACCGATCTTGCTGATCAGATTTTCGCCGATAAATTTTTCGAGATTCTCCCGAGCCGATGACACATAGTCGTCAACATACTTGTTAAATGCACTCGTTGACGCGTGAGACGTGTCGACATAGGGCTCATAGTCCGCGGCACCGGATCGAGACGGTTCGCCGGCAGAGGGCTTAGACGTCGAATAGCTCTCTTCTTGCGGCCTTTCGCTCTCGTATCTGGGAGTTTCTCGCGGCGGCCGAATGCCGGCTTGATCCGAATACGAATCAATTGGCACCTCAGCCGCTGGCACCGACGGCGGCGTTTGAATGTAACTTTCCGTCTCAGGCGACGGTTGCTCGAGCTTGGTCGTTATCGGCGGCGACGGGGCCGAAGCTTGGCGAAGATTGGTCAACTCGTTACGTATCGCGCTGATCTCGGTCTGAAAACCGATCTGCGTCCGCACCAGGTTCTCAAGCCGGGCTTCGAGTTCCGCTATCTTGGGATCAATTTCAGGCATAGGCTTTGTGGGGTGAGCTTTCAGACACTGGTTAAGTTTGCCAAACGAATGGGCTGATTGTAGCTTAGAAACGTGAATTAACAAATCTATACTGGAACCGCGAAATGAAAAGGACAATCAAAGCACCGACCGGAACCGAGCTCTCCTGTAAAAACTGGCTGATCGAAGCCGCGTATCGAATGATACAGAACAACCTCGACGCTGACGTCGCGTTCGATCCGGACAATCTGATCGTTTACGGCGGCCGCGGAAAGGCTGCGCGTAATTGGGAATCGTTTGACGCGATACTCCGCTGCATGCGGGAGCTGAACGAGGACGAGACGCTGATGATCCAGTCCGGCAAGCCGGTCGGCGTATTCAAGTCGCATACCGATGCTCCTCGCGTACTGATCGCGAATACGAACATCGTCCCGCACTGGGCGACGCAGGAACAGTTCGATCAATACGAACGCGACGGCCTGATGATGTACGGCCAGATGACCGCCGGTTCGTGGATCTACATCGGCACGCAGGGCATCCTGCAGGGCACCTACGAGACATTCGGCTCACTTGCCCGTCAACATGGTTGGGGCACGCTCGCCGGAAAGCTCGTCCTCACCGCCGGACTTGGCGAAATGGGCGGCGCTCAGGCACAGGCGATCACATTTAATGGTGGCGTCGGACTGCTTGTGGAGGTCGATCCGTGGCGGATCGAGCGGCGTTTGCAGTTAAAGCAGGTCGATGTTGCCGCAAAAGATCTCGACGATGCACTTGCGATCGCAAATGCGGCGATGGAGGCGAAAGAGGCAAAATCCATCGCCCTTCACGGTAACGCCGCCGAGGTCCACTGGCAACTGCTCGAACGCGGCATCGTTCCCGATGTCGTCACAGACCAGACGTCGGCACACGATGTTCTTTACGGCTACATTCCTGTCGGCCTCGATATCGAGCAAGCGGCGGAACTACGCAAATCGAACCAAGCCGAGTATGAACGCCGCGCGATGGACTCGATGTCGCGGCACGTCGAGGCGATGCTCGAATTTCAGCGTCGCGGCTCAGTCGTTTTCGATTACGGCAACAACCTGCGGCAGCGTGCGTTGGATAACGGCGTCGCGAACGCTTTCGACTATCCCGGATTCGTCCCGGCGTATATTCGCCCGCTATTCTGTGAGGGCAAAGGCCCGTTTCGCTGGGTCGCTCTCTCGGGTGACCGCGAGGACATCTACCGCACCGACGAAGCGATCATGAACCTCTTCCCCGACGACGACCATCTCGCCCGCTGGCTGACGATGGCACAGGAACAGGTGGAATTCCAGGGCCTGCCTGCCCGAATCTGCTGGCTCGGTTACGGCGAGCGTGCAAAAGCCGGGCTCAAACTCAATGAAATGGTCGCTTCGGGCGAGCTAAAGGCCCCGATCGTCATCGGCCGCGATCATCTCGATTGCGGCAGCGTCGCCTCGCCCAATCGTGAGACCGAATCGATGAAGGACGGCTCCGACGCCATCGCCGACTGGGTCTATCTCAACGCAATGATCAACGTCGCCGGCGGTGCCACGTGGGTCTCGCTCCACCACGGCGGAGGCGTCGGCATAGGCTACAGCCTCCACGCCGGCCAGGTCATCGTCGCCGACGGCACCCCCGAAGCAGCTAAACGCATCGAACGAGTCCTAACGACCGACCCCGGCATGGGCGTCATCCGCCACGCCGACGCGGGCTACGAACAAGCGATCGAATTTGCTGAGAAGAATGATGTGCGGGTTCCGATGAAATGATCCAGCGTTTTATTGCCGTCAGCTTTAGCTGACGGATGGAATCCCCTTCTTTATAATTGGGCTTTAGCCCAACTGTTCGGCTGAAGCCGGAAATGAAAGAAAAAACACTACCGTTGGCTGAAGCCAACGGCAATTAGCATCACCCGCCACGCCGACGCCGGCTACAAAGAGGCGATCGATTTTGCCGAGAAAAATGATATTAAGGTCCCGATGAATGACTAAGAGATATGGATAAAGTTCTCAATCGGATTGCCCTAGTTGCAGCGATATTCACGCTGTTTCTCAATCAGACACTTGCTGGTGGGCACATTGGGTGGCTCATCGCGGCGCAAGAACTCTGCAACTATTTGTATCCAAGACTACCGGATAACGGCGGTTGGATCAGTGATTCCGATCCTTTCCCTAATGCGGCCGGTTTAGAAATGCGGGTTGGCTACGCTCTTTTATTCTTTATTTTATTCAAGATCTTCGAGAGGGGACTGTTTACTCGAATTGTTGAATTGATGCTTTTATTCGCCAGCATTTACTGGTGGTATTCCACGCGGCGAATAATTGGCGGGGACCTTGATGATCCGGATAAGTATGTTCTCCTGTTTCGTGACACCAACGTCTTCTCGTGGGTGGTTTTGTGTTTGATTTGCCTCCTTTTCTCGCTGCAAGTTGCATCTATCACGTTAGGATTAAGGAAAGGACAGAAAAGACCGACATAGAAGGAACGGCACGTAGCCATCCCTTTTCTTATTGCCGTGAGTTCCATGCGAAGCCGAGCCGCTATCGCTCCCGGTTCTGACAAATGCCATTGACGATACGGCATTCAGAAATCGCAGATACCTACGAAATTACGATCCCTACAAAGTGAAATGGAAGGTGCTAATAATCCGTCGAGGAACTCACATCGCAGTTCCGCGCCCTAAAAAAAAACCCTCGCACTTAAAGTGCATATCTATATATTCTGCAAAACTCGGAGCAAGTTCAATGAACCGATCCTCTTGAATTGGTCCGGCCCATTCGGGCAGTCCGTGAATATACGCCACAACTTTACCCTTTCCATCTTGAGTAAGATCTAGAAGTACCTCCGAACCGGCTCCATCCCGGGCAAAGGGCAGCACCGCGTCTGGGGTTTGAGCCCAACTTTTCGCGGCTCCAATCTCACCAACGAGTGTCCCGATTCCATATTCTCCCCGACTATCCGGCCCGGCGAGATAGATGTCTCCGAACGAAATAACTTCGTTCTCGGGCGGAACCCGAACGCAGTACTCGTGGAACCCTCCATTCGCAACCTGTAAGAAATCAAGAAAATCCGTCGGTAATTTGGCCCCAAGTAAGGCTTCTACCTTGCCGATCTCTGCGGGTTCAGGGGGACCTTCAGACGATAAGATCTCTACATGTCGATATTTCATCTCGATAGCCTTCCATAAGGGCGGATGTCTCTGATGTTACATCAAACGGGTGATTATCAACGAGGTCTTTAACGGGACCAGCAAACAATATATTTCGCGATCCTACCGTGTTTTCGTCCCTGTTGCGTCGTTCCGGCCGAGCGCTTTCTTAACGCTGAAATTGTTGGGGAGCAACTACTCATACGCGTCGAGGAGCCGTTCGAGTTCGAGCGCGCGGGGTTTTATCACATCGATGCGCATCGTGATACGAGGGATGATGTAACCGGTCCCGCGTTTTTTGCCGTATTCCTGGGAAAACAGCTCGAATTCCGCATCGCGAAATTGTTCCCACGCCGACTGCGTCTTTTCAACGCTGGTCTTCAGCTCTGCGGGCCTATCTGCGGCCGAAAGCTTGGCGATCAGGGCCTTATACGTCGAGTCGACGTCCTTTTCCCATGCGGCTTCGGCATTGCTGTAACACTCGGCCCTCGGCATAGTTGCCCTGGCGTGTACGAGGCATTTGGTCAGGGCCGAATCGACCGGATTTACATGTGTTTTCTGGCCGTAAGCGGAAAAGCAACAACAGATCAAAATGGCCGCAGCCGGCAGGATCAATCTCATAAAACTTGCTTCGGGGACGTTGAACGTCCCCGCCTCTTTAACCTTTACTCATTAGAAATCGGAATGCCAATCCTGCGGCCTTTAATGTACGGCCTCAAAATCCATTACCTGCTCGATGCCGTTCACAGCGTCGAGTTTTTCACGCACCGTATAGACCTTAGAGATCCTGGCAAAACGTATCTGCGCCGTCCGTGACATCTTGCATCGAGCGTTCTTTTTGCCGGTTGCTTCGGCCGCGTACTCGCAGGAATGATAGCCGATCTCAAACGTCGCCTCACCACCCGGCTTGAGCGTAGTTGCCGCTCCGGATCTGGGCTTGACCGACCGTCCCATCTTTCGCCCGTGGTGATCGAAAAGGGCAGCGCCCGCCGTACCGGAGATCGTGCATCGCGAGCGTGATATGTTTTTGACAATAAGCTGGTCGCTTCGTTGCCCGCCCATCGCACTGTCCCCTTGAAAATCACTATCCACACTTACGGAAAGCTGCGAACCCGTACAAGTGCGGACAAGCAAACGGGCATTCGTCCTGCCGGTTTTAACCGGACTAGCCGAAACAGAAACGCAAAGAGATAAAACGAACAAGATCAAAACGCTGTAAAACGTCCTATTCATAAATTCCTCCAAAATGGTATTAAGACCTATTCGACGCTCCTATCGAATGAAAATATTTCCTTGATCAACGTGAAACATTCGGACAAACTGAATTACCTCATGTAAGAGCGAACCACAGAGTGAAATCTTAGCATAATCAACGTCTCAGCCCGGTGGTGAACAATGCGAAAAAAGAGGCTATTCGCCGAAATGGTATCAGAGGAAGAAACAATCGCACATCTGTTCAACTAGGTCGTGTCGAAGCCCGAGCTAAACCCCGTCCCCCGGAGTCGGATGTTCAGACCCTATTGCGTGGCATGTACTACACACATTTCAATTTATGATACAATAGTGGATACGAAGCATTGATCGTGATCTTTTTCGGGATGACTATTGTTTTGAATCGGACGACGCACGAGACGCGACACCCCAAAAAAAAAGTGAAAATTACAAAATCGTGGGACAGTGGGACAAAACGTGCTTTGGGTAATTGTATCAACGACTTAGCCTGTCCCACCTTTTGTCCCACTTTAAGTAGGCGTGGGACAAAAGATCGTGCTGAAAGACAGCTTAGGGATTAACTTATGAAATTATCGGATAACGCAGAGGTCGTGTTTCACGGGTTTCTCAACCTGCCAAACCTCGAAAAGCTCTCGGTCGTAGAGGCGATCAACGAGTATTTCGATTCGACCGACAAGGAAGAGGTCCGCACCGGGCACGATGCCCGATTTGCGGAGATCGATCTAAATACACCGGACTTTAACTGCGTCTGCTGCGGGCGTTGACCGGTGCTAGGCGCAGTATTTTTCGGTGATCTGACGGAAATGGTATCCCATCGCGGCCAACGTTATGCCGTGGGCAAAATCACGCGGGTGAAAGCGTACGAGCCGGTAGAAGTATTTCCAAAACTCGCGGCGGGCCCGGTCACGGATGCCGAGCGTCATCACGATCTTATAGAACGCCTTGAGGTCCTTGATGATGGTACTACTCCGCGGCTCGATCCGGTCGACATGGAAACGCGAGAGACAATCGAGGGCACGGCTGTAATATTCCTTAGGGCTGTAGATATTCTTCAGGATCGATTTGAATCCGTCGACAAGCACCGTCTGGTTCATCTTCGGCACAAAATTTAGCGTCGCATCGGTGTTGTTGCCGGTGCTGTCACCGATCAAACGGCCCTCTTTTTCGAGCCGCCGCCAGAGTTGCGTGTCCGGCAACGCCGAGAGCAGCCCGACCATTGCGAGCGGGATCGCACTCTCGCGAATAAATGCCATCTGACGCTCGAAAATATCTTCGGGGTCGCTGTCGAATCCGACGATAAAACCGGCCATCACCTCGATCCCGTAGCTTTGGATCCAATGGACCGATTCGAGCAGATTGCGGCGCGTATTCTGGCCCTTTTGAGCCTCTTTCAAACTCTCCTCGGCAGGGGTCTCGATGCCGAGAAAAACACGTCGAAATCCGGCCTCTTTCATCGATTGGAGCAGAGCGTCGTCCTCAGCAAGGTTTACGCTCGCCTCGGTAATGAACGAAAAGGGGTATTTATTCGCCTGGGACCAAGAGATCAGGTCGGGCATCAGCAGACGGACATTTTTCTTGTTCCCTATAAAGTTGTCGTCGACGATAAAGACAAGTCCGCTCCAGCCGGTGGCGTTGAGGGCGTCGAGCTCGGCGAGCATCTGGTGGTTGGTCTTTGTCCGCGGAACCCGGCCATAGATCTCGATAATGTCGCAAAATTCACAATTGAACGGACATCCGCGAGAGTACTGAATACTCATCGCACTGTAGGCATTGATTTCGACGATGGAGAAATCAGGCACCGGCGTCTCGTGCAGCGACGGGCGTTCGGCAGCCTTGTAGATATGCTTCGGCGTCCCGGCCTCAAGATCGGCGATGAATTCCGGCAGTGTCGTTTCAGCCTCGCCGACGAATATGTGGTCCGCATCCGGCAGGCTCTCACAACTGGTCGAGACATACGGCCCGCCGACTACGATCTTCTTACCCATCGATCGGCAAAGGTCTACGACATATTCGAGCGAGTCTTTCTGCACGATCATCGCACTGATGAAGACCATATCCGCCCACTCGACATCGTCGGGCCAGAGGCTCTCGACGTTCATATCGACGAGCCGTCTCTCCCAATCGGTTGGGAGCATCGACGATACGGTCATCAAGCCCAAAGGAGGAAAGGCCGCCCGCTTGCCTTCAAAGGTAATGGCGTGCCTAAAGCTCCAATACGTTTCAGGAAATTCCGGATATACGAGCAGTACTTTCATAAACCAAGGATACTCCCGAAAATAGGGCGTTTCAACGCTTTTTCCGATCGTTACAAAAGTAATACATACTGTGTCCGACAGGTTCATCGGCGGGTTTGCCCCGCATTCACGACGCCCAGCGGGAAAGTGCGATTGACTTACCTGTCGGATTGGAAAATACTTTAGTCACTAACTTTATGACCAACATATTTGAGCTAACGACCCGCCCTGACCGGTCGCTGTTCTTCTCGAGGAACGATAAACACGACCCTCGAATGGGTGAGATCGTCCAGTCCGAGCCGGATCACTACGAGTCCGCCGATCTCGTCATTCTCGGCTGTCCCCAGGACGACGGCATCCGTCGGGCGGGTGGACGGCCGGGGGCTGCTTCTGCTCCAGACGCGATCCGTCAACAGTTTTACCGGCTCACCACCTTTAATATGAAAAAGAAGGTGTTCGATCTCGGGAATATACGGATCGGAGCCACGCTCGAGGAAACCCACGACGTTCAATGCGAAGTCGTGAAACAGGTGCTTCGCGATGGCAAGCGGATCATCATTCTGGGCGGCGGAAATGACATTTCATTTCCCGATGGCGTTGCCATGGCGGACATATTTGGAGCAGATTGCTGGATCGGGATCAATATCGACTCCCACCTCGATGTGAGGATAGCCGATGAGCGAAATAGCGGGACGCCCTACAGACAGCTGCTGGATGGAAAACACCTGGTGCCCAGGTATTTCTACGAGGTGGCGTTTCAAACCCATTTTTGCTCGCCGGTTTATTACAACTACATCCGGGACCTCGGTGTTAACCGGATCAGCCTCGAACTTCTCAGATCGCGGGCGGAGGCTGATATCGAATTGCGTGAAGGCATCAGAAACAGCTTTATCGCCCACAGCTCGAGCCTTAACACGTTCTTCGGGTTCGATATGGACGCGGTTCGGTCGGCAGATGCTCCGGGAACATCTGCCCCCTCACCGCTCGGCTTACGTGCCGGCGAATTTATCCAATTGGTGAAGTATGCAGCGAGCCTTGCGAACACAAAGATAGTCGAGTTTACCGAGGTTAACCCGACATACGACGTTGACGACCGAACGACCAAGCTCGTCGCGATCGGGATGCACAGATTTTGTACCGGGGTGGCTTAATGGAGAGCGAGCCGACCTACATCGAAGATCGGCTCGCTTATTGGAAAGTGTTGTTGGGCTATAACCTGAGACCGTTTATCGCTCGGAAGACCAACAAAACGACGATCGCGCCGATGACCGACGAAATAAAACTCGGTAGTGAACCACCGATGTTGTTGAACGAACTGACCATCGGATAACCGACCAGAGTTCCTATGAAGCCGCCGACTACGGCACCGATGATGCCTACAAAGGTAGTCATGATCACGCCGCCGCCATCGGTACCGGGGAGGATCATTTTTGCAATGTAACCTGCCAGAAAACCCAGAACTAGCCAAATGATGAGTGATACCATATTACTTCTCCTTATTTATATTATAACACAGACGAATGGTACGTCTGTGTGTGAGCGACACCGTGTTTGGCGTCTGGTCTGTTGTAGCGGTCGTGATCGCCCACGAATGATCGTCCAAAATAGCTCTCAGACCCAGTTATACTTGACACGATTCTCACTGTTTGGCATTCTTAAGGTTCGCTTTTCTCTATGAAAGTGCGAGGTGTAGTCTCTTAGCTCAGTTGGTAGAGCATTACCTTGACAAGGTAGGGGTCAGCAGTTCGAGTCTGCTAGAGACTACCATTTACATCTTTCGATAAGATGCTTACGAAGAACTTTGCTGTTTTAACAACTACTACGACCCGCTTCTAACGGCGGGACGACCGCGGTTTCCACGGATACTGCAAGGCAAAGTCGCTCTTATCGGATCTGATCTATTTAAGTAGTAGTGAACGAGTAAATCGTTTGTTCGAAATGGTGAATGATAGGAGCGGCGAAGCGAACTTCGTTGAGGCCTCTTTTGTATTGAATCGGGACCGTCAACAGATGACCCGTTTCATGATTCACAATCAACGATTTACCAAAATATGAGTGAGATAAACGTAAAATTCGGTGACATCCAGCGTTCGGTTCCTGCGCCTGCGACGGTGATCGATGCCCTTAAGGCACTAGACCGCGACGCACTCAAGGGATCGATCGCGGCTAAGGTAAATGGGCAAGAGGTTGATCTCAACGCCGAACTTACCGCCACGGATGAAGTGCTCTCGATCGAGGCCATCACGGCTGACAGCCGCGATGGCCTTGAGGTTCTACGCCACTCTACCGCTCATTTGCTCGCTGCTGCCGTCTTGGAATTGTTTCCAGGCACGAAACTTGGGGTTGGCCCGGCCTTGATGGAAGACCCGCGTTACGGGTTCTACTATGATGTGATCGCTCCACGTCAGCTAACGGAAGCCGATCTTCCGGTAATTGAAAAGAAGATGCGGGAGATGGCGAAGCGTGACCTGCGATATCGACGCGACGTGGTCGACAAATCTGCCATCCTGGAAATGTTCGAGGGCCGCGACGAACCCTTAAAGTGTGAATTGATCGATGAAAAGGTCGACGGCACAGCGAGTGTTTATTACATCGACGGTTCGCCGTTTGTCGATTTTTGCTTAGGCCCGCACGTCCAGCATACCGGCAAGCTCAAGGCATTCAAGCTGCTTGCTCTTTCCGGTGCCTACTGGAAGGGTGACGCAGAACGCGACCAGATGCAGCGCATCTACGGGACGGCGTTCGCATCGCAAGAGCAACTTGACGCTTGGCTAAAGCAACGCGAAGAAGCTGAGAAACGTGACCACCGCAAACTTGGCCGTGAGCTCGATCTTTTTTCCATCCAGGAGGAATACGGTCAAGGGCTGATCCTATGGCACCCGAAGGGCGGTATCGTTCGGATGGAGATGGAACGTCTCCTTCGTGAGGAGCTCGAAAGACGGGGCTACAGCTTTGTTTTTACGCCGCATATCGCAAAACGCGAGCTTTGGGTAACGAGCGGGCACGAGGGCAATTACGCCGATTCAATGTACGCCCCGACCAGTATCGAGGACGAAGAGTATCGCTTGAAGCCGATGAATTGTCCTTTCCATATTGGAATTTACAAGGCATCGCCAAAGTCATATCGCGACCTGCCGCAGCGTTACTCGGAAATGGGAACAGTCTACCGAGCGGAACTTTCCGGAACTTTGCACGGGCTGATGCGTGTTCGCGGCTTCTCAGTTGACGACGCTCATCTTTTTGTCCGGCCCGATCAGGTACATGCCGAAGTGGCGGATTGCCTGGATTTTGCTATCAAGGTCTTCGAGACTTACGGGTTCGACAAGGTCAAATTCGAACTCTCTGTCCGCGGAGCAGCGGAAAACAAAGGTTATCTTGGTGCCGATGAAGATTGGGCCGCGGCCGAGGATCAGCTTGCAAGTGCACTCAAGGAACGCGGCATCTCGTACGAACGTATAGAAGGCGAGGCGGCCTTTTACGGACCAAAGATCGATATCAAGATCGAGGACGCCATCGGACGCGTTTGGCAGCTTGGGACGATCCAACTTGATTTTAACTTACCGGAACGGTTCGAACTTGAATATACCGGAGACGACAATCTAAAGCACCGCCCGTTCATGATCCACCGAGCGTTGTTCGGCTCGATCGAACGATTTTTTGGTGTATTGATCGAACATTACGCAGGTGCGTTCCCGTTGTGGCTGGCACCTGTTCAAGTTACCGTTCTGCCGATCACGGACCGCATAAACGATTACGCGGATCAGGTCGCTGCTGAATTGCGTAACGCTGGTTTTCGGGTCGAATCGAACACAAGATCTGATAAGATCGGTGCTAAAATTCGGGACGCACAGATGCAAAAGATCCCGTATATGCTTATATTGGGAGACCAGGAATTAGAGAACGGCCAGGTTGCGGTTCGGGAACGTAAACAGGGAGATATCGGCGCGATGTCTCTGGCAGAGTTCAAAGAGATGATCTCAAAGCAAAAAGCTGAAAGAAGTCTCTGAGATCGCTAAATAACAAAGGAGGCACATATCGCTAGAAGATTTGGTGGAAGATTTAAGCCGCGGTTTCGTGAGCCGCTGCACCGCACGAACGAACGGATCCGAGTTCCGTCGGTGCGGGTAGTCACGGAGGATGGCGAGACGTTGGGCGTAATGGATACGCGCGATGCGATCCAGGAAGCGAGAAATCGTGGTATTGACCTCGTTGAGATTGCTCCAAACGCCAAGCCGCCGGTTTGCAAGATCATCGACTACGGCAAATTCCTTTACGAGCAAAAGAAAAAGGCTCACGACGCGAAGAAGAAACAGGTCACCGTCGAAGTCAAAGAGATCAAGTTCCGGCCAGGAACCGACGAACACGATTACGACTATCGGATGGAGCGGGCAAAGGGATGGCTGACGGCCGGCGATAAGGTCCGAGCGACCATTGCGTTCCGCGGACGGGAAATGACTCACCGAGAGCTTGGGTCAAAGATCTTGAAGAAATTAACCGTCGATCTGGCTGAACTTGCGGACGTCGAGGTCTATCCGAAAATGGAGGGCTATCAGATGTTCACGATCTTCATCCCGAAAAAGGCAAAGATCGTTGAGAAAAAAGCCGCCCCGAGCGATAAGAAAATTGAGAAGGCGGTTAAATCGGAAGGCGACGAGAAAGCCGAAAAGCCAGCCGAACCGAAAAAGCCAGCAAAAAAGGCTGTTGCCAAGCCGGTTACAGAACCCAAGGCAGACGACGAGATATTTTGAAACTACTTCAAGTAGTTGCTGATAAGTTATTCATAGGAGATAAGTTATGCCGAAATTAAAAACACATAAGGGCGCAGCTAAGCGTTTTCGTTCGACAGCGTCGGGCAAGTTCAAACGCGGACATTCGCACGCACGCCATATTCTGACGAAGAAGACGAACAAGCGTAAACGCAACCTGGATATCGACGTGTTGGTATCAGAGGGCGATCAGAAACGCGTGGAGAAGATGCTGCCGTACGGCCGCGACTAAGATTAACGACGTTGCGACACATGATACACAGCGGCGTGGAGTGATTCTCTACGCCACGCCATCTCGCCTTCGCCGCGTCACACAGATTTAAGAGAATCGGGAGAGTAGAAAAATGCCAAGAGCAAAACGTGGAAATAAGCGTTTAGAAAAACGCAAGAAAATATTAGCCTTAGCCAAAGGATATCGCGGAACAAAGTCTAAACTGTACCGTTCGGCGAAAGAGTCAGTCGAACGCGCACTGAATTTTGCCTACACGGGCAGAAAGTTGAAGAAACGCGATTTTCGTAAACTTTGGATCGTTCGTATTAATGCTGCGTGCCGTCTTAACGACATCAAATATTCGCAGTTCATTCACGGGCTGAATCTCGCTGAGATCGAACTCGACCGCAAAGTGCTTGCTGATCTCGCTGTAAAACAGCCCGAGGCATTTGCTTCGGTCGTGGGACAGGCGAAAGACGCCTTGAGCAAGCAGTCGCAGGCAGCCGCCTAGCGAGCTGGATACTCGATCAGTTGGATTGCAAATAGGTTGGCGTGAAGTCTTAGGTGACCGTCTTCACGCCATTTCTATATTCCCAATTCAGCCTTCGCATCAGCAAATGCGTCCACTGCGAAATTCAGATCGTCTTTAGAATGCGCCGCCGAGACCTGCGTTCGAATGCGTGCCTTCCCTTTTGGCACAACCGGGAACGAGAACGCGATCACGTAAACCCCGCGTTTCAACATCGCTTCGGCCATCTTTGTCGCTAACACTGCGTCGCCAAACATCACGGGTACGATCGGATGCTCGCCGGGGACGACCTCGAGGCCAATGGACGACAGTTTTTCGCGAAAATAGCGTGTGTTTTCCATCAAGCGATCCCGAAGCTCAGTTGATGCGGTCAGCATATCTATTGCCGCGATCGCCGCCGTAACGATCGGAGGCGCGACGGAATTTGAAAATAAATATGGTCGCGAACGCTGGCGAAGCAGGTCGATGATCTCCTTGCGGCCACTGGTGTAGCCTCCGCTCGCCCCGCCGAGTGCCTTGCCTAGCGTACCCGTAATCACGTCGACACGGCCCATCACTTGATGATACTCATGTACGCCGCGGCCGTGCTCACCCATAAAGCCGACCGCGTGCGAATCATCGACCATAACCATCGCGCCGTACTTATCGGCCAGATCGCAGATCTCAGGCAATTTCGCGATATAACCGTCCATCGAAAATACACCGTCGGTGGCGATCATTTTGTATCGGGCCGACGAAGCTTCGTTTAGTTTTGCCTCAAGGTCCGCCATGTCTCCGTTCTTGTATCGAAAACGCTGGGCCTTGCTAAGTCGGATCCCGTCGATGACGCTGGCGTGGTTAAGCTCATCGGAAATAACCGCATCCTCTTCGCTCAGAACTGTTTCAAAGAGCCCGCCGTTAGCGTCAAAGCAGGAAGTGTAAAGGATCGTGTCCTCGGTTCCGAGAAATTGGCTGATCTTTTCTTCAAGCTGCTTATGAATTGTCTGCGTGCCGCAGATGAACCGAACCGACGACAGACCAAAGCCCCAATCATCCAATCCTCGTTTAGCGGCGGCAACGATCTCGGGATGATCGGACAACCCGAGATAATTGTTCGCGCACATATTCAGAACTTCGTGGCCGCCGTTGACCGTGATGTGTGCTTCCTGCGGACTCTCGATCACGCGTTCGGACTTGAATAAGCCGGCATCGCGTATCTCAGTAAGTGTCGCTTCGAAATGTTTTTCAATATTGTCGTACATGATCAAATTTCGCTCCAATCGAGAATCACTTTGCCGCTGTTACCCTCGCGCATGACCTCGAATCCCTTTTCGAATTCGCTTGCTGAAAACCGGTGCGTGATCACCGGAGAAATGTCGAGCCCGCCTTCGAGCAAAACACTCATCTGATACCAGGTTTCGTACATTTCACGGCCGTAAATGCCTTTGATCGTTAGCATGTTAAAAATTACTGTCTTCCAATTTATCGAGAATTCGTCAGACGGGATCCCGAGGAATGCGATGTTGCCGCCGTGCGTCATATTCGCGAGCATGTCGCGAAATGCGGTCGGATTACCCGACATCTCCATCCCCACGTCAAACCCTTCCTTCATCCCGAGTTGCTTTTGAACATCGGATATCGATGTTTCACGGACATCGACCGCGAGAGTGACATCAAATTTCTTGGCGAGCTCCAACCTTTTCGGATTTACGTCCGTGATCACTACGTGCCTGGCACCCGCGTGCTTTGCGACGGCCGCTGCCATTATGCCGATCGGGCCGGCTCCCGTGATGAGTACGTCCTCACCGAATACTTCAAACGCGAGGGCTGTATGGACTGCATTGCCAAACGGGTCGAAGATCGCGGCTACCTCGAGGTCAATGCCTGGCTCATGTTTCCAAATATTGGTCATCGGAACAGCCATATATTCGGCAAATCCGCCATCTGTATTGACGCCGAAACCGAGGGTGTGTGCACACTTGTAACGCCTGCCCGCAAGGCAGTTGCGACAGCGGCCACAGACAAGGTGTCCCTCGACGCTGACGATATCGCCAACGTAAAAATCATTAACATTCGACCCGACTTCGACGATCTCGCCGACGAGTTCGTGGCCCAGAACTGTCGGTATCTTAATGGTCGCCTGTGCCCACGCGTCCCAATTGTAAATATGCACATCCGTACCGCAGATGCCGGTCTTCTTCATCCGGATGAGCACGTCGTTAATGCCGATCTTTGGTTCCGGCACATCCTCGAGCCAGAGCCCCGGCTCGGCCTTGCTTTTAACTATTGCTTTCATTAGATTCAGTTCCCTTTCAACAAGATAACCGCTGATAATGCAATCATAACATCGGCAATGACCGGGAAAAAATGAGCACAACTAATACCGAGGGTGCCACCGATCGGAATCGATCTTCTCGACGCGGAGTTTGATTTTACGCAAGTCGTATTGCCTGATAAACTTAAAGCCGTCGGTGTCTGCAATTTAGCCCGTCTGAGCTAACTACTATATTTATGTCTGACGAGAGAGATAAAGTCGAAGCGGTCAGGACCGCGTTCACGGAGGAATTTGCTCCATATGCAGATCTCCGGCTGGACGGAATGTCGCTCAGTGATGTCGAATCGCTGCTGCGTGGGCTCGGCGAACTCAAGATCAAGCATTCCGGCAAGAAATCGGCGATCGCGGCAACGATGAAGTTGATCGGCGGTGTCGCGCCCGAAGAGAGAGGTGCGTTCGGGCAACTTGTACAGTCGGTCGAAAAGGAGATCGCGAATTCTATCGAGGCCGCCGAAGCCGGGCTAAATGCATTCATTTTGAATGCAAAGCTCGAGCGTGAGCGTATCGACGTGACGCTTCCGGGTAGACGTCCGCGTGCCGGGCACCTTCACCTGATCACGATTTTGCGGCAACAAATCGAAGACATCTTTGTCTCGATGGGCTACGCGATCGAGAACGACCGCGAGATCGAGACGGACTATTATAATTTTGACGCCTTGAATATTCCTGAAGGACATCCGGCTCGGGAGTCACAGGATACCTTTTACACGACCAATGGCTTCGCTTTGCGGTCGCAGACGTCGACGGTACAGATACGGGCGATGGAACGCCGCGGTGTGCCGATCCGCATCATAGCTCCAGGCAAAGTCTTTCGCCGCGATACGCCGGATATGACGCACGTGCCGATGTTCCACCAGATCGAGGGCCTGTGCGTCGACAAAGGCATCACGATGGCGCATCTCAAGGGAACGGTGACTGAATGGCTTCAGCGACTATTCGGTGACGACACTATCACGAGGTTTCGGCCCTCGTACTTCCCTTTTACAGAACCGTCGGCAGAATTCGATTTTTCTTGCTTTAAGTGTCACGGAACCGGCAGATCCGACAACGACCGGTGTCGTCCGTGCAAAGGCTCGGGCTGGATCGAGCTTGGCGGCTCCGGAATGGTCCATCCCAACGTATTGCGGGCAGTCGGCGTAGATCCTACGGAATATTCAGGCTTCGCCTTCGGTTTCGGCCTCGAACGCATGTGCGCAATGATGTACGCCCTGGACGACATCCGGTTGATGTTCGACAACGATGTGCGATTTTTGGAGCAGTTCAGATGAATATCAGCTACAACTGGTTGAAGGACCTCATCAATGTTGAACTATCGCCGATCGAGGTCGGTGAGCAACTGACCCGTGTCGGCCTGGCAGTTGAGGGCATTCACGAGTTTGGTAACGATTTTGTGCTCGATATTGATCTGACGTCTAACAGGCCGGATTGTCTATCGCACTTGGGTGTCGCACGCGAGCTCGGCGTCATCACCGAGACGCCGCTGAATGAAAGAGCGGCAAAATACCGCGAGGTTCCACTGCCGGCAGTCTTAGCCGGTGAGGTCGTGACGATCGAGGCACCTGAGCTTTGCAATCGATTTACCGCCCGAATCATTCGGAACGTTAAGATCGGCCCGTCGCCGCAATGGCTGGTTGACCGGCTCGAGGCGATCGGCGAACGATCGATCAATAATGTCGCGGACATCACAAACTATGTAATGCATGAGCTTGGCCAGCCGATGCACGCATTTGACCTCGATAAATTAGCGGGTGGTCGGATCATTGTGCGACGAGCTAAAGATGGTGAAACCATTACCACCCTCGACGAAGTCGAAAGGACTCTCAGCGAGTCAATGCTCGCGATCTGTGACGCGGAAAAGCCCGCAGCAGTCGCTGGCATTATGGGCGGACTAGGTTCGAGCATCTCAGACGACACGGTCAATGTGTTACTTGAGGTTGCGTACTTCGATCGTGAGAATATTAGGGCGACCTCACGTAAGCTGAATCTTGCCACCGAGGCCAGCTACCGGTTTGAACGAGGCGTGGACGTCGAGAACCTGATAAATGCCTCGAACCGGGCCACTCAGCTCATATGCGATCTGGCCGACGGATCTGCTGGCGACCTCATCGACATTTACCCGGTTAAAAAATCCGCTATTCCGGTTATTTCGAACGACATATCAGGAACTGTGAGACGTCTAACTGGTCTGGCTGTTGCTGCAAAGGATTGCATTCGTATCCTGTCTGCCCTTGGAATCCGATCCAGTGAGTCCGAGACGGATCCTGAAGATCAATTGCGCGAATTTCTGTCACCGACGTGGAGACACGACATCGCTATCGAGGAGGACCTTGTCGAGGAGATCGCAAGGCACGCCGGCTACGAGAACATTGGCACTGAATTGCCGCCAGCGTATGGTGCAGGGGAGTATCAGGCAAATGAGCAACGGCTTAAACGATTAAGGCAAACATTGACCGATACTGGATTCGATGAAGCGATCTCATACAGCTTCATTGACACGAAGTACGATGGGAAATTTAAGACTGTCCCCGGAATTTCCCAAACCGATCTTGTGACGCTAAACGACTCAGTTATCGAAGGTGCGGTCAGAATGCGTCCGACTTTGATTCCCGGATTATTGGCGGCGGTTAGGCACAATTTCAACCAACAACGCCGCAATCTGAAGTTGTACGAGATCGGGAAGGCATTTTCCGCAGGTGATGGATACGATGAGCTCCCAAATGAAAAAGAGCTCCTCGCAATGGTGCTGACTGGCAGCGAAACATACGAAGACCGCGCGATGACTGGTCGCGAGCTCGATTTCTTCGACGCAAAAGGCTCGGTCGAGGCGGCGTTGTCGGCCGCGGGCATTGAGAATGTTAAATGTTCGGCAGATATGATCGATCATTTGAGACCCGGTCAATCGGCCGATATCAAGGTCGGCGGCGAAACCGTCGGATATCTCGGGAGACTTTCGGACGAGATCTCAGCGACAAATAAGTTTCGGCAACCGGTATTTGTCGCGGAAGTCAATCTCGACCTGATCCTGGACGCCGATGTGAAAACTGTTGTTTATAAGCCACTCCCGAAATTCCCGGGAATTAGTAGAGACGTTTCCTTTATTGTGAAACGCAACGACGTCTACTCCGACCTAGTGGCGGAGCTTGAAACGCTAAAAGGCGGCCATTTTCGCGATGTCAAATTTGTTGACATTTACGAAGGTGCCGGTATCGCCGAGGACGAGCGATCGCTCACCGTCAGGCTGGAATACCGCAGTGACGACCGGACATTAACGGAAGCGGAAGTTGAGGCGTTACATGATCAAATTGTTAAAACGATCGGCGAAAAACTGGGTATTCATCCGCGAATTTAACAAAACCTTAATATTTTACTTGAAGTTTTTTAGAAAAGTGCCGATAATCACAGTCTAAGAAAGATCATACCCAACTTGGAGACCATTTAATGAACGGCCTATCCGGAATGGAAAAGTTCTCGCATCTCGAGGACAAAATCTACTTGACTGTCGAGTTTGTGAAGAAGCTTCGCGAAGAGCGTGACAACTCCACTGCTGAGGCCGAACGACTGCGAAAGGAATTCGGTCCGCTCGCTGAGCAGAATAAAGAGCTCGAGGCCAAATTGAATGAACTCTTGACCGAACGCGATGCAATACAGTTAAAGGTCGAAGCAATGCTTGAAGCAATGACGATCATTGATCCTGAAGTAGCCGAGGCAGTGGGAAGGTAAGTTAAATGGCAACAAATCCTGAAGAACGCTCTCTCCGTGTGGAGATCTACAACCAAACTTACAGTATCCGTTCCGACGGCGACAACGATTACATTCTCGACCTTGCTGAATATGTCGACTCGAAAATGCGCGAAATTTCTTCGGGCACGCTTACGGTCGACTCGCTAAAGGTTGCGATACTTGCGGCGCTTCACATAGCGGATGAATACCATCAGCTTAAAGCGACTTTCTCCCAGTCCGACTCAAATTTGGGCCAGCGAAGCTCGGAGTGCAGCGAAATGCTTGACCGAATACTCAAGCATCGGGACGCCGTAACTCTTGTTTCCGATCGGCCGCAATAACACAATCAATTTCTCTTCTGTTCCCTCCGCTCGCTGTGATATAGTTTCTTCAGGCGAAAGATGTTTACTGCGTTTCCCGTCCACGGACGCATATACAATTGAGCCAACATATGAATGCCGGGAGGCTAATGCTGGTTTCGGTGCGGTCTTTCACGAAAGAACCGCCATAGCAACCGGCTCCGATGCTTGAAAGAGCAGAAGGCCACCCACCTGTCTAAATACAGGTTCAATTCATACGTTCGAACGGCTTCGCGGTTTCCTTTCGCTTATATCGTCTTCCTTTGCCCGGGCCCACGACCAGGGTGTGCAAATGGTTTTCCTATTTGCCTCGTTATATTGTTCTCAATGTTTTGGGAGGTGTATGTGGCTCAAATTGAAGGCAATGCAGCCTACATTCCCGCTAAAGATTTCGTTCCGAAGATCGAACGCTGCCTAAAGCTGCTCCGGGCCAAAGCAGGAGCATATTGCACTTGGTTCGAAGCCTACGCCTTAAAGCTTCGTGCGGCGGCCAGAAGCGGTGCTAATTTCGCCGACAATGCGATTGATATAGCCAAACCGACGTTCGATTCGTCCGATACCTGGCTCGCAAGCGTGATCATCCACGAAACGATCCATTTCTGGCAATATCGCTCTGGTAAATACCAGGCTGGCAAGGTCGCAGAATCCGAGGCAAATCGTTATCAACTCGGCGTCCTGCAGTTGCTCGGTGCACCCCAATCCGAAATAACCTATATGCAGAGCCAGGACGGCGGCCACGCTGACCGAAACGGCGATGGAGTGTATGACTGGAAGGACTATGAGTCCCGGGACTATTGATCCAATTCATCGGGAAGATTCAAATCATCCTCAGCTTCGAGCTCGGCTCGAATCTCCTCAGTCATCTTCGCCTCCTCAAGTGCCAATGGAAGATCGGCATTTCGAGCCGATAGCTTTTTCAAGATTAGTTCCGACCCCGCGATGCTAGAACCGCGAACTGCCGCGGCCTCGATCATTTGGAGTCGCGCTTCCGCCTCCGCAAGCATCAACTTGGCACTGGAGTTGATCTCCTCGATCTTGGAGATGTCCTTACCGATCTGGGTCTCAAACGACTTCGCGTTGTCGGATTTCAGCAATTTGATCTTGTTCTGACGTCGCTGCATCAGCTGCAGTTCCCGCCTCGATGATCTGATCATCCTTGTAGCGGTCAAGCGAGACGCAAGTGTGTCTCGGTAGGCATCAGCAAGCAGCAGGTTCGACGATCGTATCTCCTTTAGGGCACGTTTTTCCGAAGCCTTTAACTCATTCCGAAACCACTCGATCTCTTCTGCCCGTATCCCGTCTGCGGCTATTCGTTCGCGCATCTCCTTCGTCCATTCGCTGCGTCGATATGCCAGAAAGCCGCTGACACCCAGGCCAATGAGAAGCCCGATAATGCCCGTGATGATCGAAAGGAAAAAGAATACTGCGGCGGCAGGCGGAGTGGCACCAAAAAGGAACATCAATACGAAGAAAAGCACCGCCGGGACGCCGCCTAGAACAAAAGGAGCCGAGATCATGCCGATCTTCAGATTCCGGCCTCGCACCAGGTCTTTTTGCGTCACTTCGTATCGAGCTAAGTCATTCATTGCTAGAATGATACTTTACAGGCAGATAAAACACAGTTCAAATAATGTTCTACGGAAGGGCTTATCAATTCGCTTAAAATATATTATCCTTCTCGTGACTTAATAATCATCGAAAGAAAAAATGAGATTCCGGCCATTTCGATTCACATTTACTACGGTCCTGATAATTTTGGGCACGTTCACCGTTCTTTCGGCTCAAAATCCGACCGAGGCCGGCAAGCAGAAAGTTCGAACAGTAACGGTACCGATCTCGATCTATACAAAAGAAGAACTGCGGACCAATCAGGCGGAAGAGTATATCCAAGCTGATCGCTTGATCGTGAAGGAAGACAAGGAAGAGCAGACAATACTATCGATCCGTAGTGTAACCACCTCGACGCTGGCCCTCGCGATCCTGATCCAGGATGACATAACATCCAATTTCAACCTTCAGATACCGGAACTAAAATCGTTCATACGCGGCCTCCCGAACGGAACCCGCGTGATGGTCGCATACATTCGCGGCGGATCGCTTGTCATAAAACAGAAATTTACGGACGATCTCGAGAAGGCCGCGAAATCACTCACTATTGTAAGCGGCTCATCGTTCGTTTCGGGGAACGGCCCGTACGACGGGATCTCAGACGTGATGGGCCGATTCGACGGATTGCCAGTCGGCAGGCGGGCAGTTCTACTTGTTTCCGATGGTTACGATGCTGCCTCCAGCGGCTCCGGTATTCAACAGACCCAGTCACCCGCGCTCGACCGAGCGATCACCAGGGCTCAAAAACGAAGTGTCGCCGTTTATTCGATATATTCGCCGACTGCGTTCACAGAATCCGCTAAAGGCCCGTTGGTCTTTGCTGCTCAGGGCGAATTGCAACGGTTGAGCGATGAGACGGGAGGACGAACATTTTTTCAGGGCAATGGTGCCCCGGTGAGTTTCGAACCATTTTTCAAAGATCTCGTGATCCTGATCAACCGGCAGTTCGCACTTACCTACCTTTCGACCCATATGAATAAGGGTTATCACAAGGTAGAGATCACGAGCACGAACCCGCAGATCAAGATCGAGCACCCAAAGGGCTATTTCTACAGATAATAGATATCAACCTACTCGAGACTGACAACTTGGGCACACTCGTACGTCCTCTTTGATCAACAGCCCGATCCAAAATAGCGGAAAGAAGAAAACAAGAAGAACTGCGAATGTGATCCATCCCGCGGTCGATATCCGTCGTTCGACTCGCGGAAGGAACTGACTCATACAATGGGGGCAGCGATACGGCTGGCTGAGATGATGCGGCTGTTGATATGCCAACTGCTGAGGTTGTCCGACAGAGAACGGTGTGGTGCTGCCCGGACCATCAATTCGCCGCGTGCCGTCTATCGTCTTTCGGGCTTCGGTCTGAGCCGAAAACTCATCGGTCTTCCATGCGTATGGCCGCGGGGCCGAGTAATCGAAGGGCGGGGACTCCTGCCTCACCGGTCCGGGCGAAGGTTGCACGAGGAGGAACTTGGTGCCGCAAAAGCGGCAGAAATTGCTCTCCGGCGTATTAAGATTCCCGCAATTTTGGCACTTGTTCATGACTATTAGACGTTGTTAAGCCTACTTCACGCGACCCATCCGCCCCGGTTCCATGATCAGAAACGTATCCGCTCTCCCGACCTGATCGACTCGTAAACTGATTCGACAAGTTCTACCGACTTAAATCCATCGAGGGCGGTCACCGGCGGCGGCGTTCCCGCCAAGATCGAGTCGATGAACGCCTTGTCTTCCTGTACATAACCCCATCGCTCCTCCTTTTCAGTCATATGGAAGGAGAACGTCTCGAAATTCGCATCCATCCCGCGCGAATCGAGCAGACGCTCCATTTCCTCGGTCATGATCGTCCGGTGATGGCAAAAGACCTCGATCCGTTCGAAAGGAAAATGCCAGCTCGCGTCCGAGGACGAAGCAAACGTGCAATGAAAACCGCTCTTGAACTTGAAAAGTATCGAAAACTCGTCTATTTCCGGATATTCATGCTGCGAGCCGTATGCGACCAGTTCTTCGATCTCGCCGAATTGAAACCGCATCATATCGAAGAGGTGGATCGTCGTCTCATAGAGAAACCCGCCGGTTACGTTGACGTCGCCGGTCCAAACGGGATTTTTCAGTTCCCCGCGGTTCATCTTGATGTGGGCCGAATGGGCACGATCGTCCGCGACGAGGCTCTTCAGCTTTTCGTAAACCGGTGCGTAGCGTCGATTGTGTCCCACCTGAAAGACACCGCTGCCGCCGTTTGCGATCTCAAGCAGTTTCCTTGCGTCATCGATACCGATCGAAAATGGCTTCTCACAAAAAACATGCTTACCTGCCGCGACCGCGGCCGAGGCGATCTCGGTGTGAGTTTTGTTGGGTGCACAGACGAGGACGGCGTCGCAGTTTTCAAGCAACTCCTCACGTGAACTGCACACTTTTCCGCCAATGCTCTTGGAAGTCTTTTCCGCACGCTCCGGGATAATGTCGTAAAGGGCAGCTATCTCGGCTCGCTCTTCTCGAGAGTAGATGCGCCCATGAACGTTGCCGATATAACCGGTTCCGACTATGCCGATCTTTACCTTTTCAGTCATATTTCGTTACCAGCTGCCACCCGCTGCCCATCGTCCAAGCCCCAGCACCTCTTCCGTCGCAGCCTTTGCCCTCCGGGCGACGTCGTACGGGTCCTGTGCCCAATATTCAGGGCGAAAGATCTCGATGCTGACCATCCGGTTGTAGCCGATCTTGTCAAAATGCTCCTTTATCTGCTTGATCGGCAGAATTCCCATTCCCGGATAAAGACGCTGGGCGTCCGTGAGCTGTTCCTTCGGCAAATCCTCGGCGTCATTGATATGAAAAATGAACAATTTTTTAGGATCGAGCCCATCGATGGCCTCAAATGTCGAGTTTCCAGCGTAAAAATGAAAAGTGTCGATGACAACGCCGATGTTAGGACGGTCAATGATCTCGATGATCTCTTTCGCAAGGTCGAGTGTCTGCACGCTGCAGTCCGTTTGGCCGAGGAATTCGAAAGCAAGCCCGATCCCGTGATGATGAGCAATATCGCCCAACTCATTTAGCACCCGAACCGATTCGTCGATGATCTGTTGCTTAGCGGCTCCATCCGGCAGCTTTCCCGGGACGACAACAATGTACGGGCACATCAGATCGGCGGCGATCGAACAGAGTCTTTCACACTCTTCTTTAATTGCGGCGTAATCCTCGGGCGATCGAAACGTTATGTGCTCGATCGAATTGATCGACCAGGGCTCAAGGCTTGCCTCATCGAGCAGCCGTTTGAGGTCGGAGGTCGAGTTGTTCTCGAGAAAATCGATAAGTTTCGACTTCCAGAGCTCGATCAGGTCAAAGCCCGCTTCGTGGGCTGCCTTGATGTCGGTGACGAGGTCGGCGTGCATCGTGGTCGCCCCGTTTAGTGCTATCTTCATGGCAATTGTTCGTGTTAACTCCTAAAAGTACACAATATTATCACGTATCTTTGGTAAGATGTAGACAGGCGCATCCCATATTTCGAAGTTGAACCATCGTGCCGATTTGGCTGCAACCGACGGGCCGCCGTCAGCCTCTAAACAGGAGCCCGGGAAAATTATGGACAATAGTTTTCTCCGTTCAAAGATCATGAAAAAGTTATTTGCCGCAGCTATGTTAGCGTTCGTTCTCTGTTTCACAGCGTCCATGCAGACGTCGCGTGACGCCGATCTGCGTGGCGTCACACGGCTCGATGAACAGGACCGCGGCAAGGACGGCAAACTCATTACGCTGCCGGCTGACGAACACATTAAACGCGGCTACGTTTATCTCGACAATCGCCATTTTCCCGAGGCCCGCGAGCATTTTCAACGCGTTGTCGACGTCTATCCCAATGATCCGCTGCTATCGCGGGCTCTCTTTGGCCTCGCCCGGGCATATATGTGGGAAAGGCGATATGTGAGCGCGATACCGCTGTTTGCACGCGTCTCGAGTGAATTCCCCGAAACTAAGGACGGTCGCGAAGGCCTTGCCTTTATGGGTGCCTGCAACGTCCGGATCGGACAAAACGAGGAGGCCGCAAAAGTCTATGAACGATATACGACCCTCTATCCCACTGGTGAGCGAATCGATTCGGCATATCTGAACATCATCGACGCACTCCGGGAAGCCGGCAAATACTCGGATGCCGCTGCCTGGGTAGAGAAAGCGAAGACCCGATTTGCCGGTCAACCCACCGCGACAAACGCGATGCAGGGCCTTCTCAGAATGGAGATATACCGCGAAAATTGGTCCGGAGCGGTCGCGGCCGCGGACGAAATGCTCAAACTCAAGTCTTTTTCCGGCTCGATGACGACCGATGGCGAGATCCGTTACCTAAAGGGCCTCGCATTGGAAAAGGCCGGCAAACGCTCGGAAGCGATGACGGTCTACAGCTCGATACCCGACGCAGATGGCAACTACTGGGGCGGACTCGCTTCCGACAAGTTGAGCGCAGGCGGCAATCGCGTAAAACGAACGGCACAGATCAAATCGAAGGCAAGCGACGATTATCCGGTCGTATTCCGCAGCGAGATACTTCAATACGCCAAGCCGAAAGGCATCGATCCGAGATTTGTGCTGGCGATAATGAAACAGGAGAGCACTTTCCGGCCCGGCATCAAGTCGCCCTCGGCTGCCCGCGGCCTGCTTCAACTGGTTTACGACACCGCCGCGAAATACAATGAGAGTGCCGGCATCCCTACATTTGAACCGGACGACCTCTACAAACCATCCGTGAACATCGCGATCGGCACGTCCTATATCCAGGACCTCGAGCAGATGTTCAACGGCCTCGATGAAGCGGTCGCGGCCAGCTACAATGGCGGCGAAGACAACGCCTCCCGCTGGCTCAACCGCACCAAACCGAAAGATCCCGGAGTTTTCACCGCCGAGATCGGCTTCGCGGAAACGAAAAATTACGTCTTCAAAGTGATGACAAATTACCGGATGTACAAGGCACTTTACGACGAAAACCTGAACAGTAAATAGCCGCTCGCCAACGTTCCGACCACCCGTAAACTAGGATATTTGTCCCACGCCGACTTAAAGTGGGACAGAAAGTGGGACAGGCTAACTAGCTGATAACACTATCCTAATCGCATTTTGTCCCACTGTCCCACAAAAAAATAATTTCACGTTTTTGTCGGGTTCAATGATCCAAACCATCCGCCTGAAATCGTGTCCCGGAGACGTCGGAGATGACCCCGCATTTCATCTCGTTTTCAAAGACCTTATTCGAAATTCAAACTGACATCTAGATGATACCATATTTTATTAGTGAGTGTATGTTTCGCATATGCAACGCCCGGCTCGGTCGGAAGACGAAGATCTAAGCGGATTCGTATTTGTAAGGCGATCAAGGTGGTCTGTAGCGAATGCCGATCCTACCGGCCTCCGGGCGATCGGAAGAGACTTCTATTCTTCCCAGGTATCCTGGCCCTCGGGTTCGACGTGGTAACCGGCGTTCTCCAGGTGTCTTTGCACCTCGCGGCCGTGTTCGTGGTCGCGGACCTCGAGGAGCATTTCGATGCCAACGCGGCCTAACGGAGCGAGCCACATCGCCCGTCGGTGAAAGACCTCGATGACGTTCGCCCCTGAATCGGCAACCGTGTCGAGGAGACCGGCGAGCATTCCCGGGCGGTCCATCACGAGGACCTTGAACATCACGTAGCGGCCCTGCCGGACCAGAACCTGTTCGAGGACGCGGGCCAGCAGGTTTGCGTCAATGTTGCCGCCGCAAAGGACGGCGCAGATCGTCTCGCCCGGCGAAACGCCTATTTTTCTTGCGATCAGAGCCGCGACACCTGCGGCCCCTGCTCCTTCGACGACCAAGTGGCTGTTTTGGACACAATGAAAAATGCCGTGGGCGACCTCTTCGTCGGTGACCTCGATGATCTCATCGACCAATTCGCTGATCAGCGGCAGCGTGATCTCGCCCGGCGTTTTGACGGCAATGCCATCTGCGATCGTTGGTTTGGGTTCCGGAATGACGGCGTGCCCGGCCTCGAGCGAGGGCTTGACCCATGAAACATTGTTCGACTGAACACCAATGATCCGTGCATTTGGCCGAAGCGTTTTTACGGCGATCGAGATGCCGGAAATAAGGCCGCCTCCGCCGATCGGGACGACGACCGTCGAGATCTCGGGCAGGCTGTCGACGATCTCGAGGCCGATGGTTCCCTGCCCGGCGATCACACGCTCGTCGTCGAACGCGTGGACGTACGTGTAGCCTTTTTCTTCCTTCAATACCCGCGAATACTCGACAGCTTCGTCAAACGTCGCTCCGTGCAGAATAACGTCCGCACCGAGATCTTTCGTCTTCATCACCTTGGTCAGCGGAGCGTGGACGGGCAATACGATCGTTGAGCGGACACCGCAGAGTTGCGCCGCGAGGGCGACGCCCTGCGCGTGATTACCGGCCGAGGCGGCGATCACACCGCGGGACTTCTCTTCGTCAGAAAGCCGCGAGATCGTATTGAATGCGCCGCGGATCTTGAACGAACCGCTTCGCTGCATCGACTCCGCTTTGAGATAAACGTTGGCGTCGAGGGCTTTCGAGAGGATCTTGTCGGAGACGATCGGCGTCAACAGGCTTATGCCTGCAAGGCGGGCCCGGGCGTCGTAAATATCGGATATTTGAACTGTCATGCCTGTCGGGCATTATAGCAAAGACCGCGGGAATAGTTTATATTTAGGGTATATCTAGATGGAGGGAAATATGGACGTTTTAGGCGTAGGTGCGATATTTATTATCTTTTTGGCGATCGCGTTGATGACCGTTTTATGGAAGACGGTCAAGATCGTTCCGCAATCGAGCGTTTTGTTAATAGAGCGTTTGGGCAAATTTCATCGTGTCGCTTCGAGCGGCCTGAACATCATCGTGCCGTTCTTTGAAGCTCCGCGTGCAGTCTATTGGACGAATGTGCGGCCGGGGACGACGTTCATTGATTCGCGCGAACAGTTCATCGATCTTCCGTCGCAGTCCGTGATCTCACGCGACAACGTGATGATGGGCGTTGATTCGGTCGTTTACTGGCAGATCACGGACCCTATCAAAGCGACGTACGAGGTCAACGATCTCGTCGGTTCGATCGTACAGCTCACATTTACGGGGATGCGTTCGGTCATCGGTAAACTTGACCTCGACCACACCCTTTCGTCCCGCGATCAGATAAACAACGAACTTCGCCTGATCCTCGACGAAGCCACGAACAAATGGGGCGTCAAGGTCACCCGCGTCGACATCAAAAACATCACTCCGCCCGAAGACGTCCGGATCACGATGGAGAAGCAGATGACCGCCGAACGTAACCGACGTGCACTGATCCTGCAGGCTGAGGGCGACAAGCAGGCCGCCATTACGCGTGCCGAGGGCGAGAAGCAGGCCGCGATCACCCGTTCCGAGGGAAACAAGCAGTCTGCCATCCTCGACGCCGAGGGTGCCGCTCAGGCCCGTCTGACGTCGGCAACGGCTGAAGCACAGGCAATCGCCCAGATCGCCGGTTCGATCGGAGACCGCAGCAAGACGGCTCAGTACCTGCTGACGACCCGTTATGTCGAATCGTTACGTGACATGGCACGCACGCAAAATTCCAAGATCATCTTTATGCCGACCGAGACGTCCGGTGTACTGGCAAGCGTCGGTGCATTCAAGGAAGTATTTTCGGCAGCCGGAGAATCGACTCCCGAGTTGCCGAAGTCACCGCGTAGCCCGAAGGAATTGGAGTAAGCGAATATGATCAAAGTTATTGGGATCGTTCTTGTATTGGTAGTGGCCGTTGTCGCCGGCGGGGCATATAAATACGGGTTCATTTTGAATCCGTCGCCGTCGGACCCGCCAAAGGAAAAGTCTATGTACGAATTTACGATGAAGGACATCGACGGAAATCCGGTCAAGCTCGACACCTACAAGGGCAAGGTCGTGATGATCGTCAATGTCGCCAGCAAGTGCGGTTTTACGCCGCAGTATGAGGGCCTTGAGGCGATCTATGAGAAATACAAGGACCAGGGTTTTGTGATCCTCGGCTTTCCGGCCAACAATTTTATGGGCCAGGAACCGGGGACAGAGGCTGAGATCAAGGAATTTTGTTCGACAAAATATAAGGTCACCTTCCCGATGTTCGCGAAGATCTCGGTCAAGGGCACGGACCAGCATCCGTTCTACACATTCCTGACCAACAAGGAATCGAATCCTGGATTTGATGGCGATATCTCCTGGAATTTCAATAAATTCCTGACTGACCGCAACGGCAAGGTTATCGCCCGTTTCGATTCGGCAGATACGCCGCAGAGTGAAAAGGTGACGTCCGCGATCGAAAAGGCCCTGGCGTCGAAGTAGGCATTCTGCTATCCGGCCTCAGCGAACGGGAGCCTGGAAACGGCCGTGTAAAGCGAACCGGTCGGCAGCAGAGTGCTTTCGTAGATTACGATGCCGGAAACTCTGAATCGTATCGTCTGAAAGTCGGATGCGAGGTGACGGTCGATCAATTCGCCGGACTTTTCCGGTTCGCGGAGACGGGCGATCGTCAGGTGCGGATCAAATGAACGCTTTGTGCGTTCATTTTCACTTTTCGGAGTCGGATCAAAAGCAGCGGCAAGTGTGGCAAGCGGTTCGGCGTCGAGCCCAAGCCAAAGCACATTCGAGCCCCGACGTTTGACGAATGCACCGGTTCCGGCGATCGCGGCATCAAACGATCTACAGGTTTTCGCGGCATTTGTGGCGGTTGCAACAAAATCCCTCAATTCATCGTCGCTGAGATAACCCGCAAATTTGACAGTGATATGCAGCTTTTCAGGACGCTCCCAACCGACCCGCAAATGACTAAATTCGCGTCGAAGACCCGAGACATACTCGGTCACACGCCGGCGGGCCTCGTCGGAGATGTCGATCGCAGCAAATATTCGGCGGCCTTTCATTTTGCGTACGATTTTACTCGTTGCTAAACTCTTGGACAATAATGCGAATCGTTTACGTAATTCTTGCCCTGCTGCTCGCCGCGATCGTCGCGGCAGGTGTGATGTCGTTATGGGTCTTTCGCGGAGTGAACGGTGCCCATGCTCACGATAAGTCCGCCACATACGTCAAGATCGAGAAAGGCTCGACACCGAGGGAAATTCTGGCGAAACTCGCGGCAGAGGATATCATCACCAGCGAAATGCCGACGCTGGTCTATCTGAAATTATTCGGAGACGGCAGCAAACTGCAGGCCGGCGAGTATCAGTTCCCTTCGCCGGTTACGCCGCTGCAGGTGTTGAAAATACTGGAGAAAGGCGAGGACCGGACGATCAAACTCACTATCCCGGAGGGATTTACGCGGTTCGACATCGCCAAACGGATCGCGGAGAAATTCCCGCAGAATCCGCCTATGGATGACAAGGCGATACTGGCATTGATGGACGACACTACGCTGATCAGCGATATCGCCCCGACCGCGAAAAACCTCGAGGGCTACATGTATCCGACAACGTATAATTTGCCGCCGGACGCCAAACCGCAGGAGATCATCAAAGTGATGGTCGGGCAGTTCAGGAAGATGTGGAAACCGGAATGGACCGATGCCGCAAAAGCCGCCGGTCGTACGACGGAGGAGATCGTGACGATCGCTTCGTTGATCGAAACGGAGACGGCCGTTGGGAGCGAACGGCCGATCGTCGCCGGGATCATAAATAATCGCCTCGCCAAGAATATTCCGCTCGGCATCGATCAGACAAACGTGTACATAGCGAAAATGCTTGGCCGGTGGGACGGCACGATAAACAAGAGCGACCTCGAGGTCAACTCGCCGTATAACACGCGCATAAAGACCGGATTGCCGCCGGGACCGATCTCATCCGTTTCCGAAAGCTCGATCGAAGCCGCCCTCTTCCCGACACCAAATAACTACATTTATTACGTGAGGAATGTCGATGTAAACGACGGGTCGCATTGGTTTTACGCCTCCGCCGCGGACTTTGCAAAGGGCAAGGCGAAATATCAGGCTTGGCTCGAGACCGAAAGGAAGGCGAAGAACAGTCAAAACGCGAACCAATAGTCCAATGATCAAACTCCTCGCCCTCGACCTCGACGGCACGACATTAAATTCCCTTGGACAAGTCTCCGATGCGAACCGCATAGCTATTCGTGCGGCTGAAGACGCGGGCGTGCTTGTGACGATCGCGACGGGGCGGAGATTTCGCGATGCGCAGCCGGTCGGGATCGATCTCGAACTCAACGCGCCGTTGATCACGCACAACGGCGGGCTGCTCAAGTACGCCGAAAGTGAAATTACGGTTCACGCTTCCCTTTTGACTACAGAGACGAGTCTCGAGATCGTCAGGGTGGGTAAGGAATTTGGCGGTGACGCGTTGGTGAGCACCGATCCGCATGGCCTGGGAACGCTTTTCTACGACCGGATCTCGGACGACAATATCCCGCTCAAGAAATATCTTCGATGGTCCGAGAGCCTGCACGGAGTCGAGATCGGCCGCAGCGGCGTCGCTCACGTGCCGCTGCTCGAAGACATCCTCGGATCGCACGAGATCGTCCATATATCGTTCTCCGGCTCGTGTGCGGCGATGGGTGAGCTGCAGTCGACGCTTGACGACGAGTTTGACGACAATGTGACGATCCTCGCAACCATCTACGAACAGCTTGATTTTACGCTGCTCGACATCCTGCCGCCGGACGCCTCGAAGGGCCGCGGCGTTGCCCGGCTAGCTGAGTTGAACGGGCTCGGGCCGGAGAACGTTATGGCGATAGGCGACAATTTCAACGACCTTCACATGCTCGAGTTCGCCGGAACGCCGGTCGTGATGGGAAACGCCGACCCCAAGTTGCACGCCGGTGGCGAATTTTATACAACATTAAGTAACGACGAAAGCGGCGTGGCCGCGGCAATAGAACGTTTTATCTTTAATCAGGAGAATATTTAGTGGCAAACAGAATCGCAGTTTTAGAGACGAACAAAGGTGTTATCAAATTTGAGCTTCTCGAGGAAGACGCTCCGAAAACGACCGAGAATTTTCGCCTGCTGGCGGACAAGAACTATTACGACGGCGTGATTTTTCACCGCGTGATCCCTAATTTTATGATCCAGGGCGGTGACCCGCTTGGCGAAGGCTACGGCGGCGAATCGGCTTGGGGAGGCAAATTTAACGACGAGATCGACCGCACGTCTCCGCTTTACGCCGGCCCGTACGAAAAAGGCACGGTCGCAATGGCGAATTCCGGCCCGAACACCAACGGATCGCAGTTTTTCATAATGCACGTCGATTATCCGCTGCCGCCGAGCTACTCGAAGTTTGGGAAGGTCATCGAAGGACTCGATGTCGTCCACGCGATCGCTACGGTAGATCGTAATCAAAACGACAAACCGCACGAACCCGTCGTTATGAACAAGGTCTACATTGAGGACGCAGCTTAAATAGAGTGCGAGCCGTTGTTCAGCGGGTCTCACGCGCCAAAGTGACCGTTGACGGCGAGGCCGTTGGCGAGATCGGGCGTGGATTGCTGGTCCTTTTGGGCGTAACGCACACGGACGGCGAAGCCGACGCCGACTATCTGGTCGACAAGATCGTAAATCTGCGGATATTTGAGGACGCCGCCGGCAAGATGAACTTGTCGCTGGTGGATATTGATGGCGAAATGCTGGTCGTGTCGCAATTCACGCTCTATGGCGACACTCGTCGCGGACGAAGGCCGTCTTTCATCGATGCTGCCCCGGGCGATATGGCCCGCGGCTTTTACGAATACTTCGTTGCAAAGTCGAGGGAGACGATCGACCGCGTCGAGACCGGACGATTTGCTGCGATGATGGACGTCGAACTGGTAAACGACGGGCCGGTAACGATAATTCTCAACAGCGAGAAGACATTCTGAAGTTTTCATATGAAAAAAATAATATTTCTCCTGATCCTCATTGCTCTGGCGTTCGGTGCGAGCTGCAATAGCAAGAAGACTGCGGGTAACGCTACGCCGACGATAACGAAAGGCGTCGCACCGATCGCCGACCCGGAGATCGCGGTGATCGAAATGGAGAATTCGGCCGCTTACGGCACGATCAAAATAGAACTCTATTCAAATATTGCTCCTAAGATGGTAGCTCGCTTCAAGGAGCTTGCGAAAGAAGGCGTTTATGACGGCACGACGTTCCACCGTATCAACCAATCTGTGATCCAGGGTGGCGATCCACTGTCCAAGGACAACGATCCCTCGAATGACGGCACCGGACAGTCGGACAAGCCGAATGTCCCCGCGGAGTTTTCGGACCTGAAATACGACACCGGTATCGTCGGAGCGGCACGCGGGCAGGATTTTGACTCTGCGAACTCGCAGTTCTTCATCACATTAAAGCGTGAGCCGGGCTTTGATAACCGCTATACGATCTTCGGCAAGGTCATCGAGGGAATGAACAACGTTTTCACGATCTCCGGCGTCCAGCCGAAAGTCGGCGAACGCCCGGTCGAGGCGGTCCGCGTCAAGCACATTTCGATCGTTCCGCGTGAACAAGCAAAGTGATATAATTTGAAATAAGTTCAATGCTCGCGTAGCTCAGTGGATAGAGTGCTTCCCTCCGAAGGAAGAAGTCGCAGGTTCAAATCCCGCCGCGAGTACCAATATTTACAGCAACTTACGGGCATCACCGAGATGCCCTTTTTCTGTGTTGGACTAAATGTTGGACTATGCTGGACAGATAAACGGAGCAAAAACGAATCACGAAATTGATACTCAACCTGACCTCATTCCAAACGATTTTCTTTCACGGCTCTCAAGAAACGGGATAAGGTGTTTCTCAACCGAAAACAAAACTCGATTTCCGATTCTGAAAAATCCGATTTCACAATTTTTCCTACTTCGATACAATGTCAGATCGGAGACTCCACAATATTCGGCAGCCTCCTTCGTATTCATCAACTTCTTTGGTGAATATAATGCAGGTTCTTCTGGGTCCCTGTAGGTTTCCAATGCAGATCGGATTTCCTCGCGAATCAACCTTCTTAGCGTTGTTTCAAAGTAATCGAGCAATTCTTTCATTCGACCTCACCTCATACAGAAAGTATTGTTCCGAACAAAGATCATTGCGTCATTTTATCTTACCTTTCAACCAGCGGTTGATCGGAATGAGATCACTTTTCGCTTGCCGCTTCGTAATCGAAAGGTCGAGAGTTCGAATCTCTTGGGCGGCTCCATTATAGCCGCACTAAATACAACCACTTAGGTGGTCCCCTAAGCGGCTCGCAAGAGCCGCTTTTCTTTTGTCCCACCTAAATTCCCACCAAAAGAGACTTGAAATTCGACAAGCACATGTTATTTACGACCTATGGATCTTGGCTCGACTCCTTATTGTTTTTTCGGCCCAGTTATTTGGATCAAACACGACTGAGCATGAGTATCTTTGGAAGTAGGCTCGCGGCCGACTACGACGGCGACGGCAAGACGCAAAAGGCGATCTTACCCTAGGGAAGTGTGCCTGATTCGCCCGGCATTCGAAGGCCTTCAATGTCGTCCACAACTGACGCTCGCGAAATTAGCTCCATTTAATCTCCGGCCTCCTCTTCAATTATTCACCCAGCCGGAATACTCCATTTAACAGTGGTGACATTCTTTGGGGCGCTTAAATATGCAGTTAGGCAAATAAACTATTCACGTAGCCGAATATTTCACAAAATTGTAGGGTTATGCTAGAAATGGAGTTCTGACGCCTTCAATCACAAACGACGGTTAATCAAATGGATCAATTTCTTCAAGAATTTGAGGCTGAGTTGGCCGGAAGAGTCCTGAAGCAAGGAACAAAGCGGCGGTTTGCTCCAAATCAAACCGTTTTTTCCGAAGGTGACCAGGCTACCTTTTTGCCGATAGTTCTGTCTGGACAAGTGAAATTGGTTCGTTTCCCGGAACCGGGCAAAGAGGTGATCCTTGGGTTATTCCGGACGGGCGAGGTATTCGCCATTCCTCCGGCGATGGATGGAAAGCGGTTTCCGGCAACTGCCGTCGCCATCGACAAAAGTGACTTACTTCTCCTCCCTCGCGACCGGTTTCTTGAGTTGATGAAATCTTCCAGTGAATTCTCTGCGGCGATAATGAGCCGTATGTGCGGTATCCTCCGGAAACGCGCAGACACGGTTCAAATACTTGCCACATCTTCTGCCGAACAGCGTGTCGCTAGCGTGATACTACGACTTGCCGAGGAACTAGAAGGGAACGGAATAACGAAGATCCCGCACCGGAGACAGGACATTGCAGAAATGGCGGGCCTTACGCTGGAGACAACGATCCGGGTGATCCGCAAAATGGCAGAAAAGGGTTGTTTCACGATCGTCGGCGGCCGGATCATGGTTGGCACGACCGAACCGCTCAGGAGACTGATCCGATAATTCCTTTCATGATCTCGCCCGATTGGTGTGAAATATGATCCGGATCATATTTTGATCCGATATGATTTGCTACGTTTATCGATGAAGAAGTCCTTTTTGAGAATAGAGTCATGAAGTTAAGAGTCAGAGGAAATTCCCTGCGGTTTCGTTTGGGAAGATCGGAGGTTGAGGTTCTCGGCAGGAATGGAAGAATTGACGAGACGGTGAACTTCGCTCCATTAGGCGAAAGTAACTTCGGCTACACTCTCGAAAAGATATCAGGAAGTGAGTTTTCAGCGACTTTTGCAAACGGCCGCATCACTGTCAGCGTCCCGGCGACGCTGGTTAATCGATGGATCGAGAGCGAGGATGTCAGCATCGAGGGCAGACAAATGCTCGACGATCGGACCGACCTCAAATTCCTGATCGAAAAGGACTTTGTCTGCCTCAATGCGCACAACGACGAGGATCAGTCCGATCGCTATCCCCACCCTAAAGGCGACGAGTCTTGCTGATCAACCGGCTTTTTTCCGAAACATGACTCAGATCATATTCCTTCAGGCCTCGACCCACCATACTTACGGTGAAGTACACATCTGGAGGATGAATAAATGTTTAATGTTCAGGGAAAGACCGTTCGTGAGATAGCACTTGAGGCCCCGGTTACCACTCGCGTTTTTGAGGAGTTCAAGATCGACTATTGCTGTCACGGAAGTATTCAATTTGACGAAGCTTGCCGGAATGTCGGGGCCAGCCCCGAAATGGTATTGCAGAAGTTAGCGTTCGTAGTGGACGCTTCGGCAAGCAACGCGGCACAAAATTCAGCGGACCTGCCGGCGAGCGATCTGATCGACCACATTCTTGACAAGCATCACGTGTACACCAAGGCGGAGATGTCCAATCTTACGCCGCTGATGGAAAAGGTCGTCAGCCGTCACGGTGAACATTACGATTACCTGAACCAACTGAAGGACCTTTTTAAGGCCGTCTGCGACGATCTGGGACCGCACATGATGAAAGAGGAAATGGTGTTATTCCCGTATATCCAGAAACTCGACCACTGCATTCGGCATCAGCTGACGGCATCCTTTCCGCCGTTCGTCACAGTAAAGCATCCGATCGGAATGATGAGTGTTGAACACGAAGAGGTCGGCGAGCTGTTAACAAGAATGCGGGCAATCACTAACGACTATTCGCTGCCTGATGGAGCCTGCCCTAGTTTTACAGCGCTTTATCACCGGCTGGCCGAGTTTGAGCGCGATATCCATCAGCACATTCACCTCGAAAACAATATTCTGTTCCCGCAGGCGATCGAACTCGAAATGAAGGCGTTTGAACCTGTCGGGCATTGATGGACAATCCCAAAACTTCCCCGGACGAACATTCACCCCCCAAAATTCCAACTCACATCGGCAGTCAGGCCGATCGAAGTTGGAATTTAGGGGCCCCTGGTAGCGAGTTCGTGAGTTTTCAATGACGCCGGTTCTAGGGTTGCGGAACAGAACGTTGAAGAGGCCGGATTCGAAAATGCTCCATATGGCGGTCGCGGCTATCAGCCTACAGGAAAATACTACGTAAGGCCGCACTCAAACTCGCTCACTTCTTCTTCATTTTCAAGCACCGGCAGGAAGATCTGCTTTTTCCGGTCCTTGTCGCGTCCGACGCGCTGGAACAAAGCCTTGCCGGCAAGTGTGAGATATTCGATACCCGACGCCGTCAGGATCCTGGACATCTGCTCGGCGTATTTTGAAAGGTGTTCGTCGATAAATTTTTTGGAAGCCTCGGCTGTAATTTCCGCGGCTTCCATATCTGCCTCTTCGCGAGCGAATGCCTCTTTCAGCCGCAGATAAGCAATGAACCCCGTCTCGACCGAGACATGGTCGGGAACCTCATCGGTAACCGGCTCATATGAGAATGCGTCGTAGAATGTCGCTACCTCAGCCAGCATATATCCGGGCTGGACCCAACCTCGATAACTGACCTCTCGACCGGGTGCCGGCCCTCCGGGCCCGAAGACCGAATGAAACAGCCCCTCGCTCGCTTCCGTCTGAGCGGCGATCGCGGCGCGCTTTAGTTTCTTGTCTTCTAACACAGCCGCCAGACTGCTGACCTGCTTTCGCCAGTCATCGGTCGGGCAATCGAACAGCAGGCTGATCAGCCGCCATTCGGATGCCTCGGCGAGCAGATCTTTCACGCTAATCGCTTTGGTTTTCATATGATTCACACTTTTGGGCTGTATTGCCGCGAAGGGTCATGCGGTCGAGTAACTCGCGTTTCTCATCGTCGGTCAAAAGCCCATCCAAAATCGGATATAAATACTCGGCTTCGCGCCGATCGTGGTGGCTGCACAGCCGAAGGTAAAACGCCTCACGGTCGAGTAACTGCAGCAGGGTCCGGTCGATATCCGGCGCGGATTCAATTTCTGCTGTACTTTTCTGAAAGAGACCGATATGGGCCCGCATTTTTGCGTGGTCGTCGTAGTAAAGTTTTGCCGCTCCTGCCTCCGGGTACTCCGCACGTTCCGAATAGACCGGCAGCAGCACATCCTCCTCGTCGGCCATGTGGCTGAGCAGTATCGCCTCGTAGGCTTTTAGATATCCGAGAGCCTTCTTAAAATCATAGTGAAGCAGAGATCGCTGGTGCTGAAAGAACAGTTCGTCAGTCACATTGTGAACTTTCATTAGATCGCTGATGGCCGCAATTTTCGTCATTTGTTCCGTTACTTCATTATCAAGGGCACCCAGCCAGTCCTCATTTTTCTCGCTCCCACTTCGTTGTGTGAGCCTTCCCATATGGCAAACGCTACCTGGGACGGGGTCGCTGCGGAGAAGCCAGCCGGCAGCGGCCGTGTAATGACGACGGCCCACCCCTTTGCCGTCCTTACTCCTTTTCCTTTGGAGATCGCGTCGGGTGCTGGCGATATAGTGCTCGGGCCCTCGGCGATCAAGTCCTCGACAGGCTGATCGCGCGGGCCTGCACGACGATTGCCCAACGCTCTCGCCGGCGCATAACGCAATCCCGCCTCCTCCAGGGCCTTTGGATCGCCCTCGAGCGGCTTCGCCTCCGACGGGTAGTGGTCGATCGATGCATTGGGGTAGAGCGCGTTGATCGTGTCCGCCCGCCCCTCGACGATCGCCTGCCAGTCGGCGCGCCAGAACGAGATCTCCACGGTCTTGCCGACCTCGCCCATCTGGGGGGCCGGCACGTTTGGGTCGATCTTGGCCGGCAATTGGATCGCACAGCCATCTATAAAGTGCTTTGGCCCGGGCAGGTCATTCTGCGTCTCATCAACCCACTCGATCCGGAAGGCGATCTCAGACCCGTTCGTTATCGCCTTGACCTGGACCTCGGGTGTCGACGGCTCCATAAGCCGCGGTTCGACGAGGTCTTGCGGGATCATTTTCGACAAGTGAAGCGAAACTGCCTCCCAGACCGGCGCATTCGGGTCTAGCGTTATTTCTTTGACCTGAGCCACGTTGACCTCGGCCGTAGGGATCTGGGCCCGCTTGCACGCCGATGCGAAACATAGAATCAAGATCAACAGCGATGTAATAGATCGCATATGAAACCTCCTCACGGGCAGTTCGTGCGCGTGATCTGATGCAGCTTGTCGTATGCCGGCCGAATATGGACCGGTTCCTTGAACGGTACGTCAACCAATTCTTTGCCGTTCTCGTCCATTCCGATCGCTTTTTCGCCGACGCGCTTCCACTTGCGGACAATAGCCTCGGTAGACCCGAACAGACCTAAAAGGCTGGTAAGGTCCTGATCGTTCGGAGCGTTGCGGTATACCTCGACAGCCTTGTCAACACCCGGGCCGAACATCTGCTTTGTAAACGCGGTCGGCACATGGATCGGGGGAATGTAATAGACATTTGGTTCGAGCCCAAACTGCGGATATAGCGGCAATGCGACTTTCTTGATATGAACAAGGTAGTCGATAGGGTTATCGGCCTGTGCCTTGTCCGGGGTGTTAATGAATCCGGCCATGCGGATCTTGCCGATGCAATTTGCGAAACATTGCGGTGACAGTCCTTGTTCGATCTTTGGATAACACGCGATGCACTTCTCGGAGGTCGCTGTCATCGGATTGAAGAACACTTTCTTGTAGGGACATCCGCGGACGCACTCCTGATAACCGCGGCATCGTCCCTGATCGACCAGGACAATTCCGTCCTCGGGACGTTTGTAGATAGAACCGCGGGGGCACGACGCCAAACATGCCGGGTAAGTGCAGTGATTGCAGATACGCGCAAGATAATAGAACCACGCCATCTGATGCGGTATCTCGATGCTCGCTCCGTGCTCGATACCGCCGGCGCAGTCGTCTTCACCGACATTCGGATAAGCATAATCTTCCTCATCGGGCCTCCAGGCCATTACACGTTCGCCTGCCGGAGCGGATTCAAAGATGGTGCTGCCCTTATAGACCGGTTTCCCGTCCTCTTCACCCCAATTCTGCCCATCAAGCAAGCTCAGAAGATTGAGGTCCCAAGCAAGCGGATAGGAGCCGTATGGCTTAGTCTCGACGTTATTCCAGAGCATATATTCCTGGCCCTTGCCTGAGGTCCAGGTGGTCTTGCACGCCAGCGTACAGGTTTGGCACGCGATGCATTTGTTAGTGTCAAAGACCGCGGCGAACTGCTTTTGGGGACGGCTCTCCGGATACCAATAGGACATTTCCCGTCCCAGCTGCCAATTTTTTACACGTGCCATATTTTTGTTCTCCCTGTCTGCAAGCCGGCAAATGACGCCGGCGTGATGCCATAACTCTCATCAAGAAATAACGGCCCTACATCGTGGCCGGGGCGGACGTCGAATAGATATGTCGCCCGAGGTGGACCGTCCAGCCGGTCAGTCCGATCGCGATCAAAGAAAGAGCCAGAACGATGACGATGAGCCAATTCGCAAGCATTCTTTTTCTCATCAAATTGATCACACCAAAAAACGCAAAAGCTCCAGCCGCCTCGATCACCATGAACGCCCATAGCGCCGACGCTTTGTGATGGACGATGTTTGTCCAGGGCGGCCCAACCATCATATCGGCCCCTTTTCCGGCGGCTTCGCCGCTTCCGAAAACTACCAGAGTAATGATGGCCGTGCCCAACACGAGGCCGAGACCTACCAATTGCTTCCGTGGGTCTGACCGCCAGATGCCGTACGCAAATAGGAGCGGCCCGATCAGCATACCGAGAAGCGGAAAATAATTTAGAAATATATGAATTCGGGTTGCGTCCATATCGATGCCTATTCTCCCCCGACAAAACCACCGGACAGATACCGTTTCATCGCATCCGATTCATTTTGGGGCCGTATGCCCAGCTTTACGGGCCGCCAGAGCTTTTCTTCGCCGATCCCGCCGGATTCTGCCTTTGTGATCTTGATGAACGATTCGCGTGGTGCACCGGTTGGACAATGGGTGTCCGGCGAGAAACCACGGCCGATATTTTGGCCGAAGAGATCCTTTCGGACCAGTGAATCCGTCATCAATGTCGGCTTTAACCAACCGCGGGTGGCGGATTGGTGCGAGCCTGACCTAAACATTGCCTGATAATTTGTCCGCGGGTTTTTTGCCAGGCCGTCCTTGCGTTCCTCCTGGCCCTGCTGCGAACCAGGCGTTGCGCCGTACATGTTGAACCACATCCGCGTGACATTTCGAGGGGTTCCCGGGTAATATCTGGCGCGGCATAGGAGCCGTGCAAAAGCATAATCTTTCTTGTTTTCTTGCCATCCGCGGAACGGCCGGTCTTCGGGATCCGGGTCAATCCAGACGTAGTCGCCATCATTAATGCCGAGATCTTTCGCGTCCGCCGGATTTATGTCAACGTAACCCTCAGTAACGAACGGTGCTCGTTTGTCCCTCCGATAAATGTCGCCGAAAGGCCCGAAGAGCATCGCGACCATGTCCGTATCGATCGGCGTGGTATGCGAGCCGTGACGGTATTTAGGCGTGTGAAAGATGAACTTGAAGCCGTCCTTCATCAACGGGTGAGCGGTCTCTTTAGCTTCTGCCCAGCTATAAACGACATTTCGGCCGCTCCGTACATCGCAGGTGAGGTCGTCGAGCTTAACTCCGTACGCTTCCGGACCCACCGGCCGCATAGCCTCGTGCGGAGGAGAAACAATGATGTTCGGCTCGTAAAATGTTGAATCGACGGGTTCACGATGAACCGGCAAATTCTCCCCTGCTTCGATGAACTCATCTTCCTCGCGGTACATCTCCAGGCGCCCGCTCTTTGTAAACCACGGGGTCGAATCGGCGACCTGATTGTAACCGACCGATTTAGGCGTCGTCCGGCTGTTCATTATCGCAGGCACGCCGTTAATAGCCTTTTCGTGGAGATCTTTGAACGAATAGCCCTTCGTGTTCGTCGAATGATCGAGGATCCGCTGCAGATATACATCGGTATTGTCTTCGCGGACGAACTTCCAGTAGTCGTTGAAGCGTTGGTCGCCGGTAAGATCAGCCAGCTTGGACGCGACCGTCGCGTAAACTTCGATGTCGCCGATAGTATTGAATATCCGAGGGATAGGCGTTCTCGGAAAGACCAGAAGGAAGGGATTTGTGACCGATGCGGTCATATCCGGATGTTTGAGTTCCGCCCACGCGTCGACCCCGAAAACGACATCCGCCCATTCACAAGACGTTGACCACCACCATTCATTGACGGCGATCATCTCGATCTTTGGCAGGACGTTCACGACCGTGTTGTAATGCCATTTCACATTTCCGAGGATCGAATTGGCGTTGGCAAACCATAGCGATTTGGTCGGACACGGCATATGGGTCGAACCCGTTAGCAGCTTTTTGCCGACGCGAAGAGGATGATCCTCATGGTTATAATAATGCGCAGACTCGGCCTTCCAGTACTGTTTTGGACGGGCCGGTTTTTCCGGGTCAAGCTCGATGTCGAACGGGTTCTCGTTGATATATTGAGGAGCCCCGTTAAACAGGGCCACGCGATGATTCCCGGAGAACGAACCGACGTTCCCGCCGATCTTTCCCACATTTCCGGTCAGGGCGGCAAGCAGCAAAACATCACGGTCCTTGCTGACATTATTGAAGAACTGATTCGGCCCCATTCCGACCGCGAACAAGGTTGTGCCGGGTTCCTTGGCAAAGTGACGCGCCAGATCTTCAACCGCGGCAGCCGGTGCCCAGGTCATTTCCTCGACGGTTTTCGGGTCGAAGTGGGCAGCATATTCCTTCACAAGATCAAAGACCGGTCGGCATTTGACCTTGCTGCCGTCGACCAGAGTGAGTTCGATCGAGCCTTCGAGCATTGCCTCGCCGATCTTCGAATTCTTGCCAACTTCGTCGCGGGTCAGCTTCTGAGGCTTGTTTGTCTTCGTATCAAACCAAACATAATCGCCCCACTCAAGCCGCATTTTCTCCGGAATGATGTTCTTCTCCGATTGCTGGATCGGAGGCGGTGCTTTTTCTCCTTCTTTGATGATCACGGACTGTTTCAAGTCGGCCGGAGGCCCGCCGAAAACGTCCCCGGCCTTTAGATATTTCAGAGTGTCCATCCGGACCAGGACCGGCATATCGGTCCATTGCCGGACATATTCTTTGTCGTAGAGATCCTCCTGAAAAATCACGTTGGCGAAGCCGAGGGCGAGGGCCGGTGTCGTTCCTGGACGGACAACGACAACCTCGTCGGCCTTTGTCGCGGTCGCCGAATATTCGCACGCGATGACGATGAGCCGCGTTCCCTTCATCCGGGCCTCGGTGAACCAGTGTGCGTCCGGCATCTTTGTCGCTACCCAGTTCATTCCCCACGACACGACCGTTTTCGCATGTTCGACGCTGTTCAGGTCAAATTCCATACTCTGCTGGCCGGTGACCATCGGGTGTCCGGGAGGGAGGTCGGTGTGCCATGAATAATTGTCGAATCCGCGGCCGCCGAGCGCCTGGTCCGGCCCCACATTTCGAACGTGGGAATCTAGCAATGCCATCGAATTCGCCATCCGGTACATGCCGAAAACACGCGTCATTCCCAAAAGCGGCATCCCACCCCGGAATTTCATCGTCTGCGTGCCCACGCCTTGAGTCGCCTCGATCACAGCTTCGTCGTAATGCTGTTCCTTAAGCCGACGTTTGCCTTCATCGCCGGAATAGGTTTCCGCAATATTCTTGAGCGCCGCCGCAACGATCACCGCGGCTTCGTCGTGAGACATTCGTATCCATTCGTCGCGTGCGCGATCGAAATAGCTCGGGTCGGGTTTCCCGTCATTTCCGCGTGGAAAGCCGTCGTCGTACCATTTCTTATAACCGGCACGGACCATCGTTCCGTTGACCCGGCGGTCACCGTAAAATCGCCGCGTCAGTGCGAGTCCTTTCTGGCAAACGCGCGGGTCCCAGCGATGCGATGTACCGTTGCCGAGCAGGTCGACGGCTTCGCCATACTTCATCGTCGGGCCGATACGTGTAATCACGCCCTGACGAACGTGTGCGTTGAGCAGGCAGTTGTGGGTGTCGTTCGGAGCGCAGGTGAAGGTGTATCGCGAATCATACTTGAAAAGGTCGCGGTAGACCCTTTCCCAGTCGCGGTTCGGGTAGGCTGCCAGCGGATTCGTGATCGCTTCGAGCCCCCAGGCCTTTGTCGTCGAGGCGACGAGTGCCCCAAAACCTGCGGCCGTTATCCTCGCCATAAATTCGCGTCTTGAGATTTCCTTTTTCATAGAACTCCTTGTCTCTTACTCATCTATTTCGCATTCAGGGTACGCAGATAGACCACGATCGCCTCGATCTCGGCAGGTGTCAGGACACGCCGTATCGGTGACGGATACGAAAATCCCTGCATTATCGTCCCGCGTCGTCCGCGAGTGATAGTTCCTGTCAGGTATGTATCAGTCACGTTTGCCAGGAACGCCTTATTTCCGAGCGCCGGCCCTTCTCCGCCGCCGCCGGTCGTTCCGTGACAGCCGGAGCAGTTTGAAGCGAACAGGGCAGCTCCGATATTTGGGTCGCCGGTCGCCCAAATACGCGGACGCGAATCAGGTTCAGCCTGGATGTTGCCGCCGAGCTTCCGAATGTACGCAACCAGCGACCGTATTTCGTCCGCATTAAACCCGTTCTCGCGGTCGCCCCAGGGCAGCATCGGCCGTCCGGGACGGCCGGCTTTGATCGTCTGGAACAAAAAGTCGTCGGATGCGAGGGCCAAGAAGTCAGGACTCGTTATCGATGGATTCGGAGATAGGCCGGCCCAGCGTGTGCCTTGCCCGTTGTTTCCGTGACAGCTCGTACAAACGGCTGTGTAGATCGTCTCGCCGTCGCTTGCGAATTCGCGGGAGCCGAAACGCATCGCTTTCACACGGTCCTTCGGTAGGTAAATGTCGGGAAGCGAACGTCTTCGCAGCGACAGAGTGTAGAGTGTCAGCAGATCGATCTGTTCGTCGGAAAGCCCGAGCGCCGGCATTTGCGATCCGGCCACAGCGGACGCCGGTGAGCGGAAGTGCTGGACGATCCAGTTGGAAAGAGTCCGTTCCCCGGATACGTTCGCGAAATTGAGCTGGTTCGGATCCTTGAAGCCGGATAACGATAGATTTACCCCGGCATCACCGCCAAAACTTCCAACCGCGTGGCAGCCGGCGCATCCCAAAGTGTTGAATTGGGCTTTGGCCTCGATCAGCCTGGGGGCTCCCATTTGGATATCGAGGAAGATCTTCAGCGACGCACGGTCTTCATCACTTATCTCGCCGAAGACTGATTTCCACGCTCCATCAGACTGCCTGGATCTTTCAAGGTGTGCCGTATACCAGTCGGGATTGTATCCCTTAAGTCCAACATGAGAAAGATCGGGGCCCTCCATACCCGTTACATTTCCACCGGGGCGCAGTGTCCCGCCGCGGCCGTCAACGCGATGACAGGCATAGCAATCAAGGCGTTCGAACGTTTTTCGGGCAGCCGTGAGTGTCGGCAGATTAGGCACATTCAGCGGCGTGTGGCAGGTTCCGCAGCTCGCGTATGCATATTTTGCCGGCAGCATCGGCTCGGTCCAGAAATGAACGGTACCATGGGCATCTTCTTTTTCCGTCGCCTGTCCCTGGCCGCCATGGCAAACGGTGCATCCCATTTCCGTCGGTGAGTGAACGACCGGCTTATGTGCGGCTGCGACCTTCTGCCTGCTAACTATCTGCTCTCCGGGAGCCATCCCGACGTGACACGTAACGCACCTGTCGGTCTCGTTCAGGCTAGGGTTATTGATCTGCCGCAAGCGAATGCCGATGGGACCTTCTGTACTCCTCGCGTTGCTTTGAATGCCCTGCCATTCCTTAAGAAAGTTCTCTGAGACAGCTGCGATGGCCAGGAGCAGAAAGACCCCGATGCTGGAAACCATTAACAAGTACTTATTCTTGTTCATAACGCTAATGGCCCCCCCAATCCGCCGGCGACCAGTAGAAGTTCCAATTCGGACCGCGGAAATACGTGCCGATGACCGTCAAAACGATGAATCCGCACAAGAAGCAAGTGAATAGTGCCAGCGCCCCGGCGCGCGTGGAGTTGTACCGCCGCACAGACCAGATCGAGTAGATGGCAAAACAGAGCGTTATCACTGTTCCGGGATTAACAAAGGTGATGATCATTTGCGGGATATCGGGCAGCCATTCGCGAAGCCATCCGAACCTGATCGCGAATGCCTCGACCGCGATCGAGACTCCAAAGCCGAATACCATCGACCATTTGACCAGTTTCCAGCCGCCCGGCCCGCCGAACCACTCGCCGGTTCCTTTCTTTTCGCGATCCAGGAAAGGAATCAAACCGAGCCCGACGATACAGAGCATCGGTATCCCGATACCGCCCATAAACGCCGAGAACGAAACGATCTCCTGCAGACCGAGGAAATACCAAGGGGCCTTCGCGGGATTTTCGGGCACCATTGGATTTGCTAGTTCCTTCAAAGGGGCGTCGGACATAAATGCCAGTCCGACGCAGATCAGCGTCGTCAGCATGAGAACTCCGAGTTCGGCATAGAACAGGTGGGGCATCGACGGAACGGTGTGTTCCGGCCCGCTGCCGACCTGCGGCGTCTTTCCTTTGACTACTGCCGCCAGATGGTAGGTTTTGTTCGGGACGTCCGTAAAAACAGGGTAAAATTCCTTCGCTTCGTCGATGACGCGTTCGTCCGCGTGTTCCGGCTTGGCCAGGCCGCCGTCCTTCCTGATCCGCCAAAAATGAACAGCCATCAGACCGGCAAGCATCAACGGCAGCAACATCACGTGAAGTAGATAGAACCGGATCAGGGCTTCAGCACCGACCCGGTCTGAGCCCAGCAGGATCTCACGCTGAAGGCCGCCAATGTCGAACCACGAGGTGATGCCGATGGCATCCGTGATCTCACGCGGTGACTGGGCAATATTCGCGCCGATCGTGATCGCCCAGTAAGCCAACTGGTCCCACGGCAGGAGATAGCCCGTAAACGAGAGGCCGAGGGTCGTGACCAGCAGTCCCCAGCCGATGAACCAATTAAATTCTCTTGGTTTTCGATACGAGGCGGTGTAGAATGCCCGCGCCATATGGAGAATTACGGCGACGACCATAAGATTGGCGGCCCATCGATGAATGTTTCGGATCAGCCGGCCGGTCGGCACGATAAAATGAATGTCCTTGATCGACTGGTACGCGACGTCCGTGTAAGGCTTGTAATAGAACATCAGCAATATGCCGGTTACCAGGGTGATCAGGAAAGCCGCCGTCGTCATGATGCCGAGGCCCATCGTGGTCGACCAACGCAGCGACCAGAGGTGCGTCCTGACCGAATGGAGATGGAGAAAGACATTGCCGAAGATAAATGACGACCGGGTTCGATCGGTCTTCGGCGGGCCGCCGCGGAATACAGCACGGTAGACATGGTTCGGGATGCTCCGGAGATTGCCCCAGAACTCGTGCATTGCCGAATAGCCTTCTGCTTTCATCTTCTACACCTTTGTCCCGGACTTGACGGTCGATTCTTCATCGATCGTGAGCACGCTGCCGTTTAAGGAGACTTTGAGCCATGGCAGCGGCTTGGGGGCTGGCCCTTTCCTGACCGCACCATCCTTTTGAAACCCTGAGCCGTGACATGGACAATCGAATCCGGCGGCACTTGTCTTGACGATACAGCCGAGGTGCGTACAAATTGTCGAGATAGCGTAGACACCCTGAGCATCGCGAAAAACCGCGACATTGCGGCCCGGGGGTATGAACGCTTCGCCGTCCGCCAGCGTGTCCGGGAGAGTAACGTTGAACTTCTTCGCTGGTGACGCCGAAACGGCGGCCTTTGGAAGCTTCAACATTCCAAGCAACGACAGTGCAAATGCGGCAAACATCGATCCCAGCGCCGCCAAACCGAGGAAATCGCGTCGCGCAATAGGCTCCGGATCAAATCGGGATCTTTTTTCGGTTGGATGTGTTGTCATTACGAACTCCAGTTTGTCTTGAACGTGACCCGCTCCATTGTTATGGCATCGACCGGACACCGCATTGCACACAGCGCGCACCGGATGCACCGGTCTTCATCTTTTAGGATCGCCGAGTTCTCGCCGAGTTCCGCCTCGGTGCCAATTGCGTCCTCGATCATCTGCGTGATGTCTGTGTCAAAATCGAGCTTGTCCAGCGAGATCAGCTTCAGGCATTCGGTCGGACATACGTCGGCGCATCCTCCGCAGAGGACGCATCGCGCCCCGTCAAAAACAGGCGTCACGCCGCAGTCGAGGCATCGCGACGCCTCGCGCATCGCCGAGTCGCGGCTGTACCCGATCTCAACGACATTCTCGGGATGTTCGAGGCGCTCGCCGGGTTCGATCGTCGGAACGGGGACGCGCCGGATCGATTCATATCCGCGTTCGCGCCGATATCGATCCAGGACGAGATGTGTTTTGACCAACTCGCTCGTGAGTGTCTTTCCGGTCAGGAATTGATATACGGAACGCGCTGCTGACTTGCCGGAGGCAACGGCATCGATCAACAATCGGGTTCCGTGGGCGAGATCACCGGCGACAAAAACGCCATTTGCGGTCGTCTGCAATGTCGCCGGATCCACCTTGACCCAACTCCCGCGAATCATTTCGACGTCCTTGCCGCCGTCCTCAAGGAACGTGAGCGCCGGGGCCTGTCCGACGGCGAGCAGTACCGTGTCGCACGGGACGAACGTCACATCGCTGTCGTCGTAAACGGGCGCGAACTTTCGTTCATCGTCGTAGACCCGAATACACTTTCGAAACGCGACGCCCGTCACTACACCATTTGGGTCGCGGCGGATCTCGGTCGGCCCGAGACCGTTGAGCCGTTCAATGCCTTCCTCGTCCCCCTCGACGATCTCGATCGTGTCGGCGGGCATTTCCTCGGCACTCTCGAGTGAGACCAGCCGAACCCGTGAGGTCTGATCGAGCCTTGCTGCCGTGCGGGCCGTGTCGAGAGCGATCTGCCGAACGACGGAACGTGCGACGTCGTAAGCGACATTTCCCCCGCCGATGACGACGATGTCCTTGCCCATTTCAAGTGTTTCACCAAGTGAGACGGCTCTTAACAGGTCGACACCGCCGATCACACCCGGACCGTCCTCGCCCGGAAGGCCGAGCCCGCGAGACGATTTGGCACCGACGGCGATTATTACGGCGGCGAATTCGCGACGAAGCTGGGCAAATGAGATGTCGCGGCCGATCTTGACACCGCAGCGGATCTCGACGCCGAGAGCCTCGATCACGGCAACTTCCTTCTCGATCAGATCGCGCGGCAGGCGATATGCCGGTACCCCGACGGCCAGCATGCCGGCCGCGACCGACTCTATCTCGAACACTACGGGCTTGAAACCCATCAACGCCAAGTCGTGGGCCGCCGACAGACCTGCCGGTCCGGCGCCGATGATGCCGACGCGGCGGCCATCCGCTCCGTCGGCTCTTTTCCCGGTACCGGACAACAGCAACGCTGCCATCTCCTCGGCATCGCCCGCGATCGGCGGCACGAAGTTCTTGATCGAGTCCAGGACTTCGCTGATGGGCCTGGCCTCAGGTCCGAACTGGTCACACGCGAATCGCTTTAACGCACGAATCGCGATCGGGCGATCCTGCCCGACGAACATTCCGTCGTCATTTACCTTTGGTATCTTGCCGCGGCGGCAGGCGATCTCGCACGGGGCGCCGCAAATTCGACCGCAGATCGATGCAAATGGGTTCGGCCCTCGAGCGATCAGGTACGCCTCGTCGAATCGGCCCTCGGCGATCGCCCGGACATATCCACGCGCATCTGTATGGACCGGGCACGCCACCTGGCACGAGATCAGGTTCTGATGGTAGTTCGCGTCCGGGACGTGAACATTTAGGGGTAACATTCCGCTCACCGTCGATTACGGTCACTGTCAGTTCGAATGTTATTGGCAAAGTAATGGTCCAAAGTATGATCTGGATCATAGAATCAAGAAAAATTATCTCTCGATTTCGGAGTCTATCAAGGATTGTTTGTCGTCAATCCCGAGTATTTTTTTTAAATTTCTGCGGCCCGAACGGTACCGCAGAAGACATACGATACGGCTAGGTAGATACCGCATTCCGGCGGTATTCGGCGGACGAGTAGTTCGGCGATGACATTCAGCGCTATTTGAAGGGGCTACCGGTCATCGCACAGGAGGACACGCTTTTTTACCATGCGGAAAAGTTCGTGAAACGTAATAAGGCGGGAGTGGCGGCCGGCGTCGGCATTGCTGTGTCGCTGATAGCCGGACTGATGGCGACATCCCGGCAGGCGAGGATATCCAAACGTCAACGCGACAAGGCCCGCCAGGAAGCTGAAAAGGCGAGGAAGATCAACCAGTTTCTCCAGAAGATGCTCTCGTCGGCCGATCCGCGGGTCGGTGGTAAGGATGTCAAGATCGTCGAGGTCCTGGACATAGCGGCAGAGGACATCGAGGCGGTCTTCGCGAACGAGCCCGACATCGTTGCCGACCTCGAATCGACGATCGGCCTGACGTTTTTGGGACTAGGGCAACTTGAGTCGGCCGAACAGTTTCTCAAGAACGCTTTCGAGATCCGAAAGGCGTTGTTTCCGCGCTCCAGCGTTGAGATGGCCCAGAGCCTGCACAGTTACGGAAAGCTCCTGCATGCAAGGGGTTCGCTGGACGCTGCCGAACCGCTCTACAGGGAATCTCTTAACACGTTTCGTCATCTGAAGGGAAATATTAGCGTCGAGGTGTCAGAGGTCCTCGACGACCTCGGATACTTGTTGGCGATAAAAGGAGATATTAAGGGTGCTCTGGTCCTTCATGAAGAAGAACTGGAAATTCGGACCGAGATCTATGGCGAAAATCATGTGAGTGTTGCGAGGTGCCTCGAAAAGCTCGGCAGCGTCTATTCGATGCTCGATAGACGCGAAGTTTCCGAGCCGATACTCCGGCGATCAATGAAGATCCTCCAGACTGTCTACGGAATGGAGCATCCCGATGTCGCATTGTTAATGGTGAACCTGGCAGGAACGATCCATGCAAAATGTCCTGATGAGGCTGAGCAGTTGTGCCGGGATTCTTTGGCGATTCGTAGAAAACTGCTCGGCGAAGATCACGTGGATGTCTGCTGGTCACTATACAATTTGGCATATGTGCTGATCGGCCGCGGTCGTTCGACCGAGGCCCTGGAATATCTAGCATTAGTTCTATCAAAACGCGGCTCAAATTTGCCGGACGAACATCCTGTAGTCAGCAGTTGCCTATTGCTTAACGGCCGTGCGTTGATGCTCGTGGGCGAGTACCAAGAAGCGAAAAGTGCATTTGAGGAATGCCTTTCAATTCGGCTTCGAACGCTGCCTGAAGATCACTGGCTGCTCGCGACCACAAAAAGCTTCCTCGGTGAATGCCTAGTCACCCTTGGTGATGCAGTTCATGGAAAACAGATGATGGCGGAAGGTTACCAGATGCTCGAACGACGCCTGGGTAAGCACCATGATCAAACGGTGCAGGCCCTCGATAGACTAGCAAGGATCGGCGGACCTGTTTGACTTCAAATAAGTATCTCGTCCAATACTGACGCGACGAAAAAGGGCGTCATCCGATGACGCCCTTTTTATTCTTCGATCGATCGGTTTCGATCACGGCCTCACCTTTAACATCGGGTCGCCGAGAAGAACCCAGGAATAAAGGACGTCCCTACCGCTGGGAATGACAGTCTTGGCATCACGAACAAGATCGCCCATCCTAGTGATGTTACCCGCAGACAGTTGGTTGAAAAAACGATTTCCCATGGAGAGTTGATAGTCAGGGGTCGTTTTTCCGCTCGATGCCCACGCCGCCACCGCACCGCCGTTCGGTGCTTTGAGCAGTCCTTCTGCTAAACTGTCGTTACTCGGGTTAACAAAATACCCATTGAGGCACGTCAGCATGATGAACAACGATTGACTGCTAGCGTTCGTCAATGACGGGATGTTGGCAGGCCCAAAGAAGCTAGTGTCAGCCCAAATCGTGGCAGTACCATGCCCGGAATAATTGACAAGATACCGGCCGTTATTGATCTCGTTAATGAGCGTCGTTTGAGAATTTGGATCTCCCCGCCCTATCATGACCGAAGGCATCGACATCGGCAAATTACTGCGAAGTGTCGTACTCATCCCTTGAAAGTCGTATCCGTTGGGCAAATCGTAGGCGAAGATCGCACCTCGATTTAGATCCTGCATCGTCGGCTGCTCAAATGTTTGCACTTTTGTGAGAGCGGCCGTTACTTCTTGATTCGTGTGTGCCGGTATTCTTCCGATCGCTAACTCCGCGAGGCCATCTCCGTCGAAGTCGACAAGTGCGTCATCACTGCCGGTTTCGATGTATACGGTGTTAACCATTTTTGTGGGTACGAGATTGTTATAACCTAATCCGCCGTAATTCTTCGGGTCAAACGACGCATCTCCTAGAAGCAGTATGTATTGGGGCGGCGTTTGCCAATTGTTAGCCGCATACTGAAGAAAATTCTTGATCGACGCCGAGCTGGACTGCCCGAATTCATACTCGTCGTAAATGTCCCGAATATCAACAACCTCTGTACTTATCCCTTGAGCTTGGCGGTACGATGCCCAGGTTTGGGCCGCAGACAGGAAATCCGGATAAGTTATGACCACAAGCTTTGCATTGTGGTTTGGGGTCGAAAGTGTTGAAGGATTATTGAATTCGATCGTCGCCACATTCTTAACTGCAGATGCCTCAACAGCATAATATGAGCGGCCGCGATTAGGCGGGAGCTTTACACCGAAACTTCCGCTGCCCTGAGTAATATTCAAATTATTTAGCTCGACTGCCAAACCGTCGTCAGTCACGTCGAAAATTCGGATATTAGAAGAATCAAAGCCGGTCAAATTCGCCGATTTGTAGTTTGGTGTATAGAACCATACTTGATTTTGATAAGCCTGATATTTCCGGTCGAAGCCAACAGAAATCGAATCGAACAGCACGAAGTCCCCAGTGGTCGTCGTCGTCATTGTCAGCACATTGTTCCCTTCAACCAAGAAACTCGCTGGGATGCTCGCAACAACGCTAAGGGGTGTGGTGCCGTTTCCGATGGCTGTCGGAAGAGCCTGTCCGTTGATTTCGATGTTGACCGAATGCGGACTCGCGGAAAACCCCTGAAGCTTAACCACAATGGATGCGTTTCCAGCGTTCGGGTCAATCCCGGACAATGGGAAATTAACCGTTCCTCCACTGGGTGAGACGAAAGTGCCCCAATAATTCTCGGCATCGCCATTCAATATGTCGTTTATATAGTATATCCGTTCCTTGTAGTAGCTCGTCTGCGAATAATCCGTAGAAACGACCGTTGAACCAACGGGCCTTGACACGCGTGTCTGCATGCGTCTTCCGGCTGAATTGCCAACTATCAGATAGTAATAATGCGTATCGCTTTCGATCGTCTCCTTTGCCTTCCCAATAAATTCGATGAAGTCGCCATTCGGATCGACTTGGATCGCTTGTTCGTTACCGTCACAATAAAGTTGCCAATTTGCGGGATCGCTCGCAACGTTGAAGCCCGCTGATTGAAGCTGAGCTTTGGTCACGCGGTAAAACCCGTCCGTTCGGACGCCGAGTTTTACGCCCGGCGTTGCGGCGATGACCTTTTGGTTCACCGGATCTGGCGCGAGAAGCGACGCCTCAACTTCTGAACTGAGATCCTTTGGAAGTGTCAAATCGGAAGAAACGAAGGACTGTTTGCGCTTCGCGTTGATGTCGACGAATTCTGCCGAACTCCTGCCGGCGATCGTCTTGAGTTCGCTGGTATAAGCCGCCGATACCTTTTCGCTGCTAAGCCGCCGTCCGCTCGCATCTAGTGACTCGACCCGATAGACGTCGCCGATGCTGCCCGAAGGATCGAAGTATGAGTATGTTTCACCATACAGTGGATCCGAGCCAACGCGGGCTTTCGAGCCGAGGATCAAATGCTCGCTGACAAGTTGCTCACCTCGACGGCTGAGCCGATAAACATTGAACCCAACGTTATCGGCCTCAACGGCCATCTGCCAGCGGATGAACGCCCCATTTCCGTCCGAGTAGGCCTCGGCTTTACCGAAAATATTCCTCTCAACCGGAGGTGGAGTGACACCGCGCTTTGATTTTGAAAGGATCTGGGCGGATGCCGGCGACAATACCGCTCCAACGACAGAGACAATTAGTAACAGCGAATAGATCTTCTTCATACGAACCTCTTGGGATGATGGTTATAGCCACTCAAAAAACTAAACAGACGTAAAGTATGAGGGGATTCTCCAACCTTATAACATTCTAACTTTTTTGCCAACGAAATAAATTGTTAATCAACCGCTCATTCCGGTAAAAACTCTATTAACGTTTATTCCTGTTAAGCCTCAAGAAGTTGTCTGAGGACGTACGGAAGAATGCCGCCGTTCTTGTAGTATTCGATCTCGATCGGTGTGTCTATTCTCAGGGTCAGGGTCGCCGTCGCAACTGAGCCATCGCCCCGTGTGATGCGTAGTTCGACGTCCTGCTTCGGTTTGATCTCGACGCCTTCCAATCCGATCAGATCAAAGGTCTCGGTACCGTTGATGCCGAGGCCCGCAGCCGATCCGCCATCTTTGAACTGAAGCGGAAGGACGCCCATTCCAACCAAGTTTGACCTGTGGATACGTTCGAATGACTCCGCAACAACGGCCTTAACGCCCATCAATGCGGTTCCCTTTGCCGCCCAGTCACGCGAACTGCCGGTGCCGTACTCCTTTCCGGCGAAGATCATGAGCGGCGTCTTTTCGATCGCGTATTGCATCGCAGCATCGTAGATCGACATTTCAGTGCCGTCGGGATAGTGCTTGGTGAAGCCGCCTTCGGTCGGTGCCACCATTTGGTTCTTGATACGAACATTTGCAAACGTGCCGCGCAGCATCACACGATCATTGCCACGTCTTGACCCATACGAGTTGAAGTCCTGTGGGGCAACGCCATTTTCCTGGAGATATAGGCCCGCGGGTGAATTTGCCTTGATCGCGCCAGCCGGTGAAATATGGTCGGTCGTTACCGAATCGGCGAATATCGCAAGCGCCCGGCCACCGTGAATGTCGCTGAAAGTGCCGGTTTCCATCGAAAAACCATCAAAAAACGGCGGCTCCTGAATATATGTCGAACCAGTATCCCATTCGTAGATCTGCCCGATGCTCGACGCAATGTTGTTCCAGAGTGGATTTTGCTCGGCAAATTCAGCGTAAAGCCGCCGATACGACTCGGGGTTGAACGCGGTCTTAAGATACTCGCGAACCTCATCGAGCGACGCCCAAATGTCCTTGAGAAACACAGGTTGCTCGTCACGGTCCTTCCCTATCGGATCGAGGTACACGTCCTTAACGACCGTTCCTGCCAGTGCATATACCACAACGAGCGGCGGCGACATCAGAAAGTTGGCCCTGATATTCTGATGAACACGCGCTTCGAAATTCCGGTTGCCGGAAAGCACCGAAGCCGCAACCAGATCTTTCCCGACGACCTCAGCTTCGATCGCCGGATCTAACGGGCCCGAGTTACCGATGCACGTTGTGCAGCCGTAACCGACCAGATTAAAACCTATGCCGTTCAAATACTGTTGTAGGCCCGCCTTTTCAAGATACTCCGTGACAACGCGTGAACCCGGGGCGAGGGAGGTTTTTACGTAAGCCGGAACCTTCATACCGCGCTCGAATGCCTTCTTCGCGACGATGCCCGCAGCGAGCATTACCGCAGGATTCGACGTATTTGTGCATGAAGTTATCGCGGCGATCAGGACGTCGCCGTGCCCTACAGTAGCAAATGACGAAGGAGAATGATCTTCTGAATAATCAACTCTATCCGGGGTCGGTCGGTTGTTCATCATCTCGATCTCGGTGGCCACGTTGGTCTTTTCAGTGGATACGCCGTTATTCTCAGTCTCGGGCTCCGACTGCGGTGATTGTTCACCTCCGCCGGTCGCTGATTTGTTCGATGAAAATCCGATCGAGACGGGAAATCTCTCCGAAAGCTGATCGGCGTTCTTCCCAAAACCACCACTGGCGATCGGGCTCGAGAAAAGCTCGACAAAGCGGTCGTCAAGGTTCGCCAGTTCAATTCGGTCCTGAGGACGTTTTGGGCCCGCAACCGAAGGCGTGATCGAATCCAGGTCCAGATCGAAAACGGACGAGTAATCTACATCGCCCTTTCTCGGAATACCGAACATGCTCTGCGCCTGATAGTAATTACGGATGGTGGAAATTTGTTCGTCGGTGCGGCCAGTATTCGCAAAATAATCGAGCGTCTTTTCATCGACCGGAAAGAATCCCATCGTTGCGCCGTATTCCGGCGCCATGTTCGCGATCGTTGCCCGATCGGTCGCATTGAGAGCGGCGGCGCCCTCGCCGAAGAATTCGACGAATTTTCCCACAACGTTCACTTTTCGAAGCATCTCGGTTATCCGCAGAACAAGATCGGTCGCCGTTGAACCTTGCGGAAGTTCACCGGTAAGGTTCACTCCGACGACATCCGGCGTAAGGAAATAAACCGGCTGGCCGAGCATTCCTGCCTCGGCCTCGATACCACCGACGCCCCATCCTACGATCCCAAGGCCGTTGATCATTGTCGTGTGAGAATCTGTACCGACGAGCGTGTCCGGAAAGTAAACCCCGTTACGCTCGAACACGCCTTTTGCCAAGTATTCTAGATTTACCTGATGAACGATCCCGATCCCCGGCGGAATTACGCTGAAGCCATTAAAAGCCTGGGTTCCCCACTTGAGAAATCGATATCGCTGGTCGTTCCGCTTGAATTCCATCTCCATATTCTGCTGATAAGCGGCTTCGCTGCCGGCGTAATCAACCTGAACCGAGTGGTCAATGACCAGATCGACCGGGACGAGCGGTTCGATAACGCCCGGATCTTTGCCGATACGTTGGACCGCTGACCGCATCGCTGCGAGGTCGACCAGCAGCGGAACTCCGGTAAAATCCTGCAGAATAACGCGAGCGACGACAAACGGGATCTCGGATGTTCGCTCAGATACCGCTTTCCAGCTTGCCAGTTCACGAACACTGTCCTCGCTGACCCTCTTTCCGCCGTCAAAATTACGCAAAACCGACTCGAGCACGATCCGGATCGACACCGGAAGTCGAGAGATGGTTCCGAGACCAGCTGCTTCCAATTGCGGTAGCGAATAGTAAACGCCTTCTTCGCCGGTTCCGGTTGTAAATGTTTTGCGACTATCGAAAAGATTGTGTGTCATAGGTTTATCTTGGTAATGAAGTCCAAACTATCAGTTTAAAAAGCCAAAAGATATTGGTCAAGGCGACAGTCGGTTATCGTCCGTTCGGCCCTTGCGCGAAACGTCCATTCGTCGCTATAATTCTCCGAATGCTTTGCTTTAGTGCGGCGCCTTCGTCTATCGGTTAGGACGCGAGGTTCTCAACCTCGAAAGAGGGGTTCAACTCCCCTAGGCGCTACCAATCCTTTTTTGAAGTTTCACCTCATCTCAGATCGGGACTTTGCAATGAAGTTCCCTTGATGGGTTTGCTGCCAGGAGAAAAAATGATCGTCACTACCGGATTCGATATTCAGGGCAAACAGGTTGGCCAATATTTGGGCGTGGTCCGCGGCATCGTCGTGCGTGCGACTGGACTCGGCCGCGGAATAATCGGCGGGATCAAATCGCTCGCCGGCGGCAACATCGAGGAATGGTCGGTCGTTTGCGAGCACGCCAGAATGGAAGCATTCAACCGCATGGTCCAGCACGCTCATGAGATCGGAGCCGATGCGGTGATTGGTATGCGCTATGATGCGACCGAGTTTTCTCAGGGTGCGACGGAAGTGCTTGCCTATGGCACTGCGGTGAAATTGAACTAGGAGCGTCGGCAATCTCGGCAGCAACAATGTCGGATCAACCTCTGCCGACTACTGCCGGTACTGTTTGCAAAAACTCAGCTTCAGAAATGCGAACCTCCTTCTTTTCGGTCGATCTGAAGGTCCGATAGCCACCTAAACAGCTTATATTTCATGTTTTTCGGCGACACTATCTCGGATATCCCGATGGTTTTCCGCGGTTTTCCGTCATTTAATGTCAGTGTCATCTCGCTCAGCGATCGAACGTTGTAAAACGTGGATTCGATAGTCTCGACCGGTTTCGCACGCAGACATACATCGTCTTCGCCATCCAACACGATTCTCTGCGGATACCTGATCCCATGAAGGTCTCGCTGAAACCGCGTCGCGCCAACGTCGGCAGATCTCATAGAAATAGTTCGATCACGAGTCACGATCAACCGCGCAGCACCGTGCCCGACCGATTCGGTGTCGACTACACAGTAAACTGCTGTACAGTCATTGAAGTGTGCCCTTCCCCATTGGCGGCAGTTTAGGATCTCATTTAGTGCGTCGGTCCCGGATACGTGGTCGTGGTACCCGGTCCCACGATAATGAATGAGTTGTTTTGATTTTCCAGTTTGGTCCAACACTTCGATCCGGCCCGAGACATCTGACCTGGGAGATACCATATTCCAGAGAAATCCCGCTTGACCTTCCGCCGTATCGTGCATTAGGTCACCCTCGACAGTGAGCCACTCAAACGCCGCCCTCAATCGCTTATCGGGCCCGAGCGGCACATCGACGGTCACAATATGGCCGGAACCGTACGACGCGGACTTTGCCGAGATCGAACTCCGGCCAATGGAACAATCAGCAGATCCGCGACTCCCAACAAATTGGTCGAACCCGAATTCGTTCACGGTCTTAAAAACTATCTTTCCGTCAACTGAGTAGAGAAACGTCACCGCTGGAAAACGAAGGGCCTTGTGGTCGCCGGCTATTGCGTTGACCGGCTGCTGTAGGGTGGGAGATTCGAAATATCTCGGTGAAAATACGTAATTGTCGTTGAACGTAATAACGACTGCTTCGCGGCCGTCGTCCGACAGTGCGTCGAAATACCACCATTCAAATGCCTTCTCGTCCTGCCGGGCATGCCAGACGTCATCACTGACGCTCGAGACGAACGCCATATTCCGGGCGGCCACTTTTTCAGTAATTTCTTCCATTGAAATACCAAGGCCGAGAATGCTGGCAAACGAGACAAGCATCGCAGATATGAAATTCTTTGGCAAACATATCGGCTATTTATGAATCTGTATCGGTGGTATTTCTTTCCCCGATCACTTCGATAAAAGAGGAAAATAGATGAAGATTTCACCAAAGATACTTTTGTTGCTTTTGACCCTGTCCGTTGGATTGTTTGCAACCGGCTGCCCGCCCAAATTGACGGTCGCTCAAATTGAAGCGAATCCAGGGCGATATCAGAATAAAGAGGTCGTGATCGTGGGCGTTGTTCGCGACAGTTATGGCATTTCGCTGCCTGGTACTCGTTACGGCGGCGGTGCTTATAAAGTAGACGACGGCACCGGCTCGATCTGGGTCATCACCGATGGGAGCGTTCCCTCGAGGGGAGCAGAGGTCGGTGTGCGAGGCGTTATTGGAAGCGGCGTCAGCTGGAAGGGAAAGACCTACGGTTTGGGAATGTTCGAAAAGGAAAGAAAGTTCCGCAAGCGTTAAAAGTTAGTTTTCCCAGAATGATAGAATGAGAGCGGTGCCGGGCTGGCATCGCTCTTTTTATGAATAACTGGATCGGCATTTTCGAACGGAAATACGAGGGGCTGCACTCGCGTTCCGTCGAATTGATGAGCGAGATCCCGGATGAGTTAATATTCGCTAAATCGCTTGTGAACGACGAGCCGATGATGAAACTCACCGTCGGCGAGAATATCATTCGCGGAGCTGCGTTTGTCGAAATGACATTCGGCGGGATCACAACCAGGCTATGGGACGACCCATTCGAATGGACGCTGACTGAGGCGTTGCGGGACCGCGGTAAGATCCTCGAGTATCTTCTGGAAGTGGAAGCAACGCGAAAAAAAGGATTCGATTATTTTACTTCCGACGACGACCTTGCCCGTGAGATCCCGGCCCCGCGTGAAATGAGATCGCTCGGTGAGATATTGCTCGATACGCTCGCACGATCCGAACATTATCAGGGGCGGGCCTACGCGCTTTATCAAAACTTAACGTCCGGAAAAATGGCCGCACGATAAAACTTTTGATTTAAGAACATTTTCGTGTAAAAATTCGTTTGTTCCAACGTCTTACGATTTTTTTGCCCGGAGTCTAACAAATGCATTGCCCAAGCTGTGGACAACAACAGGTCTCGAACGAAACGAAATTCTGCTCAAGGTGCGGCTTTCCGCTGGGGATCGTTTCGGACGTACTCGCCCACGGCGGCTATTTGCCCCAGCTTGCAGAACTAAGCAAGAAAAAGAAATCGTTTCTGACACGACGCAACGGTCTCGCATTCAGTCTAATTTGGTGCCTCTTTTTTCTGCTGATAATGGCCCCTCTTTGGGGAATCCTCGATATTGATAAACTTGCCGGTGCATCGGCGATCATCGGGATCTTTGGAGGGCTGATCTTGTTGGTCTCTTCAGCAATATTCCTCAAGAAGGACGTTGTTCGATTCGATCTCTATCCGCAGATGCCGCCGCCCCAGCAACAATATGGTCTCCACGGCGCCTCTCAGTCGGCACTTCCGCCGCAACAATCGGTCCCGGCGTCGTTTTATGCGCAGCCCCAGGCCGGCCGCTGGCGCGAGACGAACGACCTTGAACCAAGCAGCGTTACCGAAAGCACGACAAGGCTTTTGAACGAACAGGAAGGCCAAAAATAGAAAATGTATTGCCCGAGCTGCGGACAGGAAAGAATTTCCAACGACACTAACTATTGCTCAAGGTGCGGTTTCTTGCTTACGGGAACCGCCGAATTGCTGTTGACGGGCGGTGTCAACCCGCAGAAGCCGGGTAAGATGGGCCTGAACGCGAAATCGAAGCGAAATCGCGGCCTCAAGCAAGGTCTGTTTATTTTTTTGCTGACATTTCTTGTAGTTCCGATAATTTCGATACTAACCGTCGCCGTGGGCGGAGAGCCGTTCGCTGTTGCAATAGCTGCCATCTTTTTCTTCATGGGCGGTCTGTTGCGAATGGCGTACGCGATGATGTTCGAATCGAATGAGAGCCTCGCAACGCCGGCACTTTCTGCAAATTACGCGGACCCGTCGGTGCTTCGCTCCGGCTTCGGAGCACATCACGATCTTCCACCGCAGCCTGCGGCGGCGTTCGTTCCGCCCGGTGCAGGGCGATGGCGTGAAACAAACGAACTTCAACCAACGAGCGTTGTCGAGGGCACAACTCAACTGCTGACGAACTCGGAGAACGATCAATAACCGACGGCTTTACCGTCGCTTCGCGAGTCGATCGCCCCAAGCCTAACGCCTTTATCATCAACCATTATTCCTGTCGCAGTTGCAACGTAGCCGGGACTGCTGGTGAATTTGTGTCCGTAGCCCTTGAGTATGTTCATCGTATCCGGCGACATCCCGTATGGCTCGTAAAGTATCTCGTCCGGGAACCATTGATGATGGATCCGCGGTGCGTCGATGGCCGCCTGGATGTTCATACCGTGATCGATGACATTGATCACCGACTGGATGACCGCCGAGATGATCCGCGGTCCGCCGCGGGCGCCGAGTGCGAACCAGAAGCTGCCGTCTTTCCGCAAAACGATCGTCGGCGTCATCGACGAAAGCGGCCGCTTGCCGGGCTGAACCGAGTTTTTCTCACCCTGAATGAGCCCGAACATATTGGCCTTGCCCGGCCGGGCGGCAAAATCGTCCATTTCATCATTTAACAGTACACCCGTGCCTTTGGCGGTTACCGCGGAACCGTACAGATCGTTGAGCGTGTACGTATTTGTCACCACATTGCCGGATGCGTCCGCGACGGTGAAGTGGGTCGTGTCCATCGACTCGCCGCCGGGTATGTCGCCGTGGCCGATCTCGGTACTTTTTGACGCCCGGACGAGATCGATCGTGGAGGCTTGCTTTTTCGCATATGCTTTGTCGATCAGGGTATCGACCGGGACAGTTGAAAAATCGGGATCGCCCATAAATTCCGCGCGGTCGGCAAACGCTCGCCGCATCGCCTCGGTGAGAACGTGAAATTTCGCAGCCGAATTGTAACCCATCGACGCAATGTCGTAACCTTCCAGAATATTCAGTACCTCGAGCATCACAATGCCGCCCGAACTCGGCGGCGGCATCGAAATGACCTTGTAACCGCGATACGTGCCCGAGATCGGTTCTCGCTCCTTTGCTTTGTAGTTTTTCAGGTCGTTCAGCGTTATCAGCCCGCCGTGAGCCTTCATATCGTCGGCGATCAGGCGGGCTGTCGATCCGGTGTAGAATTCCTTCGCCCCGTTGCGTTCAACACGGCCCAATGTTGCCGCCAGGTCCGGCTGTCGGAACAATTCATCTTCCTCGTAGTATTTTCCGCTGCGGAGGAAGATCCGATTGCTTTCGGCGTACTTGGACAAATTTCCTCGGTACGAATAGAAAAGAACTGCCTGCCGTTCGGAAAGCGAAAAGCCGTTTAGAGCCAGAAGCCTGGCCGGCTCCACGAGTTGGCTCCAGGTCAGCTTCTTCGAGCCGTATTTCTTGTAAGCCATCTCGAATCCTGCAAGTGTCCCGGGAACACCCGATGCCCGGTAGCCGATAGTCGAGGAACCTTCGCCGCGAATGAGATTTCCGGCCGAATCGACGTAAACATCGCGTGTCGCGGCGGCAGGTGCCATTTCGCGATAGTCGATCGCGTGTGCCTTTCCATCGCTCGTGCGAATAAGCATGAACCCGCCGCCGCCGATATTCCCTGCCTCAGGATAGACAACGGCAAGAGCAAGCCCCACCGCGATGGCGGCATCGACCGCGTTCCCGCCTTTTTTCATGATCTCGACACCGACCTTTGAGGCCAGTTCGTGCTGCGACGCGACCATTGCGTGCTTTCCACGAACGGGCTCGGGCCAGGCCGCCAAAACAGGAGCGGCTGACGGCAAGGAGGTGAAGATGAACGATAAAACGACAAAAAAGGCTGTAAACAGGCGTAATTGACTCTTTCTCATAGTCGCACTCTAGCAGAAGCCGATTTTACGAACAAATCCGTGTAAAGAAAGGCGTTAATTTTGCTAAATTGGGCAAAACGGTTATAGTCAGAGTTTCGCAATAAACTGTTAGTCAGACTGAGGTCCCACTCAAGAAAATGATCGAAGGCGATAGTAGAGGCAAGGTAAATGGCACGCTTTTCACCGAAAAAGTTTGTGTACTCCATCGGACGCGTTCCGCAGCGTCTGCGCCGCTATCTGTCTGAATATCGATATTTCACCTACATAGCAATTCTTGGCCCCGGAATCATCGCTGCGAATGCGGGCAATGACGCCGGCGGTATCGCCACATATTCGTCCGTTGGTGCGGGTTTCGGCTATTCGCTGCTATGGACGTTCATTCCGATGACGATCAGCCTGATCGTCGTCCAGGAAATGTGCATGCGGATGGGCGTCGTTACCGGGCAAGGCCTGGCCGACCTGATCCGCGAGCAGTTCGGTGTGCGATGGACGGCCTTCGTAATGCTCGCGTTGCTGGTCGCGAACACAGGGGTCATTATTTCCGAATTTGTCGGGATCGGCCAGGGAGCCGAATTACTTGGGATCTCGAGATTTATCGTTATTCCGCTCTCCGGTGCGATGATCTGGTGGCTGGTGGTTAAGGGTTCGCAGAAGCGGGTCGAACGCGTCTTTCTGGTGATGTCGCTGATCTTTTTCACATACGTCCTGTCGGCGTTCATCAGCAAGCCTGACTGGAACGAGGTTGCGTCCGGATTTGTGCATCCGACATTCAGTACAGACACCGCTTACCTTTTTACCGTAATGGCTCTGATCGGTACGACGATCGCACCGTTCATGCAGATCTACGTCCAGTCTGCGGCGGTCGAAAAACGAATGGTAAAAGAGGACCTTGGTGTTGCCCGGTTCGATGTCATTGTTGGAATGACGTTCGCCGATATTATCGCCGCGTTCATCGTGATCTGCACGGCTGCCACGCTCTTTTCTCACGGTATAACTTCGATCGATTCGGCGGCAACGGCGGCAGAGTCGCTTGCTCCGATCGCCGGCACATACGCGAAATACCTGTTCGCCTTAGGGCTTTTCGGTGCGTCGATGCTGGCAATGGGCGTAGTGCCTCTCGCGACAGCATATTCGGTAAGTGAGGCTCTGGGATTCGAAAAGGGGCTCTCGCGGTCGTTTCGTGAAGCACCGATATTCCTCGGCATTTTCACTGCGTTGATAGTCGTCGGAGCCGTCGTCGCAATGATCCCTGGGATCCCGCCGATCACGCTGCTTCTAGTAGCGCAGTGCGTGAACGGTTTGCTTTTGCCCGTACTGCTAATTGCTATAGTCAAACTAGCAAACGATCCGACCATAATGGGTGAGCACCGCAATTCACGATCGTTCAATGTTCTGGCCTATTCGACGACGATAATCGTTTCGATCCTATCCGTTTTATTGATTGGAAAAACGATTGCTGATATGTTCTAAAAACAATGGCGGCATCCGAATTTCAGAAAAGATCGATCACGTTCGTCGTTGTCTTCGGGCTTCTTGCGGCCGCCCTGGCAGCTCTGCCATTTATCGAGACATGGCTGCGTGAAGAATTCTTGCCCGGTTTCGGCTTAGTTTTCGCTGGCGAAGCACTCTTCGACAACTTCTTTCACATACTTAAGATCATTTTATGGATGGTCCTTGTCATTTCGGTCGTCAGGTTTTTGACCTTTGTGATCTTTCTGGCGAGGCAACGCAATCCCGAACAGAATGAGATCTCGTCTTTACTGAAAACGGTTTTGTCCGTTGCGGTCTACATAGTTTCGTTCTTCATCATATTTCAAACCCAATATCCTGCTGTCAATCTTGGTGCCATATTTACCGGTTCGGCAATTCTCGGAGTCGTTGTCGGTCTTGCTCTCCAGGAAACATTGGGCAATTTGTTCGCCGGTGTCGCTCTGCAGGCTGACCAGCCATTCCAGGTCGGTGATGTCATATCCATCCCAAACCGCGGCGTCGGCGTCATTGAATCAGTTTCGTGGCGCGGAATCAAGATACGCACATTCCAGAACAAACTCCTTATCATCAGCAATGCGGTGTTAGCCAAGGAATCTATCGAGGTTGCCCCGAAAGAGAACCTAAACGCCCGGATCGTATATTTCAACACGGTTTATTCAGCATCGCCCTCGCACACTGCCCATGTCGTCCGTGAAGCGGTAAGGCATGCTGAGAACGTGTCGGCGAAAATGAGGCCTATCGTACGAATCCATAATCTCGGGGAAAGCGGCATCGACTGGGAGGTCAAGTATTGGCTCGAGAACTACGCCCGACATAACGACACGGATGCTCTCGTTCGAAGAAATATATGGTATGCCTTCCAGCGGGAAAAGATAAATTTTGCCTTCCCGACCCGTTCAGTCTACGTCGAAAAACACGAAGACGATGTGACCCTTGAAGAGAAGATAAACATAAACGCCGAAAGGCTTAATCAGGTGCCGATATTTGCTCCCCTGTCCGACGAGGAAATCGAACATCTCGCTCAGTCGGCCCGGACACGAATATTTGCGCCGGGTGAGCCTATTGTCCGCATGGGTCTCGAAGGCAACTCGATGTTTATTATTGTTCGCGGAAATGTGAGTGTCCAGATCACCGAAAGCGGTATTGAAAAGGAAGTTGGTACCCTCTCCGAAAATGACTTCTTTGGTGAAATGAGCCTCTTGACCGGTGAGAAGCGAACCGCCACGGTTATTGCTATCGAGGAGACCGAGGTACTCAGGATCGAGAAGAACGCGATGAAGAAGATCTTCAACAATAATTCCGGCCTTGTTGAATCGATCGCCGCGATCGCTGCCGAACGAAAAGAGGAGCTGAAGTCTTTGTCCAACAAAGACACGGTAGTCAAGAATGATCGAGCCGTCGGAATGCTGACATCGATCAGAAAATTCTTTGGGTTGAAACGCTAAAAAGGTCAGTATGAAGGCGTCACTGTATCTTGTCGTCGTAAATATCCTGCAACACCTCCGATATCGGCTTTCGAGTAGGATATTTCCCTTCACTAGATCCATCTACTTCCGAGTCAAAACGCCGCTTTCGGTTTTCGGCCGTCTCGGTCCTGGAGCTGCCAGTTTCATTCCTGTTTGCTACGTGTTGCGGCATTGCACCGTGATCGAGTGCCTCATCGTTAAACGATAAGAAACGTGCCCGTTCCCTGCCGTCGTTTGTATCGGGAAGGTGCTCCTGCTCTTCTGTCAGCTTCTGCCTGGCCTGATCGAGCATCAACTGGCCCCTGTTCTTTCTAAGCCTTTCGAGCGAACGGACAGCCGCTGTAGTTTTCGGTGCGTCCATCGGATCTCGTTCAATTTTGCGCAAGACCCGAACATATTCCCTAAGTTCGTTTGATGGAAACATGATCGCTGACTCGCTAAGTGCATCATCACCTGAGACGTGCGAAAGATACTTTTCAGCCGAACCGTGATCTCCTGACTTTAAATAAAGCGCACCGACGGCAAACTGAAGCAATGGCGGAGCGGTCACCATCGACGAAAGTATCTTCTCGCCACGCGAGATCGTGTCGTTGACCTCAAATCCGTACCAGCGGCGCTCGTCATCGCGAAGTATCTCATTCGCGGCGAGGTAAAATTCGAATATTTTACGAGTATCGGAGGCAGCTCCGGTTGCAAATATTTTCCAAAGGAAGAAAGAGAATGCGGCGAGAAAAATTATCACGAAGGCGGGAAGGCCAACCACGTAAAGCATTACGCCGACAACCCCGAGAGCCAAAACGTATGGGACGCCTTCGCCGGCTAAAGGATTATGTTCGCGCTTCTGTAATTGCCTTTCCACGTCTCCATTTTACATATTTGGACGTGAACAGTATATGGCGGACTTATAACCGTAACGACCGATGACAGATTATTGAGCAGGCGGCCTTCGGGTCTGGCGCGCGGCCGGTTTCTTTTCATTGGCCGAAGCCGTGCGTTTGGCAGATTTGCCGGCTTTCGCCGGTTCGCCCGGCTCCGGTTCTGTTTTGGCAGGTTCGCCAGTTGGCTCGCGATCGAGTTTCATACCAAACTCGGCAAGAACATCCACCACTTTTTCCAAGACCATGTAAGGCGAATTGATAACAAATGAAATCGTTTCGCCCAATGCGACCGCTTCCATCCGGACCAGATCTGCGATCTTCTTTTCCAGCGGTAAAGCTTCGAACTCGTCAACCAGCTTCGAAGACTTCTTACTCTCTTCAGCCGTCTTATTGGACTCGTCTTTCTTTTCTTCAGTCATGACTGTAATTTCCCCTGATCTCACGATCTCCGTGTAACACGCTATCCTAAATTCTGACTTACGCTTCAGCTTCGCCAAATGTTCCGATTCAACTTGCGACACGGACGATAAATATGCAGATCCGCTTTCAACTCTGACTACGCAGAAATGTTCTCCGGCGACCGCATCGCAGGACGTATCAAGGCGGATCCCGAAGCGTTTCATGACGTCGCTGAGATTTGACCCGATGGGTGCGGCACCTTCAATGTTTTGACTGCTAAATCGGACAACTGCATCCGCCATAACTATTGTACTTCCTTTTATTTACGGATCGCCGAGCGAACACGGACCCTTGGCTGGGCACCAGACGGTGCGGTATGAACTTCGGCCTCACGGGCCTGACAATCTACGCATATTCCCCACATCCGCAGTGAATGATGCGTGGGTCGAAAATTGAACTTTTCAGCCATCTTTTCCTGGAGGTTTTCGATCGCCTCCGAATAAAATTCGATCACCCGCCCGCATTGCGTGCAGATCATATGGTCGTGATGTTCGTGATTGTAGTGATGTTCGAAATAGGTCTTGTTGTCGCCAAATCGAACCTCTCTGGCGAGCCCGGCCTCGGTAAGGAGCTTCAGCGTACGGTAAACCGTCGTATGGCCAACTGTCGGGTCGTGCTTCTGGACGAGCCTGTGGAGATCCTCGATCGTAAGATGCTCCTCAGTGCTGAGAAACGTCTTCATGATAAGCTCACGCTGGCCTGTCTGCCGAAGCCCCAACGAACGGATATGCTCGATGAAGATCTTGCGTTCCGTCTCAAACCGATCGCGTCGAGTCGCCATAATTCGGATAGATCAACCTTTCAAAAGTCTATCACTCAGACTTGGATATTGCCATTATCAATTCCCGGCGGATCTCGTCGAGAGCGTTCGCGTTCGCTGATCCGCCCGATGCTATCTTTGCGGAACGTAAGCCGAGCATGGCGTAAATTTCCAGCAGCTGGCGGTCGTCCAGCCCCTGGAGTGCAGTCAAGTGCCTGGATATGGTCTCGGAATCGGCCCTAGCGAACGGACCCGTAAGGGCTTGGGAAAAACTGCCATCGTGAAGTCCTGCGATCGTACTCCGGATCAGCGGCCCGAGGATCATTCTGGCAGACGCTTCATCGGGTATACTTTGCTGCATTACCCTCGTCGATGCCTCGATCAAAGCGACTAAATGGCCGCAAGCCATCACCGCCGCGGCATGGTAAAGCGTTTTCGACTCGGTATCGATCGAAAACGGGATGCCGCCAAGATCATTCACGATCTTGGTGGCAACCTCGGTGAATTCGTGGTCGCCTTCGAGGCAAAAGTACGCTCCGTCGAAGACGTTCAATTCCGACACCGTCGAACGCACCGAAACCAGTGGATGGAGGGACCCGATGAAGACGCAATCGCGGCGCAGGGGTTCCAACACAGACGAAGACAAGGACCCGCTCGTATGCGCAGCAGTACATTTCCCTTTGATCAGCGGCCCGACCTCGCTCACGGCCTCCGCGATCTTGGAGTCTTGCGTAGTGAATAGAACAATATCGGAGTCGATCTGATCCAGATCTCGGATCTCAACGACATTCGCTTCACCTTCGAATTGACGGTTTTGCTCAAACCATTTCACCTTATCCCGTACAACCAACCAGTCGACCCGATACATGGATCTGGGAAGCGAGTTGAACAAAGCCTTTCCTACCCGCCCGGGACCGATAATAGACACCGAGTTCATAGACCCGACTATAGTCGAATTTTAGTGCGATATGAAGTGCGCGGCGGAAACGGGAATCGTTCAGAGTTTGACTTAACCGGGAGCGGACCCGATCAACGCATCCAATTGCTGTTCAAGTTCCGAAAAGTCGGGTATTCCCGGCTCAGGTTCCATTTGATCGATCGACAGCACGCGGCGACGCTCGATCTTGATAAACGCCTTCCGGATCAGACTCATTTCTGATTGGGTAAGTCGTCGACGATCCTTAGGATTCGACAAAAGTGCGGTCAGATCGGCAATGCTGGAAAGTTCAGCTTCATTGGCATCAAATTTTGAGAACTGCCTGAACTCCGCTATGACCTGGTCCCTCATCTGCCCGAGCTGGCTGCGAAATCCAACAATGCCGTTATTAACGACTTTCCACATCTCGTGCGGCAAGCCCTCGATCGAATTGTAATCGACCAGCGAGAATCGACATCCGCAGGCCGGCGAGATCTTCAGTGCCGAATTTGTATCATAGCGGCATTCGAAATTACGGATCTCCTGGATCATTTTTTTCGTCCGTGAACTGTATTTATCGTCAAAGCCGGGAATATCACAGAGATTTTCGAACTCCCACCAGACGTCGGTCTTAAATATCTCATCCAGCTTTTCTTTGAGTCCATTTGTTGCGATCAAAGCGTCGTGTTTTAGGAGAAAGTGCTCCGAATATGCTCTATGGAACTTATCCCACTTGTTTTCAAGATCTACATTCGATAGAGCACTCGTCTGGTCGATGCCGGACCAAAGCGCCGCATCGAGATCCATTCGAAGGCGGTCGAGATCTTCGCTGCCGGTAAACTCGCAGCGGGAAACCCAACTTGAGATCTCTTCGCGGAGCTTAGCTCCAACGATGAAATCCTCCAACGTCGAAACCTCTTCATTAAGCTTCGTAAATTCAAGTTCCGAGTCTGAAAAGGCGTCGGCTATACGGTTGAGGCACTGTTCGAGCGAACGTTCATCCCCGAGGACCGATTCGATAGATTCGGAAACCGTACGAAATGCCTTGATCGATTTTCGCGCAACGCGCCACATCCTCGAGGTGATCAGAGCATCGCTGACCTCGTCGAATCTGGCCGCAAGCCGCCGGCCGTTCCAACGGTCCTGCCATTCCTGTAGTGCCGTTACAACAAGTGACCGGTCACCGACCGTTTCAAGTTCCTTGAGTTCATCCTTTCCGGTGAGCAGCTTTGCCCAAAATACCAGACGGTCGTTCGAGTAACCGGCATCACCGGGAGTGGCCACGCCAACGATGTCGTCCCATATCAGACGGAGGTCCAGCGATCGATGGTTGATCCTGTCCTCGTTGGAAGTGACGAATTCCAACATCCGGGCCGAAACAATCGCAGCGAGTATCAAATAACTGGCTTCGCGGACAAGGCCATGAGGAACGGCAGAGAGCTTAAGAAAGACTTCGTCCAATGTCAGCACGTCGCTGCCGACCTTCTTCACGGCGTTCAGGATCTCGACAACGAGCGGAAGTTCGAGCAGTTGGTCCTTGTCGGCCGGAACATACGAACCGTTGGCCCGCGTAACGATCCCTAATGGAGCTCCGTAGAGATCCGCAAGCGCCTGCACGTCATCGACTTTGGAATCGGCGCCTCCGAACAGGTCGGTAACCAACGTCGAGACTTCCTTCATCCGAATGATCTGCGAGAAGTACGGATGCAAGGGGAAGCGTCCCTCGAACAGGGATTCAAGCATGATCGAAAAGACCTGGGCCTGGCTCTGCGCGGATCGGGCATCCTCGGTGAAGTTATACTCAAATCCATCGATCGAGAGCACTCCGTCTTCGAGGAAGATGCGTTGAAAGACCTTTTCGACGGCTACCGCGTGTGACTGCACCGCAGCGGCGAGATAGTCTTCGAATTCCTCGCGGATCGCCGCATCGGACATCAACAGGTGATAGGACTTGATCGTGATCAGGTCATCGTCGCTGAGTGCCGCGGGACACCAGGAAATTACCGGTAATTTTTGCAAGGAACGGTCACGTTTTTCCGCAGATTCATGCGATTCGATCACCGCGACCCAATCCAGGCCGTCAGCTGCAAGTCCGTTCGCATCGGCTTCCCCGTCGATATTCCAGAGAACGCGTCCTTTTCGCAGACCGCCACGCCATTCCAGTGAACATTCCGAAGCGTAGCCGTCGATCTGTTGGTCGGCGTTCGTGAACGAGCAGTCCGAAAATCTTTCCTCAACCTGTTTTTTCAGGATCGAGGATACGACATCATCCGAAACGCCCTCCGCCGCGGCCCGTAATGCGGATCGGAGCCCATCCTTTACATCGAGCTTGAATGCATACCGCAGTTTCCCGTCGCGGTCAGGTTGAGCCCGGATCTGGTCCGGCATCGCCTCGGCGAACGACGCCATTAGGTCCTCAACGTGCTTGACCTCGCCGGTCGGATCGTGTTCATCAAAGATGAGCATCGAAGCACCGATCTCGGAAGCGGTCGCACCTTCATCATTCAACGAGAACAGGAGCAAGCCCTTTAAGATGAGCTTTGCCTGTAGCCGCTTCATCACGGGTGTCTTGGCGACGACCTCGGCGTTTATCTTGTCGAAGGCACGGAACGCCTCCTGAAGCGAATCGACCTCGCGGAGGCTGCTTTCGGCATTGTCGAACACCTCGTCCGGTGCGATGAGCGAATTGGCCGGCCGGCCAAGGATCCGCGAACCTGCCTCGGATGCAAAACTGAGTAAAGCGAAATCATGAAGAAATAGCCGCACGAACGGCGCTATTTCCATTATCGACGGATGCAGCGGGTAGAGCGATCGAAAACGTTCTTCGCTCCATCGAAAGCCCGGTACGGCGGTCTTGTAGTACTCGTAAATGTCGTGAAGAACAGACTGCATCCGGCTGTTCTTCGGAAAAATGTGGTGATCTACGATCTTGTAGAGATGTTCCTGGTCGAGGTAATCGATCAGGAAGGTCTGCGAGATCGAAGAATTCAATCCGTCGGCTCCGGCAATATCATCATCGAGTGCAATTCCGATGAATATGCCCAATTCCTTTGCCCGCACAGCGATCTCAGACAAGATCGGGCCGTCATCTCGCACAACGCGCGAGCCGCGCTCGAAGGCGGTATCGATCAGAAGGATCAACGGCAGTTCGCCCGAGCAATCCGACGCTCGCATCAATATTTCGTTCAGCGAGTCGCTCAACGAACTCGGCTCGCATCCGATTATCGGTGCGATCGCGTCCTTCAGCTCCGCCAGCACTGTTGGCTGCGTACCTCGGCGTACAAATGCGACGGCGTAACTTTTCCGTGACAATCCCTGTGCCTCGGATTGGACGAGCGGGTCCGAAATGCGAAGGCGAAACTCGGGGTGCGCGAGCAACGAGCCAAGCGCGGCCATAAAATGACTTTTCCCGACGCCACGAAAACCGGCCAACGCGAGGCTCGCGCCGCTGCCTTTTTTCGTCCTGGACACCGCCGAGATCCACTTGCCCATCATTGCTGCGGTTACATCGGTAAAATGGTAACCGGTCAATGTTTGCAGCGGGTCGGCCGCGAAATTCGTCAGGCTGGGGTGCACACGAACGTCGACAATGTCCCTAACTTTTTCGTCAATACGCTTCATTAATTAATCGAGTGTTCAGCGCCGAGGATCTCTAGTCCAGTCTGGCATGACCGCAGACATGTGTCTATTCAGGAAAATCAGCAGTAGGAAAGCTGGCGGCGGGAGGTCGCACAACAAAAGTTTAACAACTTTTGTCACAAAATGAAAGCTAATTTCCAGTTGTCTAAATTTTCTATTTTTTTCATATTTCTTTACAAACTGCGCAACGGTATTCGCACCGTCCGCATCAAAGAAACATTGTCATAATGGTTCGAAAAAGCTAGTATCAGTGATATTACGAGGTAGGTTGGGAGAGTTAATGATGCAAAGAAATTCGTCACGCCGTATTTTAGCCTTTGGGTTGATATTCAGTTTATGGATCGGCACGTTCACAATGATGCCGACGATGATCTTCGCGAACAGCGCGAAGGCCGGCACCAAGAAGGCGCTATCGAAACGTCCCGAACGATCTCCTTCGGCTAAACCGACCCCGACCCCTGTTCCGACCAACACAGCCCCTCTTTCGGTCAAGGAGGACCCGAGCCAGATCGGAAAACGTAATATTAACAGCGGCACGGACAAATTCTTTGGATGGCTGGGCGGATCCCAGGAAAAAGAGATGCAGATCGGGCGGCAGCTTGCCATGGAAGTAGAACAGCAGGCGAAAATGGTCGACGACCCGATCGTCACTGAGTACATCAATCGGGTTGGGCAGAATATCGTGCTTCACTCCGATGCAAAGGTTCCCTTCACGATCAAGGTTATCGACAGCGATGAAGTAAACGCGTTTGCACTGCCTGGCGGCTATTTCTTCGTTAATAAAGGCCTGATCCTGGCGGCCGACAACGAAGCCGAACTCGCCGGCGTTATGGCTCACGAGATCGCCCACGTTGCGGCTCGCCACGCCATGGAAAACCAGGGAAAGGGTACATTCATGCAATTTGGCTTGCTAGCCGGTATCTTACTCTCGGGCGGGATCGCGGGAAGTGTTCTACAGAATACTGCAGGCCTGGCGCAGGCGTTGGCGTTCTCGAAGTTCAGCCGGTCAGCCGAGGTTGAAGCCGATAAGCTTGGTGTTCAGTATCTGTACGCTTCGGGGTATGATCCGACTGCGATGTCCACAATGTTTGAGAAGCTGGCTTCGCAAAATAAGAAAAAACCCGGAACGATCTCAAAACTATTTTCGTCTCATCCGCCCTCACTTGAGCGTCGCGACGACAGTCTTGAACTAGTTGCACGCTTTCCTGAAAAGGAAGAGTACATCATCAGCACGTCCGAATTTCAGCGAGTCAAAGCCCATCTGATGAAGATCACAAACGCGAAAGCTCGCATAACAGCGGATCTCGACGAAGGCGGCGACGCGAAGCCAACTTTGAAACGCAGGGAGCCAGCTTCAACGGATTCTACCGATACGCAGTCGACGGATCCAGGGTCGAGTTCATCTGACGGTCCTCCGAAACTCAAGAAGCGAAGCGACCCGGAACCTCAGCCGTCGCCGTCGCCGACGCCAAATAACTAATTCACGATCCAAAACGGAGAAAGGCAGCCAGTCGAGGCTGCCTTTCTTCTTTTCATGCTCAAGCCGATCGTCTGGTTAACGGGTATCTGATCCACCGGAACTTAGTGTGAAGTACAGATGTCACTAGCGGCTACGATTGGTTGACCTCGGCCCGAGACTGAACAAGACGCTAATCATCAGACCGTTCAATCGACGAACTCCTTGATCCTGAGGTGCAGCGAAACAAGCGCAAAAAGACCCGGAAATCGGTCGTTTCGGACCACATTCCCGGGCTATCCAGAATAATAGTCAAGACTATTTCTCGGGCGGCTGCGGAGCAGGTTTCGGAGCGACCGCGGCCTGACGCTGTGAAATAACTGTCGTCAATGCCTGCGGGATCTGGTTCTTTAAGATATCGCCCTGGTTTTCGATGATCTGATCGATCACCTCAAACTTCTCCTTGTCAAAATCCCTCGTCATTAGCACACCGTTCTTGTCGATCGTCATCGGATAAACTCCGAAAAACTGGTTCTTAAAATTCGTAAAGAACGAGACGTCTTCGGCTGGCATGACGGTCATGCGGGCAGGATCCGGATCCGGGATGGTCGCCCCGATCAATCCGAGCTGCTCCTTCGCCTTTGCGACATAGTCGCTATTGGGATAATCCCTGACGATGCGTTGGTAGTATTTCGCTGCCTGATCGGTTTCTTCTTCTAGTTGGTACGTTACCGCGGTCTTAAACAGGACCTCGTCCATGTACTTAAAGTCCGGATACTTATCCATTATCTCACGGTAGCGAGATTGAGCTCCTTTCAAGCCGCCTTTCTTCTGGTCGACCGACAGGGTGTAGTAATAATTTGCGATGTACAAATTGTGCAGTCCCAGATTGTCCTGAACCTCGCGAAGCCGTAATTTTGCCTCGCCAATGAGCGGCGAATCCGGATACTGCTGCATCAGTGCTTTCAAACGAGTCTCAGCACGCTTCGCACGCGTTGCTTCACGATCGGGCAGCCCGATCTGCCGCATTTCGGACTCAGCTATCTTCAGGACGACGCGGTCGGCCAATGGATGGGTCGGAAAGAAGGTAAGCCAATCCTGATATGCAGCGATCGCTTGTATCAGTGCACTGGTCGAACCCTCGAGGTAAAACGAGTCAGCAACAGCCAATTTCGACATTGGCAGATACGGTGAGTCAGGGTAGGTCGTAATGATCGTTTGAAACAGCAGACGGCCGACATCGTAATTACGCTTGCGAACTTCGCGGGTCGCTGTGATAAACAGTTCCCGGTCGCGTCCCGGAGTTACGGTGCCGATCAGTTCGTCGTATTCATCATTTCCACCACCGCCAAATATTCCGAGGAACTTCTTCTTTTTCTTTATCTCGCGGGCCTTACCTTCGCGGGACTCAGGATTTGCCCTTGCCGAAGCGGTCTCAGTCTGAAATTTGTCGACCCTTGACTGAAGATCAGCAACAGCCTGCTCAAGGTTATCGACGTCTTTTGAATCGTATTTGTCGCTGCGTTCGACCTTTCCTCGGAGATTGTTAATGTCGGACTGGAGCCGGGTCGCTTCCTTTTCGAGGCTCGTCGCGCGGGCAAGCGGCGAATCAAGATTCTCCTTGTCGCCCTTCTTTACCTTTTCGTCCTTGCTTTCGCTCTTCAGGCCGGAGGCAAAGGCAGAGAGCGACCTTTTCATGGTATCAACCTTGCTGCTCATCACCTGGATCCGCTGAGAGACCGTTCCGTCGTTCCCAGTCGATTGGCCGATAACGTGGACCGAAAACGCGGATACGCACAAAGCGACAAACAGAACCGAAAACAAAATTCTTTTCTTTACCATAAAACCTCTAGGCCGCAGAAGAGCCTTAATTCCTAAACCCACTCTGTACCTTTCTCCAAAAGCGACCTGACAGCATTTGCCGGATCTCCGCCTCCAAAAACGGCAGAACCCGCAACGACGATCTGCGCTCCGCCAGCCACGATCTCTGAAATGTTCGAAAGATCGATCCCGCCATCGATTTCGATCTTTGTACTAAGGCCGCGATCCTTGATCATCTGATCTAATCGGCTAACCTTATTCAATACAGGCCCAATGAAACTCTGCCCGCCAAATCCTGGGTTGACCGACATTACCAGGACAAAATCAGCGTAATTCAAGATCTCGTCCAACACTGACAACGGTGTCGCCGGGTTGATCGCAACTCCCGCTCTGGCACCCGCGGCACGCACCGACTCAATTGTGCGATGGATGTGCGGGTCAGCCTCGACGTGGACGGACACCATGTTGGCACCTGCTTTGGCAAACTCGACCGCATATCGGCCGGGTTCCTCGATCATCAAATGTGTATCGATCACGAGATCCGTGATCTTTCGGATCGATCGAACGACCGGAAGCCCGATCGTGATGTTTGGAACAAATCGCCCGTCCATCACGTCGACGTGCAAGACAGTGGCTCCGCCGTCGCGAACCGCCGATATCTCTTCGCCCAGACGTGTGAAGTCAGCTGAAAGCAGCGACGGAGCTATTTCAAACATGCAAATTTTTCACACCTGTATTTGTTGCATCCAACCAGCAATTCGTTGCTTTATCGTTAGGGCCGGTTCGCAAGACGCGGACGGCCGTCGACGGGTTTCGAACTGTTATTCGCCGCCGGTTTCGAGGTCGGCGTGCCCGGGTTCTTAGTATTGTTCTTGGTTGTATTACTTCCCGGTGACGTTTCTTTCTTATTCGAATTCGAATCCGAGGAATTCGAATTACTGTTTCCATCGGAATTCGAATTGTCGCCGATCACATCCCGAGTAGTATCTGCTTTCTTACGATTCGTATTCGAATTGGCCTTCGGCTTTTTCGGCTTGTCCGAGATCATTTCCTCGATCTTACTCGAATCGTCCTGGTCGTCCTTCTTGATCAACTGAGGCGGTTCTTCGCCCTCGGCTCGCCCCTTACTCGTTACAACAAGGATCCACTGACCGGTTTTCACGGTCTCACCCGGTTTCGGAAGCTGCTCAATGACCGTGTTCGGCGGAGCATCGCTGGAGCGGTCGGCACGTTTTTTGATCTTGAGCCCGAGCGATGCCAGCTCGTGCTCGCTCTCGACAAATGTCTTTCCCGTGATCTCGGGAACCTTTATCTCTGCACCCTGGAGCGACATCAGAACGACCGCGATCATACCGACAAAAAAGCCGGCGACCAGCAACCCGAGCGCGATCAGCTTTCCGACCGCCGACAATCCTCTTTGAAAAATGCTCACTTGCGCCTCACTCCAAAATCAAAAAAAGATAGTACCATTTTTGCCTGCGACACGTAACCTGTGACCGACGGTCTTATCAACCTAACGGCTGTCTGGTCAAGACCGCAACAAAAAAACCGTCCATATCATCCCTCGATGGAAACGTCCGCGCAAATCCACGTTCAGTAAGAAACCTCTCGGGCAATTGCGGCGGTATTACCCGGAATCCCGCGTGTTCAGAAAGAAAGGCATGCACGACGTCCTCATCTTCCTCGCTTTCGAGCGAACAGGTCGAATATATCAGCACTCCGTTCGGGGACAGCACTCTCGCAGCATTTGATAGGATGCGTTTTTGCCGGGATGCGTGCAACGCAAAATCACCGGGCGAAAGCCTGTAGCGTATTTCCGGATTATGCCTGATCGTTCCGGTCCCGGAGCACGGTGCGTCGACAAGGATCACGTCGAACACTCCGTCCGCGAACGGCAACTCGGTCTCGGCGTCGTATTGCAGCACATTCGCCACCGTCAATCCCTGAGCGGCTATGTTTCCCTTTAGGAATTCCGCACGCTTTCGGCTAATGTCGCCGGCGACGATCAGCCGCCGGCTAACTCCTCCGAGCAAGACTGGGTCGATCTGCCCTGTCTTGCTGCCGGGCGAAGCACACAAATCCAGGATGCGTTGACCTTTGTATGCGTTCACTAGCGATCCGACCATTTGTGACGCTTCGTCCTGGAAATAGACCAGATGGTCTTCCTCAAGTCGCCGAACTTCCGGCGGCATCCGGTCAGCAAGAAAGCAGTCCTCGACAAATTCGGACCTCCTGAACGATCCGGATCCCAGCATTTCGTCCAGGTCGAGCCCGCGATCTTTCAATACATCGGTCGGCCTAAACGCCGTCAGTGGCTGTCTCTCATTTGCCCAAGCCAGGTCAGTGGCCATCTCAACTCCGAACAGCCCGATCCATTTCTCGAGCAGCCAGCGAGGATGGGAGGTTTCGATGGATATTCGTTCGATATCGTCGGCGAATTCCAAAATGGGCCTTTCGCTCGTAAAACGCCGAAGTATCGCGTTCACGAATCCCTTCGCCGACGTCTTCTTCGCGCGGCGAACCAGCTCCACGCTGTCGTTGATCGCCGAATAGTCAGGTACGCGATCGAGAAAAAGCAGCTGATAAAGCCCGAGCCGAAGCGCGATGACGACCTCAATGTCCATTTTCTGCTTTTTCGTCTTTTGGGCGACTGCGGCGTCGAGGAACATCTGTCGCCGGATCGTGCCGAGCGTTAATTCGTGACAAAGAGTCCGATCTCGGTCGCCGAGCGTTTCTGCACTCTCAGCAAGAAGTTCTGACGAAGATCCAGCCCCTGACTCGACCTTAAGCAGAATGTCGTAGGCTGCAAGCCTGGCGGGTGAAATTGCCATTAGGGTTTCGGGAACGACCGTTAGGAGTGTTTCTCCTGCGAATAGTCCGGGCCTACACCTTTTTCTAAGTTCGCATTAACGGTACGACGATCGTCGAAGACAAAACACTCGCCTTCCCAGAGCGACTCATCGGGCGAAACGACCTCGAGGTATTTCAATATGCCGCCCTCAAGCTGATAGACATTTTCGAATCCACGCTCTTTCAAATACGGAGCGAATTTCTCACATCGGATGCCGCCGGTGCAGAACATCGCAACCGTTTTATGCCGCTCGGGGTCGAGATTTTCCTCGATAAACGCCGGCAGTTCGCTGAATTTCGTCGTCGAAGGATTGACCGCCCCGCGGAAGGTACCGTTCCTGTATTCGTAATCATTTCGGGCATCGAGAACAAAGGTGTCCTCGGACGCAATGATCTCGTTCCATTTTTCCGGGGCAACGTGCGTTCCTTTGCCAAGTTCAATATTGACCGGCCGTTTCAGGGTTACGATCTCCGGACGGATCTTAACGTCGATCTTGCGATGGGGCAACTCGTCGTGAAATGACGATTTGAACTCGATCTCGGTGTTGAGAGTACGTTCGATCTCCGGAATGAATCGAGCTATTGCCTCCGGACGACCGCCGATCGTGGCATTAAAGCCCTCGTCCGCAAGAATTATCGTCCCGCGAACGTCAAAGTCCGCCATTAATGACCGCAACGACGATCTGACCTCTTCAAGGCTGCCAAGTTCACGCATTTGCTTGAACTTGTAGAAGGTGATTATCTGAAATTTACCCGTATTCTCAACCTCGATCATCGCCCAACTTTTCCTCGACTACGGGCCGCATTCCGTTCACAAAATCGCGGGCGCCGATGCGTTTCTTGCCTTCTAATTGAATTTCCAAAACCCTTACAAACGTCCCGTGACCGCAGCCGACTATCAATTCTCCGCCATTCGTCGCGGCGATGCACCCGGGCTTAGCAACGCCTTCGAACTCTTCATTTTCCCACGGAACCGCTTTCCAGATCGTCAGCCGATGTCCCCGAAACGTCGTAAACGTCGTCGGAAATGGCTGAAATCCTCGGACGCGATCGGATATCTCCTTTGCCGACATCGACCAATCGACGCGGCCGTCCTCTTTCCGCATGATCGGAGCGAAAGTAGCTAAACTATTATCCTGCGGCCGCGGAACGACGGCGTCCAGCGTTCGTAATGTTTCATCAAGCAAATCCGCACCGACAAACGACAGCCTAGACATCAGTTCAATAGCATTCTCCTCCGGGCCTATCGGCGTCGACGATTGGAGAAGAATATCACCTGTATCCAGCCCGCTGTCCATTTTCATCGTGGTCACGCCGGTTTCCGATTCCCCATTCACGATGGCCCAATTCACCGGTGCGGCGCCGCGATATTTTGGTAAAAGCGAGAAATGCACATTTATCGCGCCATGTTGGTAAGCCGACAAATACTCGTCCGGCAGGATCCTGCCGTAGGCGACGACAACCGCAAGATCGGCTTCGTGCGACCTGAAAGTTTCCAATGTCTCGGCGGCCTTTATCTTCACCGGCTGGAAAACAGGCAGACCACTTTCGATCGCCAACTGCTTTACCGGGGAAAAGGCGATCTTGTTGCCTCTCCCGGATGGCCTGTCGGGCTGGGCGTAGATGGCAACGACATCGTGGCCTGCCTCGATCAGTTTGCTAAGTGATGGCACCGCGGCCTGCGGTGTGCCCATGAAAACAATTCTCATTTTCGTCCAAGCCGCATTGCGTCCGCCATCACATAGAAGATCCAGTTCTCTTCCATCGAACCGCGTATCAGGTGAGCGTTCACACCGATAGCGAAGATCGCGACATCCTCGCCGCCGTGCGTTTCGTCGCCGAGCGGCACCAGCGCTTCCTGAAGATAATTCGGGTCAGTCGTATCCACTTTAGTCAGATCGGGCCTTCCCTTTGTAATACCCGTAACTCTCTTTGAATCAGCCGGATACTGCTTCGAACCTTCCGGCTGCTCGGCGGTCGCACCCGTATATCCGCGGCCGTTCGCGTAATTTAGCGTCGTATAAGGCAGCCCGAGCGCATCACGCTTCACGTCAGCCTCAAGTTTACCGTCGGGACCGACCTCACGAACCAGCCCCAGAATATTATTGCCGCGGGCCGGATAACCGCCGATCGTGAGCGTATGGCTGTGGTCGGCCGTGACAACTATCAGAGTCTCATCCAAATTTACTTTCGCAACTGCCGCTCGCACGGCATTCGAGAGTTCAACTGTATCCTGAAGTGCCCGATATGCGTTGCCCAAATGATGCGCCTGATCGATACGGCCGCCTTCGACCATGAGGAAGTATCCTTTCTTGTTTTGCGACAAAACATCGATCGCTTTCGTGGTCATGTCCGTCAGGGAGGGCTCATCGAGGTTCTTCGTCGTGCGGTCCTTATCAAACTCGAGATGCGTCGAGCCAAACAAGCCCAACAGGTGTTTTGTGGTTTTGGGGTCGATCGATGCAAGCTGCTCTTTATTCCAGATGTATTTGGAAGCCGATTTCTTGCCGGTCCACTCTTTGGTCAGGTCGCGGCCATCGAGCCGTTCGCCTTGCTTACCGGCTGCAACGGGATCGGGCGTCCCTTTAGGCATGAACTTTTGCCTTCCGCCGCCCATAGCGACCTCGAGGCCGTCGCCGTATGGAAATTCGATCAGCTGCCTGGCAATATCCGGGAATTTTGCTTCATACGCTTCCTTGTTTCGATCGAATATGTCCTTGTCCGACTCCCAATCCCGGTCAGCCGTATGTGAGTAGCAAGCCGCGGGCGTCGCGTGGGTCAAACGTGTAGTCGTAACGACACCGGTCGACTTTCCGGCTTCCTCGGACATCTCCAGGAGGGTCTTGGTCTTGTTGCCGTCAACCGTTCGATAATCGCCATGAACGATGTTCTGATTTACCGACAGGACGCCTTCGTCGGTCTTGATCCCGGTCATTATCGCGCTCATTGTTGGAGCGGAATCCGACGTTTGTTGATTCGCACTGTAGGTCTTGGACAGAGCGGTGTATGGAAATTCCTCGAAACTCAGCCGGTTTTCCTCGCCGCTCTCTCCTCTCTGCTGTCCTTCAAATATCCGAGCGGCGGTGATGGTCGAAACGCCCATTCCGTCACCGATAAAAAGGATCACGTTCTTGGCCTTCCCGTTTCGGATCTTCTCGCGTTTTGCCCGGTCGATGGCATTCCAGCCATCGCGCCGCCAGGTTTCAGCGGATTCCTGCCGCTTAACGGGAAACGGAGCCTGGATGGTTTGCCCGAAATTCAAAGCCGTGATCGATAGAAACACGACCACGGCAAGGATCTTTTCACTTTGTTTTTTCATTCGTTAAGGATTGAAGATCGAACTACGCATTTATTTGCAACACGCTCCCGGAATATTCGGGACGCATGAACCCGGAAACTTTTGATCAAGCGAATTAGTATCCGCAATGGTAATTGGAAACCTCGATCGCCTTTGTCCACTTGTCGCCAACCTTCTTGTACGCTGTAAAACCTGCACCTTCAAATGAAGCCGTATACGTGAAGATCTCGCTGTGACCGTCGCCGTCATAATCGAACGCGTCGAGCAGCAATTCATGGTAAATACCGTTATCCACGTCTTTGATATCACCGCTCATCACGCTGCCCTGGTCGATGGTCCGAAAGTCACTGTAGGTGACCCTTATTTTGCCGTCCGAGCCCTTTTCAGCTATGAAAAACACTAGTGCTCGTGTCGACTTGTCGACATCGACCCAATAAGATCCAACGAAGTCTGGCCTGCCATTGTTGTCAACGTCAAGGACCGTCAGGTTCTGAGAATTGAGCGTCTTCGGCGTCAATTTGTTCGTTGCGTAGATCCCGTTCACTAGCGATTCGATCTCGCGTCTTTCAACAACGGTGGGACGTCGTCGCTCGATGGTTTTGTTCTTCACGGTGGCGTTCGTTGCCAGGGCCATTACGTTGCCCCGCAAATTGGCCTTCGGTGCCGAGACTGTGATGTTCGCCGTATTCGGAGCACACTCGTACTTGTTATTCGCCGATTTGACCGTCACTTTTCCGGCGGACGCACCGCCAAAAACAAGGCTATAGGTCGTGCCAGTTTTGTAGTACGACTTAGCGAATGCCGCAAGTATCTCCGCACTATCACTGCCGTTGACGGTCTGTTCCAGCTTGCCTTTGTCGAGATAGGCGATCGGCTCTAAAGATTTACCGTCACTCAGGACGGCGAAGATTATCTGTTTGGGTGTTTTCTGCACCGGCTTTGCCTTTTGCGCAAAGCCGGCCGTAACGCAGGCGAAGCTCAGAACCACGCCAAGCGCGACCGAGTAGCAAAAACGTTTCTTCATATTGGTTAGTACTGTCGAAAATATCAGATCTTTCTTGCGATCGATTTACCTTGCATAAATTGAAGGAGATACTCACGGCCGCCAGCTTTTGAATCCGTTCCGCTCATGTTGAATCCACCGAACGGATGCACGCCGACCAGAGCTCCGGTACATTTTCGATTCAAATACAGGTTTCCTACGTGGAACTCACGCCGTGCGCGTTCCAATCGCTCCGGCGAAGCCGAATAAAGTGCGCCGGTCAGGCCAAATTCCGTATCGTTCGCGATCTCAAGTGCATGATCGAAATCACGTGCCTTGATGACCGCGAGCACAGGTGCAAAGATCTCTTCCTGCTCAATTGTGGCTCCGGGCTCGATGTTATCGATGATCGTCGGCTCGATGAAAAAGCCCTTCGAATCATCGCCCTTTCCGCCGGCTAGGACCACGCCGCCCTCGGCAACACCTTTTTCAATGTAGCCGAGCGTCGTGTCATATGAGCGTTTATTGATAACGGCGGCCACGTTTGTGGCACCATCATCGGGCGGCCCGACCTTGAGATCTTTAGTCAAGGATACTACCTTTTCGATCAACGCATCATGCACCTTTTCGTCGACGATCAATCGCGAACAAGCCGAACATTTCTGACCCTGATAGCCGAAAGCCGCCTGAACGACGCCGACCGCCGCCGCGTCAATGTCGCCGTCGTCGGCGACCACGATCGCATCCTTGCCGCCCATCTCAGCTATCACACGCTTGATCCAGATCTGGCCCGGACGGGTCTTGGCGGCCTCTTCGTTAATATGGAGCCCGACGCCTTTTGAACCGGTGAACGAAATAAATCGCGTCTTCGGGTGCGTAACCATCGCCTCGCCGGTCTTTGCACTGCCGCTGATGTAATTGACCACACCCGCCGGCAGACCAATTTCCTCGAGGATCCCGACAAATTTTGCAGCAATGGTCGGCGAATCCGACGACGGCTTAAGAACGACCGTATTTCCAGCAACAACGGCCGCCATCGTCATTCCGGCCATGATCGCAAGCGGAAAATTCCACGGTGGGATGATCGCCCCGACGCCAAGCGGAATATATTCAAACGTATTTTCCTCGCCCGCATTCGGTGTAACGGGCTGTTCGCTGCCCCAGCGGAGCATTTCGCGGCCGTAAAACTCACAAAAATCGATGGCCTCGGCTGTATCGCCGTCGGCCTCGGCCCAGGTCTTTGAAACCTCGAACACCATCCAGGCCGAAAGCTCGTGCTTTCGCTGCCGCATTAACTCTGCTGCCTTGAAAAGATACTCCGCACGTTCCGCATACGGAACATTTCGCCACGAAAGGAAAGCCTCACCGGCGGTCACAATGGCTCGTTCTACCAGGCTTGTGTCAGTGTCACCCTCAGAGAAAACACCCACAACACGGCTCTTGTCGGCCGGATCAGTGCTGTTGAACTTGTGGTCGAGGGACAATTTCTCGCCACCGATCACTATCGGATATTCGCGTCCGAGTTCGCTGCGGACCTTATCAAGTGCTGCCTCAAAGGCCGCTTTATTCTCTGGTTTCGAAAAATCTGTAAATGGTTCGTTTCTAAATTCGTCTAAGCTTCGTTGTGTCTGCATAATATTTTGTTCAGCGAAAGCGCTGTCTATCGATCTCGTGGAGCTCCCATTCGTCCAGCAATTCCGGGATCTGCGGCTCAGCATGATCCTGCCAGCCGACCACAAAACGCGGCTGCTGCGAGTCGCTCGTATGATTTACGTAGCTGAGCAGAAGTACCCAGCCCTTTAATAGATACAAGTTAAGTTCGCGAATGGAACCTACCTCAACGGTGAGTTTGGTGTCTTCGATCTTCATATCATTTCCACTCGCCAGTCTTCTGTAATTGCTTTATTTTACGCTTTGCCAGTTCCCTTTTCAACGCCGTCATTCGATCAAGAAAAACTATGCCATCGCAATGATCGGTCTCATGCAAGATGCAGCGGGCCGCAAGTGCGGTCTTGTCAACCTCGATCTCGTTCCCGAACGTGTCTTGAGCCCGAACTATCACACGAGCCTCACGCTTTACGACTTGATACAAACCCGGAAACGAAAGACAGCCTTCATCACCAACCTGCTCGCCCTCGTAGTGAACGATCTGCGGGTTGATCAACACGCGTCGATCCGACTCACCAGACTCATTCGGGACATCCATCACGAAAAGCCGCTTCGAAACACCTACCTGCGGCGCGGCCAAACCGACGCCCCGAGCGGATGCCATCGTCTCGAACATATCGGATACGAGTTTGTCGAGATGCGGCCCAAATTCGTCAGGACCAACGGGCCTGGCTACGGTAAGTAATACCGGGTCCGGGTAATTTACTATCTTCAATTGCGCCATCACAAACGTTTGAATTACTGAGCGTTACCAAAATTGACGATCAATCCGAGATCTTCGACTTGACTTCGTTTGACCAGTCGCAAAGAACCTTTATGTCCGCGTCACTGAGAACCGAGTCCCGATGGATCCACAGGTACGACGGCAATGGCATTTCACGCGACTGGACCTGTTCGCAGACCTCTTCGAGTTTCTTGACCTTGCGATTAGCAGCATAGGTGCCGAACTGACTCATATTCAAGTGCCGCCGGCCATCGTTAATGTGGTTCTGAAGGAACCAGCCGAAAGGCTGAACATTCGAGTACCAGGGATAGACGGTATTGTTCGTGTGGCAGTCGTTACACGACCTTTCGAGAATCGCATTAACATTTGGCGGCACCGTAACGGCAACTGCCAAAGTGTCGGCCTGAACCGTCGCGGGAACCGTCTTATCGATGGCAAAAAACTGTATCACAACAAATGCGGCAACGATCACAACGGCCAGCACCTTGAGCACGGTCTTCAATTTCGTCATATAAGATCCCAAACCGAATTCATTCAAAACGTCGTTCGACAACATGCACCGCGAAAGAGCCAAATGATGTCGCAGCCAATAACTGAATATCTGATGCTACTATAAAAGTCGCGCCGGATAAACACATTTAGGCTTTACGGCTACACAGACGGCCGCAAATCCTGATAAACGACGAGTGAACTTGCCGACAATTCGTCTCCTGACTTAATGTTGAACTGATGCTGAACCCAGTTGTCATTGCCATACCCGTGTTTGCATTATTGATCGCCATTGAGGCGATCTACGCCCATTTCCGAAAGTCAGATGAGTTTAGTGATCGCTGGGATACCTGGTCAAATATTTTCATGGGGTTTATGAGTGTCGTGTTCGGCGCTCTTTTCGGCCTCGCTACCGGCATCGTATATTACTATTTCTATTCGATCGCACCTTTCAAATTTCCGGCCGATGCCTGGTGGTCCTGGGCGATATTGCTCTTTGTAGATGATCTTGCGTACTACATCTTTCATCGCGCCAGCCACGAGGTCCGACTGCTGTGGAACTTCCACGTCGTCCACCACTCCAGCGAGCATTACAATCTGAGCGTGGCGGTGCGACAGAGTTGGTTTAGCGGAACCGTGCACTGGATATTTTACGCGCCGCTTATGTTACTCGGATTTTCACCGTGGATGTTCGCAACGATGCACGGGTTCAATCTGATCTATCAATTCTGGATTCACACGCGGTTTGTAGATCGCATCGGATGGCTCGAATACATCTTGAACACGCCTTCGCACCACCGCGTCCATCACGGCGTAAATCCGGAATACCTGGACAAGAATTACGGCGGGATCTTTATATTCTGGGATCGTATGTTCGGCACTTTTGAGCCGGAAGTAGAAACGCCGCGATATGGAATTATCAAACCGATAACCGGCTACAATCCGTTGTGGATCAACACGCACGCCTGGTTTGAGACATTTCGGGCGATGAAAGCTGTTCGTGGGGCCGCGAACAAATTGAAATGCTTGTTCGGATCGCCAAATTTGGAAGTGGTTGAGAACGTATGAGACTAAAACCGTTACTTATTGTCATTATTTTCGCCATCCTGTCGGGGTACGCAACCGCTCAATCCGTCGTGATAACGGGTAAGAAAGTTACTTACACCCGCAAAAAACCGATGTCGGAATACAAGAAGACCTTTACGATCAATTATCCGAAGGTCAAAGCGGCGACTCCGGCACTTTCCAAAAAGATCGAGGCCGCCCTTGATTATCAGAAAGTCCTCGGGCTCAACCTAAAAGAAGAAATGTCGGAATTCCAGTGGCTGGAGGAAGCCGATTTCGAGGTCGGTTACAACAACAAAGGCATTCTCTCTGTCACCCTTTCGATGGACGGAACCGCCGCGTATCCGACGAGCTCCTCAAAAACCGTCGTCGTGGATCTGAAAACCGGCCGTCGGCTGTTGGCAGCGGACGTTTTTACGAACATCGCCGGCCTGACCGCCAAAGTCAGAAAGGCACAGAAAAAGGAGATCGCAGATGCGGTCGCCGAGATCAAGAAGGACCCGCAGAATGAGGAGCCGAAGCCGGAAGCACTGTTTCAGGACGCGAAGTTCGACGCTAAAGACCTTGAGGGATTTTCCGTAGATGCAAAAGGCGTTACATTCAAATACGATTACGGTTTTCCGCACATTATCCTGGCGCTTCAGCCCGACGGAGAATTCTTTTTTTCCTGGATCCAGCTGAAACCTTTTATCAAGTACGACGGCGCTTTTTCGCGACTTGCGCGATAATAGACCAGAGATCTTATGAGTGAAAGAAAGATAAGAGTATTGGTTGCCAAACCGGGCCTGGACGGACATGACCGCGGAGCAAAGGTCATCGCACGGGCATTGCGCGACGCGGGTATGGAAGTCATCTATACAGGTCTCCGCCAGACGCCTGAGATGATCGCCACCGCTGCCTTGCAGGAAGACGTCGATGCGGTCGGGATCTCGATCCTGAGCGGAGCACACAACACGCTTTGTCCGCGGATAGTCGATCTGCTTCGCGAGAACGGAATGGATGACACCCTGGTGGTAGTTGGTGGGATCGTTCCGCAGGAGGACATCCAGAAGCTGAAGGACCACGGAATATCGGAGGTTTTCCTTCCGGGTACGTCGACCGAGGACATCGTCTCGTTTCTGCGCGAGAATGTTCGAAGCAACTGATAGCGCCGGATACTAATCATATCTGGCTGAGGGTATACTGTTTTAGTTCCAGACAGATCAAGATCACATTTCAAAAAAGTCAAAGGGGATAAAGTTATGAAAAAGATCGGAGTACTATTTTTCGCGGCGGTTATGATGCTGTCGGTCGTTTTTATCGGTGACGCATTATCGTCAAACGGAACGCTTTCTGTGAATGCGCAGACAGTTTCGGTTAAAAAACATCGTCGGCATGGAACGGTGCATCGCATTTATCGCGGCGGCAAATATGTCGGCTACAAGGTCTACCGTGGTGGGCGTTGGGTAGTTGTCAAAACCTACAAGGGCGGCAAGAAAGGATATCGAATGACCAAGAACGGTTCCAAAAAGGGATACCGTATGACCAAGAACGCGTCGAAGAAGACTTATCACAAGATCCATAAGGCCGTTCAATAATATATCCCGACCGGCAATAATAAGCCGGGATCACAAATAGACTGAGGCGATCAGACTGCTGTATTTATGCGGCAAGTTGACCGCCTCTTTTTTTTGCTTTCTAATCATTTTATGAAAGAAACGGTAAGAGTTGCGGGTGGACAGGGTTTTTGGGGCGATCTTTTGACGGCGCCGGTCGATCAGGTCCGGAAAGGGCCGATCGATTATCTGATGCTCGATTATCTCGCCGAGGTCACAATGTCGATCCTGCAAAAGCAGCGTTCGCGTAACCCCGAGCTCGGATATGCCCGTGATTTTGTTGATCTCTTGCGTGAGATACTGCCGGACTGCGTCGAAAAGAATATCAAGGTCCTTTCGAACGCCGGCGGCGTAAATGTCGCGGGCTGCGCCGAGGCGATCAGGCAAACCGCAGATGAGTTAGGACTTTCCGGCAAACTTAAGATTGGCGTTGTGACCGGCGATGACGTCCTCGCCGACCTTGATAAATGGATCGCCGACGGCGTTGCGATTAACAGTATGGACACCGGCGAACCGCTTTCATCTGTCCGTGACCGGGTGCAGTCGGCTAATGTCTATCTTGGCGCCGAACCGCTCGTCGAGGCCCTCGGCCGCGGCGCACAGATCGTTGTCGGCGGACGCCTGACCGACACGGGGCTGACGCTCGCCCCGCTAATGCACGAATTCGACTGGAAATTTGACGATTGGGACCGGATCGCGGCCGGTACGATCGCTGGACACATAATCGAGTGCGGGGCACAATCGTCCGGCGGAAATTGCCAATACGACTGGCAGAATATCCCGGATATGGCGAACGTCGGCTTCCCGATCGTCGAAGCATCACCGGATGGAACGTTTATCGTGACCAAACACGATAAAACCGGCGGACGCGTCAACGTCCAGTCGGTCACAGAACAGCTTCTATACGAAATGGGCGACCCGAAAGCCTACATAACGCCGGACGTGGTGGCCGATTTCTCATCGATACACCTTGCTGATGCCGGCGACCACAAAGTCCGCGTTTTCGGAATTACCGGTAACCCGAAGACCGATTTCTACAAAGTTTCGATCGCATATTCCGACGGGTGGAAGAGCGTCGGCACACTGGTGTATTCCTGGCCCGACGCCTACGAAAAGGCAAAGGCCGCCGACAGGATATTGCGTCAACGACTCGAGAACCTTGGACTGAAGTTCGACGTGATCCTGACCGAGTTCGTCGGCGTCAATGCGACACATGGGCACTTAGCGGGCGAGCCGCGTGCAGACATCCCCGAAGTTCAGTTACGTGTCGGAGTCCGCGGACATGACAAGCAAGCGGTAACCCGCTTTACCAAAGAGATCGCACCGCTCATCCTCACCGGCCCTCCCGGCGTAACAGGCTTCGCCGGCGGCCGCCCAAAGGTCGAGGAGATAATGGCGTACTTTCCAACATTGATCCCAAAATCGCTGGTCGAAACAAACGTCGAGATCCTAGAGGCGTGAGTAAGCAAACTGAAAAGTACGAATTGGCCAGAGCTGGAGTAACGTACTCTCTGATATGCGCGGGTCTTGGGGTTCTAGTCGCTGGAGTACTTACCGCAATCCTTCTTGCGCCGTTCGGATCGGGCCTCGTCGATATTTTGCCTCATCCATATTTCAGATCTCCGATTGCGGCAGCGCTTATCTCGCTCGCGATTGCTGCTTGGATTCTTGGACGAGCGGTGGGCATCATCATTTGGCGAGTTGGCCCTGCGAGCAAATGGGTTTATCCGCTTGGTATTCTATTAGCCCTGACGTGCCTTTTGATTTCGGTTGTGGCCGCTTTCACGACGCACTTCTTTGTTTCGAGACAGGAGCTCGGAGATTTCAACGATTACATCGTGGGTCCGGCCTTAGGAATAGTCGGCTTTGGATTCCTTCCCGCCCTCATTCTCGGCCTGGTGTTTTCAATAATGATTCGTTCGGCGGAGTCTACCTCTTAAGAAACTTCGCAATTCCACTCTTACAATCCTCAGTCATCCTCGCCCGGGCGTTCGTTTCAACGCCTTTGTTGATCGCGTCCGAGTAGCGGTCGGCGTCGATGTCGTAAAGTAGGCGTTTTGTCATTTCAACGGCTGAGCCGCTGACCTTTGTGTAAATGGAGACGTATTCAAGAACCTCGGCGTCGAAGCCTTCTTCGTCGAACACCACGTTGACGAGCCCGAGCGATAGGGCGTCCTCGGCGGAGTATTCAAAGGCTTGCGTCAGCAGTTCAAAACATTTCTTTTCCCCCAAACTCCGCCGCACGATCGCCGCTACCATCGCGGGAACAAATCCGATCTTAACCTCTGGATACCCAAACCTCGCCGAGCGCGTCGCCACGACCAGATCACAAGCCGTAGCCAAGCCGCAGCCGCCCGCCAAGGCTCTTCCATTAACTGCCGCGATCACGGGTACTCGAACCGATCGGATCAACTCGAACAACTCAGCGAGCGAACGCGCGTCTTCGACATTCTCTTCATACGACGCATTAGCGATCTTCTGTATCGAAGATAGGTCCGCTCCGGAGCAGAAATCTTTCCCGGCACCTCGGATGACAATGCATTTGACGCTCGAGTCCGCATCAGCAACGCGCAAAGCGGTCTTCAGCGCCTCGACAAGTTCATCATTGAGGGCATTTCGTTTCTCGGGCCGGTTCAGCGTTAGGAACCGTGTCGATCCTTTCGTTTCAGTTAGTATCTCGTTCATCGGTCGTCTTACGTTCAGCTTAATTAATAATTTGGCAATTAAGAATTATTAATTGGAACTTCGGGATGACGAATGTATCGAAGAGATTATCTTGACCAATTCGAGTCTATCCGCTTCGATCGAATCGTATTCCTGTTCGGTCAATATCTTGCCGTGGAACAGAACCAATAACCAGTATTCGGTTTCCAATGCTCTACGGCGTGCGACACCAAATTCAGAAATGAAAGTTTCTCTATTTTCGGCTCCGACTGCCGCCCTTGCGTGTCGTCCTATATTGGTGCCAGAGATCAACAATTCTTTCGAAAGGACAAACTCGCGCTTCTCCTCATTTAGATAATGACAAAGGCGGACGATCCTCAACGCGAAATCGAGTGACTTGTCCAGCACTATGTTGTTCGTGGTTTCCGGCATCTCAAGCGGAACAATTAATTGCTTAGCAATTAATAATTACCGAGCAGTCTCTAGTATATCTTCGCGGCCCGGTCGATCTCGTCCGCAAAGTTCTCTAACGTTCTCGAAACGACGCGGATCTGTTCGCTTGCCTCGTTCCAATTTCGCTGTTCGATCGCCTCGCGGACGCCCGGAAGCGTTTTGACTCCATATCCGGTGTAAAAACCAGGCGCATAGATCTGATGCCTGAACCAATCGCGACGCGGCAGGCCGGCATTGTCCGTCAGGGAGCGTTCGGTGTTGATGAGGATCTCATCAAGCTGTTTCTGGACTCCCGCGGGAGCTATGCGGCCGGCGGATGCGGTTTGATAATCGGCGGCACTTTCCTTCAAGCGTTTGAGCGCACGATGCAGCGGTTCAAAATCGAGTTTCGGCACGTCGCCTTTTGGCGTTGGCATCACAAATGTTTTCGTCGGGTCCTGAACCGCTTTCAACGAACCATCGGCAATCGACTTGTTTAGCTCGTTGGTTTCCTCCCGCATCGTATCGGTCAGTTTCGTGACCTCCTTGACGTAGGTTCCGATGGTGTCGGCGAAGTTGGAGAATTCAAACGGCAGCGTGTCGGCATTCGCCAGACGGAGCACAGAATGGCCGCAGACCATCGCCAGCGTCACGCCATATTGGAAATTAGGATCGCCGAATCGCGTGTAATGTTCGAACGAATCATAGATCGAATGATACGAACCTCCGCCGTCCTCGCCGCCGAATCCGATGTTCATCGACGCGATGCCGAGGTGCTGCAGGAACGGTGTAAAGTCCGACCCCGAACCAAGAGCGTCGATCCTCAGGTCCTGACGTTCGGCCAGTTCTTTCCGCTCCTCGGCATTGCCGTTCACGAACTGCTGGGCACGAGAGCGTTGCCAAACGGACATCTTTGTTTCCGGGTCGGCAACTCCACGCGAGACCTCGTTGGCAAATTTCTCAAGCGTATGCGATCCGCCGATCCCCAGAAAGCCGCGACCATTCGAATCGGTGTTGATATAAACCGCCGCTTTTCTCGTCAACTCGTCGGCGTGGGCCTCAACCCACTCGGTCGAACCGAGCAGGCCTTCCTCTTCGCCGTCCCAGCTGCAGTAAACGATCGTGCGCTTCGGTTTCCAGCCGCTTTTCGCGAGCATTCCGATGTTGCGGGCTTCCTCAAGCATAGCGACCTGGCCGCTAATAGGATCGTCGGCACCGTTGACCCACGCATCGTGGTGGTTTCCGCGAATGATCCATTCGTCGGGGCGTTCACTGCCTTTCAATTTGGCGATGACATCGTATATCGGCTTGATGTCCCAATTGAAAGCAAGCTTCAAATGTACGGTCGGCGAGCTGCCGCCAAAGTGATAGGTCAACGGCAAAGCACCGCGCCACGCTGGCGGAACGACCGCGCCGTCGAGATTTCTGAGCAAAGGCTGGGCGTCAGAGTACGAAACCGGAAGGACAGGTATCTTGGTCAGCGTTTCCGCATTTCGGCGGTCGAGACGTTTTGCATCCTTTGTTGCTCCAACGTTTTTAGTCAGCGGATCTCCCGGATACAGTGGCATATCCATCACCGAACCGCGTTGGACGCCGTTTTCGTTGCGATAGGCCCCCTTCGGATAAACGTCGCCCTGAAAATAACCGTCGTCCCGCGGGTCCGAGTAAATGATGCAGGCGATCATGCCGTGCTCGGCCGCGACCTTGGGTTTAATGCCGCGCCAAGCACCGCCGTAACGCGAAAGTGCGATCTTGCCCTTAAGGTCGATGCCGTTTCGCTCGAGCGTTTCGAAGTCCTCGGGGCGGCCGTAATTTACATAAACGACCGGCCCGGTCACATCGCCGTCGACAGAATATGCGTTATAGGTCGGCAGCTGTTCCTTTTGCTGTTTCGAAGACTCGTCGCCGGTGACCGGCGGTTCGACCAGCTTCATCGTAAATTTCTCAGGGGCGGTCATCTCGACAAGACGGGTTTTCGGCGTTGGGAAAAGAACGTCGAACCGCTCGATCTGCGTGTCAAAGCCCCAGGATTTATAGAGCGAAGCGATGAACTCGGCATTTTCCTTGTCGTATTTCGACCCGACATGATGCGGACGAAGCGAAAGCCGCTTCATCCACTCGCGCAAGTTTCCGGCGTTGAGCCCGGAGTCAAATTTAGCCTCGAGAGCCCTCTGATCGGCCGCTCCCGAGGATGTAAAACCCATTATCCGGCTGTCGCCTAGGGACAACGACTGAGCAAACATCGCCGATGACACAAACAAAACGACAACGACACGCAAAAACGTTCTCTTCATATTTTTCTCACTGGTTAGTTGTTAGTAACGAAAGTGAGAATATTCTAAATCACCTCGGGCACGAAACGCGAACGTCGCCGATTCTGGTCAGAAGCGAAATTGAGATCAGTGCGCAGTTTCCGCCGGTTTTTGAGGAAATATGTAGATGAATACGACGATCAAAACCAGTAGAACTGCGGACGCTGTAAAGCGGCTGAGATTCAGACCACCGTGGTCGAGAGGTTTGTCGAGGAAATCGCCGACCACCGCTCCGAGCGGCCTGGTCAAAATAAATGCGACCCAGAACAGCAGGGCCCTCGAAATACCGGTAAAGCGATGCAGAAGATAAGTTATCAGCAGTCCCGCACCAAAAACCGCGGCGGCAACCAAATATCCGAGATCGAGGCTGTCGGCAAACCAGTCTCCGAGAGCCGTTCCCAGCGTCTGTGAGAACATTATCGTCACCCAGTAGAACATCTCGACCTTAGGCGTGCTGACCGTCTCGACCGAGACACTTCCAGTGACCCATCGCCACACCAGCAAAGACAAGATCACACACGTAAGAAGTATCGCCGAGCCGCCCGTATATCCGATGCCGAGATCGCGTGTTGAATAGTCGGCGAGGGTCGTGCCGACGGTGGTTGTCGCAACGATCGTCAGCCAATAAAGAGCCGGATGAAACTTATTAGCCTTGATCTGCACCGCGACAGCCGCGATAAAGATGATCGCGAAGATCCCCGTGCTGATCAGATAGCCCAGATCCAACGACATAGACAGCGCATCGCCGCCGGTCTCTCCGAGCGTAGTCGCAAAGATCTTGACGATCCAGAAAACGAGTGTTACATGAGGAACTTTGCTTACCAATTGTTCGGTTTCGGTATCCATTTTATTTTCTAATACTTGAACTTACACCCCATCGGTTGTATCCCTGTCACCGCAAAATGCCCTGCTGGAACAATACTTGCGCCACATCAATGAACAGGACGATTCCAAAGACCGCTCGTCAGAATGTCGCGTCAAACGGTGTCATAAATATCTCGATCTCCCAAAAGGCACATTTTTCGGCAACTCGCCACCTTTAGTTCCTTTGCGTCGCAAATCAAAGCTCCACTTCAGTACCCGAGAGGTGATGCACGGTGATCTTCCCGAAAGCAGCAGATCAATCGGGAAAGACCACGGTAAAAACATTTTCGCCCTTGTCATTTCGCGAATACTCCAACGCAGCGTGGTGCAGGTCGGCGATCGAGCGAGCGATCGACAGGCCGAGACCGGTGCCGCTCATCAAAGTCTCGTCCTCGTGCCCGCGTGCGCTTTCCACGCGGTAAAATCGATCAAAAATTGACCTTTGCTGATCTTTCGGGATCTCATCGCCGGTGTTAGCGATCGTGACCTTGTTCTTAGAGACATCGATAGTAAACGAACCGCCGACAAAATTGTACTTAACGGCATTGTCCATAAGATTCAGGAACAACCGCCGAAGGAGAGCCTCGTCGCCCTTGATCTGTGTTTCTTCGCTATGAAACTCGAGCTTCAGGCATCGTTTATCGGCGAGCGTCCGGATCAGGCGAACACAGTCGCCGACAAGTTCGTCGAGGTACAAATTATCGAGATTAGCCCTCAGGTTGCCGGAATCAGCCCTGGCAAGCGTGAAAAGGTCCTCTACGATCTTCGTGAGACGTTTTCCCTCATCGTTAACTACCTTCAACGATTCCTGATAGTCGGCGGAACTGCGGGTTTCTTTCGATAACGCAACTTCAGATTCCCCGCGGATAATTGCGAGTGGCGTTCGAAGTTCGTGCGAAGCGTCGGCGATGAATCTTCGCTGCCGGTCAAACTCTATATCCAGACGATCGAGCAGCTCATTGAAGGCAATTGCTAGCTTGCCGATCTCGTCTTTGGCGTTGGCGACGGGAAGGCGTTCGTGAAGATTCGCGGCCGAGATCTGATTTGCCCGGTCGGCGATCGCGGCAATAGGTTTCAGGCTCTTGCGGGCAATGAAATATCCGCCGATCCCCGCAAAAAGCAACAGCAACGGTGCGATCAGATAAAATGTACCTCGGATCCGTGCCTCGAGGGCGATCTCGTCTTCCAGCGAATGGAAAACGTAAAGTTTGTATTCGCCATTCTCGTTTTGAAATGGCAGCAGATGCGCCCGATATTCCTTGCCGCCGACGGTAACAGTCCCAAATTTCTCCGCATCCACGGAAAATAAATCCCGCGGAATTTCGCCCTCCATTGTAGCGGCGACAAACCGGCCGTCGATCGTGTAAACCGCAAATTGATAATCGCGGAATCGGAACTCGCCGAGAGATTCGTTGATCAGGTCGTCGGGCTTTTGGTCATTTTCCCCGTCGTTCTGTTCGCCCTGCATGGCGACTGACAATGTATTCGCCATCTCAGTAAGGTTCTCGTCGGTTTCATGACGCAGAACGCTGACAAACAGCGAATACGTTATCACCGCGAGCGCCGAGACGATCAGCGCCAGGACGCAGATATTCCAGATCGTCAGTTTTACCCGGATCGAGCTAAACATCGTTCAAAATATAACCCGCTCCACGCCGCGTTTGAATTAGCTGAACGTCATGACCCGCGTCAAGTTTGGTTCTGAGGCGTTTAATATAGACCTCGATAAGATTGGAGAACGGATCGAAAGTATCATCCCACACGTGCTCGGAGATCTCGTCGCGTCCGACGACCTTGCCCTTGTTAATGGCGAGAAACTCAATGAGCGAATATTCCTTGGTGGTAAGTTCGATCTTCCGTCCGCCGCGTCTGACCGTTCGCGAAATGGTATCTATCTCAAGGTCGGCAATAACGATCTTCGGCGGGCGGATCTCGTTCTGCCGCCGGAGCAACGCCCGCAGCCTGGCAAGAAGCTCGCGAAACTCAAACGGCTTTGTCAGATAATCATCCGCTCCCGTATCAAGCCCCGAGATCCTGTCCTCGACCGCGTCGCGGGCCGTGAGCATTAGGATCGGCTTTGTATTACCGCTTTCTCTGAGCTCACGGCAAACCTCGAACCCGTCCTTCTTCGGCAAATTAACATCGAGGACAAACAGGTCGTAGCTATTTACCGAAGCCATATACGTGGCCTCGTCGCCGTCGCGGGCAATGTCGAGAGCATACGAATTCTCCCGCAGGCCCTTTGCCACGAAAGCCGCGATTCGTCTGTCATCCTCAACAAGCAATACCCGCATTATCTGAGTTTACGCCAATTTAGATAAATAGAAGATGAATGGGCGGACAGCGTCGGCTGAGAGCTGAGAACTAAAAGCCCGTCGCCTCGGTTTTTCCGTGTGCGTCCGTGTGTTCCGTGGTTTAGTACCTCTTAGGACCGCGGAACGCACCGAACAGCACGGACGATTGGGAACTGAGAACTGATAACGGGAAACTGATCGCCCCGGTTTTTCCGTGTGCTTCCGTGTGTTCCGTGGTTTAGGCTCTCTTTAAACAACGGATCGCACGGAACAGCACGGAACAGACCACTGAACACTGACAAAAAAACACGAGGCCCGGGATGAACTCCCAAAACCTCGTGTGAATTCCGAATTCCAGATCCCAAATTTCAGATTCTTCCTTCCCTCTTCTGTTTTCTGGTTTCTGATTTCTGTTTTCCGAATTCCAGATCTCAAATTCCAAATTTCAGATTCTTCCTTCCGTCTTCTGTTTTCTGATTTCTGATCTCTGATTTCTACTTCCGGCTTTCCTCCTCCGGCATCTGTTCACACCCTGATCATCATCTCTTCGAGGCTCGTGTTGCCGAGGATCACCTGACGAAGTCCTGCGTCCCTGAGGGTTAACATTCCTTCTTCAATTGCGGCTTTCGTTATCGCTGCCTCAGTCGCTCGATGCAGTATCAACTCCCCGATAGTGGGAGTTACTTTCAAACTCTCACACACCAGAGCACGTCCGTAATACCCGGTTCCCCCACAAGTATCGCAGCCCTTGGGCCGGAACAACGTGAGCTCTGAGGGGGCAACCTGAGGGAGTTCAACGCGCCCGATAAACTGCTCGTCTATCTTCAGGTATCGCACCAACGCGGGCGACGGGGAATATTCCTCCTTGCATTTGTCGCACAGTTTCCTGACAAGCCGCTGGGCCTGGGAAAGGAAGATGTAGTTTGCTGTATCAAATGAAGGGACGCCGAGGTTCGCCAACCTCGCAAAGACGGCAGCGGCAGAATTCACGTGAATATTGCCGATGACCAGCGAATTCTTCCTGGCGGCCGCCAGGAATACGAGCTCCGACATTTCCCGGTTTTCCAGCTTAGCCTTGATGACGTCCGGTTTCTGCTTGAGAAATTCCCTCATCGCCACCTCGTCGGAATATCCTATGTCAAATTTACAATCGACATGGTTTATACCACTAAACGCGAATTCCACCGGCCATTCGGCGGCCAGGATGTTCCTTTCGCTGTTGTTGAGGAGCTGCAATATTGCATTTGAGGTTGTCGTTTTCCCCGAACCTGTCGGGCCCGAGATAATTATCACTCCGCCCTTTTTCTGGTACGCCTCGTTCAGGCGCCGACTGGCGATCGGGTCGAGCCCGAGTCGTTCAAAACCGACAATGGCTATATCAGGGCCCAACGCGCGAAGGTAGACCTTTTCTCCCCACTGCGTCGGGCTGATCGAGATCCGCAGGTGAAGCGTTTTGTCCAATTGCGGAAAGCTGCGGGTTATAAAGCCGTCCTGAGGGATCCGTGCGACTTCCGGATCGAGACCGGCCAATTCCTTTAAGCGCCCGATCATCGATGCGGCGGCGGCTTTGAACGAGAGGTTTGGAACGCCGGCATCATTTTCAGATAATGTCATGTAGTCGGCCAGCTCGCCGTCCCTGCGATACCTGATCCGCAGCCCGCCCTCAAAAGGATCGAAATGTACCTCGGAAAAACGGCCCCTGGCCACCTGTTCGAAGATGCCGTCGATCAATGGTTCAATTGTGACATTGGCCTCCCGGCCATTATCCTCCGCGTCCATATCTTAGTTTGTACCACTAAAATCCAATAACTGGTAACTAATAGCTGATAGCCCGGTTCCTCATATTTCCGTGTGCTTCAGTGTGTTCCGTGGTTTAGTAGCTCTTAGAACCACGGAACCCACAGAACAGCACGGAACAGACCACTACTGACACAAAAAACACGAGGCCCGGGATTAAATCCCAAAACCTCGTGTGAATTCCAAATTCCAGATCCCAAATTTCAGATTCTTCCTTCCCTCTTCTGTTTTCTGGTTTCTGATTTCTGTTTTCCGAATTCCAGATCTCAGATTCCAAATCTCAGATCCTCCCTTCCGGCTTCTGGCTTCTGGCTTCTGGTCTCAGATTCCAAATCTCAGCTTCTCCCTTCCCTCTTCTGTTTTCTGGTTTCTGATCTCTGCCTTCTGGTTTCTGATTTCTGATTTCTTCCCTACGCCAGCGTGACCGGATAGTCTGCCGAGTAGTTGCCGTATTCGGCGTTCTTTTTGATGTAGATGGCGCGGATGTGGCCGGTTTCGGGTTGGTTGGCGACGGCGGGAGTGATCGAGAAACCGCCCGGAGTGTTGGTCAGGAACGCGACCGGGGCAAAATTACCGCCCTTTGGCGCGTATTCGACCCGCATTGCGTCAAAACCCTGCATCGAACCGCTGATGCTGACCGTATAGCCGTTGGTCTTGACCGACTTTATCGCCGGCGAGACCAGATCGGGTGCGATCGGCGAGACTTCCGGCCCGACGATGCCCAGGTCCTCGCCGATGCTGACCGTATAGCCGGGAAGAGCGACGATATAGTCCCTGAACGCCATGAACTGGTTGACGGTCCCACGCTGATAGGTCGTGGTGCCGACCACCGGAAATACCGGCGGGTCGCCGGCGGCGGTGCCCTCGGGTTCACCGTAGAAGACCGAGTCGCGCCACTGCGTCATCGCCTGCATGGTCGTCTTGGCCTGGTCGGCGGCGTTAAAAGCCCCGATATAGGCGTCGCACAGTGCGGTGACGGTCGTCACCTGGAGGGTGTTGAGGCCAAGTGCGGTCTGATAACCGCCGATCTTCGCGAGAAAATTCTGGATCAATACTAGCTGGTCGGCCATCGAGCCCGGCCACCAATAACGCTTTGGCATAATGTTTATGCTCCTTTTTTTATTGAAATAGAATCTGGGCGAAAGACGGGCCGGGTAACCGTTGGGAGTTTACGCGTGGGCGCTACTGTGCGGCACAAGTGTGAGGCCGTGTGTCGGTAAGGTCGCTCATTTTTCGGGTGCGGGAGAGCACCTGTGAGGATGAGGAAAATGCATACTTCGACGCGGGGGGAATTTGTGACGGCACCGTCCGGGGTTGGAGACCCGAACCTAAAGCGCCCTATGCGTTACAACCGCGGGCCTGGACCGAAAACTCAAATACTGTCGGGGGTGTCTTTAGGAGAAATCCCTGTGACGATCTGAGAGCCTTCGGCAGACTCAAATAGATGGTAGCCGTCCGCTCTTTCCGAAGTCAATACTTTTTTTCAGCGGCTTTTCCTTCGCCAGATGCCCGTATTCATTGCCCCGAAGCGATCCTTAGCAAATTGCCGAAAATTATTTTTCACCCGCAATTCCGAAAATTCCCTCCGGGAGAAGTGATTTTTCAGTTTGTGAAATTCATTTTTGAAGTTGTGAAAATGATTTTTGAAGTTGTGAAAATCATTTTTGAAGTTGTGAAAATCATTTTCGAAGTTGTGAAAAAGATTCTTCAGTTTGTGAAAATCACTTTTGAAATTATGAAAATCATTTTTGAAGTTGTGAGAATGACTTTTGAAGTTGTGAAAATCATTTTTCAGTTTGTGAGAATGATTTTTGAAGTTGTAAAAATCATTTATCCGACCCGGAAATGGCCGACGATCTGCCCGATCCTAGGCCCCCGGCCGCCGTTTTCGCGCGTCCGATCACTCGCGGCTCGCGACGTGGCCCATCGCCCGGCGCTATTTCGGCACTAGCGTCGGACCCAGGATGTGATCCCCTCGCGCAGTCGATCTTCGTGATCGTCGGATACACGCCAGATAGTCTGCTGTTTCATCCTTCCGCGGATCTTATCCGCAATCTCGCGGGCTTGCTCATCCCACCATGGATGCATCTTCAGATGATCGCTCGGAGCGACGGCACGAAAATAAAGATCGTGATTTTCCTCGAACCACTCGAGGACGACAGCCCATCCATAAAAGCCGGGATCGTCACCACCGGTCAGCGCGTAGAAAAAGACGATCGTGTCGCCGGCCTTGATCTTTTCCCCTTTTATGAGCCCTTTTCTTACGGGCCAGGACCAACGCTCGCCTTCCCATATTTCGAGCCTGTACCGGCTCGGCGGCCAACTCTTTTGATTTAATTGATACATCCACGTTGCCATGCAATTCTCCTTTTCCTAATGGTCTCAAGCCCGCCAGCCGAGTTCCTTGGCGATGCGTTTGATCTGGGCGATGAATTTGTCGTCGGGACGCTTTTGTTTTATCTCCGGGTCGGAGGTGGCGGCCCAGCGGTATATTTGTTCGATCGAGCCGTAGCCGCGGCCGAAGGCCTGGGCGTGTTTGACTCAGTTTTCCTGTGTCGGGGCGTCGAAAAGGACGACCTTTAGTTCGGCGTCGGTCCACGAACCTCCCTTGTTCGGTTCGGCCCAGCCGGTTTCCTTTTCAAAATCGACAACGACCTTCCAAAATATCCGCCGCAGTTCGCCGATCTCGACTCCGGACGTGTGAACAATGTATTTCAATGCCTTTTCAATTTCGCGTTTCGTCATTCGATTGAACTGCTTGATTCGCCGACGACGACCAGAGTCGATCCGAACATTGTCATTGCAATGTCGGCAGCCGCTCTTAAATATTCGTTCCTGGTTCGTTCGCGAGGTTCTGGTATCAATTTCCTTTTCTCATCCGCCGGCCAAAACCTTTCGATTGAAAGAACCTTTGATGCCAGTTCTGATTGAGTTGCCCATAGATGTTCGGCGAAAGCTAAGTCCAATAGTTGAGCCTTATCGCGTTGTGAGTGCAGGAAGCTTTCGTGCTCCTGACCAAGCACGGACCATTCATGACGGAGGGGCTCCGAATGTTCGTACCAACCGGTGTTTCCTCGTTGAAAGGTTATGTAATGTTGTTTATCGTCAACAGCATCTTTGCACTGATTTACGGGAATCATTCTAGACACGTCAATTACGCGAGAACTTACAAAACAATTATTGAACTCGTCAAGATCATTTGTCTCTGGAGCAACATAATATGTTTCAGGAGCTGTCTTCGACAATTCACGAAGGCGCCTGTGCTGCTGATTATGATTAAGCCGATGTAAGGAAATTCGGTAGTAGGGGCTAGTATAAAACGGTTTTTCGTTGAAGTATTTGGCATTCGATCGTACCAAGTAGTCGCTCAATTTGAACTGGTAATAATTGGGAACGCCGTTGATCGGCAACTTTGCATCCCAGCCGTCCTCTGCTTCTTGCAGCAACGAAGGGAGTATAGGTACCGCCGTCATTCCAGCCCAATGACGTGTAGTTTGCTCATGCAGGAACGCGAAGCCAAAAGTAAACTCTGAAATTCCGGTCAGTCCCATAGGTTATCCCGTGATCGTCTGAGCGCGCTGAAGGCGTTTTGAGACGGGGTCGATGGCGGCCTCGTAAACGGCGTCGCGTTCGCCGGTGGTCAGGCCAAGAGCGTCGAAAATAATTTTGTCGAGTTCGCGGCGGTCGACATTGCTAGATAGATTCTCAATTTCTCTCATTGACCAGTTATCGTTTTTGCTTTTTGTAGACGCTTTGTTACTAAGTCGATGACCGCGAAGTAGATTTCTTCTGCTTCGCTTTCCGTAAGACCGAGCGAATCGAAAATCACCTTATCCAATTCCGCGCGGTCAGGGTGACTATATTCGTCGGCAACTCTCGGCAAGATTTCACGATGGGCGATCCTTGTATAAGCAGCACTCAATCGTTCGGAGTCGATGAGATCTAATCTTGGGACAAGTAGGTCTTCGACAATTTTGACATCAATATCAGCAATTGCCTGTGCTCCGGTTAATTGGCGGCAAGACAAATCCATTAGAAACCTAATTAGCGTTGAATTTAAGATAGCCGCCCAAGCATCAGTGTTTCCTGTCTTAGGGGTCACGCCATAGAGTTTCTTGTCTTCCAAAATCGCTTTTCTATTGGACAGAACCACCATCCGTTCGCCAACTTTTGCGGGGAAAATAAGGGGCGCCGGCTTCCAATCATTAGCAACGCTATACCACAGTTTCCTATTTGAACAACTTGGCCTCAGGTATGGCGGATTCGGCAGACTCGTTTTTTCGTCGATCCATTCGCTATCTGTTTCGCCCCACCTTATGTATCTTTTCACGTTTTCCGATCGAATCTTGTCGAATGGTAAATTACAGACGAAGATTTTGTTTTTGAGTAGGCCGAGTTCATCTTCAATACATCTAATCTCTTTCAACGAGAATATTACTGGCTTTAGAAACTCTTCTTCGATCTGCCATCTCTGCTGATCTTCATCATTCAAATAGAAGAACTCATTTGCTCCCGTCTTGATACCAAACCGAACATCGGCAATGTCACCGAAACGAACTAATTTACCTTTACCTTTTTCGAGGATCGTAAAATAGATGTCAGGCGCACGAAGGTATTTGCCGCCCCATTTATCACCTTCGTATCGGTTGTTCTCATTCGAACCGCTCTCCCATATCTCAGCGGATGTTTTGGTAACAACGCGGCATTTGGTGTCGTCTAGTATCGCGTCGTTAAAGGGAGCACGAAGCGAAATGAATCGTGTGATGTCATCGTCTTCGGGGGACTGTTTGTGGATAAAGCTAATGATTGTATTAATATCAGCCGATGCGAACTGCCGCTCGATAGCACTGTCGTAAATAGCTGCGACGTGGGAATTATTCAGCAAATACCCTTGCAGTTTGCCGCCATAACCGACGTCAAGCCACGAATTGGAACAGACAAAAACATGTGTCCCGCCATCCTTTAACAATTGCAGAGCACGAGCATAGAACGCGACAAAAAGATCGCTCTTTCCTGTCATCGCTTCAGAATAAAGTGCCAACAGCTTCGGCTTTATCTTTTTATCTATTTCTTCCTGACGCACGTATGGCGGGTTAGCGAGAACAACATCGAACCCTCCGTCTTCAAACACCTCAGCAAACTCGACTGACCAATCAAATACATCGCCAGTGTCGTAATGATCGTTCTCTAGTTCCGCTCGCCATTTCTCAATGTTTGCAATAAGAGTGTCAAGTTCCTTTTGGAACTTCTCTGCTTCCCATTTTTCACCACGGTTCATGCATCGCGAGACTTTGTCTCTCAGTGGCTGAACTCCGTTTTCAGCCAAAATGATCTGCTCCGGCTTTGGCAGTTCAGATAGGTGATGCAAGGTTCGCGCGATCTCGACTCTAAGTCGCTCGATTTCAACATCGATCTCGCGTTTTCTTAGATGGTCGTCGGCATCGGTGTATTCTTGTTTTCGGGCACGAAACTGTTCGATCAATGCCCGTCTATGGATATCGGGTGTCTGACCGAGCGTCTCGACCGGAGCGAGTAGACTATCACCACAGCCGATCTTGTATTTAAGATTCGGCAGAGGTTTTGGTTCGTCCGATTCGATAGCAAGAGAAAGCCATAACCGCAGCGAGGCAATCTGCGTCGCAAAGCGATCGATATCAACACCATATATGCTGTTCTCGATGATCTCGCGTTTCCAGTTGTATTGAGCATCGAGAGCGATCTTCTCGGAGGCAAACAATGCCTCGCGGACGTGAAGCAATTCCTGAAGCATTCCGAGAAGGTAAGCACCAGAACCACAGGCAGGATCACATACCTTTAGTTTTCGTAAGCGTGCGAGAATCTCTTCGGGATTCTTAACACCTCTGCCGTCACTCTCATCCACAAGTTTGGCAATTGCCTCGGGCGTATCACTTTTTGCAAGAGCATGTTTAAGCGCCTCGCGGCACATAAAGCTGACAACGGTCCTCGGAGTGTAATAACTGCCAGATTCGTGACGACCGGTGACAAGTTCCTCGAAGACCTTTCCAAGCATTTCAGGATCAACGGCGACCTGAACCTCGAACGGCGTCGCTTCGTCGATGGTAAAGTTATAGCTTTCGAAGAGCGCTAGGACATTGGCGAAACGGTCATTCGCTATCTTAACTTTGTCTTTCTCGTCATTCCCACCGGTTTCCATTTCGAAAAGGCCGCCGTTTAGATACGGAACTTTACCCCGGCGCTTCTCAAGGAACTCATTTGTCTGAATCTCGATGGACTCAGCCTGATTGCTCAGCCCGTAAAAGAATATCCAATAGAGGCGGTCGCGATAGAAATTCTCGCCGTTCGCAACTGCGCGGTCAAAAACGCTGCGAAGATAGTTCTCACTTCCCTCAAACGTCATCCAACCTTTTTTCTGAATGAAATATAGGAACATCAAACGATTAAGCATCGATTGTGAGAAAAGCCGCGCAGTTTCGGCGTCCGGGATGGAGCGGTTAACCTCGGCAACAACGTCGTCGAAGACAACCTTATAGTCGCGAAAGAACTCTTTGTTCAGTTTTTCGACCGAGAAGGCGTTTATTATGGCATCAAGCTTACGGTCAGATTCGTGATAGAGTTCGAGGCGCTCGACCGTTGTTCGTACGGTCTCTCCAGGCCCAAGTAGATAAGTAAAGCGCTTTGGTTCAGTCTTTTGATCTGTCGACCGGCCGGTGATTGGATCAAAAACGCGGATCTCTGAAATCAGCGACAGCCGCCACTTTTCGTTTTGGACAAAGACAACCAGTGCAGCGTCAACGTCGTTCTTGTATATATTTCGAAGTAACGAGCGGAGTCCCACGCGGTTTTGCCAAATTCGGGGTTTGTCCGTGAGGTCAACCTGAAAGAGACCAACTAAGCGGTTATCACTTGTCTCGAACGATCCAAGTTCGACAGCCCTTTCAGCTAGTTTGTCATCGGTGACGCTAATTGGTCTTGGTTTCTGAAGCAAACCGCCCGCGACGCCAAAGATCTCACGTAAAACCTCACGCCAACTGTCGCTGTTGTATTCGGTGGAAAGAATTTCGCTTAGTCGTTCTTTATTCATGGGTAATAAAGGTTTCGGAAAGAATTATCTCGGGTTCGATGTTTGCAGACAGTTCGGTGTTCGTATTCTCGTTGGTTTCGTTGTCGGCGACGGTCACATATTTGGCGGCTAACCGCATAATAAGATTTTCAACCTGGCGGTAAGGCATCCTTTCTTTGTCGGTCCTAATTTTCAGGCGGCGTATCTCATTTGGAAGAATGGTGTAGGTGCCCTTGTCAATCAATTCGATCAGATCAGAGTATGCCTGTTTAATCTCATCGTCCTTCGCCATTGGGCGATAATCCCGTAGGAATTTCTTAGCCTGGTTGGAGCGTCCGTCGGCCTTGTCCATTGCCGTCACGCCATCAGCCGATGAACCAAAGAAGTCTTGCTCGAAGATGTTAAGGGCTGACTGAACCTGCTCGTAGTGATAGTCAGGAACCTCAAATCCAGGTTCCGGGATTTCGGCCTCAAAGATACCGGCTGCCTCAAGAAATGTCAGCGCCGAGATCTCATTGTCACGGTTTACCATGTAAAACTCGCTTTTGTATGGAGATTTGAGAAAGACGATCGACGAATCGACGATGTTTTCCATTTTCGAAAGCGATGTCTTTCGTCCAGTCCTGACTTTTAGCGGAAAATTCTTGATCCGCTTAAATTCGTTTGGCTGCCGTTCCTTGAATTCTCGTATGATCCGCAAGTAATAAAGACGCTTGTCTTCCTCGTCGTCCAGGCCTTCCTGAAACAATTCGAATTGTTCGACTAGTTCCTCGTGCGTGTAAATCTGAGTATCTTCGCCAAAAGCAGAATGGAAACTCTGAAGCTTGACCAAAGCTTTGTTGTAAAGCTTGATAATGATATCGCCCTGCGGAGACGGATAGAAATTGAAACTAAATACCGTGTCAGCGACGCTGCCGATGCGATTAACACGACCGATACGCTGCATCAGACGTGTAGCATTCCAAGGAGTGTCGTAATTGACGATCACATTGGCCCGGTGCAAATTCACGCCCTCGGCGAGAACATCAGTCGTGATGATAATCTTGAAATCGTCTTTTTGCTCGCCATCATAGTTAGCGTCGAAATTGTCACGAATGGTTTCGAACAGTTTGCGGCGGTTTTGCGCGGAGATGTTCAGGATCTCCGTGCCACAATGTGCTTCGATCTTTTCGGTCAGATAATCGGCAGTGTCCTTGCTCTCGGTAAAGATCACAAGTTTGCCGGTTGGATTTATTGCTTTATCCAGAAAATCGCTTTCCAACGATGCGAAAAATGTATCTAGTTTTGGGTCTTCGTTAATAGTCGCCCATTTGTCGCAAAGTTCCTCAAGGATCGTGAGATCGCTCTTAAGTCCATCAACAAACCCCAAATCGAACTGGTCGGCCGTAAATACTCGGTTCCGAGTATTTGGATCGTCGATCGTGCGTTCGAGAATAGATGCTTCGATCTGATCTATCGACCAACCTTCTTCCATCAATGCATTTACATCAAAATCAGGTGCAATGATCACCTTGTCCTGCGCAAACATTTCGATCATGCGCTCGGTGGCCTTTGCAATGTTTCCGAGCGATTTCTTGAAAGCAAAGAAGCTGCTTTCGAGCCGCTTAACCATTAACGTTTGGAGAATTCGGGCTAATGATGTCGAAACCAAACTTGCTTGAGGGTATAGGTCTTCACGGATGTCTTCATTCAACGCCGATATCGCCTGATAACGATGATACTGAACGTCAATATTCAGAGCGACCATTGTCTCGGCAAACAATGTTCCGAGATCTCCAACTAATTCGTAGCGAATCGCCTTCGGCAAGGCAATTTCAGGGAACTCGATACCTTGGTCTTTCAGGTCTTCTTTGTACTTCGGATATTTGTCGAGGTCCTTTCTGGTTCGGCGGACAGTGATAGGCTCGATCACCTTGTTCCGTATATCCGCATATATCTCGCGAATTCGGCCAAGGTCTGGATCAGGGTCCGCAATTATCTTTCGATACTCACGTAGGTGCGGACCGAAAAACGTTTGCAAGTTTGTTTCCGTCAGCGTGCTTCGACGAACGTCCTGGAACAATTGCAGCTGGTAATACAGGTCCTGCGGCCGATTATTGAGCGGAGTTGCCGAAATGAGAATGACCTTCTTCTTTTCGCTCTCGACAAGTCCATCTCCTGAACGCCTCGCCTTACAGATACGTTGAAGGTTGTCGAACATTCTCGACGTGTGGCTTCGGTAGCGGTGAGCCTCATCGACAAGGATCAAGTCATACTCTTCCTTGGGCCAATAGTCGGAATCATTGCCATCGAGTATTTTCTCTAAACTTCCGTTGGTAATGAACTTAGTGTCTTTGTCGAGACCAAATTTCCGGAAGGTGTCCTTCCAGTTCTTTTCAACCGCCGGTGGGTAAACTACTAGAATTTTGGTATGAGCGGCAGCATTCGCAATACGGAATCGCTTTGCGATCATTGCGGCAACCACGGTCTTTCCAAGCCCGACGACGTCGGCAAGGAAAAAGCCGTTGTGCTGCATTAGCATTTGATAACCCTCGTTAACGGCATCAACTTGATAGCTCAGTTTCTTGTATGTGGTTGGTAGATCACCAACGGTGTCCGGGTCGTAATCGATATTTCGGCCAAAGTACTCGATTAGAAACTTAAGATAGATCTCGTAGGGAGTGAAGATCTGACCGATATGGGTCTTCTTCTTTAAGCCTTCTAGCTCGGCAGGAAGTATCGGCGTCGAATCTTTCCATAGCGATTCGAACTCATCTTTCGTGAATTTCACATCGTCGTAGGATTTCAGCGCGACGTTGAGTTCGTAGTTTGGCGTTTGCTTTATACCCAGTCCCGCCAATGTCAGATTAGACGAACCCATAATCACCCAACCATCCGAATGCTCCGTGTGAGTTTCGGGAAGGAAAAGGTAAAACTTTGCGTGAAGTGCTTTTGAATTGTGGGCTCGGACCTCAATTTTTCCGTCAATTACGTCTTGGATGAATTGAACGATCCCGTCTTCGACCTCGCGCGTATATTTAGCCTCTTCGACATCTCTCACAAATGATTCGACAAAGCCATTTTTTGCTTGTTCGGGGTCAGCAAAGAACAACATGCCCTTTCGCTGGGCCTCAGCAAACATCTTGTCTACATTTATCCCGACGAGGATCCTTACTTGTCTTATGTCTTTGAGATAAGGCTGAAGCGCAAAGTATCCCGACGAACGGAAATAGCCGACCACGGCGTAGAAAGCGTAGAGATCTTTCATGCCATCGATGATTCCCGTGAATTTATCGAAAAGACTACGATCTGTACTATTCGTGAAGAACTTGGAAGACATGGGTACGCTTCATCAAGTTACCACATTTCGGCGGAATGTATTAACAACAGGCATATACAAGACGTTACTCGGGAAATCAAACAACGGCCCCATTTTGCGGACACCAAATATCACTCTTTCTATTTTTCGACCGGGAATATTTTGCCGGCTTCTTCGGGGGTCATTCTTAGGCCGAGATAGTTTACGGCTTCGGCGAGGACGGGGTCGCGGCCGGCGGCGAGGTCGGCGGCGGTAGGGATGACGTATTCGTCAGGGGTGACACCTACCTTTTCAAGGCTCTTGCCGTCCATCATGATCAGATCCGCGACGGTTACGCTAAATGCGTATCCGATCTGAGTATCCAACCCCTGATAATGAGGCAGAATATTTGACACCATCACCGCTCCGGATGTCTGGTCTCCGATGACAAAGCCCCGTTTCTCGATCTGAACGATCCGGGCAAAGATCTCGGCTGCCGAACTGGATTCGCTGTCGACGAGGACAACGAGTTTCCCGGTGTAGGCACCCTTGCCGGAGCCTTTCATATAGGCGGATTCCGTCTTCTTGCGGTACTGGAGCTTGCCGAGCTTAACGTCTTTGTCAAAAAAGGCAACGACGAGATCGACCAGAGAATCCAGAAGCCCGCCGCCGTTTCCGCGAAGGTCGATAATGACGGCCGGGGCCTTGGCGACGCGGTTCATCATTTTGTCTACCTTGATATCGCTGAATTCGAAGCTCGGTATCTTCCAGATCGAAACGCCCGGGACCGCATCGTAAAAGGACTGACGCGACCGCTCGGTAAATTCCTTTTCAAATTTCAGCCGCAGATCGCGGGTCTCGGGTTTGAATACGCTTTCCTTTTCGAGCTTTGCCTCGACCTCTATCTTATATTTGCCACCGTTGGGTTTGACGATGATGACGGTCAGCTTCGGTTGGGGAGCCAGTACCTCGTAATGGTAGGTCAGCAGCCAGAACTGGTTACGCTCGGGGATAAATCCGTCGAGCATATAAAGCTGATCGCCGGGCCGGATGCCTTTCTTTTCGGCGTCGCTGCCCGGCGCTACGTATGTAAAGAAGGCTTTGTCGCCGATCATCTGTATCCTCCAGCCGTAATCGACCGTAATTGTCCTCGGCGGCGGAATGTAAAAAAGATGAGAGTCGTCAAACTGGATCAGGACCCTCGCCACGGCGTCGTCCATCTCGCCGAGCGATTTGGCAGCGGCAACATATCCGCTCGCCGTCTTGATGGTGGCGTCGAGGTCGATCCCGCGGAATTTCGGGTCGTAATAGTTCTGTTCGATGTCTTTTTTCAGGTCCTTCAGCACCTGCAGGTGGAGCGAACGCTCGGCGCCGAGCCCCTGAGCAAACAATGAGAAAGGCGCGGTGAACAAAATGAGAGTGGTGAGGAACAAGACGCTTTTCATAAACCTCCGTAATTGATTACTTGAGATGAAGGCCGGCCGCCTCCGTGTCGTCGACGTTTATCTTCATCCGCAACAATGCGGTCGAGAAAGTCTTGCCCTGGGCATCTGTCATCAAACTCAGCGTTCCGCCGCCGCCGAGGCTCTCGTGAAGGAGGAAATTGAGCGATTTGAGGTTTGGCAGTTCAAAGCGGTCAACTCCGCCTTTGACGATATCGCCGAAATGCTGTTTGACGCGTTCGGCGGTGACTTCGCGAACAAGCAGCGGGTAATATTCGTCTTTCAGGGCGATCAAACCGACGTTTGCGGTGTCGCCTTTATCGCCGGAGCGGGCATGTGCGAGTTTTACGAGTTGGATCTCCATAATAATTTTGGTACGCAGGCGTACAGACTTTCTATTAGAATTGTGTTTAGCTTGTAAATCAAGTCCGACGAAAAACCAAGATGTTCCGCAATACCAAACACGCATTCTTTATCCTCGTATTGTTTGCCATATTCTCCGGTGCCGCCGCCGCCCAGAAGCCCAAGCCGCAGCCGACGCCGATGCGTATCCCGCCGGACATTCCTGTGGTCACGCCGACGCCGTTGCCGCAGTTGACTGACGAACAGGTGCTTGACGCGGTCGAGGCCGGAACGCGGAACTACGTCGAAACGTTCAAGAACCTCCTCGCGGACGAAACCAAACGGTTCGAACTCTTCGGCAAGAACGGCGAGGTCAAAAAGACCCGCGTCATCAGATCGAGCTTTATCGTCCTGCCATTGATGAAGGCCGCGGACCAGGTCGTTGAGTTTCGCAACGTTACGGAAGTGGATGGGAAAAAGGTAGATGACTCGGACAAACGGGCCGGCGAGCTATTTGAAAAGCTTGCGTCCGCTGAAACTTCCGAAAAGGAGATCGACAAGCTTCGCGATGAGAGCAGCCGCCACGATCTCGAGGTCGCGATCTCCGGGATGACACTGTTTCAGGCCCTGGAGGTCAACCGGGAGCTGAGAAAATACTTTGAGTTTGACATCAAGCGGGCATACGACGCCGGTGTTCCGATTTACGCGATAAGTTACACCCAGACAGCCGATTCGCCAGATATTACAGTCAATGCCCGCGATGCGCGACCCGTTGGCCGCCCGGGGCTGAACTTTGACGTAGAGATCGAAAAGGATCAGGCACTTCCCGCCCGAATAAACGGGACGTTGGTCGTTGACGCTGTGACAATGAAGATACGCAGTGAGGTCCGTAATGTCACCGTCCTTCCGCCGGGATTTTCGTCGCCTGTAACCGTTGTCGAGGACCGGCTCACATATCAGGAAAGCCAGTTCGGCATTTTCACACCGAAGTTGATCTCGCACACGCAATACAGCGTCAACCTGAAGGACCAGACCGTAAGAAAAGAGGTCAACGTCACCTTTGAATACGGCAATTTCTCGCGTCCGGACGTCGAGGTAAAATCGTCCGAGGTCAAACCGTAACTTCTACTTCAATTTGTTCAATAGATCGGCCGCCGTTTTCCGTCCCTCGAGAGTTATCTGATCGTCAACGCCGTTTGTGAGGCGCAGATACTCGGTCAGGGCGGCCCGTGCCTCATCCTTTCGGCCCAATTCGCTGTACAGCATTCCCAAACGAACAAAAACAGACTTCGATTCCGGCAAAAGTTCGCGGCGGGCCTGAGCTTTTGCTTCTTCAAGCTCTTTCAGTGCTTCATCCTTTTTGTTTTGCAGGTAGAGAATGATGGCGAGTTTCTCGGTCAGGGCCGCGGAATATATCGGAAGCCGTGTGCGAGCTTCGCGAAGAACGGCTGCGGCCTTTTCGAGATCGGGCTTTTGCTGCAAAGCGAGGGCGTATGCCTCGTAGGATTGGTAAAGAAGGTACGCATTAATATCGGCATTTGGCGCCGCGACCAGACGGTTGAGATCGGAAATCGCTTCGTCGTAACGGCCCAGCGAGATCAGCGCTCGCGAACGGCCCATTGCAGCGTTCGTGCTGTAGCGGTTCGCGAGCGATTTGTCATAAGCCGCGAGTGCCTCGGCATTGCGGTTGCGCGACTGCAATTCCGACGCGTATTGCGAGAAACTCGCCGCGGATGTCGGATCTATCTTTACGTTGTATTCCCAGAGCGTGAGATCGTTTTCCCAAACGGCGTTGTATGAGACGGTCTTGGCCCCGAGGGCGCAGGCAACAGCAACGACGGCTCCAAGGAAGACTTTTGCCGGGACCTGAGGCGAAAAGCGTTCGATCAACGAGCTAAACCCGAAATACAAAAGCATCAGAAACCCAAGCAGCGAAATGTATAGATATCTGTCGTGCACGATCTGGTCCGACGGAAACGACCCAACGTATAGAACGGGCAGTATCGGGAGCAGCATAATTGCGGCAGCGACCCGGGCGATCTCGTTTCGACGGACAACGAGCCAAATGGCAGCCAGCACCGATACCGAGACGATCATCGGGATCACGATCTCCGAGACGTCGTTCACCGGGCGAAGCGGATAATTCTCGCCCATAGTTACCGGAAAGATCATTTGCCGCAAATAGAACACAAAGGCAGAAGGAACGGTAAAAAGGCCGGCCGTCGTGCCCGAAGAGTCCTCGACGGGACGTACAAGGCCGCCGAGAACAGCCATCCGTGAAAAGAAATAGATCGCCGCGACAGCCGCAAATCCGATCGTCCGGGTTGCTGCCGTATTGATGGATGTCTTGCCCCCGTTTGCCCGCCACAGCACAAGGAAATAGACCGGCAGGCAGAAGAACGCGGTTTCCTTGGCACCGAGAGCCAGTGCGTAAAGCACGAGCGAGAGAGCTAGCGAGAGGTTTGGCCGCTTTCCATCCCTCCAATCCTCAGCGAACCACAGCGAACCCAGGAAGAAGAGCCCGAAAAGCAGATCCGGAGATCCCGAGATCCAAGCGACAGACTCGGAGTGGACCGGATGAAGTGCGAAAACCAATGCGATCCCAAACGCGGCCATTTGCGGCAGTCCCCAACGCCGCAACAAAAGAAACGCGAGGAGACAGACAAGCATGTTCAACAGAACATTCGCAAAATGCCATCCGCCGGGACTCAGGCCAAATATCGCGTAATTGGCAATGCACCACGCAGTAAATGTCGGCCGCCAATAGTTGCTGGCGACCTGCGTTCCATCACCTTTGAACGCCCAAACGTCGGACGTCAGGGCCTTTGCGTAAAGCTCGGGCTTCTGGATCAACGGATTTCGGACGATCTGGCGGTTGTCATCGTAAACGAAGGAACCGCTCAGCGTCGGAGCGTAGATCGTGAAGGCGACCACAGCTATGATCACAAGCCACATCATTTCGCGCTTTAGATCGAGTTTCTCCATATTTTACTGACCGGAGTATTGTAATGCTGCAGCCAGCGGATCATCCGAGATCTGGTCGATCAGCCCCAGTTTGAGAGCCTCAACGGCAGTCACGCGCCTGCCGGTAAAGAGCATTTCCAGTGTCGCAGCTTCGCCGATCAGTCGCGGAAGACGCTGTGTGCCTCCCCAGCCGGTCATAATGCCGAGCCCCGATCCCGGATGCGAAAAAAGAGCGTCTTGAGACGCTATCCGAAACCGACAGGCAAGGGCCAGGTCCAACGCGCCGCCAAAACAATATCCATTCACGGCCGCGATCGACCTCGGATGGGCCGCGACCTTTGCCATTAGCGTCTGGCCGCGGCGCGCAAATTCCCGTGCACCGTCCGGTGTTACCGCGGCTATTTCGCGAAGGTCGGCTCCAGATGCAAAGACATTTTTCTCACCCGTGAAAATCAATCTATCAGTTTCAGGATCGGCCGCGGAGTCGTCTAGAACGACATGCAGGGCTTCGAGCACCGAGATCGAGAGCGGATTCATTAACTCAGGGCGCCCAAAACGGACGACCGTTGAGGCGTTGATTTTTTCCAGGATCAATTCGTTAGACATTTAGGGACGCAGGACAAATAATAACTATATGTTCAGGACAAACAAAGCGCACCCGTGGCACGGGATCGCGATCGGCGACCAGGCACCCGAGGAAGTTACGGTTTTTATTGAGATCGTTCCGCGGGACACGGTGAAATATGAGGTCGATAAAGAGACCGGTTATCTTAAGATCGACCGCCCTCAGCAATACTCGAACGTCGTGCCCGCCAATTATGGCTTCATTCCGCGAACATACTGTGCACAGGGGATCGCGGACCTTGCCCGTTCAAAAACTGATCTGCCGATCAGCGGCGGTGACGGCGATCCGCTCGATATCCTGGTTTTGTCGGAACATCACATTCCGCGCGGCGATATTATTCTAAAAGCCAGACCGATCGGAGGGTTCTGCCTTATTGACGGAGGCGAAGCGGACGACAAGATCATTGCCGTTCTCAAAGGCGACAAGGTTTTCGAACAATATCGTGAGATCAATGAGCTTCCCAAAGGCATTCTCGAACGGTTCGAACATTATTTCCTGACGTACAAATCTTTACCGGACGAACCCAACAAATGTGAGATCGCATATTCATATGGCAGGCAAGAGGCCTATCGCGTGATCGAGACCGCTATTGGCGATTATGCCGGCCTGCTCGGTTCGCAAAAGTAGGTTTGTACGGACGATCCTCCCGAATTGTCCGCCGATATAAGATTATTATCGCCATTTTCCGATCTTCGTTAAAGCGAACCGCAAGTGTTTGTTATACTTAGCGAATGGTTGCCAGCCGGAAGGTTTCGGATCGCTTTACATTCAAAAGAAAGGCCCTGTCGCGACTTTTTCGGCCGCGGTTTCGTGCGTTGAAGCTCATCGCGCTTCGATTCTTCGTACGTTTTATCCCGAACGAATCGCAGCGCGTCTTTGCTCTTACGCTTCTGGTCGGAGCGCTTTGCGGATTGGCGGCAGTGGCTTTCCACCTCGCGATAATCGCCGTCGAAGGATTTCTGATCGAACCGGCGATGGCGTCGAGCCACTATCTGTGGCTCGGGATATTGACGCCAATACTTGGCGGACTCGTCTGCGGTGCATTACTCACATATATTGCTCCGGGTGCAAGGGGAAGCGGTGTTCCGCAAGTGAAGATCGCCTACGGCATCAAGGGCGGACGCATGCCGTTCAGGGATGCGGTCGGCAAATTTATCATTAGCGCCCTGCAGATCGGTTCCGGAGCCTCGCTCGGACGTGAGGGTCCGACGGTTCATATCTGTGCCGGGATCTCCAGTTGGTTGGGACAGACATTTGCCCTTTCGCAGCGGAACCTCAAACGACTACTTCCTGTAGGCGTGGCGGCCGGCATCGCCGCGGCGTTCAATGCCCCGATCGCGGCCGTCACGTTCACGATCGAGGAGGTCGTCGGCGATCTGGATCAAACAGTTCTCTCGGGTGTGATCGTTGCAGCGGCGATCTCGGCCGCAATTGAGCGTAGTATCCTCGGCGAACATCCGGTGTTCGCCATTACCCAAACCTACGGGCTCCATTATGCCAGTTCCGTATTGTTCTACGCGATCCTCGGCATCGCCGCCGGATTTGCGGCACTGGTCTTCTCTGAGAGCCTTTTATTTCTCAGGGCATGGTTCTCAAAATTGAAGACGTTGCCGGAGTGGATGCATCCCGCGGTCGGAGCCGGTGTAACCGGAATTCTAGCCGTTGTGGCAATTTATTTTCTAAAAACGGGTGGAATCACTGGCGGTGGATACGACATCCTTTCGCTGGCATTGTCCGGAACACTTGCCTTCAAGGTAATGGCGGTCCTGTGTTTGATGAAGATCGCCGCGACAGTATTTTCGTACGGTTCCGGCGGTGCAGGAGGCATTTTTGCACCGGCATTGTTTGTCGGCGGCATGCTCGGCGGCGTTATCGGTTTGCTCGACGTCAACCTCCTTGGGCATTCGAACAATGAGATCGGGGCGTTTGCCCTGGTCGGTATGGGAGCGGTCTTTGCCGGTGTGATCCGCGCTCCTATTACCTCGGTTCTCATTATTTTTGAAATGACGGGCAGTTACGGGCTGATAGTCCCGCTAATGATCGCGAATATGACCGCGTACGGCCTGGCACGCAAATTCCGTCCCGTTCCGATCTATGAGGCGCTGCTCGAACAGGATGATATCTTCCTCCCGCATCCGTCTAAGAAAGCCATCGGTCAAGCACTTGATCAGATCAGCGTCGCGAGTGCTATCAGGCGCAGCCCCGAGACGCTGCCGGCCGGCATAACAGTTGCCGAAGCGTACGAACGGGTTCGCGATCAGGAGTTTACGACATTTCCTGTAGTAGATGAAAAAGGACGATGCGTCGGGATGGTCACGGAAATGCGGCTCAGACGTACCCTGGTCGATAATGAAGGCTCTATGACGGTCCGAAGCATAGCACTGAAACCGCAGACGATATTTTCCGATCAATCGTTGAGCAAGGCCGTTCTGAAGATGAACGATTCGCGGATCAGGCAACTTGCCGTCATAGAACGGGGAGACGAAAAGACCCTAGTTGGGATAATTACGATGAGCGACATCGTCCGTTCCCAGGCCGAGGCCATCAAGGAACGCGGCAATATAGACGTGACGATCACGCCCTGAACCGATTCCGGCAGCATCTTGATCTCAAATAAGTTTCAAAAGAACACTGCCCAGGTCGCAAGGTCCTCAGTGAAATTCTCAAATCGATGCTGTACCTTTGCCGGGACAAAGAATGCGTCTCCGGCCACAAATGAGTAGCGTTCCCCGCCGATCACCAACTCTCCGCTGCCGCTGATGATGAAATAGAACTCGTCCTCGTCGTGAAAAGTTTGGTGGTCCGTGCCTCGAGGGGCAAAGAACACGAGCTTAACGCCATCCTTTTCAAACGGCTCCACGTCCCAAACTCCTTCGGTCCATTTTTCGTTTGCCGGCAACGGTAATCGGGCCAGCATTTCTTGCGGTGTAAATTTCATAACTTCCGATAGTTTACCGAACTAGAATCCTTTCACAATTCCATTTACGTTCGATTCGACGGTCGCGGAATTGTTGGCTACGGCGATCTGCGTTAATATTCTTGCGCCTGACGCAAACATATGAAAAATGGACCCGCGAGATTCGCCTTTTATCTTGAACAGTTGGAAAACCTGCTGGCATCGGCCGCCGAGCAAAAGGGTCCGGCAATTTGGTTGTACCAAAATAACGCCCGGACACCTTTATTCATGCTCGAGGGACTCGCTCGGCTGTATTGCGAACTGCACAACAAACACCGGTTCGAAAAGCTCGAGAAGCAGTTCAAATCGCTGGAAGACGCACTCGGAATGATCGACTATTACGACGCGTTTGCAAAACAATTTGCTGCTGATAGATCAGTTCCCGCCACCGTCACGAAGTTCGCTCAGAAGCGAGCTATAGCGGAATCCGCGAAACTCAATTCCCTGCTGGTCGCCAAGCATTGGATCGGTGACAAAGCCGGCCGCATCGGCAAGATAAAGGAGAAGCTCGCAGGTGCCGATTGGCTTGATGAAAAGCAGGAAATGAAGGCTATCGAGTCGAATTACCGCGAGAATATAGCCAAGATAAACGCCTTTGCAAAAACCTACGACAACGGCTTTACGGAACTCGAATCGCAGGTGCACGAGCTTCGCAGAAAGCTCCGATGGCTGAGCATTTTCCCGGCAGCATTGCGGGGCTGCATCCAACTCGACGAGACTCCGACGCAGGACATGAACGTCGCCAAATACCTGACGCCGGAGATCGTCAATTCCTCGTTCAACAAGATGCCGCCGCCCGCGGAATGCCGGTATTTATTGATGTTCAGGAGGGATTACTTCCTCGCACTGAGCTGGATGATCGCCGAACTCGGCAAGTTAAAAGACCAGGGCCTAAGAACTATTCTCCTCAACGAAGCAGGCGAGAAATCCCCGGCCGATGCTGTAAACGAGACAGCAACTCTGAGTCAGGCAACAGCTATCTCTCGGACGTTTTTCGCCGAGAAGAACCTCGACAAACTGATCGTCGGATTGAAGAAGGTGAATGCCTGAAAGAATGCTTTCCCTTGCTCTTCTCCATTAACGCATGTCCGAATCGCCGACGTACGAATAAGCCAAATCTATTTCGCCCAATCCGGAACAACGATCATACCCATATGGTCGTCTTTTAGTTCGAATTTTCCGTCGCCGTCCGTATCACAATATCGATAATTCCAAACGGCAGGGATCTCATCTCCACTTCCTTCTTTTGTAAATGGGCTCACGGCATATGAATAGCAAAATACCTTTCCGCTGCCGACTGAATATGCGCTCACATTTGTGATAACCTCCGCGTTTCCTCCGGGATTAGCCGGCCCAGTCCAGATGACGCGCGGATCAGGCGTGTAGGAAACGACGTTTACCGTCACATCACGGCCATCGCGGTACTTAAGTTTTTGTGTAGAGGTTTTGGTGTTTTTCGCGGAGGTCACCGGCAATTTCCATCCGTCGGGATCAATCTGATTTCCGTCTTTATCTTTTGTGATAGATGGTGTCGCCGATGGCGAAGGTGCAGTAACCTGGACATTCTGCGATGACCGGCCGCAAGCTGAGAACAGGAAAGCCGTGAGACATATACAACAAGCACCAATAGCAGGAATTCCCTTCATCACATATTTGGCAGCACAAAAGCACCAATATGCGGCGTGTTTGTGTTCAAGCAGGTTTGCAGAGCCAGGATCAGCGAATCGCGAAGGTTTTCGGGCGTAACGATCGCATCAACGAGGCCGCGTGCGGCGGCGTGTTTGGCGTCGAGTTCGCGTTCGTAGGTTTCGCGGACCTTGTCCATTTCTTCGAGCATCTCGGCGGGCGGCTCTTTGCCCTGCTTTTTGAGCTTTTCGATCTGGGTGCCGTAGATCGCGACGGCGGCCGAATCGCCCTCCATCACGCCCATTCGGCCGGTCGGCAGTGAGAAGATAAAGTCGGGGTCAAAACCCTGTCCGGCCATCGCGTAGTAGCCGGCCCCGGAAGCGTGGTTGACGGTCAGAACGAGCTTCGGCACTTTGGCGCACGCCATCGCCTCGACGAAGCGGGCTCCGGCACGGATGATGCCGCTGTGCTCGGCCTCGGCCCCGACCATAAAACCCGAAACGTCCTGAACGAACAGAAGCGGCGTCGAATGGCGGTCGCAATTATCAATAAAATATGCCGCTTTCTCGGCGGATTCGGTATAAACGATGCCGCCGAAACGCGGCGGTGTGCCGGGCTTGCCCTTGGACATTCCGCGTGAATTAGCGATCACGCCGACCAGTATTCCACCGATGCGTGCCGTCCCGCAGATCATCTCTTTAGCAAAATCGGCTTGAAATTCGTCAAACTCGCCTTCGTCGAGGAAGGTCGCGAGCACCTCGTGCATGTCGTACGGGGCACGGTGGTCTTCGGGGAGCAGCGAATACAGGTCTCTGGCCTTCGGACTCGGGTCCTTTCGTTCCGTGATCGAGACTCTAGACGTTTCCGGTGCCGGAAGTTCCGCGATTAGATCGCGGATCTTGGCGAGGCATTCCTGGTCGTCTTTGGTCTTGTAGTGGGCGACGCCGGAGATGGCATTGTGCGTGGCGGCACCGCCGAGAGTTTCGTTATCGATCGTCTGGCCGGTCGCGCCTTTGACCAGATTTGCCCCGCCGAGCCCCATGAACGACGTGCCCTCGACCATTAAGATGACATCGCTCAACGCCGGCAAATACGCACCGCCGGCGACGCACATGCCCATGACGGCCGAGATCTGCGGCACCTTCAGGTAATGCCGCATGATCGAGTTGTAATAAAAGATGCGAGCGGCGCCATACTGTCCCGGGAAAACGCCGCCCTGATACGGCAAATTGACGCCCGCCGAATCGACCAGATAGATGATCGGCAAACGATTTCGCATCGCGATCTCCTGTGCACGCAAGATCTTCTTTATCGTTTCGGGATACCACGCCCCTGCCTTGATCGTCGCGTCATTGGCAACGACGACACATTCTCGGCCATGGATCTTGCCGACGACGGTCACGACTGCAGCGGCCGGTGCCTGGCCGTCGTATTGGTCATAGGCGACAAGAAGGCCGATCTCCTGCGAGAAAGTGTCTTTGTCCAGAAGCAGTTCGATACGCTCGCGGGCCGTCAATTTGCCCTGGGCGTGGATCTTTTCGATCTTCGCCGGACCGCCGCCGAGGAGGAGCTTATGCTCAAGCCGCTGGTATTCAACGGTCAGTTCGCGGAGGCGGGATTTTGGGTTGTTGAGTTTCATTATCCGAAAAAAAGGCCGTTATTGAATAATGGCTTCTGTATTCATTTCTCTGAAATGATAAACGTCGGAACCATTCCGCCGCCGGCGGTGACGTTTGCCAGCTCATTCGAAGACAGACGCGTGAACGCCGAGCCGACCTTGCCGAGGAAAAGCAGCGGGTCGAGGTCAACGAGCTGCTCGACCATTTCCCAGTTCCCTGCGTCGTCGGTGATCATCGGGAATGTCTCTTTTGCCGTCCGTACGCGCTCCTGGACGAGATAATCGCCGTTTTTAAGAGCGAGTTCGATGGCGTCGTCCCATTCCGAGGGGCTCGCGTTCCAACCTATATAGATGCCGTGACCGCCGTAATCGTCATTCGGTTTGAGGACAAGTTTTTGCGGATTCGCCCGCGTCCATTCGACGAGGTCGACTTCTTCGGTCTTACCACCGGAAACCCCGTCGCTACCGCTCCCGGTTCTGACAAGAGTTTTCTCGTGGCGGATCTTGCGGGTCCATGGAATGTGTTTGGCGATCGCCGCAAGCTCAGGCCCGGTGAAAAGATGCTGGTATTTCTCGTTCGTCAGCACGGCAAAGATCGCCTTCTTATGCACGAGCTTTCCGCGAAAACTGTTGACCATGCAGACGGCTTGGGCACGACAGGCGTCGAGCAGCGCCGGCTGTTCGTCGATTATCGGGAGGTATTCGTTAACGAGCAGGCGTTTGTAAACGATGTCGATCGCGACGTCATCGCAACGCAGCCGCGTGCCGTCAAATTCGAGTTCATCCGGCGAGCATATGAGCGCCCGATAACCATTCGCCTCGAAATAATCTCGGAAAAGTTCAAATTCCTTGATCGTCGGCAGGTCGCGCAGATCGACTATCGCGATCACGGGTTTGTGCTCCATCCTGCCGCCGCAAAATTCGGTATAGCAGGTGATCAGAGCATCGAGAAGTTTCGACGAGCCCTCAAGCGTACGGATCGTGTAGCGTTCGAGAAACCGCTCCATCACGGGGAGCGACTTGAAGATCTCCGACGCCGAGTCCGAGAACGCAATGCCCGCCGGGCTCTCACCATTGAGCTCTACGTAGCTGTATGCATCATGAGTCAGAAACGAATCAAGCCGCGACGTCGGTGAGACGTGCGAGTATCCGGGATCGATACGAACGAGGTCCTTTTCGATCTCGGTCAACCCGAGTTCGTGCAGAACCGCTTCGTCCTCGATCGCCGCCTCTTTGACCTTTTGAAGGCAGCCGAAGATCGTCTCGCACGTCTTATGAATGAACGCCCAGTCGCTCTCCGTCACAAAGTGCGGCCGCAGATAAGGCGACAGACGACGTCCGCCAAAGATGAGCTTCGACGATTCTAGCCGCTCGTCGAGCATTTGCTGCGAAGCGGTCGCCATCCCGGCGTCGGCGAGAAGTTCGTGGTAGTAGGCAACGGCCTGTTTTAGCATCATTTAATCCAAATAGTCTCGGAGGTCAAATTCAGTGTTCTTCGGCCGATCCGGAGCGAGCGGTGACCTATTGAGTATCCAGTAGATCCCAGCTACTATCGGCCCGCCAAGCAAAGTCGCTAATGTCCAGATCGAAACGGGGACCAAAACGGGATCTGTCTTTTCTTCGTTTCGAAGCCGTGAAGCATCGTAAAGCACCGACGCGGCAAAACTGATGTTTACGATCGCTCCGACAAGAATTGCCAGAACAGGAATGATGAAGACCAGTTCCGCGTACCAGTTAATCATTTCGACATACTCACGATCTCGTCAAACTCGTCTTTGGTCAGAGCGATAACCGAGAGCTGTGATTGGCGAAGCAGGCCGATGTTCGCCAGAGCTAGGTTCGCCTTGATCTGAGCGAGCGAGACAGGCTTTTTCAGCGGCTTGTCCGGTTGAAGCTCGACCGCGACCCATTTTTCGTCGGTCGGGTCAGGAAATTCGCTCTTTGTGACCTTTGCGATGCCGACTACCTCTTTTCCGGTAACGGAATGATAAAAGAGAGCCTTATCGCCCTTCTTCATCGCTTTCAGATTGTTTCGAGCCTGATAGTTTCGCACGCCGGTCCAATCGGTCGCGCCATCCTTAACAAAATCGTCCCAAGAGTACGCCTCGGGTTCCTGTTTTACCATCCAGTAATTTGCCATAGTGGTTAGTGGTGAACGGTGAGTGATGAGTGTCAGAACCGCCCAAACCTCACATCTCCATTACTTACTAATTGTCTTTTCGTTTTCCAAATTCGCTTTCGTCGTCTTTATCGACGCTGTCAAAATTCGTTGAATTTCATCGCAGTCGCCGATCAGTGAATCCGCAAGCTTTTCACTCAAAAATTCTGACCTGTGCAGCAACCTTATCCAATATCGCGTCTCGCTCGCTTCCTTCTGTGCAATCGATAATTTGTGAATGAAATCAAGTTTCGATTGGCCGTGTTTTGCTTCTTCGACGTTCGCACCGATCGATGTTCCGGATCTCAGAACCTGCTTAGACATCACATAATCGCGATGTTCGAGAGTCAAATGTTTATACAAACTAACTATCCTCAGGGCAAACGCAAATGACTTTTCGCTCAATACACTTTCTTTCATTCATCACTCACCGTTCACCGTTAATCACTGATCAACCCTTTTGAGCTGCCGCCTTTTTGTTCAGCCATTTTGCCCAGCGCTCGAGATACGGGCGGAACGGTTTGAAGAGCTTTGCACGGATACTGCCTTCGTTCTGTTTCTCGCTCCAGACCTTGAGGTTCTTTTCGGCGTACTGCCGGATCTGCGGCTCGAGGCTCGTGCGTTTGACGGAATGGCGGAGAGTTAAATAATAATGCTGCCCGACGAGTGAAAAGATAAGGCCTGCGATGTTGCCTTTGAACGAGCTTTTGGCCATGAATTTCTTGACGAAACCCTCGGTCGGCTGGAGCAAGGCAACCATCGAAAGCTCGAACCAAGGTGCCTGGTTCTGGACCCGCGGATGGTAAAGCCCGGGGAGGTCGCCCTTCATTGGCACGTCCATATTCTTGAGCCGAGGGTCGTTGATGAAATCGACCAGCTTGATCCGTTCCACGCCGCGATACTGTTCGACGGGCAGAAAATCAAGGACCTTGTTGATCGTTTCTTCAGTGTCTTTGGGCAGTTTTAGCGTCGAGGCGTTCTCGACGCGTATTTTGGTGACTTTAGCGGCCTTTTGGCCGGCGGTTTCGATTGCCATACTTGTGGACAATTGTAATTCGTCAATCGATATTAGTAAATCCGGCCACATCAATGTGGCGCGAACGCCACATTCCGAGGCTTTTTGCCGGGCCCGGACGGCGAGAGGCTCGAGAAAATCTAACATTTTGCGAGGTCACGGCGTTGGCACGCGGATTGTTAATGATAATCGGGTGAAGTGTCTGATATTCGAGTTGCGCTCGATACTTCATACTTGGAATTACACCCTTATTGCGGAGAATGAAGCAAACCACACTTTCAAAACCAATAAATATATCCGGCGTCGGCCTCCACACCGGTGTGGACGTCAACCTGACGCTGCGACCGGCACCGGAAAACACCGGATACATTTTTGTCCGGACGGATCTTGAGAATTTCGAAATACCGGCGTCGGTCGAGTATATTTCGCATTGCTCGTACGCAACGACGCTGATGCGCCGCGGTGTTGTGCTTTCGACCTGCGAGCACCTGTTGTCAGCGTTGCGAGGGGCGGGCGTCGATAATTGCTTCATCGATCTCGACAACATCGAGATACCGATAATGGACGGCTCGAGCGAGGATTTTATCGAGCTTATTGCCGAGGCCGGTATTGTCGAACAGGATGCTCCGCGTCACATCCTGCGTATCCTCGAAAAGGTCGAGTACGCCCAAGGCGACCGAAAGATGTCGATCGAGCCGGCGAAGAATTTCGAGATCGACTGCGTCATCGACTTTCCGCATCCTTTCATCGAACGCCAATCGCTGAATTTTGTAGTTAAGAACGGCTCATTCGGCAAGGAGATCGCGTCGGCCCGCACGTTCGGGTTCACGCACGAGATCGACATGCTGCGAAAGGCAAATCTCGCACTCGGCGGAAGCCTCGACAACGCGATCGTTCTGACCGAGAACGGAATGCTGAACAAAACGCCGCTCCGTTTCGACGACGAGTTCGTCCGTCACAAGATCCTCGACATCATCGGCGATCTCGCTCTGTTGGGAATGCCGATCGAAGGGAAAATTACCGCGGAAAAAAGCGGCCACGCCGTCCACGCTCAGCTAATGAGCAAACTCCTGAAAGCGGAGCACGCCTGGGAGATCGTCGAGGACTAGTTCGGCAATAGCCAGTGGTTGTTGCGATTGGCCCGGCTATTCGCCCGTCCCCTTCAACCTCACGTCGATGGTAGGAGCCTGCACCAACTGGAAGGTTGCCGACGCGAATTCGACACGGCCTTCGGTCTTTTGAAACTCATCGAGAATTCTGGTGAACAGCTCGTCTTTTGTCGCACGCCGACGTTTAAAGCTAACCGTGTAGCGCAATGCGAACTCGAGCCAATTGTCGTTCGCGACGAGAAATACCATCGGATCTGTAATAGCGTCTTCGAGTAGGTATTGCTTGGAAAATGTTTCCCAGGCTTCTGCCGCCCCGGCCGCGTAGCCGCCGACAATGTCATCTGCCGCCGCTTTGATGATCCTGCGGGCTTCGCGATGGTCACCGCCGTACTTGACCGGGATCGTAATCTCGTCCCACAAGAACGGAAAGTCGCCCGAGTAGTTGAAAACCGGTTCCTTGAAAACCGCGCTGTTCGCGATCCGGACAACACGGCCCGTGTAAAGATCACCCTTGACCCATTCCCCGACCTCCATCACGGTCGTTCGCAGAAAGCTGATATCGATAACATCGCCCTTTATTCCGCCGACCTGAACGCGGTCGCCCGGATCGTAGAATCCCGCAAATGTCACCGCAAACCATCCGGCATAACTCGCAATGACTTCCTGAAGGGCAAATGCTACGCCCGCTCCCGCGACGCCCAGTGCGACGGTTAGCCCGCCAAGCTGGTCGCTGAAGATGATCGTCACGACCAGGATGATAAGAATGTAACTTAGGAATGTGATGAACTTGCGGAGCCTATATCGCGTGTCGGTTTGGCTAACGTATCTCGTCACGGAACCTTTCGCGACCCGCGAGATCCCAAACACGATCGCCAGCGCCACAAAAGCGGATAAAAACCTGCCGACCGTCGGATCGAATAACCAAGAGCGGATTGTGGCTTCCATAGATTTCTGGTCCTTCGGGAGGTTTCTTGAAACTTACTGAGACGCGGCAGCGGGCGTGGGCGTCGATGATGGCGAGGGACTCGGCGTAGGTGTCGGCGGCGGCACGTCCTCGTAAAAGACCGAAACCTCATCGGAGTTTACGCGGGCGGCGAGAAAGTCCTCGATCCGCTTCTGGTCCTCGGCCGACAATTTCCCGTAATGCCGGATGACGGCGATCCACATCTGGTTCTGTGTCGAACCGGCGTTGTTGACGGCCTGCTCGACGATGCAGGAAGTGATCGTGGGATACTGAGCCTTCAGCTCGTTAAAGATCTGTTTCCCGAGAGCGGTCTCGGCGTCTTCGGCTGCCACCTTGCTCTTCAGGGCAGTTAGTTCCTTTTCCTTTTCGTTGAGAAGAGCGGTGATCTGCTTATCCTGGTCGCTTTGCTGCGGCCCGGCGAGATACGTGAATCCCTGCTGGATCTCGAGCTTCGCATCGCCGAGGCCGTACTTGCTCATTTTGTTCTTGAGAGCTTCGATCTCGGCGTCGGAGATAACGGCGCCTCCATATGTCAGGCTGATCGACTGCTTTTTGGCGTCGATCGTCTTTTTCAGCAGATAGTCATTTGGGAACACCGCCTCAACATCGACAAACGTATTCGCCTTCTTGTTGAATTGGCTTTGTTTCACGACGTCGTAGCCAAAATATATGCTCGGCAAAAGGGTAATGATGACGACGCCCCAGACGATCCGCTTGGCGATCAGCTCATCGCGTTCATTCGGCAGATGTTTGAACGGAAATCGCAGAAAGCGGGCGGTGATAAGGGTCGCCAGGGCAATGAAGACCGTGTTTATCAGGTAAAGATAGAGTGCTCCGCTGAGATATGTGAGATTCCAGTTAGCGAGGCCGTAGCCCGCCGTGCAAAGCGGCGGCATCAGGGCCGTGGCGATGGCGACGCCGGGAATGACATTGCCCTTCTGCTTGCTCGAAACGGCCAGGATACCCGCAAAACCGCCGAACAGCGCGATCAGCACATCGTAAATATTCGGCGAGGTTCGCGCAAGTATCTCCGACGAAGCGTCGTTGAGCGGCGACAGCGAAAAGAATATCGTCGAAGTTGCCAGCCCGACGCCGAGCGCGAAAAGATAGTTGAACCACGCTTTTCGCAGCAGTGCGAGATCGTTGACCGCCATCCCGAGGCCGAGGCCCATGATCGGGCCCATCAGCGGCGAGACGAGCATCGCGCCGATTACGACGGCGGTCGAATTGACATTCAGCCCCAGCGACGCGATAAAAATGGCGAACACGAGGATCCAGAGATTGGTCCCTTTAAATTCGACACCGCTCTCGACGCTCTCGATGATCGACTCGAAGCGCTCCTTCTGGTGGCTGAGGCTAAAGTTCTCGAAGATCCTGTTCATGGCCGCAATCTCTGTCGCAAATCCATCGCAGTATAGCATCTATCAAAAAAGCGGGAAAAGCTTCCCCCGCATTTCCCGCCCCGACCGATCGATCCTTTTCTCCGTCCGCCTACTGCTTTTCTACGACAGCGTCACCGAATATTGCGGTGAGGAATCGCCGACGCCTCCAAGGCTGCGACCTGGCTTAATGGGCGACGAAGTTTGAGCTGATTGTCTAACGAAGTCGACTGTTTCGACTAAGTCATGAACCCGAAAATAGACGCTCCGATCAGAAAGACGATGCCGAGAATATTAAAAACAAATGCGAGGAAGAACAAGATCGGATGCTTGTCGCGGGAAGCGTCGCCGAAGCTAAGTACCATGCAGCCGTCGCGAAAATTATCATATGCCTGCCACGACATCATGACTGCGGCCGCAGCACAAAAGGCCCCGAAGCAGGGTCCGCCGATCGACCCTTTAGGTGCAAAGAATACGTGAATCAGACTCATGATGATAATCGAGGCCGGCAATGAAATGCCGCTAGTGAAACACTTCGGAGTATATCACCAGCGGCGGAGCGAATTACGACAGCGTCACCGGGTATTCGGATGAGGAGTTGCTAAACGCCGCTCCTTCCTTGGGGAGGGGAACGAGAGGCGGGCGGTAGCCCGCCTCTAAACCCGATTTAGGGAAACGTTATTTGTCCCAATCGGACGTGTGGAAAGTTCCTTCTTTGTCGGTGCGTTGGTAGGTGTGGGCGCCGAAGAAGTCACGCTGTGCCTGGATCAGGTTGGCGGGCAGACGCTCGGTGCGGAACGCGTCGAAATACGCCAGCGTCGACGAGAAACACATCGCCGGAACGCCGCTGCCGGCAAAGGCTCGGACCGTCTTTCGCAGCGAATCGCCGTGCTCCTCGAGGATCGCGGCAAATTTGTCGTCGAGCAGTAAATTCACGAGGCTCGGATCGGCGGCATACGCGCTCCGCATCTCTTCGAGCAGTGCCGAACGGATGATGCAGCCTCCGCGCCAGATCTTCGCGGTGTCAGCGAGGTTTAGGCCGTAGTTCATATCGCCGGACGCTTCCTGCAGCAGCGACATTCCCTGGGCGTAGGTGATGATAAAGGCACAGAGCAGGGCGGTTTTGAGCTGATCGACCTTTACGAGGTTCTTGTCGTAGGTGACGACGCGGTTGGCGTCGGCGCTGATGCGTTCGGCGAACGGCGCCGAGCCCAATTTCGCCGCGATCTTGCCGCGGTCGGCCTTTCTCGCGGAGATCTGCCGCATCGAAACCGCCGAATCGATCGTCGGGATCGGCACGCCGAGGTCCATCGCCGCCTGCGACGTCCATTTGCCGGTTCCCTTTTGCCCGGCAGTGTCGAGGATCATTTCGACAAGCGGATTCCCGGTGTCGGGATCTTTCTTTGCGAGGACGGTCGAGGTGATCTCGACGAGGAAAGAGTTAAGCTCGCTGTCGTTCCACTCCGCAAAAGTCGCGCTCATTGCCGCGTCGTCCATCTCGAGGACGCGCTTCATATAATCGTAGGTCTCCGAAATGATCTGCATCAGCCCGTACTCGATGCCGTTGTGGACCATCTTGACGAAATGCCCCGCCGAGCCCGTGCCCATGTAGGCAACGCACGGTTCGCCGCCCACCTTGGCCGAGACCGCCTGCAGCGTGGCTTCGACGCGATCGTAAAAATCGCGCCGCCCGCCGGGCATTATGCTCGCACCGTGGCGGGCTCCTTCCTCGCCGCCGCTGACGCCAACGCCCATAAAGCCGATGCCTTTCGCCGACAGGTCCGCGTCGCGGCGATCGGTGTCGGTGTAGTGCGAGTTGCCGCCGTCGATGATCAGGTCGTCTTTTTCCAAATGCGGCAGCAGGTCGCTGATGACTGAATCGACGATCGGGCCCGCCGGAACGAGCATCATGATGTTGCGCGGTGCCTCAAGCTTCGCGATAAAGTCGGCGAGATCGCTGCCAACGTCGACGGGCATTCCCGCACCTTCCTTTAGCAAAAGGTCACGCTTGCCGGCATCGAGGTCAAAACCGACGCCGCTGATGCCGTGCTCGGCAATGTTGAGGAGAAAATTGCGCCCCATCGTTCCGAGGCCGATCATTCCGAAATGTGCTTTCATAATATTTTTAAGAATTCAGCACAGAGTCACGGAGGACAAAGAGATACGATAATAAAATGCCTAATTAATGTCTCCGCGATCTCGCCGACTCCGTGGTGAATTCCGCTTTTCTGATTCTAATCCCGCGGTTCAGACATTCCAAACGTCCGAAAGGCCGAGTTCGTCGCCAAACATGTCCGGCATCTCATCAAAAAGCCACCACCACGACAAAACCATCTGGCAATAGGCCCACTTTCGGATGACATTCTCCTCGAGATCAAAGGCCGCGGCGAAATCGGCGACCGCACGGTCCAATTTGCCCACAAGCCGCGTGTCCCAATCCAGCCAATCGCGATGATTATTGAGAAATACGCCGATATCGTAGCCGACATGGCCGATCATGCCCTTCGGATCGATCACGAGAAACGGCTCGCGGGTCGCCGTCAGGATATTGTCGTGATGAAAGTCGCCATGCAGTAGAAACGTATTCGACGCGTCCGTCGACAACTCGGCGTAAAACGCGAGAGCCTTTTCCGCAAACTCCTTAGGAAAAGCCATTTCGGACGCCCGTTTCAAGCCGTCGAACCAGTCGTCGAGCATGACGAAGTCAGCCGTTTCCTCCGGGATCGGGCGTATTATGAGCTTGAGGACTTTGATCGCGGTGTCGACGGCCTTCGGTTGATCCTTTTTGAATGTCGATCTCAGATTGGCTCCGGGCACGACCCTTTCGAGCAAGACAGCCTGCCGGTCGCGATCGAAATTGAGCAGCCTGGCGGCGCCGCGGCCGTCCAGTTCCCTCAAATACGCGGCCTCGCCGTAGATCTCGACGTCCGTGAGCGGCAAACCGACCTTTATCACGGCCGTCTTGCCGTCGGGGAACACAGCGTTAGCGACGTAATTGTAAGAGAGATTCCGAAAATGCCCCGCGGCCTTGATGGTCCACTTGGACTCAAGCTCGGCGAGGATATTGGGCAGATCGTCGAGCCATTTGTCGCCCTTATCACCACAAAGTGATATCGTATTCTCAACGAATTTTCGGGGCAGCGTCGCTCTAAATTCCTTATTCATCGTTACTCACGAGTTTAGCGTGTCAAACAAGATCTGAACAGATGAAACCCTTGATCGAGGCCATTCGGCCGACAACTTTTATCAAATCGGCCAAGTTGGACGACCATCTCGGCCTGGACCTGACGATCGCGAGCGAGACGTTTCAGCACACGGGGAGCTTCAAGTTTCGTGCCGCGTACAATTTGGCACTTAATGTCGAGCAGGACGAGATCCTGACGGCGTCGTCGGGCAATTTCGGGCAGGCGCTTGCATACGCATGTAAGCTGATCGGCAAGAAATGCACCGTCGTAATGCCCGTCACTTCCGCTCAGGTCAAGATCGACGCCGTTCGTGGATACGGTGCGACCGTCGATCTGGTCGACACCGCCAAAAAAGGCCGAAACGAACGCGTCGCCGAACTCGCTGCCGAAATGCCTGACGCTTATTTTGCGAGCGCTTATGACGAAAAGCTCGTGATCGAGGGCAATGCGAGTCTCGGCGATGAACTTGCCGAAAAGGATTTCGACGTCGTAATTTCGCCCGTCGGCGGAGGTGGATTAGTTTCGGGGATAATTACCGGCCTATGCCGCAGAGGCCGTACGACGAAGGTCTTCGGTGCCGAACCGCTTCTCGGCAACGACGCCGCGCGATCGCTGCGAGCCGGCAAGATCGTTCCGAACGAAACGGAGCCGATGACCATTGCCGACGGTGCCCGCACGATCTCGCTCGGTAAACTCAATTGGGAGATCATCGCGCCTGCGATCGCCGGGATATTTGAAATTCCCGAGGATGATATCGCCGACGCCGTCAGGCTCTACTATGGCCTTGCGAATCTGAAATGCGAGCCTACCGGAGCGCTGAGCCTTGGAGCGGTGATGGCGAACATAGATGAGTTCGCCGGCAAAAGAATATGCGTCGTCGTCAGCGGCGGGAATGTTGACGCGGCCGTTTATGCGTCCCTGATCAATTAAAAATCGTCGACATTAAGCCCGCAGTTCCTCAACGAACGTCACGCGGTTGATCTCGTAAAGTGTCGTCATTCCTGCATACACCTTTTTCACCGCAGACTCACGAAGCGACGAAAGTCCTTCCTTTTCAGCCTGTCGTCGGATCTCCGAACCGGGCCGTCGCTCGATGATCATCTCTCGAATCCGATCGGACATATCAAGCAGTTCGTGAATGGCCGTTCGGCCGCGGTAACCCGTATGGTTACACGCGTCACAGCCGACATTACGGAAAAATGTTCGGTCACCGACTTCCTCGGGCCTGAGGCCGGCTTCGTGTAGTTCGCCAACCGTCGGTTGGTAACCTCGCTTGCATGTTGGACACAACAGTCGAACGAGACGCTGGGCAAGCACGCAATTTAGCGAAGACACAAAATTGTACGGCTCGACGCCCATGTTCAGAAATCGGCCAATGACGTCGATCACGTTATTAGCGTGAACTGTCGTAAACACAAGGTGGCCCGTCAGCGCCGACTGAATGGCGATCTGAGCGGTTTCCTCATCACGAATTTCGCCGACCATTATCTTGTCAGGGTCGTGGCGCAGGATCGAACGCAGTCCACGGGCGAAGGTGAGTCCTTTCTTTTCGTTTACCGGGATCTGGACGATACCATTAAGCTGATACTCGACAGGATCCTCGATGGTAATGATCTTGTCCTCGTCGTTGCGGATCTCGTTAAGAGCGGCGTAAAGCGTTGTCGTTTTACCCGAACCGGTCGGCCCGGTAACTAGCACCATTCCGTACGGTTCCTTGATGTATACGCGGAACCTGGTGACGTCCTCGATATCGAAACCAACAACGTCGAGGTCCAGATTCTTGAAGCTCTCATTGATCTGCTCTTTGTCCAGAATTCGGATAACCGCATCTTCGCCAAATACAGTAGGCATTATCGATACGCGGAAATCTACCGTCCGGCCCTTGTATCGGACCCGAAAACGGCCATCCTGAGGGATCCGGCGTTCGGCGATATCAAGCTCAGACATGACCTTGATACGCGAGATCAAAGTCTGATGATAGGCAATGTCGATCGGATCGACCTTGGCATAAAGAGCCCCGTCAATGCGGAATTTGACCTGTACATCCCGCTCGTGGGTCTCAATGTGGATATCCGAAGCCCGCGATTCCATTGCGTTATAGATGATCGTGTCGACCAACTTAATGATCGGCGACATATCCGAGTCATTGGCCAGGCGGTCAAGGTCCAATACTTCCTCGCCCTGATCTGTCTCTTTCACGAGCGAGATCTTGAACGAAGAAGCGGCTTCTGCCATCACTCGTTGGGTGGCGTCACCTTTTTTGAGAACGACATCGATCGCTCCTGCGGTTGCGACGTGCGGGACGATACGGACGTTAAGTACGTTCTCGAGTTCATCGAGCCGCTCCAAATTGGTCGGATCGGCCATCGCCGCGAAAAGATTGTTGCCCTCGCGTTTCAGCGGAACGAACTGATTACGAAGCATCAGATCTACAGGAATTCTCGATAACTCATCGACGCTTACCGGCGAAGGCCCATCCGGAGGCAGAAGATCGATGTACGGCATCCTATAGCGTCGGGCGAGTTGCTTGGCCTCGACCACCTCCGGCGGCTCATTTTCGATAAAGTCCGACAGTTCGATCTTCGGTGCGGACACATTTGCTACGGTTTCAACGCTCATCTTTATTTTCCTATCAAATACTACTTTCTACTGCCGAAC
>JAKOVX010000112.1 GCA_029781855.1 Acidobacteriota bacterium | reverse complement strand
GGAAATCCGGAGCTTCATCGGAGTCAATCGCAACGGTATCAGTCGAAACTGCATCGCTTGTGGTAGTGTCGGATATTTTGTCTGTCGGCTCGGAGCATCCTATGATCAAAAGAGTAGACATAATGATGGCTAGAAAAAGTGATATAACTCGACGGTCATAAATTTTCATAATTTGCCCCCGCTTATCATTTAAAAATAAATGTCTGAAGCCTGATTATTCTGCTCCAGACATTTTGCCGAATATTAGCTCAGATTGTCTATAACGCTGAGCTTAACGGCTTCGTTTCTTCGTAGAAATTACCGCTGCGACACACGCGACCATGCAGACGACGACGGCAGTAATGGCGGTGTCAGACGTCTTTGGGGAGACAATAGGTGCCCCACCGGTAACAGTCCCGGTCGAGACAGTCGGCGTTTCCGCCGGTCCTTCAACCGGAGCGGCATTCGGGTCAAGCTTGTAAAGCGTAGCAATATCGGAAGCGGAAAGCGCGCGATTGTAGAGTCGGAACTCGTCGATCATGCCGACGAACATCGGGTCGGATTCAGTAGCAGATTTGCCGAGATAGCAGTACAGGAGAGGTTCGCCGTAGGTAGCCATATTGGCGTTTACGCAATACTCGTTTACCGTTACAAGTTCGCCATTGACGTATACCTTTACGGCGTCGCCGTTTTGCACAACGGTGAGCATATACCATTCGTCGGCATTAAGGTTCTTTCCAACCATGTCGACGGTATCTCTCGGGCCATTGTTGATCTTGGCTCGATAGGTACCTTCGCTTCCGCCAGTCGACGGGGCGATGTAGAAGAACGTAGCATTAGTGTTGTTGAAGTCCATAATGCGTGCGTAACCACGCGCTTCGTCCTGTTTGAACCAGACGGAAACCGTCCACTCTTTCTTGTTGGGGTCGAGTGCAAGGTTCACGCCTTCCTTTATCTGAGCATAAGCATCGACACCATCAAGGTAAAGCGCACTGCCGAATTTACCACCATCCGCGATTGTGGCGCTGCCCATGAGGTTGGCATTCCATCCGTTGCCTGTCGCATCGGCGCTTATACCGTTTTCGACGCCATCAAACGGGAGATAAACAACCAGATCGTCGACGATGCCGCCGTCAACTTCGACTATCGGCTCCTTTTCGACAATATCGATTTTGACCTCGCCGAGAGTATTGCTTGTAGCAAGCCCGGGGGTATACTTAAAGAGGGCTGTGACTTCGTCGGCTGTGAGAGCGCGGTTATAAAGACGGAAATCGTCGATAGCACCGAAGTACATCGCGTCGGATGCCGTAGCGGATTTACCTATCCAACATTGTTCAAGCGGGATGTCGTAGGTCGCCATGTTGTTTATGCAGTTTTCGTTTGATAAAGCGAGCTCACCATTGATATAGAAGTTAACCGTTGAGCCTTTCTGAGATACGACTACATGGTACCACTCGTTCTCGTCAATAAACACGTTGTAAGAATCGAGAGTGTCACGCGTCTTCGATCATGCACCAGACCGAAATAGACCATTCTTCGCCTTCAAGAGCTAGGTTTACGCCTTTGGGGATCTCGACATAGCCGTCCGAGCCATCAAGGTACAGCGCCTTGCCGAATTTGGCGACTACATCCGTCACCATTGCGTTGCCCATAAGCTTACCGTTCCATCCGTTTCCTGTTATGTCTGGTACAGCCCCGCCT
>JAKOVX010000107.1 GCA_029781855.1 Acidobacteriota bacterium | reverse complement strand
CGAACATAGATCTGATTGGCGATCGCCAGAATCTTGAAACTTAGGGAAATGGGGTAATTCATTGACAGTTCTCCGTTTGGACGTTTTTCGAAAAGCGAGGTTATTGTAACTCAAAAGGTAGGCAGGAGGCAGTAGTCGGTAGGCAGTAGACGGAGTTTGGAGTTCCGCCGTCATGCGGCATGGCGGTAAGCGGACAGTGATCGGTAGGCAGAAATCGATCCGGGCGCTGCAGCGCGTCACACTATCAGCTAACAGTTATCCGTTTTCAGCGATTTCGGATCGACGAGGATCGTGCGATCGGATCCGAGATGACCGGCGCCGGTCGAGGTTGAAGGCAAATCGCCGTTGGCTGAGATGTGCAGACGTCTTCGAACCCAGTGAACCAAAGGCAATTACTGTCTCAATATGAAACGATCCGGTCTCCGGAATCCGCAATCCGAATTCCCAAATCCGAATTCCCAAATCCCAAATCCCAGATCCGAATTCCCAGATCCGAATTCCCAAATCCGAATTCCCAAACCCCAAATCCCAAATCCGAATTCACTAGTGTCCAATTAAAATCTGTTGTGCATACGTTAAGTGCATAGTTTTAAGTCAGTTACGGATCTTTGCAAATTTTTCTATTTCAAAACGCGTGCGATTTCGTTACCGTCTGCGCATGGAGGACGGAAAGTTTGTTTTTTCGCAGGTCGTCTCTTATTTGTCTAAGTACGAGTTCGCAAAGTGTGTCGCGCGCTATGGCGGCGAGCGATACGTCAAGAACTTCTCGTGCTGGACGCAGTTTCTTGCCATGTTGAGCGGTCAGTTGACGCGTCGCGAGAGTCTTCGTGAAACGGTCGTCGGACTGACTGCCCAAGGCGCTTCGTTGTACCGTCTCGGTCTCCGCAGCGGCGTCAGCCTGTCGACTCTCGCGCATGCGAACGAACGCCGCAACTGGCAGATATACAAAGACTTCGCGGACATTCTGAAGAAAGAGGCGCAGAGTCTTCACGTGTTCGACCAGCGCGTTCTGCCGGATTTCAGCGGCCCGGTGCTGCTAATCGATTCGACGACCATCGACCTCTGTTTAAGCGTCTTCTGGTGGGCGCCGTTCAGGGAAAAGAAAGGTGCCGTCAAGTTGCATACGATACTGGATCTGCGCGGCAACATTCCGACTTTCATAAGCATCTCGGACGGGCTCCTGAACGACGCTAAAGCGATGAGAGCAATGCCTTTCGAGGCTGGAGCCTTCTATGTCATGGACCGCGGATACTTCAGTCTGACGGAACTGCTTCGAATCGACCGGAGTCCGGCGTTCTTCGTGATCCGCGCGAAGGAGAATCTCGCTTATGAGATCGTGGGGAAGCCGGGAAAGACGAAAGAAGACGGTGTCCTCGGCGACCGCCAGATCCTTTTGACGGGGCCGAAATCGAAACGTTTGTATCCCGATAAGTTGCGTCTTATCAGTTACTTTGACAAAGATCAGGACCGGCGGTTCGAGTTCCTGACAAACAACTTCTCGATCACGGCGGGCAGCATCGCGCTGCTTTACAAGAATCGTTGGCAGATCGAATTGTTCTTCAAGTGGATCAAGCAGCACCTGAAGATCAAGTCTTTCTGGGGAGAGTCGGCAAACGCGGTGAAAACCCAAATCTGGATCGCCATCTGCGCTTATCTGACCGTCGCGATCGTCAGAAAGCGGCTCAAGATAGATCGAAGCATGAACGAAATCCTTCAGATCATCTCGACGAACGCTTTCAGTAAACAGTCGCTTTTTCAACTACTTAGCGAAAAGCCAATCGCCAAGTTCGAGATCGATTCTCCTAAACAGTTGAATCTATTCGACTTTTAATTGGACACTAGTG
>JAKOVX010000054.1 GCA_029781855.1 Acidobacteriota bacterium | reverse complement strand
TTTAGCCGCGGCAAGCGTCTCGTTCGCTTTTAGATACTCGGCTTCAAACTGCTCGAATGCGCTCCACGGGATCCACTTGTACTCGCTTGTTCCCCAGACGGTCTCACAGAGAGTGAACCGAAAGCTGTATTTCGTTAGAGCGTTGTGAGCCTGCGCCGCTCCGCGCATCAGCTTGTTCCGGTAAACGTCCGGGAGCAACCCCGCTTTCGGCGGACTGACCCGCACCGCCGCGTCCTCGAGGAGTTTCACCCCAAGGGTTTTCCACTCAAGTTGACGAACGAGACTCCCGAAGCCACGGCAGTCGATGTTCATGAAAATTCCTTCACTCTCAAGCGCGGAGAGATCGAACGGGATCGTTTCGACCTCGCTATCGATCCCCAACGCGAAAGAAGCGTTTTCCTTGCGGCTCTCCAGCCGGGCGATTATCGCGGCCGCGTCGACCGCTTTCGGCTCGTCAACGACCTGAGGACTGCCATCCAACAAGTTGACGGCATTATCTGTGTTTTCGGTTCCGAAAACCGTCCGGAGGATCGAAGAAGCGAATTCACTTGCAGGCGGTGCCTGGACGAATGGAACAGTCTCTTGCTGTATTTCCATGATGCTTTTAGATGGGTTGAACCTCTATTCACGAAACTATCCGCCGCTCGTTTTCATTCTTTCAATCATCACAGCTGACGGGAATTGTGCGATGTTATAATGGCCTCTCTAAAACTTATGGACTGGATCAGCGCAAGCCAAATGGAGATTCCTCCGAAGAAGCAAACGCCGCTGATGACGTGAGGGCGATGACGAAGTTAGCTGAACCTGAGAAATTAAGAACTCTAAAACACAGGTGGGGACGAACTATTGAAATATGGGTCGCCTACCAAGTGTTTCTCAACGACGAAGTGAAAATCGGACCTACTTTTACTTGTATCAATCGCGACTTAGCAAAACAGACGACCCACACACTTCTTACCTGCTACTATTCGTATTTGTTCAGCCTTTTTGACCGTAGCGGCATCAACTTCGAGGAAATCTCCGCAGAATTGGTGGTCAACGCTTCTCATAAAGCGTCGGAAGTACGAACCCTGATTCTAGAGCATTGGGAGGATATAAGAAGCCCGATGACGCAGATTAGGAACAACATCGGTTTCCACGGAGCAGTAAAGGAAAAGGGAAAGTCACTCGGTTATTCGGCATACTTTAGTATCCATCCATTCTCGTCCGAGTACATAATGACGTTGATGCGTGTGTTTTTCCGGTTGATGGAGGAAGTCTATGAATCTAGAGAAACAATTGCTCGTCAGGTCAATCCCGGCGAAATTGATCTGCTGATGGAACAAGCGAAACTGACGAAAGAAATGATCGAGAACTCAGCCGAAGATTTTACCATCGAACCGATTTTGACCATCGCGAATCTAGATGAGGATGGGAACGGCTACGTAAACTAACACAAGCACTTCGTGATCGCCTTGCTTGAGCTTTCGTATTGAAAACACTTATGTATTGGATTAGAATTGGCGGCTGATGCCGCCTTTTTCGCATCCACTTTTCACTCCAGAGGCCAAAGACGAAATGAAGATCTTAATCATACTTGTTGCTCTTACAGCAGCTCAAGTTTCTCTCGGACAAACCGCGAACGACGAAATGAAACGGTTAAAGGAACACCTTGGCGTACCGGATCAAACTGCAATACAACTAGCCACAACGTCAAAAATCACAAAGAGTAACGATCCCTTAAAGGTATTCATCGCTACGGGCTTGGATCTTGGCATTCGTGGAAATTATTTGCGTTGGATCGAGAAATGGAACAAATCTGGCGATTCACGAAAGTTCGGAAAGGTCGAAGTGATAGATGATTTAAGCCAAGCCGACTTTGTGCTTGCGCGATATACGCTTAACGAACAAGCCCGCACCGAATCTGGCTCGTATGTTACACCGAGCACTGTTTGGAATCCTGCTACTAATAGTACCGTCACACGTCCGGTGGCGCGCACGTATTCATACGCAATGGTTCCAGTTTTTGCATACATCTTGTCCCGAACAGGAACCGATTTCATTATCATTTACCGGTATAGTGATAGTACTTCCTTGGGAGAATACAGGGGCTCCGGAGAGTCATTGTGGGAGAGCTTCAGAGATATATGCTTGAAACGGAAGTAGGCCTGCGCTTTTTTGCGCGACGTTTGATGTAAACTTAAATGCGTTCTCTAAATTCCCCTTGGAGGAAACATGAAGTTAGCAATAACCGCACTAGTTAAATTCGTTTAGCCGATCGTTCTGATCGTCATTTTCATTGTAATGATGACGCTCATCGTCGCGGTCAAAACCGATACGTGATTCGTCGCAGGCGTCGGGTGCTTATTGCCCGCGTATCGTTTTCAACGGAGCAGGCTCGAAGTCCTCAATTCGTTCAACCTTGAGACCGTCGATATTTACACCTTCAAGCTCGCTCAGAGCGAAATAGCCAAGTTCGGCCTCGAACCCGAAAACGTAGCCGAAGAAAATGAAATCATCGCCTCTTCGCTCGCCTTCCGTTACTAACCATCTCCAATCGCTCAGAGGAAAGAAAAAGATCGCGTAAACGATCGGGTCGTCTGAACCCTGCTGTTCGCGCAGTTTGGGAAGAGCTTTTCTTAGCTCTTCGGTAAGGAGCGTGGACATAAACTACCTCTTCTTGTGGGTCGCCGATTCGATATGATCAGGCGTGCAGTAAAGCGAACGGCTTGTGCCGGTTTCGAGATCGAAGTAGGTTGCAAAGCGTTTGAGATTGCGTGTAAGAAACATCGAGGTCAGCATCTCGCCGATTTCCACTCCGACGCGCTGATTTACATTCAGGCTTTGGTCGCCGAGCCGAATCCGTTCAGGGCATGAAAGGGGATCGACAGTAAGCCTCGTTTTCTTTTCCTGATCGGTCAATAGCTCCGGATGAACCAGAGACGGAGCAGGCAGCGATCGGCAGATACTGGATCCGACAAAGTGATTTTCGGGCTTGAGCCGTTTCGTTGTTGAACCGAGGAGTACCTGACCCGAGTACCTTCCGTTCCCGCCATCGATCCACCAAATGCTAGGGGCGTCGTCCGACCGATAGCCCTGCAGTTGTTCGACAGCACTTTGCATCTCCAGTCGGGCGAGATGATTATCTACGCAGCCAATAAGAATTGTGAGCGACCGATAGTCGTTTCCCGACTGTTTCAAGGGGAGTTCTAAATCGAAAGGCTCGTTGGCGTAGTGACATTCGAGACCCCAGGCGAGAGTGATCCGTTTCGCAAGTGTCTGGGCTTTATGGCGGCCTACCTCCGCCGCACAGAAGTTGCTTCGCGGGATGTTCCCGTTTTCAACTACATCGGGATCGACAATAAGTAACTCAACTGCTTTCCCAGACTCTTTTAGCTCATACATGAATCGGGCGATCGAAAGTGCCGCGAATGAACCTGTCCCGCCCGCACCGACCTGAATGATCCGAAGCTTCGTATGTTCCTTCGGCATCACAACGGCAGCGCGGGCAAAGCTGAGATCGATCTCGTTCACGACAACATCTCCACAAGTGCGTCTATCTCGTTCAGATCAAGGACCCCACCGGGCATCTCTCCGACCCATGTGGCCGGGATCGGGACAAGATGATCGTAAACGCCGCATCGGAACCTTATCTTCGGCTTGTCGTGAACATCGACTAGAATGGCAAATATTCTGAACTTGCCCAGTTCGTCTCGATCATCCGCTCTGCTGAAGTTTAATGCCCCAGGTGGGTGGGTGTGCAGTTCGACGCAGCAATCTGCGTACTCGTGCAAGGTGTCGTCTGCTATCGTCGACGCCCAATTGCTTTCACGGCCTGATGCCCGCCATTTCCACGAGCCAAGCACTCTGTCCCAGAAGATCAGGTAGACCTCTTCCTTAAAGCTCGAAGATGAGTGCGTTTGCTGAGCGTGCGAAAGGATCTCCTGCCACAATGACGCAGGTATTCTTGGTTTTGTCCACGAGATTCCGATCGCGCCGTTCGGAAGTCCCCATATCTTCCGCATGCTAAGCGGCAAAGACACAGAAAACTCCCTTCGTTTTGCACGAACGAATAAGCCGTTGCCCGCAAGAAGATATTCAAAAAGGGCCGCATCTATCGGGTCATTTTCACTCGCAGCGATACGATGCCCCACCAGTTTTGGCGGTGCGATAAGGTTGGATGACATATACAGATAGAAAGAAGAAGATTAGAACCGACTGTCGTATCGCGTTCGCTCGACGAGTGTTTCCCAGGCATCCTCGACGGTGCTGGATGACATAATCAATTGAGTCGTTGGAAATTTCTTAACGTTGCTGTCGGCTAGTTTCGCGAGCAGATCGCGAACATCGCCTTCGGTTTGACATCTCCCCGTCGAATGGTCGCCGTTGAAAGGTGCATCGAAGATCAATTTCCAGACGACCGGAAGTGTTGAAGGATGCGTCTCAGGGACATCGTTCTTCCCGAAGCAAATCTTTCCCGATCCGATATTGGGTAACGGAGCGACGGCAAGTCGAGTCTTCCGATTGACCTTTGAACTCGAAGCGGCCCACAAGTAGTAGTCTTTCCCCTTTCCGAGAAGGATCAATGTTGGGAGAGGCAAGATTAGGGACTCAATGCGATCGCCGGGAAACGCTACAGTGATAGTCCGCACGCCCGCCGGCAGATATGAAAGTATCGCGTTCCCGTCCATTGCTTCGCGGTACCGCAAGACGCGTCGATCTATCCAGCCGGTGTCGGTCTGGAGATCGCGAAACGCGCGCGTCACCTGAACACTAGACAACGCTTTCAACCCATTCCGGTGCTCCCCGAACGTCTCGAACAGATATTGCCCCGGAAGAAAATAGAGAGCGGCTGATGCGTCGGGAGGAATAGTATGATTTCGCATGACGGCTATCGAACAGATTGGGGTCTGGGAATAGACTGATTTACCGAAGGTGGCCTAGGACCGCCATTCGCTGGCCGTTCGTTTGGAATTACCGGTCTCACATTTCCATTCACACTCTTGGCGGACGCCGCATTCCCGTCGTCATCGTCATCGGCGACGATCCCCACGATGGCGGCCAAGCCGTAACGCCTCCCGTATGTGATCGCCGAACCGACCCCCTGCGGATCGTTCTTCGCAAGCGGCATGCATAGCTCGCTCTGGATCCATTGCCCGGATTCGTGGGCGAGGATCGTTTCCACGATGACCGTGTTGTTTGCCCCGATGCTGTTACCCTGAATAACGCTCAGCCCGTTCTTTGCTAACAGTTCCCGACAGCTTTCCCAGACGGAGCTGAGATCTGCATACGTCGAATTGAAGAACGGGTTCGTGGAATCGCGCTTCGCCGGAGCGAGACTCGCCTGCACCTCGGCGAGAGATTTCGCGAGACTGGCGATGCTTTCACTTTTGTTCATGACATTTCATTCCTTTCGGAAGGTTCCCTTTGTTCCAGAATTCGATCAGTGCCCGCAGCATCTTTTTCGGATCGGCCTCGATCATTTCATCGAGTCTAGTGAGTTTCTCGAATGTTTCGTTCGCGGCCCTGAACTCCTTTGTCAGCTCCTCGATTGTTTCCCGGTCCCAGGTGTACCAATCGGCCGTTTGACAGTAGTTGCTGTCGAGCCAGGGGTTCCCGGTCGAATGATCGATCAATCTGAGCAGTTCCCCGAAAAGAGAACCATTCTTTCTATCCCAGACATTCGGATCTGGATCGGAATGTATCTCGGGAAAGTCGCTTCTGGAAACCTTGAACTTCTCATTCAGGAAGTCCCACGCCTCATCCGGGAAGTAGAAGATAAGGCCCGCGGCGTAGCTGAGGCGCAAGTTATCGAACCAGATCTCCTCGCAACAGAGATCGACGTTGAGCGGCGGAATAGCGAAATTTTCAAACTCGCTTTCCGGGTCATCGTACGCGAACTCGAGCAGCGGGAAACACTGGTCATTTATCAGCTGAAATAGTTCATTGACCCGCTCGCTGTACTTCTCGTAGTGGCCGCGCCTGTACAAGCTTGCTCGCGAACGCGACCATTCCTTCGGGAACATCTCCTTGTACAAGGCATACTTTTGCTGTTCGGAAAGGATGGCTGCAACGGAATCTTGTGCCGCTATCGCATTATGGCTTCGAGTCTTGTAGCTTAGATACTCGATCGACTTGGAAAGCCGCTCGCCGAAAGGCCATGGATACGAGATCGTCAGCCCTTGTGCCACGGACATAATTACCGTTTTCTCTAGAATCCGATCGGAAGATTTGCTGACGGGCTCGCGGACGATCTAACGAGGGCCGCGATCTGCCTGTTGATCACGTCGATCTCAGTTCTGCCGATATGCAGGATCTCTTCAGCTCGGTTTATATCTTCGGCATTCAAAAGCACTTCTGCATTCCTTCGCATGAATTCTTCAGCTAAAAGGATTGCCGGATTGATCTGCTCGACCTCACCGATCAGCAGTTCCAGTGGAGATGAAGCGTCCATCACGCTCCTTTATGCTGAGCGCGTTTGACGATCGTGACGGTGAGCTTTCCGTCTTTCACCTCACGGGTGATATTCGCATTCTCGATGGAAGCGAAGTGCGGCTGGAGGACGACCTTCAATGTCTTGTCTTCCTGTGCCAGGGCGGCGTCAAGCTCGAACTCCTGGCCCTCGACCTTGATCGTCGCTTTAAGTTCGGTGACCGGCGCCCGATTTTCGCCGGTCGTCTGTTCGTTTGCCATAAGCTTTTGCACCTCAAAATAGGTTAGGCCGCGAAAAGGCCCTGCTGGTTCTGATCCGCGGCAGGAGCCTCGGTAGAAGCCGTCGGTGCAGCGTCCGACTTTGCGGCGGCGGCCGCCTTGCTCGCTTTCGCCGCCGGCTTGGCTGCCTTCTTTGCAGCTGGCTTTTCTTTCTTCAGCTTTTCCGCAGCTCTTGCCGGCAGCTCGTTTCTGTACTCGTCGAACGCGAACCCAAGTGCCCCCGAAATCTGAGAGAGTGCGTCAGCCGTAGTCACATCGACGATCGCGACGCTTGGAGTGAAGTCGTGGGTCCGTACGCTAACGACACATTTCCTCACTCCATCGGCTTCGGGAAGAAGCTGAACGACCGCCGTCACCGTGCAGCCGTCGAAGTTGTAAGCCTCCTTTTCCGCAAGGACGATCGCATCAATCGAGCGTGGCTCGGGGGATTCCAGGGGTTCAGCGCGGGTCTCCCCTTCAAGTACCTCGCTGGGAAAATCTGGCGCGGCCGGTCGCGGTTCATCCGGTTCAGCTTTCGCGGTCCCCATCGGCTCGTGATCTTCGGCCTCGAGTCGATCCACGATAGCCTCTATGTTCGCATCGCACTCGGGAATGCACTCGTCAGAATACGAAGGGCGCTTCGTCTCGATCTCGTTATCGTCCGAGACGACTCCAAGGTACTCGTCAGCCGGCTCTTCCTGCACTTGGCGCAGCGCCGGATCGGGAGAACAGGTCGGCTCGGATATTGATACCGGATCGGACGGGATCGAAAGGGTCGTCGCTGTGACACGCGAATCGACCTGATCAGGTGGGCGAATTGTTGGTGAGCCAATCACTTGTGCCTCAGGCGGGCTCGGCCGCACGGCGGTTTGCTTTTCGATCTCACGAAGCGTTTCGAGGAACTTGCTCAAGAAGATGTTCTTTATGTTCGCTTCCTCATGCGCCCGGCACACGTATTCCGCTCCTTTCCACATCTCAAGGCCAAGCTGATAATTCGAAGGGACGCTGCTCTGAAACCCTTCGGCCCTACTGACCTCGGTCGCCAGCGTTTTGGCGGTGAAGGCCAGTTGCTCCATTCTTTCCTTGTTGTCGAGCGGCACGAAGGAACCGCTGCTGAGAATGTCCATGTTTGTTCTCACTCCACGTCACTGCCTTCAGCTTCTTTTCTTTCTGACAGATATGGTATTGACGGTGCGATCTGAATATACGGTCATGTTAGAATCGCAGAGTCGCGGGCTTTGACCTGTATGGTTTTTCCCATCAATCTAGGTGGCTTGAC
>JAKOVX010000074.1 GCA_029781855.1 Acidobacteriota bacterium | reverse complement strand
GCAGATCGGTTACCGTGATCTGTCCGGGAGCTGTTTCGAAGCCGGATTCGAGCGAGGCGTAGGTCAGATACGCTCCGTGTGAAAGCCCGAGTATCCGCGTCCATTTGCCGGCATCGCCCATCGCGACGGGAATTAACTTCTTTCCGTCGGAGCTTGCTCGCTCGATCAATTTCCAAAGCGGGATCGCATCTGCAGCATCGTCGGCCCGGACGGCGATCTTTACGATTTCGCCGAGGGACGACAAGTTTTCGTAAACTGATGAAATATTTTCGGGTACGCCGCTGAAATCGTGAAACGAAACGATGCGGTTCGGCAACTTGCCAACCGTCGGTGCTACATCCTGTTCCACATCGCAGTGCTCGAATCCGTTCGGTAGGTTCCGCCAGAATTCCGACCGTTCGGCGAGCGACGCCGCCCCGTGACCGCCTTGGCCGGGAGAGCGGAATGTCGCGATCACGGGCTTGCCGAGATCGGTCCCGGATACCGCCGAGACCGCCGAGACCGCCGCCGTTAACTCGCCTGGCAACAAGCAATCGAACCTGATCTCGACAATGTCTGCCAGTTCCACTGCACGCCTGATCTCAGCAATCAAACCGGCAGCCGTCTCCGAACATACCGGAATGCATATTTTTCCGTTGTTCATGCTGTGGAAGTGCTTTTTTGGTCCATCACAAAACTCACGGCGAGAGTGAGGCAAACGATAACGCAGACTGCCGCTGTGACAATTATAGCCATGTGTCCGCTTTGCTTCACGGCGATCGCCGTCGCGGCCCACGCCACAGCAACCGGGTAAAGAAAATGCCGCAGCCGAAAACGAACGACGACCGCTGCCGCAGCAGCCACCAACAAACTGGAAACACCGATAACGTTCCAGACGCCATCCGAGATCGACGCCCCGCTCGCGACAAGAAAGACCGCCAGGTTGACCAGTGTTGCCGCCGTCACCCATCCGGCGTAGAGGCCAAACGGCGCCTTGGTGAACAACGCTTCCCGTGCGGATGCCAGGCCGTGAAATTGCCACATTATCAATACCAGAGACACCAGCAAGCCCGTGATCAAAACCAGGCATATGCCGATAGCGTCTCGGTGCCAGAAGTAGATCCACGCACAATTTAGCAGGCAGCTCAGAATGTAGAGCGTTCGAACCTGCCGGAAACGTTCAAGTTTTGACGGCAGCAATTGGTAAATGCTGAAAGCTATCAGCCCGACGTAGATCAGGCTCCAGATCGAGAAGGCATAACCCGCCGGTGTCAGGATGGTCGGATATTTGTCCGAGATCTCGGCTGGCGTGACGCCGTTAACATAGCCCGCGGCGGCAAGGCCATTAAACGCGATCGTGCCAATCGTGGCTACCAGAACAAGGATAGCCCGAAACGTGTCGGCTGAATTCCGTATATTGCTCATACAACGATTATGCCATCAAACGCTTCTACCGTTCTGGCGTTAAGTGACGATTTTTCGTCATAATGACCGGACGGGTCGCTGTCGGATTCACGTTTTCGTATAAAAATAACGGAAAACGTAAAGATTTGTAAACCATTCTGTTAGCTGGAAACTATTAATCCAACCATATAGCGGAGTAATCAATCATACAGTGGTCTATGGCACTTGGATTGCAATAGAACAATGCGGACGCACTTTCCCTCTTTCCCCGGAGGCGTGATTTCAACGAAAGAGGAAGGACAAATTGATGAGAGTTTTACAACATATTTTATTCACGTTCCTGATGGTCGCCGGCCTGTCTTTGGCAGTGGCGGCCCAGAAACACGACGATCAGAAGAAGCCGCCGCCGAAAGATCCGCCGCCGGTGATCAACCCGCAGCCGAAGAATCCGCCGCCCGATGGCAACAAGCCTAAAAAGCCTGGATACGCGGAAGTGATATTCAAATCGGCAGAAATGGAAAAACTCGGGTAACACCGACTCACACTCAAAAGAAACAAATGGCAGTTCGTAACCCGAACTGCCATTTCTATTTTCGACCGTAACCTCGGTCTAATTCTCCTACGCTAACGCAAATGGTGGTTTTCTGATAATCTCGTTGATTATCACCTTCAGGAGAAGATCAATGCTAAATCCGGTTGCCATTATGCGGCGAAGCTTGGCGCTTTGCGGTTTCACCTTGTTGTTTGCTTTCATTTTCGTACCGACAATTCCGGCTCAAAAAGTCGACGCATCGATGTATCAATCGATGCGTTGGCGAATGATCGGGCCGTTCAGGGCTGGCAGGACAGTCGGCGCCGTCGGAATTCCGTCCCAGCCTAACGTGTTCTATGTAGGCGTTAACAACGGCGGTGTTTGGAAGACGACGGACGCCGGACGTACGTGGAAACCGATCTTCGACGATCAGCCGACCGGCTCGATCGGCGACATCGCGATCGCCCCATCGAACCCGAACGTGATCTACGCCGGCTGCGGTGAGGGCCTGCAGCGGCCGGACCTCGCGACCGGCGACGGGATGTACCGCTCGAGCGACGGTGGAGCAACGTGGACGCATCTCGGGCTTCGCGAAGGACAGCAGATCGCATCGATCGCGGTCGACCCAACCGACGAGAACCGTCTTTTTGTCGCCGTGCTCGGCCATCCGTACGGCCCGAACGAGGAACGTGGTGTTTACCGTTCAACGGACGGCGGAAAGAACTTCGAAAAGGTGCTGTACAAGGACGAGAATACCGGTGCCTTTCAGGTCGAATTCGATCCCAAAGACCCACAGGTCATCTACGCGGACCTCTGGGCCGGTCGTCAGGGCCCGTGGGAGAACGGCCAATGGCAGGGGCCAGAGAGCGGGCTATTCAAATCGACCGACGGCGGTTCGACCTGGAAAAAGCTGACGAAAGGCTTGCCGACGTTTGCTGAAGGGCTCGGCCGCATCGGATTCACGATCGCACGTACCGACCCGAAACGGATGTATGCGACGGTCGACGCCAATTTTCAGACCGCCGGCATCTATGCTTCGAACGACGCCGGTGAAAGCTGGCAGCTGGTGAATTCCGACCCGAGGCTTTGGGGCCGCGGCAGTGATTTTGCCGAGCTAAAGGCCGACCCGACCAACGCGGACACGATCTTCGTTGCGAACGTCGCGACCTACAAATCGACCGACGGCGGCAAGACATTCTCCGGCTTCAAGGGAGCTCCGGGCGGCGACGACTATCACCGGTTCTGGATCAACCCGATCGATCCGAAAATAATCCTGATCGCGAGCGACCAGGGTGCGACGATCTCGGTCAATGGCGGCGAAACCTGGTCAAGCTGGTACAACCAGCCGACGGCGCAGTTCTACCACGTAAATACCGACAATCGTTATCCATACTGGGTCTGCGGCGGGCAGCAAGAGAGCGGTTCGGCGTGCGTGGCTTCACGCGGCAGGACCGGTGCGATCGGCGCGTGGGATTGGGAAACGGTCGGTGTCGAGGAATACGGTTACGCCGTCCCTGACCCGCTCGATCCTAATTTTGTCTATGGAGGCAAGTTGACCCGTTTTGACCGTCGTACCCGACAGGTACAGAACATAATGCCCGAAGCTGTCCGCAGCGGGAAATACCGCTTTGTGCGGACCGCTCCGGTCGTATTTTCACCGGTCGACCCTCACATTCTGTTCTTTGCCGGGAATGTCGTTTTCAAAACGACGACCGGCGGACAGAGTTGGGACGTCATCAGCCCCGACTTGTCGCGTGAGAAGTGGGACGTACCGGCCAACGTTGGCGTTTATGCGACCAAAGACATGGAAACGATGCCGCGGCGCGGTGTTGTCTATGCCCTTGCACCGTCGTATAAGGACGTCAATACTTTATGGGCCGGAACGGACGACGGCTACATCCAGGTCACCCGTAACGGCGGCAAGACGTGGCAGAACGTGACGCCGCCGGAACTTAAGTCGTGGGCGAAAGTATCGATAATGGATGCAGGCCGATTCGACGTCAATACGGCGTACGCTGCGATCAACACTTTTCGCCTCGACGACCTGCGGCCGCACATATTCCGAACGCACGACGGCGGCAAGACCTGGAAAGAGATCGTCAAGGGCATCCCCGACGGCGGCATCGTCAACGTCGTCCGCGAGGATCCGGTCAGGAAAGGGCTGCTCTACTGCGGCACTGAGCAGGCAGTTTATTTCTCGACCGACGACGGCGACAATTGGCAGCCTCTGCGACTGAATATGCCGGCAACGTCGATTCGCGATCTGGTCGTCAAGGACGATGATATCGTCGTCGGCACACACGGACGCAGTTTCTGGATCCTCGATGACGTGACACCGCTTCGGCAGATCGAGGCAAACACAAAGTCAACCGCAGCGGTGCTGTTCGCACCCGAGCGGGCGACCCGCGTCAAGCGAAGCGTTCATACCGATACGCCGTTTCCGCCGGAGGAACCCGCCGGACAAAATCCGCCCGACGGAGCGATCATCAACTACTATCTGAAGGAACCATCCAAGACGCCCATCGTACTTGAGATCACCGATGCGGCGGGCAAACTCGTTCGCCGTTTTGCGAGCGACGACAAACCTCTTGCAGTCGATATGACACGCGTGAACCCGCCTGACTATTGGGTCAGGCCGTTCCAGCCGCTCAAGAACGAGGCCGGAATGCAGCGATTCGTTTGGGACCTTTTGTATCCGAATCCGCCCTCTGACCGCTACGATCTGCCGATCTCGGCGATCTACAAGGACACGCCGTTCGTGCCGCAGGGCCCGGCAGTTTTGCCCGGAGTTTATACGCTGAAGCTGACCGTAAATGGACAGGCTTACACGCAAAAATTGAACGTGCGGATCGATCCGCGTGTGACGACATCGGCCGCGGGCTTAAAAGAGCAGTTCGACCTCTCGCTTCAGGCTTATGACGGCATTATCCGTGCGAGAAACTTGACGGAGGAAGTGAACAAGCGGATCGCTGAGCTCGAAAAGTCACAACCAACCAGCCCGGAACTGGCTAAACTGAAGGCAATGGTCGGCGGCGGCCAGCAGCGCGGCGTTGGCGGAGCGGCGATAGCGGTTGCGGACTTTCCGCTTGGACGGCTCGCAGGTGCGTTCACTCAATTGATGGATCTCCTTCAGGACGCGGACGTTACGCCGAGTTCTCAGGCGGTGGCCGCAGCGAAAGATCTGCAGACCGCTATGGCGAAGGCCGAAAGGTCATGGGCCGAGATCAGATCCGGTAAGCCCTAACGGCTGCTCCAACAAGGTAATTAAAGGCGCCTGAATCGGCGCCTTTTTTTGTGCACTAAGTTGATTCCGGCATGACATCGATCTGCTCATCGATTATCATCTCCGGCTCATCGAGGTCTTCGGAGGATGGATCGGCAAGCCGCCTCCGCATTCGCTCGGGATCAAGATCACCCGTCCAAGTCGCAACTACGAGCGTCGCAACACCGTTGCCGACAAAATTGGTCAGGGCCCTAGCCTCGGACATGAATCGGTCGATGCCGAGGATCAGCGTAAGTCCGGCGACGGGCACCGTCCCGACCGCCGAAAGCGTTGCCGCCAACACGATAAATCCGCTTCCGGTCACTCCGGCCGCACCTTTCGATGTCAGGAGCAGCACGACAAGCAGCGTGATCTGATGGCGTAGGTCGAGGTCGGTATTCGTCGCCTGTGCGATGAAGACCGCCGCCATCGTAAGGTAGATAGCGGTTCCGTCGAGATTGAACGAATATCCGGTCGGTACGACGAGGCCGACGGTCGATTTGCCGGCTCCGAGGTTCTCGAGTTTCGCGATCAGCCGCGGGAGTGCCGCCTCGCTTGACGAAGTACCGAGCACGATGAGGAGTTCTTCCTTGATATACCGGACGAACCTGAAAATACTAAATCCGTGATATCTTGCGATCAATCCCAAAACGAGAAAGACGAAGATCAGGCACGTTGCATAGAACGTCGCCATCAACTTCGCAAGACTCGCAAGGCTGCCCAGTCCATAGGCGCCGATAGTGAACGCCATCGCTCCGAACGCACCGATAGGTGCGGCCTTCATCACGAAACCGACGATCTGAAACAAGACGTGAGAGACGCGTTCGATCAGATCGAACAGGATCGAGCCGCGCCCGCCAAATTTATGAAGGGCGAAGCCGAACAACACTGCGAAAAGCAGCACCTGAAGTATTTCGCCCTTGGCAAAAGCGTCGACGACGCTGGTCGGGATCACGTTCAACAAGAACTCGGGTAAGCTTTGGAGTTTGCCGGGCTCGACGTACGCGGCAATAGACTTGGTATCGAGCGTCGCTACATCAATATTCATTCCGCCGCCGGGCCGTATGACGTTGATGATGACCAGGCCGACGACCAGCGAAATCGTACTGACTACCTCAAAATAAAGGAGGGCGAATCCGCCGGTCTTACCGACCTTTTTCATATCCTCCATTCCCGCGATACCGAGAACGACGGTGCAGAAAATGATCGGAGCGATCATCATCTTGATCAGCTTGATGAACCCGTCCCCGAACGGCTTCATCTCCTTGCCCATCTCCGGGAAAAGAAAACCAAGCAGAACACCGATCGCTATCGCGGTGAGTACCTGAACGTAGAGTGACCTGAAGATCTTCATCGGATCGGTCGGGGAAGCCCCGCGACATTATCGAACGAAATGTAATTTGGGACAACGCGTCGGAATGCGTTGGAATGTGATCGCGCACGAACAACGTAAATCGGCGTCTAGATCAAAAAGGGCATCCGACCGATGCCCCCTATCAATTAATACGTCCTGAAGTCGTCGAAAAACGACCGCGCGAAAATAACCAGAGCAGGGTATCTAATTCCACATACCCTTGAGCTTGGTAACCGGATCAGTGATCGACTGCACGCGTGCGAGTCTCGCATGGTCGGCATTCTTATACGAGACCAGCGGCATCAGACCGTATTCCATCAGCTTGTCACAGGCAACGTCGGTCAACTGCACTTCGGCACAGGACGTATAGACGGTCTCACCGTCACGTTTATAAACGTGCAGCGGCAACCCTGAAATATCCTGCTTAAACCTTCCTCCGCCCATTTGCCAGCCGAACTCTCGGTAACTCTCCGCAAGCAACGCACCGACGGCAAAGCAGGAATTCGCCCACAGATACCCGTCGTGATACGGCGTGTCGGAAAACTCCTCAAACGAGAAATTCTCCAGCGGGTCGGTGTCCGCTCCGTAGGGCAACCGGGCAAGAAACCGAGGGATCGCAAGTCCGAGATATTCTGCTTCCGGGACCGAGCGGAGAGCGTACCAGAGCTTGCCTTCGTCGGCATCGGTGGACATATCCCAGGATTTCGGATCGGTGTTTCCCTCAAGCGAATGAACACCCAGAACGTCCGGCCGCATGTGCGAAACGAAAGGAGCGTCAGCGGCCGCCGAGAGTTTAGCGAGCCGCACAAGCGTCGCAATATCGTCAACATTCGGCAGAAAATCATAAGCCCCGACCGTCACTGCCCACGGATCGCCGCCCGGCGTCTCGACCGCGTCGGTGATAAGCGTCTTGTAAAGCGGAGTGTCCGACAGATTCGACGCATTTCCGAGGCTTTCGGAAAGTTCGTCTTTGGCCACATCCAGAATGTGGATCGAGAGATCGGTATCTGTCTCGATACGGCGCACCATGAAGAAAAGTCCGCGCCAAGACGCTTCGAACGCCTGAAATTTGTGATCGTGGAGTATCCGCCGCATCAACTCGCCAGTCGCATTGTCGACCGCCGCGAGCATCGCCGCCTGTTCATTTTCGTCGACCCGGACCAGATGCGGACGGACGAGGTCCGCCAACAACGCATTCAGTTCGCTCGATTCCGTCGTCCGCGAGCGGACCGGAACTGCCCCGCCGCCGGGATGCGACAATATCTGCCCGAGCAGGTCCTGCGGCTCCTCGCCAGCATTCGCCGAAGAGGGCTCGACTGGCGCAGCGTCTGTCGCCGTTTCGGGTTCAGGGAACCACGATCGTACGTGACGAGCTGCATCGTAAAACGTGTCCTCGCTCTTTAGGCGCTTTCGAACGTCCCGCAACTCAGCAAAAAGCGGCACCTGGCCAAATATGCGGTCCGGGTGAAAATCGTCGAGCTCCGTGAATCGCAGCGAGATCGGGCTCGAACCATCGCCGTTGATGTCCAGCTCAAGAGCGGCCCCGAGCTTATTCATCACCTCGTCGAAATTATCCCGGTCGATCGAGATGGGCCGGCGTGACGCGAGGTCGCGCTTTTCGGCGCTGCCACTCCAGTCGCCGAGCACGAGCATCCGAAACGGCGGTTCGTCGACAATGCCGCCGCGTTCGCTTTCCAATGTAAATTTTGCGAATAGTTCGCCGTCAGAGGTAGCCATTTTATTATTCCTTGCCGTTTGTTATTTGCCCTAAATATTATTCTTTTACAAGCAAAAGTCAATAAATCGCGCGATTCGTAAGACATTGAAAGGATTTTGGCTAATATTCTGGAATCTGAATTTTAAGCTCGGTTGGATTTATCTAGGCTAGTTGGCACATAGGTCATTCTCAAAGAACGGGAGGCCTGATCGAAATGCCCTCGTTTGAAATTAAGAACGGCGCCACTTACAAGACTCGAAAATGTGCGCACTCGCGAAATAACCACAGGACGCCAAAGCAGAGGACGCAACCGACCGCACGACGTATTTCTCTGACCTAACAGGAACGACACGATCGATCATAACAATTCGGAATTGGTAGCTATCATCTGAGGCGTGAGTCAATAGTTCGCGGCGAATGACGCCACTGCAAGCGAACGTGGATAGACAAAGTCCGGGATCCTCAATGACGAACTCGAATTACTGCAATGGATTTGAAATTACATGGCAGGCACGTTGCGCTAACCGGGCAACTCGGTTGTGCTAAACTTTTTTGGCGCACTATGCTGTCCGACAGATGAGCAACACCGACGAAGTTACCATTCTACTCAACGAAATTAGCTCCGGTGATGAAACCGCCCCGGAGAAGCTCCTGCCTCTCGTCTACGAGGACCTGCGGCGTCTGGCACGAGCATATTTTGCAAAAGAAAACAGCGACCATACCCTGCAGGCGACAGCACTAGTCCACGAGGCATATATTCGGCTCGTAAATTGGGAAAATGTCTCATGGCAAAACAGGGCGCATTTCTTTGCCGTTGCGGCCGAGGTGATGAGAAAGGTCCTGATCGACCATGCTCGAAAACGTAACGCCCAAAAACGAAGCGGCGGCCAGAAGATCTTGCTGGACGATGCGGTAAGTCTGCCGCAGAAGGCCGAGTTTGATGTGCTTCGCCTCGAAGAGGCACTTACTTCCCTCGAAAAACTCGACCCGCGGCAAGCGAAGATCGTCGAACTTCGCTTTTTTGGCGGCCTTTCGATCGAGGAAACTGCCTACGTCCTAAATATCTCGGAAACTACGGTCCGCCGCGAATGGACGTTCGCAAAAGCCTGGTTCCAACGAGAACTGACCCGCGAATAGGTCCGACTATTCTCTCGAGACAAAATTTACGTCACCGACGGCATCAACGAGCGACAGAACGATCGAGGGCCTATCGAACTGTTTGAACTTATGCCTTGCCGAAACGACGTATGTTCGTCCGACCTCGACATCATCCAGCTGATAATAACCGAAAGCATTTGTGATCGCCTGTTTAAGAAAACCGCCTTCACCGGTGATCGTGATGGCCGTATTCGGGATCGGACGGCCAGATGGGTCAACAACGCGTCCCGAAACCGAAACGCCCGCCGCTGTCGGAGCATAGAGGATCACATTCCCGCTGTTGAAACTCGTGGTCAAGCCCGAAGCCGTACCGTCGACGGTCTCGGCCTTGACCAGATCGCTGGTAAAAGCGATCGGGGTCTCCGTGGCGGAATTGTTCACTACGTCAAATTCAATACGGACGAGCTCATTTGACCCGGCCACCCAGGGTGAACCTGGTGCCCGATCGATGATGATCCCGATCTTGCCGGGCTGACTCGTATTCGCGGTGAGGCTGCTTCCTGCCGAATCGGTACCCAGGACAATATTACCGGGATTCGCGATATCGGCAGGGTTGAAATTCAACGTGAACCCGATGCCAGTCTCATCTCCGTTTGCATCCATCCGGACACCGAGAACGACCTTATTGGCGGTGCGGCTGACAAAGACCGGGAACAGCTCCCGCGGAAGCAGACTTGGTGACAACTTCCCTGTCTTCGTTTTTCCACTAAATCCGGTCGCGGCGAGCGGGCCGGAGTTTCCTTTGACCGGGTCCAGGCCCGCTGAATATCGGCGTGCCTGCATCACGTCCGCGACCGAAAGAGTGCCATCGCCGCCGTCGACAGCGGGAGCCGTGTCGGCACGCTGAAATTCGTTGTATTGCAGATCGGTGTCGAGCTTTGCAGCAAATCGTCGGATCTGATCGACATCCTGATCGTTCACGGATCCGTCGTTATCGCCGTTCGGCCGTGAAGCGACATCTGCTTCGTAGGCTCCGCCCAGCACGGTGATCGTGGCGTCGGGGACCGATGGTGCCGGTTCGACATTGCCGGCATTGTCCGTCGCAACCGAGTAGAAGCGATAGGTACGGCCCCATTTTCCGTTGAAAACAACGCCGCTGCCGGACGCATTCGTCACGAAGGGAAGATAAGTTCCTCCGTTTTCCGAAACCATAAGGTCGAAACCCGCCAATCCTGAACCGTTAGGATCGTCGCTGCCGGTCCACGAGATCGGAAAATCGGGTGTGTCGGAAGTCGCCGACAAAGGTGCGACCTGACTCACCGGAATATCGGCGTCGAGTAGGTTCGTCGTCGTGTTGGTGACGATCGGTTCATTTTCATCGAAGTAGATCGTCGCCGTATTAGCCAGATCAGTTCTGGTCAGTTGGCCGGATGCAGGCTGCACCGAGAAGACGACGTAGCCCTCACCGTCATTCTGGCTGTTGTTCGGCGGCAGAATACCGTCGAGCGGGCTCAGCGGCCGCTCGTTTGTTACGGGGTCGATCGCCGTGAAATTCCACGTTACACGTCCGGTTGCCACGTCAAGGCCAGCCGAAATGTCGGCCTTGAGATTGTTAAGATCCGCACCCAATTGCAGACGTGTTTGATAGAACGCGCGGTTTGCCGGGACCTCCACACGGTACTGCTTGAAGCCCATTTCGATCAGTCTGACAGTCCGTGGGTCGAGCGTCGCGGGTATCTGATCGATCACGCGAATCGATTGTGCCGGAGCCGTCGCATCCGATTTATTCTCGAAATTTATTCGGTAGAGCAGCGGCTTATCTTTCGGCACCCACCGTTCCGGCCCAAAGCCCACCGGGCCTAGCTTTTCGTTCGGATCGATCGAGCGAGATAAATCAACGCGGAAAACATACTCGACCGTCTTTTTGCTGCACTCAAGTGCAATTTGCAATAGCTGGTAGACATCGTAGAGCAGCGACGCGAATTTGATCCACGGAATATAGCGAACCAGGTTTTTAGCACAGTCAGTAGCGATACTTATCGCACTTTGCAACAAGGATGTTGCCGTCGAATACACATCGAATCCGCCACGGAAATTGGAAAACGCCGTTTCTGACAAACCTAGCATTGCGTTCGCCACGGAGTACGCACAGTCCGCCGGGATCACTTCGCTAAGGGCAATGAGTAAGCCCTTCAGCAGGAGGTCCGCAAAGCAATTTACGACGTCCAACCCGTCGGTACCGCCGCCCGAACCGTCTGCCGCTCGTAACGGTGGAACAAGAACAGCATTCGGGGTGAAGAGTGGCGGCATCGCGACCGCCGTGATCGTTGCTCCACCGCCGAACTCAACATCAATGCCGATATTAACGCTCTCGCCGCCACGAACGACCGGTGCAAAAAGTGGGATCACACGCTTACCGTCCACATCTATGTGGGTAGGCACCGTCGAGGGATCGAATCCAGCTGTCTGAACCTCGAATTGATTGGAAGTTGAGAGTCGGTAGTTAAGCGGCGATGAGAGAATTACGAGGATCGGCACCCCGATCGCGTCGTTCGATCCGTCGTTTCGCGTGGTGATCGTGTAGCGATAGAAGCGACCCGTTCTGACCTCGCCGGCCCCCTCGACCTGAGTGCTAATTTGTTCGCCGCCGCCGTTCCGCACGTGAAAATTGCTCGCCCAGGTCGATGCCTGTGAATTCGGGTTAGTTAGCGTCACCTGGTAGTCGCCAGCGGCAACATTTTTCAGATCAAACAGCGCTTTAACATTCGTCGTGCCGCTAAATATTATCTTTATGGGGGTTAACTCATTTCCTCCGGGGCCGACCATCTTAACGGTCGCACCATCCACAAATTTCGCGCCGTCTATACTCAGGAATGAGTACCCATTATTTCCGGCTTCGACGGGCGAAACTGTCCGGATCCCGAAAGGAAGCAATTCAGCTTTCAAAATGACGGCTTGAGCTGCGGCGGCGGCCTTTGCTTTGGCAGTGTCAGCCTTCTTCAGGCTGGCCGAGAAACTGCCGGGCACGTAATCGCCTCGAGCCATCGTGTAATAGGGCGACGCCTCGGTGTTCGGAACGACGTTTTCCTGATCGGGGAATCCCTGCTTCGTCCCCTGAATATCGTAATTTGCCCGCGATACGACGCTGCCGGATTTGGTATAAAGCTCGTTTTGCGAGCCGGGTTCGCCGGTGAGGCTGACCAGCATCGTTTCGCCCTGCGGCACGTTCAGGATGTTGTAGTACCGCTCCTGAGAAGTGATCAGCGAGGTATTCAATGCGGTTCCGAGCGTCAGCGTCGGCAGCGTGACGCTTGTCTGAGTACCCGAACTCGTGACGTTGTTGGTTTCGTCAGATTCGCGAACGGTGTTTCGCGAGTCCGTTCGGACGATCACATAGTAATTGCCGAGTTCGACCGGCGGCATCGGAATGGTGAGCGTTTCGGTATATGTAGCAAATGCCCCGACCGTACCACTGTGCGGCTGCTGGCCAATAAGCACGTCGCCGCTGTCCCACGTTTGGTCGGTCGACAGGTAAACCGAGTCTTGCCAAGCCCCGTTGACCGCGTTGGCCGAAGAATTCTGAACAGTCCATGTAAACGTAGCGTCATCGCCGGGCGTTGCTGTCGCCGGCGGTGAGATATTTGTGATGTTTAGCTCGGCTGGCGGCGGTAGCTGGAGTTCGACCGTCGCCGGTTGGCTCGTGTTGTTGGTTTCGTTCGACTCGACCACGTTATTGTTGCGATCGGTAACCACGAAGATCTTGTATTCACCGGTCAGTCCGGCGGGGATCTGCAAGCTTAGTGTTTCGTTGTACGCCCCGCCGCCGCTGAGAGAGCCGTTATGCTGTTTGAAACCGAGAATGCGGTCGCTCGGGTCGATAACTAGGTCGCGTGAGAGAATCACGTAATCGGTCCAACTACTCGAGAGGGTGGGATTGGCTCCAAAATTGTTCACCGTCCAAGACACGTCGGCAAACTGCCCTGAAAAGAGGACAGGATCCGCCGTGACGCTCGTTGCTTGAAGGTCGACTTGCGGCGCAGTCAATGTAATCGGGACAGCCGTCGAGGCGTTGTTGGATTCGTTGATGCCCTCGGAAATGTTGTTGCCGTTGTCGGCATTTACTATCAAATAGTAGCTCCCCGGTGGCACGTTCGGAATGGTTACATTTACATTGCCATTATAAGTTTGGTTAGCTGCCAGCGCCGCGTTAAGCACGGTCCCGCCGATCGGCGTATCACCTGGATTCAATGTCGGGTCCGTGGATAAATACACGGTGTCCGCCCACGCCGTCGGCTGCGACATCGCCGAGGCGAAGTTCCCGCCGTTCCAACTGACATTGAAAGTGCTGCCGAGTTCGGCACTTCCCGGCGAACTTACGCCGGTGATCCGAAGGTCTGGTAGAACTTGTCCGACCTGCGTTGGTGCGGAATCGTCATTGTTCTCGTCAAGCGTGCATTCCGGCACGGAATTGAACGCATCCGTCCGAACTATGATCTGGAAATCGCCCTCCAGGAATAGTGGCACGTGGATAACCTGGTTCTGTGTATATTGCCCTCCGATCGGAAGCGCCCCGAGATGATCGAAATATCCGAGATTGATGAGTTGCTGACCGTTGTACAGAAATATTCGGTCGGTCCATGACGTCTGGGTGGTGGCGGCCGTACCGAAGTTCTTCACCGTCCATGACATCGGCATCGAACCGTTTATCACGACCGGAGGCACCGTAACGTCGGTCACCTGAAGGTCCGGAGAATAGTTCGTGATGTCTATCTGTTTCGCGCTGCTGACATTATTCGCTTCGGCGTTGATGTTCGGGTCAAATTCAAAGATCTGCCCGTACGCGTCCGTCACCGCGAAAAGATAATAGGTGCCATTTAGACAGTTCGGCAAGGTCGTGTTTACGTTGTTAACGTACTGCTGCCCAGCGGCAAGCGAATTGTGGACAACGTTTGCGATGGGCGTGTCGATAAGCGGGTCAAAGTTAGCGTCGGTGGAAAGGTAAAGCGTGTCATACCAGGTCCCCGCGGCGTCGAACGCACCCTGGTTCTTGACGACGAACTGGACGTTTATCGGGTTGCCGGCGAGACCGCTTGTCGGAGCGGTGATCGGGCTCAGGACCGTCAGGTCGGGCGGCGTTCCGAGCACGTGCATCGGCGACCCGGGAGCGATGCGGTCGTAGTCGGAGTTGTTATTTTCAGCGTTGAATTCAAACAGGTTGTTGTTCGAGTCGGCAACGACGAATACGTAGTAATCGCCGTATGTGTCGGCCGGGAGCGTGACGTTGAAGTTCGACACGCTGTAGTTTCCGCCCGACGTAAGCACACCGCTCCTCTGGCGAGAACCGATAAGTCGGTCATCGCTGCTGAATACATTATCGCGGGACAAATATACAGCGTCGGTCCACGTCGACTCGCCCGACGGAGTATCGCCGGTTCCGCTATTGGAGACGGTCCACGAAACGGCTATCGGCTGGCCGCCGAAACCCTGGTCCGGAGCCTGAACATTTGAGGCGGTCAGATCCGGCAGCGGCGGGATGTTGATGGTGATCGGCTTGGTCGCAAGATTGTTGTTCTCATTCTCCTCGTTGACTGTGTTATCAACGTCGGTCTTCGGGATCAGGTAATACGAACCGGAAAAACCACGAGGGATCTTGACCGTTGCGGAGGCGATGTACGCTTCGCCGGCGTTGAGGAAGCTGACATTTGATAGCGTCGCGAGTGGTATCGCGCCGTTGAGCGTCTGATTGAGCCCGATGTAGAGCGTATCCTGCCAATTAGCGGCATTGGTCGGGCCGCTGCCGGCGTTCGTTACGGTCCACTGGACTTGAATGGTCTGATCAAAGAACGCTGCCGACGGCGCCGTGATATTTGTGATCTGAAGGTCAGGCCGCAGAAGGCGCCTGACGCGCAACGGAGCAAACGTGACGTTGTTGTTCTCGTTCACTCCTTCGTTTATTGCCCCGTCCGCGTCGGTAATGACGTAAACATAATAATTCCCGGTGGCCGGAACGGCGTTTGTCGGTATCGAAACGCTCTGGATCCGATCGACGGACTGACCAGGATCCAGCGACTGCGCAAGCGGGAAAGTACCGATCAGCGTATCGTTGCCGCTGACTACAGCATCGGTCGAGAAATAGACTCGCTCATTGATCGGGCCTGCTGTCTTATTACCAAAGTTTTTGGTGCTCCAATCAAGATCGAATGCGGTGTCGCTCTCGACCTCGACCGGCGGAGTGACACTTGCCACCTGCAGATCCGGCACACGGTATTCATATCGCACAGCCGCCGATGTTGTATTATTTGTTTCCGCCGGAGCTCCGGGCTCGTCTTCATAAACCTGATTGCCCGCATCCACCTTTACGTAGAACAGCCCGTCACTGGACGACCTGGCAGGCACGGTTGGCAAAGAGAACTGCTGCGAAGACGACACGACCTGCCCTACTGCGAATACGCCGTTGAAACGCTGTGTCAATAGCACGTCGTCTGCGTTTCCGATCGTCTGATCGTACGAAAAATAGATGTCATCACGGGATCCGGTCACCGTAGCAGCCGAACCGCGATTGGCGACGTCCCACGATAGGGTGTAAGTCACGCCGGGCTCTATCTCCGCCGGCCCGACCACATTTTCGGCAACGAGGTCCGGAAGGTTCCGATTTACCAGGATCGGGATACAGATGTAGTTGTCCCCGAAGTTGCCACCCCTTTCCTGCACCGTTCCGGCATCTCCGACGAGAATAAACAAATAATAGGTCCCGTCGGTCGGGATGTATTGCGGAGGGATGTTGACCGCATTGAAAGTCATGTTCTCAGACCCACCAGGTGCGATAACGCCATTGTTGTCGTACGACCTGCCGACCACCCGATCGTTCGGGTCATTGAAGAGCACATTGTCGGTCGAAATGTAGAACGTATCCTGCCGATAGCTGTTGGTCGGTGCCTGGCCGTTATTTGTGACCGTCCATGACGCAGTGAAATTCTGATTAACGCTTACGACGGGCGGTGCGGTGAGATTTGAAGCCGCAACATCCGGAGCGGCAGGCCCTACGGTAACTGTCACCCGCGCATTGTCCGAACCAAGCGTGGCGATGACGTCGCCGCTGCGAAACGTTGAGCCAAGTGTCGTCGTTACATCGACGTTTACTTCACGGCTATTTTCGGGCACAGTCACACTCGACGGGCCGCTTGCGACGTCTGCATTTGGATATGTAAGATCGACGACGGTGCCGCCCACCGGTGCAAGATCCTTCAGACGGATGTTGATGTTCGTCTGCCGGCCGGCGGCGACCGGATTTGGGTAATTGACACGAAGCTCGACACCGGGGTCAGGCGGCGTCTGACACAGAGTATTCATCCGGCTCGTGACCTTCTTGCGGACAGTATTATGGGTTGCCGCGAATCCTGGATCATTGAAGATGGCCGTCAATTCGGTCGCGTCGAGACCGCGGCTATAAAGGCGCACGTCGTCGATAAGGCCGTTCGTGTCCGGCTGCGGCGACGTCGTATAAACCGGGCCGCCGATCGTGAAATCGGTACCATTTGCCACGAGTGAAGTTGTGAATTCGGTACTCGACTTTTCGCCGCCATCGACAAATACCTTGATCTGGCCGTTCGCCTTTACGCCCGCCACGTGGTGCCACTCGTTGTAGGTCAAATCGGGGCCGGTATTGATGTAATCGACGTTTCCGCCATTTATTAGTTCAAAATAGAGTGCCTGGCCGCGGACTTTCAGCGAGTACGAATCGTCGCCAAACTCTTTACCGGCAATGAAATGGTCTCCGTTCGAGCGGATATAGACCCAGGCGGCGATCGTCATGTCGCCGGTTTGGACGTCCAAATCGTCGTTTCCGCCGTCAGGCACGCGTACGCGATCGCCGCTCCCGTCGAAATCGAAAGCTTGTCCGGAATGTCCTGTCCCAAAGGTGGTGTCACCCTCAAGTGTACCGTCATGGCCGCCTGCCGAATCAGTTGCGTCGCCGTTCGCCTGCCAGAAGCCGACGAGACTTCCTGTCGGAGTTGGAGTAGGTGTTGGTCCGGGCGGCGGTGTATAGCCGTCGTAGATCGCTGTGATCTCCTCGGCATTCAACGCTCGATCAAAGAGCAGTACTTCGTCGACCGCACCGTTGGTAGTCAATTGCGGCGAGGTGCATGCATCGCCTTTGCCGATGGTAAATGGCTGTGTCCCAACGTTGAACGGACCGGCGTCGTCCCACGAAACCGCGAGCTGATCGTCGACCCAGAGAGTGAAGTTGTTTGCTTCCTTTTTTAGCAGCAGGTGATGCCAGGTCGCCTGCGTCAAAACGAATCCGCCATTGCCAATGCGCGAGCCACCGCTATCGTGGCTGATGTCGATAAATGGAACATAATTTGTATCTACGCCAATGTAGAAGTTCGAAAAATTATTTCCGCACGCACCCTTGCCGGCAATATAATTTTCTGCTGGCCCCTCGGGGAAGAACCAAGTTGAGAGAGTATAATCACCGGTCTGCACGTCAAGCGAGTTGCTGTCGGGAACATTGATATATCCGCCGTCGCCGGCAAATCGGAACGCATAGGCGCCGGCCTTTCCGGGTGCCTGGAGCGCGGCCCCGTCCATGAACGACCCGTTGTTGATACCTCGCGAATCGTTTGCCGTCCCATCATTCGCGTTCCACTCCGATATTAAGCCAGGAATTGGAGTGCCACTTGGCGTCGGCGTAGGTGTCGGAGCCGTCGGGCACGAAGGCTGCCACGCCAGGTAGCGGAGTATGCTCCCGTCATCAGCTATATAAAGAGGGGTGGGAGTTTGCCCCCCTGTTGAGAGATAAATTCCGTATTTATTAACTGTAGCGTCTCGGGCGATGAACGCGACAGACGAACTGTCAGGCGACCAGACAGGATATTGTCTTTCGAGGATCGTTCCTGGAATAGGTACGAAATTGGTCCCATCGGCGTCGGCGACGCAGATGTTTACACCGGCACCTCTACATTCCATCAGGAACTTTGTGCCGTCGGGCGAATATTCGGGAATATCGAGTGTGTAGCCGACGATGCCGCTGTCAACTAACTTGACCTCGCCCGTACCGTCGGAATTCATCGAATAAATGTCGCCATTTGCGGCAAAAATGATCTTCGAGCCGTTGGGCGAAAATCGGGCTCGTTCTTTACCTCCCTGATTTCCGAGCTCTGCCGGATTTGAACCATCCGGCCCGATCCGCCAAACCGTTCCGTCATAAATGAAAATGATGTAAGTCCCGTCCGGAGCGAATTGCGGCTCGGAAATGTCATTTGCAAAGTCGGCGATCAACGTTTGAGCCGACCCGTCCGCGTTCATCGTCCAAAGATTTCCGCTGCAGACGAACGCGATCGTTGCCGAGTCCGGCGAGATGGCATATTGCGAATCCCGGCAATCGTTGGCCGTCAAACGAGTCTGGTCATACCCGTCCGCGAGCATCGAATAGACCTCGTTAATGCCGGACCCGGATTCGCCGTCACGATAACTCCGGAAGAGCACGAGAGCGCCGTTAGGTGAAAATACGGGATCGTGTTCGTTCGAACTGGTGATCCCGTTTTCATTGTTTTGACCGCCGATGTCGGTAAGCGTCGAAAGCGAAAAGTTGCCAAAGCCACCACGCCCGAAGATCAGTTCGTTCGAAAGGCTCGCGGGCCGTTTGACGCGGGTCGTTCCCTTGAGTCTTGGGGTCGTAGCCGACGAAGCCAATATATTAGCCGTATCGATTCCTGTTTGACCGCTGACGCGATTCGACGAAACGCTTTCGGAGACGCCAAATCCTGCGATCACGAAAACCGCGACTGCAAAGATCAAAGAGACATTGAAGCGAAGACGGCGCTTTCTGCTTTCGAACATTTATCTATCTCCCTCTGGTGATACCTGATAGTTGGATTTCTAACCAATAGGGCGTATTTGTTGTGCAAAAGCGCTCAGTACCGAAATTTTTTTTCGGATCGCACAGTTCCGAGGTATAATTGAAGTCTCCCCACTTCAGATCCACATTGACGTCTCCGTTATGGGCCTTGCTGATCGTGAAAGACTAAAGGATATTTTCGCGCGAGCGATCGAACTCGATGGTTTCGATCGGTTGACGTTCATCCACGATGTTTGCGGCGACGATCCGGAAATGCAGATCGAGGTCCTTAGCCTGCTCAAAGCTCACGATTCGACGGTGAATCTGATCGACGAAAATGTTGTCGACATCGCCGGACAGATAGGAGCATCGGAACCAGATCTAAGTCAGAAAAAGTTTGGTAATTATCGGATCATCCGCGAGATCGGACATGGCGGAATGGGCACGGTCTTCTTGGCGGAACGGGACGACGGCGAGTTCGATCAATTGGTCGCCCTGAAGATCGTGCGGCAGTCCGTCGCCGATTCGCAAATGATCGAACGATTTCGACAGGAACGCCAGATCCTTGCCGGTCTGAATCATCCAAACATCGCGATGTTGCTCGACGGCGGGATCTCGGATCTTGGCGAACCATTTATTGCCATGGAATTCGTCGAGGGCTTACCGCTGAACGAGTACGCTGCGTTGAATCATCTCAATATCGCCGATAAACTCCGGCTCTTCCTGAAGGTTTGCTCGGCGGTGGCATTTGCTCATCGTAATTTGGTCGTTCATCGGGATATTAAGCCCACAAATATTTTCGTGACCGCCGATGGCGAACCAAAACTCCTGGATTTTGGACTCGCAAAAACGTTTGAAAATGATTCTGCGGCAACGCAGACGGCGATAAGGGCTTTCACGCCGGCTTACGCTTCGCCGGAGCAGATCACCGGCAAGAAAATAACGACTTCGAGCGACGTTTACTCGCTCGGTGTCGTGCTTTACGAACTGCTGACAGGGTCAAAGCCGCTCGAAATTGAAAACAAGAGTTTTGAGGAGGTCGTTCAAACGGTAACCTCGACAAGGCCGATCCCGCCAAGTGCTGTCGAGAGTGATGAACAACCGGTCGGTTCCGCGAGTCAACTGAAGGGTGACCTCGATAACATCGTTCTGACCGCGCTTCGCAAAGAGCCGGAGCGTCGTTACGGTTCGGTCGAGGATCTCGCACAGGACATTCGGAATTATCTCGACGGGCGGCCGGTCAGCGCCCGTCCTAACACATTTGGTTACCGGACAGGCAAGTTTGTCCGAAGGAACAAGATCGCGGTTTTCGCGGCGGTTCTCATTTCACTGACGCTGATCGCCGGTGTAGCGGTTTCGCTCTGGCAGGCAAATGTCGCCAGACGCGAACGAGATCGTGCCGAAAAGCGATTTCAAGACGTTCGGAAACTTTCAAATTCCCTTTTATTCGATATCACGCCAAAGATCGAGAACCTGCCCGGTGCGACCGAAGCGCGTGAGGCAGTCGTTTCCCGAGCGCTCGAATACCTGGATAGCCTCGCGTCAGAATCCTCTAACGATAATTCGCTGCAATCGGAACTTGCCGCCGCGTATGAAAAGGTTGGCGACCTCCAGGGAAATCCGAACAGGCCAAATCTCAACAATTATAGCGGTGCGATCGAAAGCTACGTGAAAGCTCTCAACATTCGCAGACGTCTGCCGGAAACGAGTGAAAATCAACGCGCGATAGCCAAAAATTTCCAGAACTCAAGCCTAATTCGCAACAGACAGAATGACATCTCCGGTTCGATCGCCGATGCCGAGTCCGGCATTGCCATCTACAACAAATTGATCGCCGAATCCCCCGCAGACACCGAACTCAAGCTCGAATTGATCGCCGCCGAGATGGATCAGGGCCAGATCTATTCACGCAATAATCAATATGAAACCGCTGTTCCCTTGTTCCAGAAAACTGTCGATGAACTTAGCGGCCTGGATCAAAACTCGGTGGACGTAAAGAAATTGAAGGCAAAGGCGTATGCGTTTCTGGGGAATGCCTTATCATGGAACGGGCTGCAGGCGGAGGCGGAGACTGAAATGGGTAAGGCTCTCGACGGTATCGACGATCTCAAGTTCAGGAACCATGACGACCCGTCGATCCAGACATTGGCATTTTCGATCTACACCTTCGCGAGCAGTATCTATGAAGATTCCGACCCGGCTAAAGCTCTTTACTTCGCTGATCGCTCCCTCGATGCGGCAAAAAGATCGGTCGACATTGATAAGGCAGATATGCAGGCTCGATATGATCTGGCAAAAGCGTTCTCCCGTCGCGGCCTGATGTTAGGGGTTCTCCAGCATACCGCGGAAGCCTCGGAAATGTTTGCGAGCTCTGAAGAGATCTATAACGCCCTGATAAATGAAGACCCAAAGAACGAAGGTTATCGACGGGATCTGGGAAATCTCTACGTCCGAATGGGTGATACCAGTGAAAAGCGTGGCAACATTCCCGATGCCATGCTTAAGTACCAGAATTCGGCGGTGATCTTTCAGCGTCTTGCCGACGCCGACGCAAAAGACACGCTTGCACGACGCGACCTTGCTCAGTCGCTCAAGAGCGTCGGAATGATGGCGATCAAGCTCGGTGACAACCAGGCCGCCCGGCAATCACTCCAGAAAGCCCTCGATCTTCTCAACGAGCTCAAATCAAACAATTCGCTTGGCAAATTTGACGAAAAAATGGTCTCCGACATTGAAGCTGCGTTGAGCGGGGTTTAGTGACGTACAAGGCGACATATTGATCTTTTGACAAATCAGAAACTTTTTGCCGGAATCTCGGCAGGAATACAAACGGACATCGTTCAGATGCCCGTAAGTCGTTGATAATACTGGTGCCGTCTACAAGATTTGAACTTGTGACCTATCGCGTGTGAAGCGAGTGCTCTACCACTGAGCTAAGACGGCCTTTGATTCTTATAATGACGGGTCGTCGGCCTTGGCCGGGCGATTTTCGTCCGTCCGTCTGATCGTGCCGAGGTTTGAATCCGTATAGAAATGGATGCTGCCTGTGGCCGAAACGCCTTCCGCCACCTGCGGGTCAGCAGTCACCGAGTAGAACGACGGCTTGCTCGATGACTGTTCCTCAACCGTCATACTGTAAACGTATCCGTTCACGACCGGACGCTCGCCCTTGAACGATTCGTCCATTCCGACGGACTTGATCAGATCGTCGAAAGAGCCGAATTTACCTTTGTTCTTGCCGGCGTATTGAGCCTGAAAGATGCGGATCTTGTCCATCGTTTGGGCCGCGGCGGTCTCGTTGCCGCTTTTCATCATCGCCGACCATCCGTAACCGCCGACAGCGATCAGGAGACCGATGATCGCGATGACGATCATCAATTCAATCAGGTTAAATCCGCGTTGATCACGCATCCGTTTTCGTAGATTCATCATATGGAAACCACCATCCTTACCGCATTTTTCACGAAACGGCGAGCGATTAGTTTCAAAAGTTTAGTCGCAATCGGGGGCGCTTTGCAACTTTCTCGGATACTCCATTGAATGCAGCCTCGCATATTTGGCAACCAATGCCTCGTGAGCCCGTGAAAGGTGTTCAGCGTGTTTCACCGTTTCGAGCGTTCAAGATGTTGGATGCGTTTCAGGCGTTTCAGGTGTTTGATCCGTTTCATTGGGCCAAGCGAAATATTGTAATGCAGGATGGGTGCCGAATCTTGTAATATGTAACGGGAGCGAGAAATGTCCCGAGTTCAAAGCGATACGATGAGAGATTGGATCATCAGTGAGACAAAGCCGGCCGGCGAGACGGTCGTACACAATTTTGACGCCGCGGCTAAGATCACGGAGCTTCAGGCTGCGATCGAAACGGTCATTCGCGGCAAGTCCGATACCGTTAAATTCGCCCTGATCGCCCTGCTGGCCCGTGGCCATCTGCTGATCGAGGATGTGCCCGGTATCGGTAAGACGACGCTGGCGAATGCCTTCGCTCGGGCCTTGGAGCTCTCGTTTCAGCGGATCCAGTTCACCTCCGACCTTTTGCCGTCCGACGTGATCGGATTGTCGGTCTATAACCAAAAGAACGGTGATTTTGAGTGGAAGGCCGGACCGATATTCTCGAATATCGTACTCGCTGACGAGATCAATCGCGCGACGCCCAAGACGCAGTCCGCCCTGCTCGAGGCGATGGCTGAGGAACAGGTGACCGTCGAAGGCGTTACGCGACGCCTGCCGTTGCCGTTCATTGTTATCGCGACGCAGAACCCATCTGAACATCACGGCACGTATCCGCTGCCCGAATCGCAGCTCGACCGTTTTATGCTGCGGCTGCACATGGGTTACCCGACGCTTGAGGACGAGCGAACGATCCTGCGCGACCGCGAGCGGTCGAATCCGCTCGACCTGATCGGCAAGATAATGACGCACACTGATGTTATCGAGCTGCAGAATATGGTCTCCGAAGTGCGTTTTGACGAAGTGTTGGTCGATTACCTCCTTCAGATCGTCGACGCGACCCGAAAGGCGGACGCCCTCGAACTCGGCATCAGCCCTCGGGGCACACTCGCCTTGTTCCGTTCGGCCCAGGCACTCGCGTTTATCGAGGGACGCGATTACTGCATCGCCGACGACATCAAACGCCTCGTCGTACCGTGCTTCGCCCACAGAATTATCGTCAATTCGCGCGTCAACGCCCTTCGCCAGCGAACACGCGAGGCCGAACAGGTGCTGAACGAGATCCTCGTCAAGGTCGCAGTGCCGATTTAACTTTTTTGAAACTCAAGGACCTAACTCAACTCTTTAGTCTCCGCGATCTGCGGAACGCGATATTTGCGGGCGTCGTCGTTTTTGGTGGGATCGCGCTTTCCCTGCTGACGCTTTACGCCCATCAGACCGATAATCCGCAGCTTGCCGGCATCGCAGCCGGAATTTCGCTCGTCTTCGTTCTGCTTATCCTGATCTTCGTGGTGCCGCCGCTCGCCAGGAACGCGAGCCGCGAGGCGTCGCAGATGAACCTGCCGTTCGAGTTTACGACCGGAGGGGCCATAATGCTGGTGCTGATGATCGTCGTCGGTTTTTCGGCGTGGAATACGGGCAACAACCTGCTTTTTCTTGTGCTCTCGTTCCTCGCGGCGACCCTGATCGTCGGTTTTTTCGCCGGCCGGATCAGCCTCAAGAAACTCGACGTTAAAATGCGTTTTCCGGAGACGATCTTTGCCGGTGAAAAGACGCCCATCCTGTTGAACGTCGTCAACCGGAAAAAGCTCTTTGCGAGTTTCTCGATCGTCGCCGAGGTTCGCGGCCGCGAACGCGAACGATCGATCGCCGCAGACGATCTCGAAAGATTACTGCCGGCGTTTTTGGCAAAACGGCTCTCCCGTCCGCCGACTGTCCGCCGAACGCTCGACCACATCGCGTATGTCGCGCGAAACTCGACGGTCGAGAGCCGGACAGAGCACGTGTTTCCCAATCGCGGGCGATTTCTCATCAAGGACTTTGAACTTTCGACGCGGTTTCCGTTCGGATTTTTCCGCCATCGCCGCCGTCTGCCGGCACGCGAGACCGATCTTATCGTTTTTCCGCAGCCCGACCATTTCGACGACGTTTCGGACGAAACACCGCTCGATGCCGGGAAACTGGTCGCAAACAAGCGCGGAATGGGCCAGGACCTGCTTGCGCTGCGCGATTATCAGCCGAACGACGACCTTCGCCGGATCGATTGGAAAGCCACCGCCCGTGCCCGTCACCTGACGGTCCGCGAATTTGCGGCGGAGGATGAATTGCGGATCACGGTCATCCTCGATCGTTTCGTACCGAAAAATAAGGAGAGCGGGCGGCCGCTCCGCGAAAAGATATCCGCCGAACAGAGCGGCAAGGGTGCCGTCGCGTCAACGCGTTTCGAGGCGGGCGTCATCCATGCGGCGGCGATCCTCACCCATTTCGCGGATAAGCAGGCCGAGATCCGTCTGATCATCGACGATGAAGACACGGGGTTCGGCACGACGCGATCGCATCTTTACGACATTTTGAAACAGCTCGCCATGGTCGAGCCGAAATTTATCACCGACGAAACTTCAACAGAACCGCAAGCGACATTCGAACGTATCTCAAATGATCCGGACGACAGTCACCGCTATCTGGTCACCGCGAACGACAACAGCGACGCGTCATCCGAATCTTTCAAAAAATTGAAAATAATCCAATTTTAGGGTTAAACTCGTGTCATAAATCAGCTTCCGGCGGTGTATTACTATCGAAGAGCATTTTTCGATGCTGAAAATGAGCGAGAGAACCGAAATATTTGTGGACATAATGTCCGAAACAGCTACGGCGGCCGCTAGTGAGAAGATCAAGTTTGAGGAGGCTTTCACGCTTCATCACCGGACCGTCTTTCGCGCCGCGCGGTCGGTGGTGCAGGACGCTGGTCTCGCCGAAGATGTAACTCAAGAGACGTTTCTCCGTTTGTATAATAATTTGGGCTCGATAACTGACGAACAGATGCTTCGGCCCTGGCTCATTCGTGTAGCGATAAACGTCGCACGCAATACGATACGCGGCAACATTAGAGCGAACACCCGCGATGAAAACTACGTCAAAGAGACAGGCACATATGAGGCAGCCTCGATCGAGACAGATTACGAGGAACAGGCCGGTGTGAATGAGATCGTCAGGGCTCTGAACAAGATAAAAGAGCCGCTCCGCAGCTGCCTGCTGCTGAAACAACAGGGCCTCTCGTACAAAGAGATCGCGGCGAGTTTAGAGTTGAACGAAACGAGCATCGGAACATATATTGCTCGTGCAAGACAAGAATTTAGCCGGTTTTACGGTAAGATCGGTAAGGATACGATATGAAGCAGGATTGTTTAGACATTGGAATTATTCAGGCGTTCCTGGACGGTGAGCTTGACCATGTCCAGACGGCTCGAGTCTCCGGACACATCGCAACGTGCGATGCTTGTGCGTCGATGCTCGCCGAAGCTGAGGATGAATCGGCAGTTGTATTCCCTGCTCTCGAACGCGAATTTAACACGCTCGTACCTACGCAGCGTTTGTGGACACGGATAAATGATTCGATCGCAGTCGAGCGTGAGAACCGCCCCTTTTGGCAAAAGGCATGGGCATTTCTGAGCGTCGGGCTAATGTCCCCTTCGATGGCTGCAGCGGCTGCGTTGATAATCGTCTTCGGAATCACGGCCCTAGTTATGATCGATCGGCAGCCTGCAGCGGTTAACACGGCAAAGAACGTGACGCCGGTTGTGACATCGCCCGTTAAGCCGGTCGTGCCGACCGAGGTTTCGACGGTTACGCCGAAGGCTGATCCGGATTCTGCGACGATCAAGACCGACGAGCAACCCGTCAGGGCTGAGAGAGCGGTTTATTCGGAGCCGAAACGAGCAGTCTTCAAGCAGCCGTCTGATCCGACGCCCACGGCCGCAGCCGACACACAGAACACATATTTGCCGGGCGAAGAGAATTATCTCCGAACGATCGCAAGCCTTTCCCAATCGGTCCAGAACCAGAAGGACGCTACCATGCGCGGCTCGGAGCGGATCTCGTTCGAACGTGATCTTGCGGTGGTTAACGATGCGATCGATAAAATGCGTGTCGAGGTCAAAAAGAACCCTAAGAACGAATCCGCAAAGCAGGTCCTATACGCGTCATACCAGAACAAGATCGATCTCCTGAGCTCGGTCTCGCAGAAGGAGGAGCTGGTCGCTAGCCTCCGTTAGCCCTGCAGAACAAATGAGATTCACACTCAGAAAATTTGCGATCGTGTCAGCGGCCGCTGCGATCACGATAATGATGGCACACGCTGCCTCGGCGCAGCCCGACCCCCGATCCAAGCCGGCCGCTCCGGCACCGCCGGTGGTTGTTAAAGGCAAAACGTCTGCCCTCCCAAAGATGGTGTTCTTCGGCGGTGGCGATTCGGAACGGTCGATCAAGGTAGACCCGAAGATCAATATTTCACTCTGCGTGATGCAGGGCAATGTTAAGGTCAACGGCTGGGATCGGAACGAGGTGCGGGTTTTCGTCTCATCCGGGACCACGGTCGGATTCCGCGTCCAGCAAAAAAATCAGAAGACGGGCGATCCGGTGTGGATCATGGTCCTGCCGGACAGCGGTGAAAAGAACAATTTCATTCCCTCTGGTGAGTGTGTCAGCGGTGACGAGATCGAGATCGACGCACCCGTGAACGCGACATTGAATCTCAAAGGCCAGGAAGTTTCGTTCGTGGTTGACGGCATTCGGCGGGTAGGAATTAAGAACGCCGGGGGCGATATTTCGCTTCGGAATATCTCGGACGGCATTAATGCGACAACGTACCGCGGCGACTTGACCGTCGAACAGTCGAGCGGAGCAATGAATCTTGAAAATACGTCGGGGAATATCCTGGCATTTGACGCCAGTCCGAGCGAGATCGGTGATATCTTCAGGGCGAAAACGACCAGCGGCTCTATCTCGGTGCAGAAGATAGCTCATCGCCAGATCGAGGTAAATTCGATCTCCGGAACGGTCGCCTACAACGGCGATATCCTCAATGGCGGTTCCTATAGGTTTGGGACTTCGAACGGATCGATCAAATTGTGGCTTCCCGAAACATCCTCGTGTATGCTGACCGCTTCGTACGGATTTGGTGCATTCTCGTCGGATATCCCATACAAACTCGCCACCGAGAACATAACGCCCGGCCCGGTCAAGAACATCGCCGCTACGCTCGGTAAAGGCGGCGACGCATCACTCCGCCTGACCACCAACAACGGCTCGATCTCGATCAAGAAGCAGCAGTAGCCTCTCGGTTAGAATTCTGCGAGTTCCCTGCCGGTCCTTTCCAAAAACTGTTCGGACATCGATGGAATATCACCGCCGGGCTCGTCGCGCGTAATCCGCTCAACACGCCACATCGGAAAGAAATAATCGTTCATCTGCAGGAACGGTTCGCCCGAGGCGATGGCCCGGCTCCAGTCCTCGAAATAACCAAGTTCGATCGCGCGGACGAAGATCCCCGCCGCATTGATCTCACCGACCAGGCCGATGAGCTTTTCACGCGGGGTGTGCAAAACAATGATCACGGGATCGCCGGTCTCAAATTTGGTCATAGTTTCTCAACCGTTTCAACGAATATCACGAAAGGCACGTATTTGCCATCGTCGTTGCGGCATTCTTTTTCTTTGTTTGGAATTCAATTAGAATTGAGGATGTAGCGCACAACGCACTTCCCTATGCATATCTCAAAGGTCGAGCTTGAGAATATCAAATCTCACGCCGCCGCAACTTTCGAATTCACAAGAGGGACGACCGCCATCACCGGCGAGAACGGCGCCGGCAAGACGACCATAATAGAGGCGATCGCTTGGGTCCTGTTCGACCTGCTAGAGTACAAAAAGGAAGAATTCCTCCGACGAGGTGCGAAAAAGGGTTGGGCACGGATCACGTTCGAGAGCGGGCTCGACGAACGTGAATATGTCGTCTATCGCGACACGGGAGCCGGTTATTACGTCACCGATCCGCGTCTGCAAACGAAAATCGCGGACAAGAAAGAGGAGGTTTTTCGCTTTCTCTGGCAGCACCTCGGCCTCGAACCGGGAACCGATCTTAAATCGCTGTTCCGGCAGGCGATCGGCGTACCGCAGGGCACGTTCACGGCGATATTTCTCGAAAGCGCGACCGATCGCAAGGTGGCGTTCGACCGTCTGCTGAAGGTCGAAGAATACAGGCAGGCCGCGGAGAAGCTGCGTGAAACGTCGCGATTCATCGACACGCAGATCACTGGCGTCCGCGAGGTGATCGCCCGCGCCGAGGGTGAACTCTCGCGTTCCGAATCCGTCGACGAAGAGCACAAGTCGCAAATGGAGCAGATCGGCAAACTCGCCGCTGAGATCCAGACACTCGAACGGACCGCGGACGAAAAGCGTCATGTCGTCGAAACGCTAAATGAGATCGAACGTGTCGAGAATGCCCTCGCCGCAGTCCGATCGGAACAGAAGCGCAACTCCGACGCACTTCTAAATCTGGAAAAGGCACACGTCGAAATTGCCGAACTATCGCCAAAAGTAAAGGATCAGGAATCGCTCGAAACGACTCGCTCACAGCTTCGCGAGCGTATCGCTGCCGCCCGTGCGGTCGCCGAGCAGGCCGAGGCCCTCAAGCAGCGGGTCGATCGCCTGCGCGTCACGTATCGCGAAAATTCCGAACAGATCAAGCAGGCTGAGAGCAGCCGAGCAGCAGCCGCTCAGGTCGAACCGCTCTCTGCTCGCGATGCCGAGTTGATCAAGGAGATCGCCCATCTGAATGCCGCTCTCGAACGCGACCGAAAATTTCAGGACGAGATACGCAACGGGCTCTGCCCGATCCTTTCCGAAAAGTGCCTTAATCTCAAGCCCGGACAGACGCTCGAGTCATTTGTCTCCGGCCAATTCGAGGACGTTCGTTCGCGGATATCCGCCGCTGAAACGGAGCGCGTAACGGTCGCCGGCGTTCTGCGTGCAGCTCGCGACGCCGAGCGGTTGGCGTCCACGCTCGACTCGTTGCGTTCGCGTGAGAAGGAGCTCAAGGACGAAGGCACACGGCTCGCCGACGAACAAAAAGCGATGGAGCGGCAGATCGGTAACCTCGCCGGAGCTGAGAAGGAACTTACCGAGAATGAGGCAAAACTGGCGGAACTTGGTGACCCGCGTTCGCGGCTCCGCCTGCTCGAGAGCGAGGTTCGCCGAGAACCGGACCTGCGGGCTTCAGCCTCGGAGATCGACAGGAATCTCGAACGACTTTGCGCGGATCGCCAGATCTTGTTCGAAAAACTCGAGATCGAAGACCTCGACCGCTCGGCCGACTACAAATACGACGCTCAGCGGCATTCGAGGGAAAAATCGACATTGCTCGAAGCCGAAAAAGGGCTCGCCGCCGCCCGTGCACGGCACGACGCCGCGCAGCATCGCGCCGCACAGCTTGAAGCCGAGCGTAAACGCTTTGCTGAGCTTCGCAAGTCGCTCGCCGGCGAGTTCAAGGAAAAGGAGCGGCTCGAAAAGGTGGCGGAGGCAACGACGTTCATTCGCGACACCCTTAAAGAGGCAGCGCCTCGCGTCGCACGCAATTACGTCTACCACGTCTCGCTCGAAGCAAACCTGATGTTTCGCGAAATTACAGGAAACGCCGAGCGGACGCTGAAATGGGGCGAAGATTACGCCATAATGCTTGAGGAGGACGGTTACGAGCGGCCGTTCCAGAGTCTCTCGGGCGGCGAGCAGATGGCGGCGGCGTTGTCGGTGCGGCTAGCGTTGCTAAAACAGTTGACCGATATCCGCATCGCTTTCTTCGACGAACCGACGACCAATATGGACGCCGAACGCCGCGAAAACCTCGCGATGCAGATCAGCCGGATCACACATTTTGACCAGCTTTTTGTGATATCGCACGACGAGACGTTCGATAGCTATGTGGATAACGTAGTAGCCGTTGGATGAAGAGATGAGCCGATTGTATGACAGGTCATTCAAGCTTGGGTTTATCGTTACGATACTCGTATTCGTTTTCCTAAATGTTGGTAATTACATACTTGCGAATAATGAATATCAAGCGAAACTGGTGAGTTCGAAAGGAGATCTAATGTCCTCGGGACCCGATTTTCCGAACTGGGGAGTACCATTTTCCTGGTGGGGCAATAGATACGGGGTCTTAGAAGATGGTGTCTTGGGACTAGTATTCAACTTTTCCGTGATCGTTGGAAGCGCTTTCATCGTCGGGCTACTTTGCAGAATAATTAGTCGAAAACTAAAACCACGTGTCGAATAAAACATGAAACAAGTCACCATAGTCTGTGACGGTTCGAGCCTCGGCAACGGGAAAGGTAATCCACGTGCGGCGGCGGTGGCTGTTTTAGGCTTTAAGGGCCTTTGGAAAGCGGTCGGCGAGTATTTGGGAAACGCGACGAATCAGCAGGCGGAGATCGCGGCGGCGGCGATCGGGCTTGAGAATTTGAAAGAACCTTGCACCGTGACGTTGATGTCGGATTCGCGATACGTGGTCGAGACTATGGGCGGCACGTGGAAGCGAAAGACCAATCACGATTGGTGGAAACGACTTGATAACGCTGCCAAAAAGCATCATATAACCTGGAAATGGGTCAAGGGCCACAACGGCCACGATGTGCAGGAAGTCGCCGATTCGATGGCGCGCAAGATGGCGGAACTCGGTTATGTTGACCAGGCTTTATTAGAAGACGCGGTCGTCGAACTGGGTGTCCTAGAGATCTGAAACGGTTTTTGACGGCGGTCGGCACTCGGCAAACGGCCGAAAGCGTGCGAGAAAACCCTAGATCACTGTGACAGAACCTTAGATTCGTGCGACGAAACCTTGGAATAGTGTGACGAAACCTTAGAATCGTGTGACGGAACCTTAGAATTGTGTGACGGAACCTTGGAATAGTGTGACGAAACCTTAGAATCGTGTGACGAAACCTTAGAATCGTGTGACAAAACCTTAGATTCGTGTTGAGAAACCTTAGATTTGTGTGAAAAAATCATTTTCTCACGCTCCAGATGGCCTAAACAGGCCCGCGCAGGCCGTTCGTCGTGTCGCACGAAAGAATTAATGAGAGTATTGCAGAAGTTGAGGATTCAAGGGTGTTCGGGCACATTCGGTGCGCTTGCGCCTTCGTTTTTTATTCTCATAATTCTGCTCAGCGGCAGTGTTTTCGCCCAGCGGACCGGCCAGGGATGGGTCTGGCAGAATCCGCTGCCGCAGGGCAATCCGCTCTATTCGATAAGTTTTGCAAAGGACAAACGGCACGGTTTCGCGGTCGGTTCGGAGGCGACGATCCTGCGGACGACCGACGGCGGCTTTTATTGGCAGCGGCAGATCTCTCCGGTCGACGTCGTGATCTCGGGCGTTTGGGCGATCGACGACGACAGCGCGATCGCCGTCGGCGCCCGCGGCACGATCATCGCGACTTCGAACGGCGGCAAGACCTGGAAGCCGGTCGAAGTCGATGCCAAAGACCACCTTTACAGTATCGCTTTCTCGAAAACGGAGCCCGCAACCGGATGGATCGTCGGCACTTACGGGCGAATACTGAAAACGACCGACGGCGGCGTCACGTGGCAAACGCAGAAGTCCGAGGCGACCGATCATCTGTTGAATGTCGCAACATTCGACGCTAAATTGGCCGCCGCGGCTGGCGTTAACGGCACATTGATCTCGACCCGCGACGGCGGCACGACGTGGACGTTCGCAAAGCCGTGCGGCGGCGCGATCGTCGCCGGCGTTGCTTATTTCAGTGCGACGACGATGGTCGCGGCGGGTTACGGCGGATGCGTCGCCCGCAGCACCGACGCCGGCGAGACCTGGGCGAACGTCAATATCTACAGCCGGGCCGACCTACTCGCGGTCAGCACTGCGAGTGGCACCGACGGAGCGATCACCGACGCCGACGGGCTCGTCTGGCTCACCGGCGACAGCGGCGTCACGTGGCTGCCATTTAACGTGCGAACAAGTCCGAAACTCGTCGCGGCGTGCTTTGCCGACGCGTTTACCGGTTGGGCGGTCGGCGAGAACGGCTTGATCCTGCGGACCGACGACAGCGGATATAGCTGGCAGCGGCTGAGCGAGGGCGGCCGTGACGACGTGAACGACCTGCTCTTCCTCGATAACGAGATCGGCGTCGCCGTCGGTTCGCGAGGCCGGATCTGGCTGACGAACAACGCCGGTGAAACCTGGCTGCCCGTATTTACCGACACGAACGAGAACCTGAATTCCGTCTATTTTTACGACGGCCAAAAAGGCTGGGCCGTCGGCGACAAGGGAACCGTCCTGCGAACGATCAACGGTGGGGCGAGTTGGGGCAAGGGCATCTCAAACGTTACGGAAGACCTGCTGAGCGTCAATTTCGTCACCGACAAACTCGGCTTTGCCGTCGGTGCGAACGGGATGATCCTGCGGTCGGATTCGGCGGGTGCGTATTGGGAGCAATTCGAATCGGGCACGCGTCTCTGGCTTGAGGACGTACGCTTTTTTGACGATAAGCACGGCATCGTCGTCGGCGACAAAGGCACGGTTCTGCGAACGCGTGACGGCGGCGTCACCTGGCGAAAGATCAAGACGAATTTACGCGAAAATCTCTATTCGGTTAGTTTCTTCGACGATCAGGACGGTTACGCGGTCGGAGCGGGCGGCGTGATCCTGCGGACAACGGACGGCGGCGAAACGTGGAAAGACCAGGAATCGCCGTCGAGATCGAACCTCTTTGCCGTGCAGGCATTCGGCCGAGATAACGCCATCGCGGTCGGCGAGCTTGGAACGGTCCTTGTCACCGAAAACGGCGGAGTCAATTGGCTGAGTCAGCCTAATATCACGGGCAAGGTTCTGCAGGCGGTAGTTTATCGCGGCGGAAAGGACGTGTGGACGGCGGGCCGCGGCGGGACCATAATGAAACGCATCGAGCCGCTCTCGCCGGTATCGATCTCGTCGGCCCGCACGCCGCCGGTCCTCGCAAAAGCGGCCCCGAAACTGCGGCCAAAGGCGCGCGAACCGCTCGTCACCATTACCGATGACGGCGACATTCCCGTTGCGGTACCGCAGAAAAAACCTAACTGATATTAACCAAAACCGATATCCACTCGCCGTCCGCTTCGACCGTATAGTCTGCGATCCCGCGTTCGGCAAGTGCGTCCGCGATCAGATCTTTTTGCTCGACGAGAATTCCGGACAACAACAGAACTTGGCCGGACTTCGATAATAGTAGATCGAGGATCGGCAGGATGACATCGATCGTGAGGTTCGCGCAAACGAAATCGAAAACTGGCATCGCGTCGTCGATGGAACCGTCGAAATACTCGATCGCATCCGCGACCCCGTTGAGAATGGCATTTTCACGCGCGATCGCAACCGAGTCAATGTCCGTGTCGCAGGCGACTATTCGCGTGCCGCCGAGTTTCGCCGCCGCGATCGCTAGAATTCCGGTCCCGGTTCCGACATCGAGAAACGATTGCTCGGGCCGATAGAGTTCGTCGATCTTTTTGACGCAGAGTTTTGTCGTTTCGTGCGTGCCGGTACCGAACGCCATGTTCGGCTCGATGCGAATGACGAATCTGCCGCCTTCGGCTACATCTTCCCACGGCGGTGCAATAACAAACCGGCCGATCTCGGTCGCCTTCCAATGCTTCTTCCACTCGGCAAGCCAATCGGTCTGCTCGACATCCTTGATCGTGATGCTAACGATTGACCCTGCGTTGAAGCCATATATACGCAGCGATTCTTCGACCGCCGCCCGGACCTCTCCCAAGGCCGGAGCAGTCTCGAAATAACCCGAAACACACAACGGCTCGTCCTTCGCCTTTCGTAGGCTGTCGATCTCGGTACCGAGTGCGTCAAGAACGTTGAATGCGGATTCGACTGCCTCGGCGGCGTCCGCCGAGCACACGACCTCGGCAACAAACCATTTGTTTACAGTATTTTTCATCGATCGCGAATGCCGATCTCGTCGAGACGCCCTTCGAGGTTGCGCCAGTCTTCGACGACCTTGACGAAGAGCTTGAGGAATACGTGTTTACCGACGAGGTTTTCGATATCGACGCGGGCCTTGGTGCCGATGTCCTTGATCCGTGCTCCTTGTTTGCCGATAATGATGCTCTTTTGCGATGGCCGTTCGACGTAGATCGCGCAGAATATTTTCAGCATTTCCGGGTCCGTCTCGTCGAAAACTTCCGTTACGACCGCCGTCACGTACGGGATCTCCTCGCCGGTCGTCGCAAGTATCTTCTCGCGGACCATCTCGGCGACGAGGCTTCGAACCGGCTGATCGGTCATCTCGTCTTCGCCAAACAGAGCTTCGCCCTCAGGTAGATGTTTGACGATCTGGTCAAGAAGGTTATCGACAGCCTCGCCGCGAAGCGCCGAAACAGGAACGATCTCGGCAAATTCGTACTCGGAAGCGTAACTTTCGATCAGCGGCAGCAGAGCTTTCTTGTCTTTTACCTTGTCGATCTTGTTGAGGACGAGGATCGTCGGCTTTTCGGCCTTTTTGACGAGGTCGAGGACGAAGCGGTCGCCATTGCCGGTCGAGACGCTCGCGTCACGCATAAGTACGAGCAGGTCGACCGACATTATCGCATCGTGCACGGCAGACATCATCCGGCGATTCAGCAGGTAACCGGGTTTGTGAACGCCCGGAGTGTCGACGAAAACGATCTGGCCGTCATCGCGCGTCACGATCCCCTGAATTCGGTGTCGCGTGGTCTGCGGCTTGTTCGAGACGGCGGCGATCTTTTCACCGACGAGGCGGTTCAGCAGAGTCGATTTTCCGGCATTCGGACGGCCGACAAAAGCGGCGTAACCGCTGCGAAAGGGCATTTTGCTCATCGGATAGACGTTAGCAGATTTGGTTGGACAATCAAATATCGGCAGCCCTTAGGGTTTCTGGAGCAGATTCTGCTTACCGGCAACCGCATCGTTAAAGGCACCACCGGTAACCTCGCCGATCTGTATTCCGCGGTCGTAAAGCTGGATCGCCGTTCCTTTATCGTTAAAGAATTCGAAAATACGGGCAAGTGCGACATAAGTCAGCGAGAGCAGTGCCTTATCCGTATCTTTCGTGGAGACCTTGATGGCATTGCTGTACGCGATCTTCGCCTCTCTGAGCTTTTCGGCCTGTTCGTCGGGATCGGTCACACCCTCCGCTGAAAGACTAGCGACGCGCCCGAGATTGTAGTAGATCCTCGGATCGTTGGGATTTTCGTTCAAAAGAGTCCTGAGATCGGTGCCTGCCTTGTCGTAGTTCTTCGCTTCGATCGTTTTTTGGATATCGAGTAGGCGAACGGTTACAGGGTTGTCCGCGACCGATTCCTCGGTAACGGGCCGGTTTTTCCGCTCCTCGCGTGCCACCAGTGCCCGTTTGGCAGCCTCAGCATTTTGGGCAAGACGATCGCCCTCTTTAGCGGCATCAAACGTCGCGATCATTTCGCGGACCGATGCCGCAATGTCGAAGCCTGAATCTTCCGTGCCCTTAAGCTCGTCGGCGAAGTAGAACGCCAGCACAGCCCCGCGTTCATAAGCTTCCGATAACTGCAATGCCGTGTCATCGGAGAGCGTCCGGAGATATTTTTCAAGCTGCAGCGAGACCGCACGTTTCTCGGCGTCGGTCTTGAGCGTTGCGATCTTATTTCGGGCCTGTTGTGTGGCGATCCTGGATTTCGAGTATTCAATTTCGCGGGCATCAATTGCAGCGACGAGCGAACGCGACACAGTTAGAAACACGTCCGGAGACACGCTCGGGTCGCTTTTTCGCCTTTCATCCAGTAACGGTTTAACCGCGTCCTTGATAGCGGTAACCTCTTTTGCATTCTTTAAGATAAGCGGATCGACGACAAAACGAATAAACCCGCGGCGGACGTCAGAATAGCTAAGGTCCCTGTTCGGCGGGACAACGACGTAATAATCGTCTTTGATATTAAGGAAATTGACGGTTCCGACGGGTGCCAACATTTCAGGCACGATAACGAACCGGCGTTCACGCTCGCGGGTCTCGATCTTGCTCAACACTGTCGATTTGCTCTTGCTCTTTTGCGTCTCGACCTTGATCTTTTCCACATAATAGATCTCGGGCTTCGTGTGCATGTAATCGAGCAGCTCGCTGACCATGTCGCGGGCCGAAGGCCGCAGAACGACGTCAGATGCCGTCCGGTAGAGTTTTACGTAATCGTCAAGCCGGGCACTGATGCCGGAGCGGCGGTAAAATTCACGCGCCAGCGGCGCAAAATCCAAAACGTCCAACAGATCGCCCGGCAGGTCACCGGTAAACGATGGATCGAACATCTCAGGCGGCGGGGATAAGGCATATGCTATTGAAATAAATGGCGATACGAGCTCTGCGTCCGAGGATTTCGGGTGACGCTTTTTGTATTGGATCACGAATGCCGATATCCGCGATCGCAGGTCTTCATTCAATCCGGCGTTGTCCTTGATCAATTGCTCGCGAAATGCCTGTCCACTTTCGGACAGCGGCGTGTTGATGAGCTTTACGTTCTCTCCGGAGGCGTTCCTGGTCTCGGCCATCTCAAGGGCCGCCAGCACTATGATCACGCGTTTTTCGGCGTCGATCTTGACACCGTAATTCGACAGGTCAAAGACCTGACTCTGGTTCTGGCCCTGTGCCATGATGGCAACCGGCAGGAAAGTTAGGATAATGAATAACAGTATCTTTCGCATTGATTGAATAATTCAGGGCCAGTCGGCAGATCGGCCAACGAGTAATTTAGCTACCTCATAGAGATGATAGATGAGGCCCGATAGATGCATTCTACCTGCAAACGAAAGAAAGGGTAAAGGAGAACTTCTCACCCTCTACCCTTTCTAAACTATCGATCTGCTCGGTCGTTAATTGAAGCTGGCAAGTGCCGATGCTTCATCTTCATAAACGTCAAAAACCGTGAGAAGCTTCGTGATAGCGAGCAGATCCTGGATCTTCTCCGTCAGATTCAAGAGCTTCAGCGTTCCGCCTTCCTTATTGACAGCGGTAAAGCTTGACACGAGTTCGCCGATACCACTCGAATCGATATATCCAACCTGGCCCAAATTCAAGATCAATTTAGTTTTGCCTTCGCCAAGTACGCGTCGGATCGTGCTTCGAAGCGCAACGCTTCCTTCGCCGATCGTAACCTTTCCGACCAGGTCTAAGATCGTGACGTCGCCCGCCTGGCGTTCAGTAATAGTGATGTCAGCCATTTTTTTCTCCTCAAAGTTTAATAAATAAGATTGAAAGCAGATTTTAGACTAACCCTGATAGAAAAGTCCAAATGAAAACAAAAGTTCATCTCCGCTTGAGCATTTTGACGAGCAGTCCGCCGCCTTCGGGATGGGCCCAATCAACCTCGTCCATGAATGACCTCATGAACAAGATGCCCCGCCCGTTGGCCTTTAGCAGATTCTCGCGATCGGTCGGGTCCGGAATGTCATCAACTGAGAAGCCGGAGCCAAAATCCCGAACACAGATCTCAAAACCGCTCCCTGTTTCAGCCAGTTTGACCTCGACCCGTTTCGTCTCGTCAAATTTGTTTCCGTGCTTTACCGCATTGGCCACCGACTCGCGTACGGCGAGATCGATCGCATATATTGCGTCTTCAGTCAGCCCTAATGAGCGAGCGAATGCCTCAGCGTTTGCCGCGGCCTCATCAACCGACTCAATACGGCTTGGAAGTTTTAATTCCTTAGTTTCCGGCACAGTGTCTGCATTGTACGTTAAAGGCAGAATGTACATTCTGTCAAGACAAACGCCGCCCAATCGAGCTAAAATGAGGCAAATGCTGATCAAACCCGCCGCCGAGCTTCGCGGCACACTCAAATTACCCGGTGACAAGTCGATCTCTCACCGGTCGGCAATGATCTCGTCGTTAGCCGTAGGAACGACGACGATCGATAATTATGCGGCAAGCGCTGATTGCTCTTCGACACTATCGTGTCTTGCCGAATTGGGCGTTAAGTTCGAACGCGCGGGAGCGGTTGTCCGGATCGAAGGTACCGGAATTCGTGGATTCCGTGCCCCTTCGGTACCGCTCGACTGCGGGAATAGCGGTACGACCATGCGCCTTATCACCGGGATCCTCGCCGGCCAACGGTTCGAGTCGACACTTGTTGGGGACGCTTCACTTTCGAAACGGCCGATGAGACGCGTGATCGGGCCGATGGTTGCAATGGGAGGAACGATCGACGCGGACGACGGACACGCTCCGCTCCGGATTCACGGAAATCCAGGATTAAAGGGCTTCGAACACACTCTGTCGATCGCGTCCGCGCAGATCAAATCGTGTATTTTGCTTGCCGGACTTCATGCTGAAGGCACGACTGTTGTTCATGAACCGACCCCAACCCGCGATCATACAGAGAGAATGTTGAAGTGGTTCGGCGCCGTGGTTGAGTCGGAAAACGGAGCTATCTCGATCAATGGCGGACAGACCCTCGCTGCACGCGATCTTTCGGTGCCGTGCGACATTTCGGCGGCGGCATTCTTTTTGGTTGCGGCGGCGAGTCTTTCGGGTTCCGATCTGAAACTCGTGAACGTCGGGCTCAACCCGACCCGCACGGGCGTCATCGACGTTCTCATCGATCTAGGTGTCGACCTGGCGATCTTGAATGAGCGCGAGGTTTGTAATGAACTGGTCGGCGATCTGACCGTCCGCGGCCGGAGAGGGCCACTTGGTTCGGATGCGAACATTGTGCGCGGCGGGATAATTGCAAATCTCATCGACGAGATCCCGATCCTCGCCATCCTCGGCACTCAGCTCGAAGCCGGCCTCGAAATACGCGATGCCGCAGAGCTCCGCGTCAAGGAATCGGACCGCATAAGATCGGTCGTGGACAATTTGCGGCGGATGGGTGCCGAGATCGAAGAGTTTCCCGATGGATTCCGGGTCTCAAGGTCTAAATTGACGGGAGCACGGGTCGACTCGTTCGACGACCATCGAATAGCGATGGCCTTCGCCGTCGCCGGACTGCTTGCCGAAGGCGAAACCGAGATCATCGGGGCAGAATGTGTCGATGTCTCGTTTCCGGGCTTTTTCGACACGCTTCAGTCTGCGGTTTCGGCAAGTTAGGGCCTAATGAACAAAGAAAAACGCATCGTTTTGACCGGATTTATGGGCGTTGGGAAATCCAGCGTGGCGCGACACGTTGCGCACATGATCCGGACGCGGAGCGTCGATCTCGATCACGTCATCGAAGAAAACGAGAAAATGTCGATCGCACAGATCGTTGACAGCAAGGGCGAAAGTGCCTTTCGCGAGATCGAAACTACGAACCTGGGCCGTATCCTGAACGATACCGACACGCGGGTGCTGTCGCTCGGAGGCGGTGCCTGGACCATGCCGGAAAATCGCGAAATGCTCAAATCGAGCGGTTACACTAGCGTCTGGCTCGAGGCAACGTTCGAGCACTGCTGGCTCAATATCACCTTTTCCCGAAAAGACCGCCCGCTGGCACGTGAAAAACAAAAGGCGATAACACTATTTGAGGAGCGGCAAAAGGTATATTGCCTCGCTGATTGGCACTTCATTATCCGGCCCGGACAAACGTCTTACGAGGTCGCCAAACAGATCATGGAAGAAATATTCGGCTAAATTACCGCTCTTGGCTGTTGAATATTTTCTCCATTTGAATCAAACTGAGTGTACTAAAAAACAAGGTGTGTTTTGGATTGAACCAACGCCATTTTTAGGATCTGCCGTTTGGATTCGACGAATTTTTACGGTAATCGGGACATAGATATCAGACATCTTTTTCTGGAGGAAAAATGAGAGTGAAATTTTTTACAGTTCTAATGCTGGCCGTTGCTTTATTCATGAGCGCCTGCGGCAAGAGCGATGCCGACCTGCAAAAGGCGGCCACGGATAAATTAGCCGCTGATAAGGTAACGGGCGTAACCGTTGTCGTAAAGGATGGCGTCGCCACGCTGACCGGCGAAGTCGCGGACATCACGGTCAAGACCAAAGCCGAGGCCTCGGTAAAGGGCGTCGAGGGCATCAAATCGGTCACCAACAACTGCACAACCAAACCGCTGCCGACACCTGAACCGCCGTCACCTGACAAAATGCTCGAGGGCACGATCAACGAAGGCCTCAAGAAGAAGAACATCAGTGGCGTTACGGTCGTTGTTAAAGACGGCGAAGTCACGTTGAGCGGCACAGTTGATAAGGCTAAGGTTGCCGAGGTCATGATGGTCGCCAACGAATCAAAACCGAAAAAGGTTATCAACAATCTCAACAAATAGGCCAAATCTGGAGGAATTATGTCATTACAAGAAAAGTATCAATCTCTATTGGAACTCGCCAATTCAAATGGCACGACCTATGAGTTGAGCGAAGGCGACGGTGTGCTGCACATCAATGCGACCGCTCCCAGCGACGAAGCAAAGCAGGCTTTGTGGGACGAGTATGCGCGGATCGATCCTGACTATCAGTCGGGCGACCTGGTCCTCAACGTAACGACCGGGGCCGGCGATGCTGGCGGTGGCGGCGGAACTTACACCGTCGAACCGGGCGACAACCTGAGCAAGATCGGGGCGAAGTACGGTATCTCCTGGAACGCGATCTACGAAGCGAACAGAGATATTATCAGTGACCCGGATCTGATCCATCCCGGACAGGAATTGAAGATCCCGGGCTAGATCGAACTCAGATAGCGATTTACATTGCCTGCTCATTTCTATGGGCAGGCATTTTTCGTTATTCGCAACCGACCGTGTAATTTGCTACATTTTTCATAATGTCATCGGAAACGGATTTCATCGTTATCGGCAGCGGCGTCGCCGGTCTTCGGGCGTCTATCGGAATGGCCGAAAAAGGTGCGAGAGTGACCGTCCTGACCAAGGACAAGGCGAGCGAATCCAACACCGAATATGCCCAGGGCGGAGTCGCGGTCGTCCTCGCCGAAGACGATAATCCCGAACTTCACGAAGACGACACGCTCATCGCCGGTGCGGGACTGTGCGACGTCGAGGCGGTCGAAACGCTTGTAACCGAAGGCACACGCTGCATCAAGGAATTGATCGAATGGGGAGCCGAATTTGACAGCGACGGCGGTAAGCTGATCTTTACACAGGAAGCAGCTCATTCGCGTAGGCGCATCATTCACGCGAACGGTGATTCGACCGGTGCAGAACTCGTCCGATCGCTCATCGCCAAGGCCGGAACCGAGCGTTCGATAAACATTGTCCCATTCGCCTACACCGAAGGACTGATCGTCGAAAACGGTCGCTGCACGGGCGTCAAATTCCTCGACCCGATCCTTCGTGCACCTCGTGAGATACGGGCTAAGGGCGTAATAATGTGCACGGGCGGTGCCGGGCAGCTCTTCCTACATACGACAAATCCGGCGGTCGCGACCGGAGACGGGATGGCGATGGCGTATTTCGCCGGCGCCGATATGGCGGATATGGAGTTTATCCAATTCCATCCGACCGCGCTGAGCCTCAAGAACGCACCGCGCTTCCTCCTGAGCGAAGCAATGCGTGGCGAGGGCGGCATCCTTCGGAACAAATTCGGCGAGCGGTTCATGCCTCGATACGACGAGCGGGCCGAATTGGCCCCGCGTGACATCGTCGCCCGCTCGATCGTCGCCGAAATGCGGCGTACGGGTACGCGCCACGTCTTGCTCGATATGACGGCACTTGACGGGGCTTTCCTAAAGCATCGCTTCCCGAAAATATACGAGACTTGTAAATTCTATGACCTCGATATCGCGAGCGACCCGCTTCCGGTCTCGCCTGCGTCGCACTATTGCATGGGCGGCATCAGGACGGACCTGCACGGACGCAGCACGGTACCGGGGCTTTACGCCGCGGGTGAGGTCACGTGTACCGGCGTGCACGGAGCAAATCGGCTCGCATCCAATTCCCTGCTTGAGGGACTCGTTTTTGGTGCCCGCGCCGGCGAGGCCGCCGTCGACGATAGTCGTTTCGTTAAGATCGACTCCGGCGGTGCTGATGAATCGCCTCGCGGCATTGCTGAGACTTCGAATGCTGAGATCGCCACCGCAGTCCGGAAACGCATAAAACGCGTGATGTGGGAACGCGTGGGCATATTGCGCGATCGCGATTCGTTAAGACGTGCGATCCGCGAGTTCGATCAGATCGCGGATGCAAAACTGAGCACGTCGTCACGAAACTTCGTCACGCTTGCGCAGCTTGTCGCCAGGGCGGCGCTTTGGCGCGAGGAATCACGCGGCGGGCATTACCGGACGGATTTTCCCGAACAGAGGGATGAATTCAAGGTTCATTCGATCCAGCGAATGAATGCCGACATTTCATCCGCAGCGACCATCAGTTTTCAGGCAAAAAGTGTTGTATAATTGAGCGTTCCGTTCAATTTAGTTCTAAAGACCTGAATCTCCGCAGCCCTGTCTTTAATATGGAAGGTATTGCCACAACTCTGAATCTGGCATCGATGGTTTCGCATCACGCACGGCTCTCGCCGGAGGCTGACGCGATCGTCTGGCAAGACGTTCGCATCTCGTACGGCGAGCTCGACCGACTTTCTAATCGCGTCGCGCATGCACTGACCGAGATGGGTATCGGTCACGGGGATAAGGTCGCACTCAATTGCCCGAATTTACCATTCTTTCCAATCGTCTATTACGGCATTATGAAGGCCGGTGCCGCGGTCGTCCCGATCTGCGTGCTCTTTAAACCGAGCGAGATCGAATATCACCTGCGGGACTCGGACGCGAAGGCGGTATTTGTATTTGAAGGCACCCCAGAATTGCCGCTGCTTGAGGTTACCAAGGAAGCGTTCGACAAAGTCGACAGCTGCGAGCACCTAGTCGTGATGACCAGCGACCTGTTCGGCGAGTCGCCGATGCCGGAGCATAAGACACTTACGCAGCTAACTTACGATAAGCCTGAGACATTCGAGACATACCCGACTAACCCGAACGATACGTGTGCGATCCTTTATACGTCGGGTACGACAGGGCAGCCGAAAGGTGCGGAGCTAACGCACCTAAATCTTTATTCGAACGTCACGACGACATTTCTGATCCACTTGCCGGTCCTCAATTTTACGGACGGTGTGCAGAAAACCTGTCTGATCACCTTGCCGCTCTTTCACACGACCGGCCAGACCGTGCAGATGAATACGCAGATCTACGCCGGCCACCGCATCGTGCTGCTGCCGCGATTTGATGCCAAATTGACGCTCGACACGATGGCTTCGGAAAAGGTCAATTTCTGGGTCGGCGTACCGACGATGTATTGGGCGTTGCTCAAATACGCAGAGGAAACCGGATACGACGTTAGCCACATTTCTGACAACATGAAGGTCTGCACCTCGGGCGGAGCCCCAATGCCGGTCGAGATAATGAAAGCGTTCGAGGCAAAATTTGGTATCCGCGTGATGGAAGGATATGGACTCTCGGAAACCTCACCGCTTGCGACCGCTAACCATCTTGAAAAGCCCTCAAAACCGGGAACCGTTGGGCAACCGATCTTTGGCGTTGACGTCAGGTGTTTTGACGATAACGACGAGGAGGTCCCGCGAGGAACCCGCGGCGAGATCGTCATCCGCGGCACCAACGTGATGAAGGGCTATTACAAGCGTCCAGAGGCGACAGCGGAGGCATTCAGGAACGGTTGGTTTCACACGGGCGATATCGGTATCCAGGACGAGGAAGGTTATTTTTCGATCGTCGACCGCAAAAAGGACATGATCCTTCGCGGCGGATACAATGTCTATCCGCGCCAGCTCGAAGAGGTAATAATGACGCACCCGGCCGTCTCACTGTGCGCGGTTATCGGCGTGCCAGATGCCCGTCTTGGCGAAGAGGTCAAGGCGTTCGTTGTGCTCAAACAGGACCAGAAACTTTCGGCCGAGGAGTTTATTGCTTGGTGCAAAAAAGAGATCGCCGCCAACAAATACCCTCGACTGGTCGAATTTCGCGACAGTCTGCCCATCGGCAATACTGGGAAGATTTTCAAGCGAGCTCTCAAGGAAGAGCATCGTTGATCGGGCCGCTTCTACGGAACCCGCAGAAGCCGTCCCACTTTGTTGTACTAATTTAATGTTTCGAACTAAGTTTATTGCGGTCGTGATCTTTGCTGCGATCGGTGTCTCGGCTTGTCTCAACGCCAAATCAACCGGATTTGTTATCGCCGACAGCAAAACCTACGAGGCGTCGCTCTTTCGCCAGAATTGTGCCATCTGTCACGGACCGGAGGCCAACGGCAGGACCTTGGATGACGGAAAACAGGTGCCGAGCCTGCGGAAAGCCGATTTTAAGTTCAGGACCGAAGGCGAAATATACAAACAGATCTCCGGCGGCGGCAACGGGATGCCGCCATTCCGCGACCAACTGACCGACCGCGAGATCAAGCTGATGGTGAAATTCGTCCATGACGATCTCAGAAAGAACGATCAGTAATACGCACCTTGATAGTTAGTGTCCGACGGGTATTTTTGGCTTTATCCGTGTCTATCTGTGTCTATCTGTGGTTAAATATTGCCTATGAAAGTACTGATCACAGGTGCGAGCGGTTTGCTTGGGCAGGCTCTGCAAGAGTCCTTCAAGGACAAAGGCTACGAGATGCTGCTCGCGTCGCGAAAGGAACCTGAGGACGACCGGCATATCCAATGGAGCATCGAAGGCGGATTTACCGACCCGGAAAAACTCGAGGGCGTCGATGTCGTCGTCCATCTGGCCGGTGAGAACGTCAGCGGCCTGCGTTGGACCGATGAAAAGAAAAAGGCGATCCACGACAGTCGCGTGCTCGGAACGCGAAACGTCGTCGATGCCATCTCCAAGCTAAAGAAAAAACCGAAGACGTTCATCGCGTCGTCCGCGATCGGATTTTACGGCGAACGAGGCGACGAGGAAGTCGTCGAATCGAGCGCGGCGGGCGATAATTTTCTCGCCGGGGTCTGCAAAGAGTGGGAGGCGGAATCGCGTCGTGCCGAAGACGCTGGCATCCGCACCGTTCTGCTCCGTACGGGCATCGTGCTCTCGAAAGACGGTGGAGCACTCGCGACGATGCTGCTGCCATTCAAAATGGGTGTCGGAGGCGTGGTCGGCAGCGGCAAGCAATGGATGAGCTGGATCTCGCTCGACGATGAGATCGCGATCATTAACTATTGCATCGAAAACGAAAATATCCGCGGTGCCGTCAACGCCGTCGCACCGAACCCTGTAACGAACCTGGAATTCACAAAAACGCTCGGCGAGGTACTCTACCGCCCAACGTTCCTGCCGCTGCCCGAATTTGCCGTCTCGATGATCTTTGGCGAAATGGGCGACGCACTGCTGCTGGCGAGCACAAAGGTCATACCAAAGAGGTTGGAAGACGCCGGATTTGAATTCAAATATCCCGAACTGAAACCTGCGATCGAACACGCAGTGAGATAATTATGATCAAGATAGTCCGAACCGATTCAAGTAACGAAGATTTTATCGCTCTTCTCCGTGGCCTAGACGCTGAACTCGCTGAGCGCGATGGCAGCGAGCATTCATATTACGTCCAGTTCAACAAGATCGATGACATAAAGCACGTTCTGATCGCTTATGACGATGGCCGTCCGGTTTCATGCGGTGCGATAAGGCCTCTCGGTCCCGGCCAAATGGAAGTAAAAAGGATGTTCACGGTGCCCCACTCGCGCGGCTATGGCATTGGAGCGACCATTTTAGACGAACTGGAATCGTGGGCAGCTGAACTCGGGGCGTCGTCCTGCATTCTCGAAACTGGAAAGCGTCAGCCCGAGGCGATCAGGCTTTACGAGCGATCGGGCTACAAAGAGATACCAAACTACGGCCAATACGTCGGAATGGACAATAGCGTCTGCTTCGAAAAGACGCTTACTTAGATAGGCCTCAACAGCACAGGACGGCTCGGGGCAGCATCGGACTCGAACGCCGCGATCTGCAGATTCAGCACATAATTACCGTCCGCAACCTCATTCGGGACATAGATCAATTCCGTGATCGTCGAATATATACGCGTAGCCGCATGTGTTTCCCGACAGCCCGGTTCGACGTTCCAAAAGATACGGTGATTTATTAATTCACCGCCGTCAAAAATGCGGTCGATCGACGGCAGATCGACGAGCAGGTGCTTGAATCCGCATTCGACGATATACTCAATCGCTTCGGCGGTAAAATACGGCGGAACATTCTCTTCACCGTAACTTCGCGTCAATTTACTTTCGTCATTTGGCAGCGTCCGGACGATCAGTGCCGGAGAGCTGCCATTCTTGCCGGGAGACGCCGGCCCCTCAGGTGTAACAGCCATACGCAGCAACTCCGCCGTTATCAACCGTTCGCCATCAATATTCTGAGGCTCGACCGAAACCAACACCGCGGGAATCAAAACGTCCTGTAAGCAATCTCGCACCGAGATCCGCTCGTCCGTAATGTGCCCGACGCATTCGGTATGAGTGCCGTTACAGTGTGGGATGAATGTGTACTGTTCGAAATTAACGCTCCCACCAAGCCGCGTGTCGCCAACAAGTACTCCCGCCTCGACGGGTCTGGAGACCGCCGCGTCAACGCCATATGCATTCGGCTGCGCACCATTGAACCGCAGCGGGATCGAAATGTCGAACATCTCCGTAACTTCTGAAATAGTAATCATTTGATCTCAAGAACGCTCCTATATACGGCATCCATGTCTAGTTCAGCAACGGACGAGACCCGCGAACAAATGTCCATAAGGAGCTTGTCCTGGACATTTCCCTTTTCTTTTGCGACCGAATACGGCAGGTCCTCGCGGAATGTGACCATTGAGTATTTCGAGAAATAGTCGGGGTACGTCTGCTCGAGTTTGGTCTCGAGCTCCCGCTTTCTGACAAAGACCGGGTCGGCGACGGCGTCGCGCATTTCGTAGAAATTCTCCTCGGCCATGTCGGCGATCGCGTCGGTATTTATTTTTCGAAGCTGGCCATATTCAACAAAGACTCGCTCCCAGTCGAATTTTGACCCGGTCGCTCTCGCTCCCGGTTCTGGCAGGAGAGAGTTGAGCACGCGGACGTCTTCGAACGAGCAGTTCATTCCCTGGCCGTAAAACGGGACAACGGCGTGAGCGGAATCTCCGAGCAGAAGCGCACGGCCTCCGGCATTCCACGGGAAACATTTGATCGTACCGAGATTACCTGTCGGATTGGCGAAAAAGTCGTCAATGAGTGTCGGCATCAGCGGTACGGCATCAGGAAATTCACGGTTGAAAAAGTCCGTAACGGCTGCCTCGTCCACGAGGGCGTCAAAGGAAGCTTCGGACGAGAGAACGCGCCCGTCCGCCGAAGCGCCGTCCACCGCTCCTTCGGAAGATGGGGAGCTTTTGTGAGCCAAAAATAATGTGCACGTAAAGCTGCCGTCGAAATTCGGGAGGGCGATCATCATGAATTGATGGCGCGGCCAGATATGCAGTGCGTTCTTTTCGAGTAAAAAACCGCCGCCGTCGGCCGGTGGTATATGCAGTTCTTTGTAACCGGCCTCAAGCCACGATTGCGAATAATCAAACCGTTCCACGCCGCCGTTCATCATCGCCTGGCGAACGGCGGAACCCGCCCCATCGGTCGCGATCACGGTGTCGCCGGTAACAGATTTCCCGGTCGAAAATCTCGCTTCGCCTGTTTTGCAGTCGAGATCAACGCACCTCTCGTTGAAATGAAACTTAACATTCGGGTACCGCTCCGCCTCATTGATCAGAGCGATGTTGAGCCCACCGCGTGAGACCGAATTGATGTATTCGCCCTCGCGGCCGCTGTAGGGCAGCAATTTGGTCTCGCCCGAAATGCTGTGGATCATCCGTCCGGTCATCGGAACGGCCTCGGCGAGCATATATTCGTCCATCCCGACCTCACGAAGCGCCGCAATGCCCCGATCCGAAAGTGCGAGATTGATCGAGCGTCCCGCCGCGACGCCTTCGAGCCGCATATCGCCTCTGGACTCGTACACGTCGACCGACATTCCGCGTTTGGCGAGATTTATTGCAAGCAGCGAACCGGCGAGGCCGGCTCCGATAACAATGACCTTTGACATAAATTAGGCTAATTTCACCACAATGGGCAGAGAAAATACAAAGGCGGAGCCGAACGCCCCGCCTGATCCGGTGTTAGCGGACGAAACTGCAGCTATTTTGCCACGCCGCCGTTCAATTTCTCGACCCTCACCGCGGTGACCTTGAATTCAGGAGCCTGCGTAAAGCGGTCGCGCACCTTGCCCGTGGCGTAATTAAGAAAAACCTCTGCATCGTGGAACGAAGCGAACAGCTCGCCCTGTTTGACCCGCTCGGTGATCTGGGCGGGCAGGATCGCTTCGCCGTAATTGCTCTTTAGCCTGACACGCTCTCCATCTGCGATCGAGAGGCGTTCGCTGTCGGCCCTGGAGATCATCAGCAGGTCGGTCGGCCGGAGTTCTTTGTTCGGGGTTCGCATGGTCATCGTACCGGCATTAAATTGCTCAAGTACGCGGCCCGTCGTCAGCATAAATGGAAAATCTTCATTTACGACCTCTTTCGTCGGACGGTATTTGATGCGCTTTAGGGCGGCCGTTACGCCGTTCGAGAACGAGGTGGCGTGCAGAATCTGCGTTCCCGGATGATCGAGTTCTGGGCATGGCCATTGCAGCCCGGCATTCTCCATTCGCTCATAGGTCATCCCGAACGAATCCGGCCAGACCAACCTGATCTCGTTCCACACTTCCTCCGCGGTCTTGAACGAAAATTCTCGCTCGAATCCCATCGCTGCGGCCAGATCGCAAATGATCTCAAGGTCGGAGTGTGCGTTTCCGCGAGGTGTCACCGCAGTGCGGATACGCTGCACGCGGCGTTCGCCATTCATGAACGTACCGTCCTTTTCGAACGACGAAACTGCCGGGAAAAATACGTGGCCAAACCGTTTGGCGGTCTCGTTCAAGAAAAAGTCCTGGATAATGACGAGGTCCATGTTCGAAAAGCCCTTCGCAGTTTCGTGTGCGTTGGCGTTCGACAAAAATACGTCGTAGCCGATCGTCCACAGGGCCTTCAGCTTGCCATCGCGGGCCGCGTCTATCATCTGAAGCTGATTGAGCCCGGCGGCGGTCGGAACCGGCCGCTGCCAAACGCTTTCAAACAGATCTTTAGCCGTTTCAATGGCAACCGAACCGGTGAGAATGCCGGGATCACATCCCATATGCGCCGATCCCTGCACGTTATTTTGTCCGCGAAGCGGATTGACGCCGCAGCCGGGCTTGCCGATATTGCCCGTAAGCAATGCGAGGTTGACGACGGTCATCACGCCCTCGGTACCCTGCAAATGCTCGGTCATGCCCAAACCGTGCATTGCCATCGATGGCGTATCGGTCGCGTAGATCCGGGCCGCCTTACGGATCAGTTCGGCGTCGACGCCGCAACGTTCGGCGACCGCCTCGGGCGAGTATTCGGCAACGAATTCCTTGAATTCCTCAAACTCCGAAACCCGAGTCCGGACGAATTCCGGATCGGTCAGGCCTTCGTCAATGATCGCGTGAGCGAGAGCGTTGAACATCAAAATGTTAGTGCCCGGCCGCAGCCGAAGATGGACGTCTGCGTACTTCGTCAACTCGGTCGTTCGCGGATCTACGACTATAAGTTTGGTGCCATTCTTGATCACCGCCTGTTTGATGCGTGCACCGGTGATCGGATGATTCTCGCTCGGGTTACAGCCGCAAAGGATGATGGTCCGGGCCTTCTCGATGTCGTCCAACGAATTGGTCGCGGCGCCGGTGCCGATCATTATCTTCATCGCGGCCGCAGACGGCGTATGGCATACGCGGGCACAACTATCCACATTGTTCGTCCCAAGAACGACGCGCGTAAATTTCTGTGCGAGATAATTTTCCTCATTCGTCGCGCGAGCGGAACCGAGCACGGCGACGCTCTCCGGTCCACTCTCTTTGATGATCTCTTTGAGTTTCTGCGCCGTGAATTGGAGTGCCTCTTCCCATGAAACAACGAGCCAGCCATCATCCTCTCGGATCATCGGTTCCGTGATGCGGTCCGCGGCGTCGACAAAGTCAAAGGCGTACCGGCCCTTAACGCATAAATGGCCGAAACTGACCGGGGCGTCCATAACCGGCTTTACCTGGACGATCTTATCGTCCCTGACACCGACGTGCATTTCACACCCGGTACCGCAATACGGGCATGTCGTCCGCGTCCATTCGGTCGGGAAACCACGTTCGATCACGGTCTTGTCTTCGAGCGCTCCAGTCGGGCACGCATCAACGCATGCACCGCATGAGACGCACGTACTGTCGCCGAAGGCACCGAACGAATCGGGCATTATTTTCGATGCCTCGCCCCGGCCAACAACGTGCCAGACGAATTGCCCCTGAACGTCGGCACAAATTCGCGCACAAGCGTAGCAATTGATGCACCGCGACATATCGACGTCGATGTAAGTATGCGAGCCGTCCTTCGGTACCGATTGGCCGCCATTGAAATCGTCGGTTGTGAGCCCGTAATCGGCGGCAAGCCTATGAAACGGTTTATCGGGAAATTTTACGTAGGCATCGGCCGGATAATTGCCGGCGAGCATTCTGAGGTTCCATTTCCGGGCGGTCTCAACGGGCTCGCTGTGGGTCCACACGTCCATGCCGTCGGCGAGCAGAGTAGTGCAGGACACGGCCTCATGCGCGCGGCCCTTTATCTCAACCAGGCACATTCGGCAGGCCCCGACCGGGTCCAGCCGGTCGTCATTGCATAGTGTCGGGATATCGTACCCTGCCTCGCGGGCGGCCGCGAGAACCGTAATTCCTTCCGAAAAATCCCTTTCTACTCCATTGATTTTTGCCCGGATCATCTCTTCACCTCTGTGGTTGCCGCTTTCACGAGCCGGGTTGAAGTGCGTTTAACCCAGTTCGCTTTTGAGTATTTCGGCAAAACTCAAAACGTCTCGGAATGAATTGTAGAGCGGCACGGGAGCCACGCGAATGACGTCCGGTTCACGCCAGTCGGCCACCACACCGCGGGCCGTGATCGCATTGAACAGTTCCCGGCCCGCGTTTTTGACCCTAATGGACAACTGGCAGCCCCGCTGCGCCGGATCTGACGGCGTAATAACCGTGATCCGCTCGTCCTGTATCTCGCCAAGAAGGAACTCAAGATAACCCGTCAAGGTCTCGGATTTCGCCCGCAACGCCGACATTCCGGCCTCGTCAAAGATCTCCAGCGACGCCCAAAGCGCCGCCATCTGCAGGATCGGCGGATTTGAAAGCTGCCACCCTTCGGCACCCGAGATCGGGTGAAATTCCGGCCCCATCAGAAATCGCGTTGCCTTTTCGTGGCCCCACCAGCCTGCTAACCTAGGTATATCAGGGCAATCTGCGTGCCGCTCATGAACAAAGGCGCCGCCGACCGCACCCGGCCCGGCGTTAAGATACTTGTACGAGCACCAAACCGCAAAATCAACGCCCCAATCGTGCAAATGCAGTTCTAAGTTGCCGACCGCGTGTGCCAGGTCAAAGCCGACGGTCGCTCCCGCACGGTGGCCGGCATCGGTAATTTCTCGCATTTCAAACACCTGTCCGGTGTAATAGTTCACACCGCCAAGCAGGACGAGGGCGAGTGAATCTCGTTCGCCTTCGATCGTTTTGACAATATCTTCCGTACGGAGCGTCGCCTCGCAATCACGCGGCGTCAACTCGATAAGGCAGTCCGCGGGTTCGAGTCCATGGAACTTGATCTGCGACTCGATCGCGTAGTGGTCCGACGGGAACGCTCCCTTTTCGATCAGAATCTTGCGGCGATTCCCTTCCGGCCGATAGAACGAGATCAGCATGATGTGCAGATTGACCGTCAGGGCGTTCATCACAACAGTCTCGATAGGCTTTGCGCCGACAACGCGGGCCATCTTCTCGGTCAGAAACTCGTGATAGGGCAGCCACGGATTTTTGGCAAGCGCATGACCGGCAACGCCAAACGTTTCCCAGTCCTTCAACTCCTGCTCGATATACGCCCGCACCGTCTTCGGCTGGAGACCGAGGGAATTCCCGGTGAAGTAGATAACGTCATTTCCGGCTTCGTCCTTCGGAAAATAAAACCGATCCCGATAACCCGCCAGCGGATCGGCCGTGTCCATTCGTGCTGCAAAGTCCGGCGTGGCTTCAAACCCTGAGTGTTGTGCCTTCATATATAGACTGACTGTAAATGATGCGGAACAAATTGAAAAGTCCGACCGTAAGGTGAATTTGTCGGGAGCAAAATAATTTTGATACCGTTCCCGGCGATACGACGCCTTACCTATTACGGGGATCTTTTCTCGTGGGGCAAGGTGGTCAAATTAATTCAATTCGGAGGTAATTATGAAAAGGTTCATTCAAACTATAACAGTTCTAAGCGTTACTATTCTTTTGGGTGCCGTTGCGGCGTCAGCCCAGTTTACAACAAGAGCGAAAGCGGAAATTCCGTTTGATTTCAGCATTGGTTCTAGGTCGTTCGATGCCGGAACCTACGGGATCCGGGTCATGCGAACCACGGCCGGTTCAGCCGCGGTCACGTTTCTCGACAAGAGCGGCAATGCACTTGAAACCGTTGTCGGCCTGGTACAGGGCGAACAACGGCTTGGCGAAAAGGAGCTTCATTTCGATCGAAACGGCGAAAACAGGGTTCTTCGGAGCATTGTATTAGGCGGCTCGGGAATATCGATCCCGGTATCACGTGAACGTCGTCGACTGGCAACGACCGTCAGCTTGAACGAGCGACTTGTCGTGCCGATCACAACCGTCAACTGATCGGGTAACTTTTAACGTAGATCGCCGGCGATCTCACTGAAAATGGGCGGCCGCCGGCGAATTTCTTTTTCGGCAGATCTTAATTTACAAAATTCTCGATCTCGTTGATGACGCTCTCGGGTTTCTCCTCCTGCGGAACGTGGCCGCATTTATCGAGAATAACGATCTTTGACCCCTTGATCAGCGAGTTTATCCTTTTGCCCGCTTCGAGCGGGATCAGTTCGTCTTCGGCACCCCAGATGATCAGTGTCGGGACGTTGATCGTCGACAATTTATCCTCGATCGGCAACAGATCGAACTGCTCCTTTGCCCGGGTGACAGCGAGTTGCCCACCGCTGGTCCGCAGCGGCTGATAGTAGAACGCCACGCGGTCGTCCGATATTTTCGAATCGTCGTAAAAGCTGGTTTCCAGTCCCTTTCGCACTAGACGGTCCGAGGTCATCGCCAACGCTGTAAGCAGCCGCCCCACCGCCGGTATCTGCAGATACCACGGCGACAGGCTCGAGCTGCCTGCCACCTTTACTCCCGCGCTATCGATCAGAACGAGCCCGAGCACTTTATCGGGATGGCTGATGGCAACGTTTAGAGCGGTTTCGCCGCCCATCGAATTTCCGACGATCCACGCCTTGTCGATCTTCAGCTGATCGAGCAATCCGGCGACGAGTTCGCCCTGTGCGTGCCGCGTGTAGTCGCCATCGGGCTTTGCCGAGAATCCGAATCCTTTGAGATCGACGGCGATAACGCGATACTTGGCGGCTAACGCGTCAAATTCATCTTTCCACGTATAGACCGACGACGCGAAGCCGTGGATCAGGACTATCGGCACACCCGACCCTTTTTCCTGATAATGGATCCGAACGCCGCCGACGTCGGCGAATTTGCTGGATTCAGAGTGCGGAATTGTCGCCTTTAGCTCGTCAAACGAGACGTCCGCCGGACGGCTGAACCAAAACCCAGTTAAGCCGAGTCCGACAACAACGATCAGAATGAGGACTGCAACAATTAGTTTCTTTAACATTTTCGTATGTCCTTCGGTAAGATCAGATTCTCTCTGAAATTGATCTCGCCGCCAAATATTCATCGGGCGTATTCACATTCGTGAAGAATAACTCCGAACCGGCAAGACCACACAATTCGTCATACGGCAATTCGAACGCATTAACACGTTTCAAGAGCCGCTGGTTGCTCAATTCGCCCGCACGAACCGCTGCCTCGCATTCGCCGATACATGCTGCGACATCGTAAAGCGCACACATCGGCTGTGGGACGCCTTCGGCACTGAGGGGAACGACGGCACCAAAATCATCGGCTCGCTTTGACGCGATCGCTTCGAACAGACCCGTCGTCACAAACGGCATATCGCACGCAACGACGAAGATCCATTTCGTACGAGCGTGATGCAGTGCCGACAACAGTCCCGCCATCGAGCTTTTCGGCCGCGGCTCGCCACCGGGATCTTCGTCCGTCAGATCGGAATGATGGGTAAAATGGCCGACGCCGATCCCGCCGACCGTAACCACCTCGCGTGTCACGGGAGCGAGCGCGTTCGCGATCATCTCAACGATCGTCACCCCGCCGAAACGTAAACTCGACTTATCGGTGCCCATCCGACTGGAACGCCCGCCCGTCAGTACGAATCCGTCGATCTCATTTTCGTAATAATCACGCACTTTGTGACCTCAATCATATTTTGCCCGGGCATTTTAGACAAATAATTGAACTGCGGTTCACGATTGTACCGTTTTTTGATCGAGGTCATTATGGACTATTCTTTATCAATGCCAAACGCCAGGCCCGTCGCTCCGGCGGCAAAGATCAACCTCAAACAGGTCAGTTTGCCGACTGAGCACGGGTCGTGGGGGTTTCTGTTCGAACCGATTGTTGTTGCACTCGCGATCGGGCCTTCCATTTCCGGGTTCGCGATCGCCGTGATGACGATCGGAGCGTTCCTTGCCCGGCAGCCGCTCAAGGTGCTGATCATCGACCGCCTGGGCCAAAGGAATAATGCGCGGGCACGCGCGGCCGTCAATTTTCTAATCCTATTTTCAGCCATATCCGCTGTGGGTTTTGCATCGACGCTTTACCTCACCGGAATAAGGCCGCTGATGCCTTTTATTTTGGTGCTTCCATTTGCGGCGGTTCAAATCTATTTCGACGGCTCACGAAAGAGCCGTGGACTGCTTCCTGAATTATTGGGAGGCGTTTCGATCTCGGCGTCATCCGCCGCGATACTGCTCGCTGGCGGAGCGACGCTTTTCGCCGCCGGTGCCATTTGGATGTTGATGATCGCCCGGTTGATACCGTCGATCATATATATTCGAAACCGCTTGAGGCTCGAAAAAGGAAAAGACCATTCGCTTCGCCAGCCGATAGGCTTTCACTCAACCGCATTTATCGCCACCGTGATCCTGGCGTATTATGGTGGGGTTCCATGGCTAGCGGTCGGTGCGATGGCCCTCCTTCTTTTCCGCGCCGTAACCGGGCTTTCACCGACACGCAAAAAGTTGAAGGCGATGCAGATCGGTGTTCTCGAGGTGATCTACGGAGCCATCATGGTTTTGGCCGTCGTGGTGGGTCACTATGTTGGTATTTGAGCCAAATCCCTTATGCATAATGTAGATATCGATCTGGTAGAGATGTCGCTCGACGTGATCAAATACGCGATCAGCCGTATCTCTGACACCGACCCAAAACTGGGTTTTCCAAAGAAAGCCGAGGAGCTAAAGGCACTCGTCGGTGAGACCGTTACGCCCCAAGGTATCGGCGGCGAAAAGGCATTCGCGCTTTTCCGCGACGTTCTGGTCAAGGCCAGCGTGCCCATCGACCATCCGCGGCACCTGGCGTTCGTTCCGGCATCGCCAACGCGAGCAGCCGTAATGTTCGACCTCGTAACGTCCGCGACGAGCGTGCACGGGGCGTTTTGGCTTGAGGGTGCCGGGTGTATTTTCGCCGAAAATCAGGCAATGGAGTGGCTCGTTTCTTTGACGGGTTTACCGGAAGGTGCGTTCGGAGTCTTCACCAGTGGCGGGACCGAAGCCAACCTCTCAGCGATGGTGACTGCCCGCGAATATTGGCGAAGCCTCGACCCGAGCCGGGCCCACGCACGCGGTATCGTCATCACATCGAACGGCGCGCATTCGTCGGTCGTGGCGATGGCGAAGGTGATTGACGTTGACGTGGTTCTGATCGAGACCGAGAACGAAATGACGGGCCGACAGCTCGACGAGACGATCGCGAAAATGTCACGCGAAGAACGCAGCCGCGTTTTTGCCGTCATCGCAACCGGCGGTACGACAAATTCCGGCATCATCGATGACCTCGCGGGAATCGCCGACATCTGCGAAAAACATAGGTTGTGGTTTCACGTCGATGCGGCTTACGGCGGCGGTGCCCTCGCGGCGTCATCGGTTCGACATCTATTTAACGGCATCGAACGTGCCGACAGCGTGACGATCGACCCGCACAAGTGGCTGTTCTCGCCGTATGACTGCGGTGCCGTGATCTATCGCGAACCGGCACTCGCAAGAAAGGCCCACGCTCAGGAGGGCTCGTACCTCGATATTTTCAGCGACGAAGGTGCACAGGGATTCAATCCGTCCGACTATCAGATCCAGCTTACACGCCGCGTTCGCGGTTTGCCGCTGTGGTTCTCTCTAGCTACACACGGCACCAAACGATATGAGCAGGCAATCGAACGAGGGATCGAGCTAGCTCAGATCGCCGGGCGTCTCATCACGGAGGCTGAACATACGGAACTTGTCCGCGAGCCAAGTCTCTCATGCGTACTTTACCGTCGGATCGGATGGAAAGCTGAGGATTACCGGGCGTGGACCTACGCCAACCACAAATCCGGCTTCGCCCTCGTCGCCCCGACAAAATGGCGAAATCCGGAAGGGCCGGAGACGGTCTCGAGATTCTGTTTCATCAATCCGGACACCACCGAGAAGGACATCGCCGACATCCTCGATTCTATGAAATGATCGTTTAGGAGAATTTGCTCTTTTCGAGTCCGAGCCAGTCGAGTGCTGCTCCGTGAAAGAGCATCGCCTTTGCGGCGTCATCGTACGGCATCGACTCGATCAGTTTCCCCGGCTCAAGTTCGCCGAGTGGGAATGGATAATCCGTACCCAATGCGATGCGTTCGGCGCCAACCAGGTTCACGAGATAGTCGAGCACGGTCGGGTCGTGGACGAGCGAATCGAAGTACATTTGCTTCAAATATTTACGCGGATTGTGAGGGTTGTCGACGGCACATAGATCGGGTCGAACTTCGAAGCCATGCTCGATCCTGCCAATCGTCGCCGGAAACGCCCCGCCGCCGTGGGCGAAGCAGATCCGCAAGTTCGGCAGTCGCTCAAGCGTGCCCGAAAATATTAGTGAACAGATCGCCCGCGAGACTTCGGCCGGCATCCCGACCAGCCACGGCAGCCAGTATTTCTGCATATCTGCCTGTCCCATCATCTCCCAAGGATGGACAAACACGGCCATCCCGAGCTCGGCACAAGCGTCGAAAAACTCAGCGAATTGCGGTTCGCTCAAGTTTAGTTGATTGACGTTTGTCCCGATCTCGACACCAGCAAGGCCGATCCGTTTGCAGCGTTCGAGCTCGGCGATCGCCAGCCGCGTGTCCTGCAGCGGCACGGTTCCGAGCCCAACAAATCTAAGCGGAAACTCGCCGACTATCTCGGAAATATGATCGTTTAGAAAGGCCGCGACGTCCGCACCGTCCTTGGCTTCGGCCCAATAGCTAAACATCACCGGCACTGTGGACAGGACCTGCACCCGAACACCCGACGCGTCGCACTCCTCGATGCGCTTTTCCGCCGACCAGCAATTCTCATCGACGTCCCGAAACGCCTTGCCGTCGTCCCGCACCATCCGCGCGCAGCACGGCTTGTAATGGTCGAGCGAGATGAACCCGCCGTAGCCAAATTTGTCCTTCCATCTAGGAATGTCCCGCGGAAGGATGTGAGTGTGAACGTCGATCTTTAGCATTCTCTAACATCGGGCAGGTATATCTAGGACAATTTTCTTTCTCGCATAGCCTTTTCTTTTCTACGTAGTTTCTTTAATTCAATTGCACGTTCCTCAGATATTGGATTTGCTTTCCTAAGAGCGATCGATAGATCGCGAAGTTCGCTTGCCATCCGCAATCGTTTAGTTATCGCTTCCGATGACATATCAACTTGCTTCATTTTCTAACCTCTCAATATCCGCGAGATCTTGCGGCCGGCCGGCCTGTTTCTTCATTTTGATAAGGCCGTCGCGAGAGACCAAAGTAATAACTTCGCCTTCAAACTCTTTAGCCTCTCGTCCGTCCCAAACATCTTCGACAAATGGTGTCACCAACAACAGATCCAGGGAAATAACGTCCTCGCCGACTATCTTTGAGACACGCCTAATCTCAACTGTTCTTTCTTTAAAGGAGATATCGAGTCCACGAATATCAAAACCAACCGCCGCCGCCGCCGCATATGCTTTTTCCAGGGATTCCTCACGGATAAGAAAATCAATGTCTTGCGTCGCCCGCGTGAATCCATGAGCCGCTACCGCAAGTCCGCCACATAACGCAAACTCGATTTCTCGGTCGTTGAACTCGCTCACCAGCAATCTTAGTTCTTCAACAAGTACAGACATATCTAGCTAGCTGTTTTTGGTGGTTCCATCACCGCTCCGCATTTTTTGCAGGTCCGGAGGTCTTCCGAATCGTAGAATTTCTTGAACACGCCTTGAAATTGGGTCGTGATGTCTTCGAGTTGGAAATACTCCTCGTAGAGTTTCGCGTTGCAGTTCTCACAAAACCAGAGCAGGCCGTCGAGCTCGCCGGAGCGGCGTTTTCGCTCGATCACGAGGCCGACGGTATTCGCTCCGCGGATCGGATTGTGCGGGATG
>JAKOVX010000033.1 GCA_029781855.1 Acidobacteriota bacterium | reverse complement strand
CGAAGGCGTGGGTTTTCACATAAATGTTCTCAAATGGGATTTTGGCATACAGGTTACATCGAATTTCACGAACCTACTGGGCTTGTTCATGATCCCGGTACGGTTGCTCAGTATCCATGTGCGGAGTGCGATGAAGTCCTTTTTTCGATCGAAGAGCTTCGTCATCATCGATTTGAACGGCATCCGCTTCGACGTCCACGGCTTTTCATTCGTGGAACCGAGGTCGGCTCTCATACTATGCATATCGCTCGGGCCGTGGCTCCTGGTGATATTTTTTTCGGGACCTGCGATGAGGCGTTTTTGAACGAAAGGATCGTGTCACGTAACGACCTGCCGACCGCTCTTGCCGGTGTGACCAATGACACCTGCAATTTAAGGTTGATAAAAGATGGTGTTACGGCGGATTTCATCCTGGAATTTCGAGTGGCTTCCGACCGTGACATAGATGGGGTTGAACGAGCTTTTTTTCAACTTGCTTCCGGCCGCCGCCTAAACACCGGTTTAGTGAGCGACTTTATTAATTCCGCCTCGGCCTATCCCTCTGCGATCAGGTACGGCGATGGTATTAGCAGCTATTTATATGGTGTCTTGCTAAGAGAAGGCTCGCTTGATTTACAACTTCCATTCGAAAAGTATGTTGATAAGTTCAACTCAGCGGCTGTTGTGTTGACGGACTACGATCGACCGCTTGCGCGAATGATTTCGGGACTGATTGCCTTTCATTTCAATCAGTTCCCCGGAGTGGTTTCACTCGCCGCCAATACTCGCGTCGGTTTGGCGGCCTCGCGCTTTATCACCCTGCTAGACAGAACAACGATTCCTTTCTTGAACGGAGATCAACCGGAGGAGTGGGAAACGATGATTACGGATCTTCAGACAGAACAAATAGTTCAATGGACGGTCCGACCCCAGCTGGAATTGCTGGCGCAGATCAAGGAGATGGAGCATTTCCTTGCGAATGATCCAGCTGAAGTTGACCGTCCAAAACTGCACGTACTGCTCGGCGAAGCGCACAAGTCTGTGGGTAACAGGGCGGAGGCTCGCAGGCATGGCGCGGCACTGCGCAATATCGCGGTGTTCGAAGACTGGGCGGAGGCGCTCATACACAATTGCTCCTAGCTTTATGAACAGTAGTAAGTTGACTGAGAACAACCCGAATCTTGAAACGGATCCGGGACAGGTTGAACCAATATCGGAGCCAGTTTCTGGGATCGATGCGACCGCAGTGAAAGCGAAATCCTCGAAGGGATCCGTCGTGACGATCCATAGTCTGGAACAACTCCTTCGTGAAATTTATGAGTCGGCAAAACCGCGTTTGAAACTTGAAAGAACCGAGATCCTTGCAATCGGATCTGATCAGTCGGTAATTGGTAGTGAACTTTTAAGTCTGGCCAAGAATGATCGAACTCTTGACCGAACCTGGCAACTGATGCTCATCAACACTAATCTGGAGGGGCCAGCGGCTAAGGCTCAAATCACAGAATTTGTGCGGAACGTATTAATCGGACACCCAGCCTTCCACGTCCGACCGTTATCCGACTTTCTTGACGGCAAATTAGGGGTTACTGAGGACCAGGCTCTCCGCGGTCTCGTCTCGCAGAACTACACGTCATTGCCATGGCCCTCGGATATGCCCCCTTTGAAGAAGGTCCAAGCTACAAAATGTAAGTCAAATGCGTTGCAATGCTTCCTGCTGTTAATTTGGCCGACAGCGGATAAATCGTTGACACAATTGCTCAGCCGGCTTCGAACCCATGTTTGGGCTCGCAGCGGAACCGGAAAGAAATCAGAATCACAACTCGCCCTTGCTCTAATGCAGTCTCGCGATGCTGCCACCGCAATAGTTTACGACATTCTAACGACCGAGAATGCGAAGATTGCCGACGTGCTGGAAGCTGCCAGAGATGACGAACAAAGAGCCGTTTCGAGGGCCAAAAAAGCGGAATTGAAGCTGTCCGAGTTAGAAGCAAATGTAGAGGAGCAACAAACCAGAATAGATGAGTTAACAGAGCAACTCCGGTCGTTAAAGGAGGAATTTGCTAACTACAAGTCTTTAGCGACCGACCAATATGAAACTATACGCGGACGGGTCCTGGGAAGATTGAGATCAGAGTTATCGTTATTGGACACAGGACTTCAGGCTTTAAGGCGTGATCCTCCAAAGGTTCACGTAATGATTGATCACGCGGATCGAGCAATAGAAGGGCTTAAGGGCGAAATAGCTAAATTGGAGGAGTAGGACCGTTCTATGAGCGTCATCGGATTTGATTTTGGAACAACAAATAGTCTTATCTCGATTATTCGGGGCGGTACACCGATCAATTTTTTTGACGACGTTGGTCAACCTATACCCTCAGTCGTTTGTTACGAAGGAGCAGCTAAAATTGTCGGGCGGGAAGCGAAACAACGGCTTACTCAAGCTGGCCTTGGAGTCCACGGGAATGTGGTGCGCTCGCCAAAAATGTATCTAGGAGGCGAAAGCCTGTTTATCGAAGGTATCGAGAGGAGTCCGGTGGACGTTGTGTCTGATGTTGTCCAACATGTCATTCTGGAGGCAAAGAAAGGTGGCCGCGGCCGCGAGCTTCAAGATATTTCGGGCGCCGTCGTAACCATACCTGTAGATATGAACGGACTCAGACGACGCAAATTACGAGATGCATTCCGGCTCGCTGACCTTCCCATCGTGCAGTTCGTTCACGAGCCGCCGGCCGCCCTTTATGGGTACTTTCGAAGCCACGACGTCAAGGAAATGCTGCGACGTTACGAGCGAAAACCGATCCTTGTTTTTGACTGGGGCGGAGGAACCCTCGACCTGACGCTTTGCCGACCGACTGGTCAAACACTTTTGCAGTTAATGAACGACGGCACGGATGAGGTTGGCGGTGACGTATTTGATGAAACCATCATGAATCGACTCATCCACGCGGTTGCCGGGAAACATGGTTATGAGTCGACTGTTGACTTCCAGCTTGGAGCAAAAAGTCGGCTCTTGGACAGTTGTGAGAGGGCTAAAATCGATCTTTCATCACGGACTAATGCCGCGATATATGTCCCCAATTTCTTCCGTGGAGTTTCTGATGAAGACTTCGATTACACGCTGGACCAGACGGAACTGGAGATGATTGTTAAGCCGCTGCTTGATAAAGGCTTTAAGCGGATTGAAAAGATACTGCGTGATGCAGATTTCGCTCCTGAACAGGTTGCACTCTGCGTCGCGACCGGAGGCATGTCGAATATGCCTGCCGTAAGGCGAAGGCTTCATGAACTATTTGGGGCTGAACGTGTTCAAGTGCCAGATGGGACAGCAACGTTGATTGCTGAAGGTGCGGCTCGGATCGCCGCTGATAAAGTCGGACTAAGTATCGCAAAAAACATCGAACTTGTCCTCGCACGGAACTCTTATTTTCCCCTGGTGAAGGCCGGAACGGCCATGCCACGAGAAGGCGAAGTGCTAACAAGTAATTTTCATCTTTATTGCACAGATCCACGTGACGGAGTTGCAAAATTTCAGATTTGTTCACCGTTGCGATCCGGCCATGCAGTGTTAGCTAGTGATTCGCGTAGCCATTTGGAACATTTGACCATTAAAGTCGATACAAAGGCGCATGCCTTCCAGGAACGGCTTGAATTGGACGTCAGTATTAACGACGACCTCATTTTTGACGCCCATGCAAGGTCACTTAACAAGAAGGACGAAGACCGGATAGAAGTTCATAACTTGGAGTTCGGCCTACACCTAACCGCTTCAGTCAGCGAGCAAGGAGACTCCGAAGAAACACTCGTTGAAGAGAATGGGCAACCAACGCAAAATGAGAAAGGCTCTCTGAGCCTTCGAGCAAACGTGTCAGACCGAGAAGATCCTGCCCTTGTTCCAGGAGAGTATTTGCAGTCGATCGATCCAGTGTACTTTGACTCCCGCAGCAACCCTCCAAAACAGCAAGTCGAAGAACTGTTATATTACGCACCATGTTCCGGCTGTGGACTCGCCGCAAATGATCCAAAGTGCCGCTGCGGCTGATTTACGCCGGTGTCGCTTTCAGCCTACTGGTGGTCGTCAGGTTGTAACCGCCAATTTTCGCCAAAAGCGTGCTAGTCGCCGGTATGAGCGAGTCATTTGCGAGATCTAACCTTCGAGTTTTGCCTCAAATCTCGTCGAGTAACTCTTGCATTCTTTCCCGCTTGATTTTGGTTTGCTCACTCTCCTTGCGTAATGCCTTGCTTCGGATCCATTTGGTGAAGTTTTGATAGTGCTTCGTAACAATGCAAAGTTACGTTTCCAATCACCTTCCCAACCTGTACAACTGTCAGCTGATTTATCCGCGACACGCACAAAAAACGGTTCGTGATTCGTCACGAACCAGGAGGGAGAAACAAGAGGGAACTATCTAAGCGGCGGCCGAGTGGACTAGAGTTCCATACTCCGAGTTATGGGGTGAGCCTTTTGGAGAATTCTTGGACCGTTCTCGGTGTTTCGTTAGAATCCGGGAAAGAGTTGAGTGGGTCGTATTGAGTGACCTCGCGGCAAGGCGGAGACTTCCGTTGCTTTTGTTTAACTTGTGTTCTATGAATGTGGCTGCGGCTTTCAAATAGACGCTGTCCAGATCGTCCGACTCAGGATCAAGTACGACTGTGACGAGGTTGCGCCCAACGAGGTCATCGCTAACTGCTTCATGATCGGCCTTCATCTCCGGCAGATACGATACCGCCCCCGGGGCACCTGACGGAGAATGGGGTTTCAGTGTCTTTCTAACCATGTCAACTGTAATTGGCGAAACGTCTATTGCTTCGACCGCGAGCCGTGCAGCGAAGTTTCTGAGTTCACGGTAGTTGCCCTTCCACTCGCTTTGCTCGATCACACATAACGCGGCCTCGTCGATCACAAACGGCAGTTCCCTCCCGACCGCAGAGCGCTCGTCTTCCATCTGACGGAGGAATAAATGCCGGATCCTTTCCTTTTGGCAGCGAAGGGGGATCGTCTCAAGCTGGAGGATATTGAGGCGGTCGAAAAGGTCGGGACGGAACGACCCGTCAGTTACCATTTCCTTCAGATCTCTGGATGTCGCGGCCACGATCCGAACGTCTATCTCTCGCTCGTAGGTGCCGCCTACTCTGCGTATCCGTTTTTCTTCAACCGCCTTTAGAAGCTTCGCCTGAAGGCCCAGCGTCAGCTCTCCTATCTCGTCAAGAAAAAGCGTCCCTCCCGCGGATGTCTCAAACAATCCCGCCTTTGCTGAAGCGGCCCCCGTAAAAGCTCCTTTTTCATAGCCGAACAGTTCCGATTCGAGAAGTTCCGAGGTAAAACTGGCGCAATTGACACTTACGAACTCGCGCTTCGATCTCGGGCTTTGCTCGTGAAGTTTCCGGGCGATCGTCGTCTTGCCGGTTCCCCTCTCGCCAGTGATCAGCACGTAATGCGGTACTCGTGCGTAAAGCGCTATCTTTTCCTCCAGGATTGACGATCCTCTGTCGGTGTTGGCGACAGCATATTGATTGTTCATACGGCGGATCTCCTCGTAAAAAACGTCGATAGATTATTTTAATTGGGGCAGATCACCGCTAACTCTTCCCGCGCCAGGGCGAACCTGGTATACCCCTTCCGATATTCAACCTACATATAAAAACCCCCATCAGATGGAGAGGTTACTTGTAAGATCAAATTTTCTGCGATTTATTTTGGAGGGAATAGCTTTGTATCTTTCGGTATTTACGCCACCAAATGGAGCAAGTTGCCGCGGCCAATTCCTAGAAAATCGACTAATTAAAAAAGTTATTCACCTGAATTCACTAAGAAAGAAATACGTGCTATCTTTTCTTAGAGGATTTCACTAAGAAAAGTTCTTTCTCTATCAATGAAGCTGAGAAAAAAAGCGACCGGACATTTTGTCAACCGCGCCACCGCCGGGGAAGCGTTCAAGGCATTCGTGCCGGATCCGCTCCCGCCCGATCCGCCGCTCGATCTGACTGTTGAACATTTCGACCGTCTCGAGCGGGCTAACAGGGCCTTGGGCAAACTCGACGGGTTATCTCGATTCCTGCCCGATGTCTCATTATTTGTTTACTGGTATGTACGAAAGGAAGCTGTGCTTTCGTCCCAGATCGAAGGGACGCAGAGCTCGCTGTCGGATCTTCTACTGTACGAACAGTCAGAGACTCCGGGGGTACCGATCGAGGATGTCGAGGAAGTCTCCCACTATGTCGCGGCAGTGAGACATGGCATCGACCGACTTCGAGAAGGGTTCCCCTTGAGTCTGCGGCTGCTCCGCGAGGTGCATGAGGTCCTGCTGAAAACCGGACGCGGGAGCACGAAGCAGCCCGGTGAATTCCGACGATCACAAAACTGGATCGGGGGAACGCGTCCGGGAAACGCCCGTTTCGTCCCGCCTCCGCCCGAAAGCCTAATGGAATGTTTGGGGGATTTGGAGAAGTTTCTTCACGATACTCAAGTAAGAACCCCGGCGCTGATCAAGGCCGGCCTCTCGCACGTGCAGTTCGAAACGATACACCCTTTCCTCGACGGCAACGGCCGCGTCGGGCGTCTCCTGATCACTCTATTGCTCGTTTCCGAAGGAGCCATTTCGGAACCGACGCTTTATCTGAGCCTGTATTTCAAACGCCACCGGGACGTCTATTACGAACTCCTTCAAAAAGTCCGTACCCAAGGAGCTTGGGAGGAATGGCTGCTGTTCTTTCTCGAAGGGGTGGAGTTCACCGCGGACGAAGCGGTCAAAACGGCTCTCGGTATACTGAACATATTTGAAGAAGACCGTTCGAAAATTGAGAGCCTGGGACGCGCTTCGGGAAATATATTGAGAGTGCATTCACTGCTTCAGCGAAAACCCATCATCTCGATCCCTGTTGCGGCCGACGATCTTCAACTTACTGCCCCCACAGTCCGCACCGCGATCAAGACCCTTGAGGAAATCGGTATGGTGCGGGAAATTACAGGTAAGCTGCGTGATCGGCTATTCGTTTACAACCGCTATATGGATCTTCTGCAGGAAGATATCGAGGAAGCGTAGCTCCACCTCTCTCGTCTCAACTTAGAAACAGCGTCTTCTCGGATATTTGGAGTTCTGTTACGTATCCGGGATCAGGTTCGATCAGCCAACTGGGAAGTTCTATAGGTGCTTCCTTCTCAAAAGTTTGGAACTCAGGCTGTAATTCCGGAAGGAGGTCGATGTCGGTTGATTTAGGTGGATACAGGGCAAGGATCGGTTCGAGGTAAACGTTCGGGGATCGTTCCGGGAGGAAGAACCGCTGCTTCCCGTTCTGAACGATATTGACCAGCCCCATCCCGCGAAGCTCGCGGATCTGCTCGAACGTTGAAGGGCAGATCTCGGTAAGCAGGCGTCCCTGAAATCGTGTCGTTTTTATCCGGATATCCCCGGTGAGATGCACCGTATTGTTTTCGAGATCGACTACGCGGAGCACTTCGGGCGCGGTTGCCGGAACATCGGATCGGAGCCCGAAGTGGCGGAAAAGATCACGGAGCCATTCTTCCGATATCTTAACGCCGACGAGCCTCGTACCGTCATCCGTAGTCGTCCGAACTATATTGAGGGCATCCTTACTGAGAGTCTTCAGGTATTTCCAGATCGGAAGCAGCGCTCCGCTTAGCAGATGTACCGTCCTATCTTCATATGGAGGAATTTTACCTTCTTCTTCGAGCCACCATTCTTCGGCCTTAGTTTTGGGGACAATGCGATACTTCCGGTTCAGTTCACTCTCACGAATATATGAAAGATTCCGGCCTTCCGGCTTCGAGATCGAGAACATCTGATATCTCTCGCCGGTTTCGGGATCGGTATGCGACAGCGTTCTGCGAACCGCGACGAACGAGCCGTCACGCCTGTCCTGGAAGAACTGATGAACACCAGTTTCCGATAGCTCTGAGTATCTGGCCGGTTTTGTGGCTACTTTCAGATTGAGCTTGTAATAGTTCGTCTTGGCGGATGTGAGAGCGTCGGAGTGGAGGACCTGCGGCGGTTCGGCGACCTCCACCGACATCGCTTTCAAGTCCTCCATGCCGTCGTCGAGCTTTCCGTTCTGTTTGAGATACTCGATCGTCTCCAAAAACGTCGAATAGAAATGATCGAACAGAGCGTTCTGACGATCCACTTCCAGTGATAGAAGACGATTTAGAAATCTGGGAATGTTCGTTTTCTCGCTGTCCGGAACCACTTCGCCGTCATCGGTATTTCGGACCAGCCCCATATCCCTCAGAGCCTGCTTTGGATCTTCGAGTCCGTCGATCTCACAGCCGCGCATTATGTTTGAGAGGACTACATTCAATGCCGAGCGGCCTTCTTTTGACTCAAGATTGTATTTGTCGAGATTGCCTGCCTTTTCTGCTTTTCTGTCGCCCTTTGTAAGGGCGCCCATGTTACCGAGTCTGCGTGCGATCGTTGCGGAGAACCTTTTCTCACCGCCGAGTTCCGTGAAGACAAGCAGATACACCGGAGGCGCTACCTGACCGGTCCGGTGCGTCCTTCCGAAGTCCTGGATCTGTTTGTCGGCCGACCATTTCAGCTCCGCTGCGATATGGAGGCGCCTTTGCTTGTTGCCGACCTGTTTTCCCGCGTGAAGGCTGTCGCCGGTTGATGCGACTTCCGACATGACAGCGATCCGCTTGTCGCCGTTCTGGAAAGCGTTCTTCTCGTGAAGATTTATGAGCTTCGACGGAACTCCCGGAAGTTGGCGGGGCCGATATTCAAGCGTGCCGGAAGTTGTTCGGATCAGACGTTTTTTGCGCCCGGTCATCTCGGCGACGTTCTCAACACCGAAATAGTTCACAAGTTGATCAAGCGGGTGTTCAGGAACTTCAAGAACGGATAGCTTATCCATAAGCTCCGCCCTAAGCTGCAATGCCGCGCGGCTCTCGACATGATTCCCGGCGGAATCGAGGACAGGTACATATTCGACGGTTCCGCTGTATGGATTGGTGCGTTCCTGGAAACAAGCGGTCGGGAAACAGTTGGTGACAAGTCTGGTCAGCGTTTCGCGGGGACTGAAATCGAGGCTGTCGATAGCTTCTTCCTGATCGGCCGCACGTTCGATCTGTTTCTTTGTCTGGCTTTCGCCCGTGCCGGTGATGGAAACAACGATGGACTCCTTCCGAGCAAGTGCATCCTCGATCTCACGAATGAGCGTCGGGACCTTGAAGGCTGTGATGAGGTTCCTGAAGCACCGTTGATGTTCCGCCCAGAACTGATTGACCGCTTGGGCTCGCGTCGCCTTGCCGGAATTGGTGAGATCGAGGGCACGATGAATATTCCGAAAGACCTCCTGCCAGCCCTGGGCCATGTTGTCATACATCCGGCGCTGTGCCGGAGTAAGCCAGTGAGTAACTTCACGGAATTCAACGGCCAAGCCCGATTCGGGATCGGTGCCCATGCTCAGGTTCCCGCAGAGGTATCGACCCATCGCTTTCAGATCTCGGCAGACCATTTCCAAAGCGCCGACACCACCCGATTCGATCTCCTCAGCAAACTGCTCGAATCCCAATGGGAAGTTCGTTCCTTCACCCCATAGCCCGAGACGCGACATATACGCCAAGTGCCGGACCTCACCTGCCGATGTTGCCGACGAGTACACGACTCGAAGATCCGGAAACTTCACCGGGTCCTGGATCTCCAGCACGGCGGCTCCGGTCTGTGTCGATTTGCCTCGATCATCGGCGAAGGCGTACTTCGCCTTATGGCCTTCGTCGAAAATGACCACTCCATCGCTGCCGAGCCAACGGGTTAGCTGATCTATGCGGCGTTTGCCTGATTTCGACCGAGCGATCAGTGATCGATATGTGCAGAAAACTATCCCGTCGCCGAATGCCATTTCGCCGTCCGTTGGAAAGTCGTTGATGAGCTTTATGGGTGGCATCAGGCCGAGCCTTTGGAATTCGTCCGATACCGCTTCCATCAGGTCCGCCTTTACGGAGAACCAGATGGAGCGCCGTCTTCCCTGAAACCAGTTGTCCAGAACTACTCCGGCCAAGGTAGCGGTCTTTCCCGTTCCGGTTCCATCACCGATGCTAATCCCGGCGCGGGAGCCGTCGGGAAGTCTTTGCCCGTGAGCCTGCCCCGCATAGATGATCCTCTCGATCTGCATCGCGGAGAGTTTGCCCGTTTCGGATAACTCTGCCGGCAAACAGGCACGATAACGGATCGGGGGCGGTTCGACATTCGCAAGCCCGGGCGGCTCGACTATGACGCCGGGATGCGAAGCCCCGCCGACAACGAATCGAGGTGCGTACGCGAATATCTGATTAGTAGTATCAGGCTCGCTCGTCTCTACAGACACGGTGGCTGCCGCTGTTGCTGAAAACGGCGCAGCTGCGCCCGCCGACTGTTGGTAACTTGATAACATTTTTGAGTGATTAGTGGGTTGAACTGACGCCGGCTGCGAATTCCTGGGTTCCGGGCCCATTCAATCGACGTCGTAGCCGATGAAGTTTTCGTCGTTGATGAGCAGGTAATAGTAACCGTTGCCGCAGCCTGCGTATTCCAGCGATAAGAAGCCGCGAAAGTCCCCGGTCTCCGCGTTGAATTCGGTTTCGAGCGATATGTCGTACCCGGCGAATTTCGCCCAACGGCCGGTGATAAATGCGCCGGCTGACGTGCTTCGGATAGATTCGCGAAGCCGTTCGATCTCACGCGGGTACTTCTTGGCGATCCTGTTCAGCGAGATAACCTTACCGTCGATACTGGTTCCCGTCGTTATGTGCAGCTCGTAGAGAGTCTTCGGGCGCAGGTTTTTATTCTTTTCCCAGGAATTCGGTTCGACAACGTCGTTTCTCCACGTATCGAAATCCGGCAGTTCGAGACAGTCCCGAATGAAATGATTCGAAAAACTCGCTTCGCGGGCCATCCGCTTGTACTTTTCGATGAGTCTATATTCCTTTCTAAACTTCTCTTCACCGGTTGGTGGAGGTTTGGAGGGTATGAATTGCGAATAGCGTGCAAGATCGGACTCGTATACCACATATCCGCGTCGGCTGCTCCGAGGTTTGAACCGACACAGACTGCCACCATCAGAGATAAAGAATCGGTGTTTCCTGCCGTTTGTATCCACGGCGCAAGTGATGGAGCCGTTTTTGACGGCTTCGTGAAGTTGCTGGTAGTTCATAGCTATTCGGATTTGATCGACTCGAAGGCTGCTTCGATGTTGTCGAAGCTCTGCGGCTTGTGGATAAACGTGACTTCACCTTCCGGCTTATCGAATGGAGATTTCCAACCGAGGATCAAAGTTACGCCGACCGTTGTGCCATTGCGGTAATACTCGCGACCGGGAAGGCTGATAGATTTGGTAATTCTAATGCGGGGCGACAACGAGTCCCAAAACCGACTTCCCGAAACACTTCCGGGCGATCCGCCCTCGCCGAGGATGACCGCGAACCGACCGCCGCTTGCGAGACGGCGAAGAGCGGACTCGACATGTCGAAACCCGAACTTATTCCGGTTCCGTTCTACACGGCCTCCGCTTGAAGAGAATGGTGGATTGACCAATACCGCGTTAGGGGCAATGCTCTCAGGCAAAAAGTCATCGATGAATTCGGCATTATGACCGGTCGGATCGAAGCCAATAAGTCTGGCAAGCTGCCGTCTCCTTGGATCTATTTCGTTCGTAATGACCGTCGCTCCCGCAGCTTGCGCCCAGACCGCAAGACTCCCCGTTCCGCACGATGGTTCAAGGACCGTACCGCAGCCACTTAAATTCATCAGGTACGCGGCAAGGCATGCGATCGGTGCCGGAGTGGAAAACTGCTGATAAGAAACTTGTGTCGTACTCCGCCACGATTGGGTCGGCAGACTTTGTTGCAGCGGTCTAAGTATTTCGGTGCACGCTCTGCGGGTATCGTCCGAAGACAACAGTGGTTTTCCGTACTTTGTTGCTATGAGGTAATTAAGTGCTGTTTCCGCGATCTCATGACATAGATGCGGATCGGTCGCGAAGTTATCTACGCCGGCATCCCGACAATTCGTCAGCAGCTCACGATTATTTAGCTGTCTCCCCGAATCGATGATCGAGGCGATCTGTTCGATCAGGCCTAAAGGAATGCTCGGGGGTTCGTCAAACTGACCCATCATACTTTCTGCCAGCAGCTTGTTTCCCGATCTAGGCGAAAGACAGCTGACGACTCGCCTGTTCCAGGCATTCCGGGATGAGATATTTGAGCCATTCGGCCACGGTGAGATATTTCAGGGGAGCACCGGTGAGCAGTGCATCGTCCAAGCCCTTGATGCGTTTGTCCCAAGTCACGATCCGAACATCTTCGTTATACGCGAAGGAAATCTGATCCGAGCGGCGAAGCCTAACTAATGCCGCTAGTGCTCGTGCTACGTGCGGATTTGTGAAACTGTCATTGTCGAATGCAATCTCCAATGCTTTTCCTCTTGCGGTCTCCACGATCTCGCGGTGAGCGGTCGCGACGCCGCTGTTGCCAACAACATATCTATCAGTTAAAAGCGTCTGCGCCGTTGCCGCCTTCAGGGCTCCTTCGGTGACCAGAACGGGTTGGTCTAACCGTGAACCGGGACCGGCGTGATGCAAAGGAGCCCCCGGACCGCAACCGGTTCGCTCTTTTGACGAGGAGAGCCAGACGTAGCGCCCGGACTTATTCCTCACATATCTCATGAACCGTATCTGGCAAGCGCGAATAAGCCCGTCACTTCCGACGAACGGGATCAGCATCAGATCGTCGAACGAATCCTGGTCACTCCAGAGACGCAGTTTGCTCCTTGTATCTCTCCAGAAACCCGGTATTCCGACGAATGATAGCCGCTCTCCATTTCCTTCTTTCGCGAGCTCTTCAACAAGACGCTCAACCAGTACGTTTCTTTCGTTTGCTATCCTCGGAAGGCTTCCGTACTGTGAGTAGTCCTGTATCCCTCGCGTTGACAGACCGCCGCGGCCATTCACGATCTCATAATTGGAGGATGCGGGTGACAATTCGATAATCCTTCGATAGACCCTGTCCCGGATCGCGGGCTGAGCGAGAAGTTTTGAAACCCGGGTTTTCCGTTTTGAAGATCCGTAAAAGGTTCGGTTGAAGTTGAAATCGAAACCGGAATCCTGGTGGTAAAAAACTCCCCACCCGTGCCGGCTGACCCGATCGGCATTCAGAGTGGATCGGGCGCAAAACGATATCGTTTCCGTCGTGGTCGTACTGCACCAATCCGGCTTCCCGCAAACACGACACGGGCAGTTCTTTGAAACCCTTTTGAATCCGGTATCCGCCATCGCGATCTTCTCGTATCCCTAGAAAACTGTCTGCAGCTTGTTTTACAGCCCACGGTGAGTTTCCCGGTCCCGACGTTGACGCGAATGCTGTTTCACACTTGCAACACACTCCCCCTAGCCGGTAACATATCCTTCCGATGAAAATTGGACCTTACGAACGGGAGGTGGCCTTTCGAGCGGCCTTTGATTCGAAGCATTGCCCAGCGTGCGGAGGTTGGAGGCAGCGGAGCGTTCAGGTCTTTTGCTCCGGGTGCGAGAAGCAATTGCCGATAAACATTATGAAAGGGCTCCGCAACAAAGCAAGCTTCGCATGGGCTTATTACGAAGCCATGAAGATCCTTCGCCCTGAGCTATATGTAAAAAGTCTTGAGCTTGGAAAAATGGCAAGGAAAGTATCGAAGAAGACGTGGCGGCCTCTTTTTGACGGAACGTTCATCGGTCCCGTTCAAATTACGAATGCACTCACGCCGAGCCAGAACTTCGAAGCTAAATGCCATAGATGCAGCTGGGCTTCTTATCCCGGAACAAACGAGGAAGCACGGGACATATTACTCTGGCATCTGGACAATGCCCATTTCAATCCCCCGCATCGCGCACATGCCTCCGATGCGGAGGAGAGATAAATTCGAGGTAACATTAGGATTATGTGTGGAAGAGCATCGCAGGAAGAAGTTGACAGATATTTCGAGCGTGTCTATGGGTGGGAAATGCCCGAGCAGTTCACGCCTCGCCGAAACATCAGGCCCACTGAGGAAACCAATATCGTCGCTCATCTCTCGGAAGGACAGGTCGCGACCGTAAAAGCGAACTGGTGGTGCCAGTGGGACCACGCAACGGAATTCGAAGCGAAGTTTCCCGCGTTCAATATTCGCGTCGATTCGATGGACCAGAGAAAAATGTGGCCGCCGCTGCTGAAATCAGGCAAGCGATGCATATTTCCGATCGATGCCTTTTATGAATGGCCGACAAAAGGCAAAGGAATACCGCCTGTCAAGATCATGCTGGCCAATCGCCAGCCTTACGCCATCGCCGGGCTATGGAGTCGATGGTTCGATAACGGATCGCCCAGATTTTCTTTCGCGACCTTTACTGTCGAATCGAACGATTTCATGCTGCCCATACATCCGCAGGCGATGCCTGTTATCCTTGATTCCAAGCACTCTCAAAAAGAATGGCTATTGAATGGAAACCGCGATTTACTCCTTCCTTACAACGGCCAGCTGATTGCGGACGAAATGCCCGACACGCTCGAAAAACTTTATCCCGAGGAAAATCCATCGCCGAAACAAAAAGCACAGGAGGAGTCCATAGCCAAGAAGGGCGAAGATATCCAGCAGAAATCACTGTTCTAATGATGCTGTTATGTTGAGTTTGGCGCTCTAAATGGCGGTAAGATTAACCGCCAAAGCTATGGAATACGGCTGGCAGCCGATTTACACCTTGCAGTGCGAATTACCCTGACGCTTTGAGCGTTTGATATCAAGGTCCGCGGTGTCGCCCTTTGGCACCCCCCTGCTTAGTTTAATCGAGCAGTCAGAACGTTGATTCTGCACAAAGTGGATCTCTTTATATTTTATCAACCGTCATACAATACATTCTTGAGTATCGCCAATTCTGTCTTGCTGATATAGGAGGGAGTTTGTGACAAGTGCTTATGCGAACGTAAAACTAAGACCAGTTCGATTTGGCTTCCTGGTTCCATTCGGAGACACTGAAAAGCTTCGCGAAGCTATTCGAATAAACTCATTTCTATGGGGCGGAATCTACAATCCTATTATTCCAACATTCGACAAGGTCCCAAAGAGGTTTCCTCGCCATTTGAAAAATCAAATACGGAATAAGAATTATCTTAAAACCCACCTCGACGTTTATCGGCCAGACTTTCTAGTTGTTTTTGAAGACTCCGTTGAATTCGATTCAAAAATAGATAACGTACCATTGCTTGCAAAGAAGGACATATTCATTGGGTTCGAAACATGGAATTGGCCGCACTACGGCATAGGTGCATTTGAAATCCTGAACCATATCGCGCGCTATGAGTATAAGTATGTTGAAAGAAACCCTAGGCGGTTCATCGTTCCTAAGTATTCGGGTAAGTACGCTCTTTTTCTTGCCAGTGTTTTCGGTGAATGGTCTGCAGATATTCTTGAAATTTTCGAAAAAGGCTATGCGCAGTTCTTTAGTAGCGAAAACCCTGAAGTCTCAATTGACGATTTCACAGATTATTTTGGACAAGGGACTTTATTCCCCGGCCGCGTGACAGCCTACACAGTCAATGCTCAAGGCGCTTCCGAATGCATTTTGTTTTTAGATGCGACTCAGTTTATTGACATAGTGCATTATTGGAACCTTCGGGCACTTGGCTTCCACGTTATACCGATTGCAAAGCAAGCGACGAAATCTAGTTCAATGCGAGACTTTGTTATACGAGCTGTGGAGCGCAACTTTCGTCCTTCTAATTATCCCGGGTCGTGGTGCATCACCGCGTATGAAAGTTCTAGTACGCCATTTCTCTCATCTCCGGCTGAGAACTATTTTGCCGAAATCGGGATCCCCTTCCGACAACCTATCAAAGATGGCGAGCGGCCAAAGGACAAAGTCACGTTTAGCTATTTGCCCTTGGCCGGAGAAGAGGCATTTGAGCGGAACTTTCGCCCCAGTTTCAATCGAACAATAGCTAAGGATGCCCGGTTTACTTTTGCGGATACTCCACAAATACAAATCAAGCTTCTTAATCCGGATTTCCTACATTCAGGAATCCGTAGTGTGGCATACGCAAACGACATTGATCTTCGACTCCGTCATGACAAGGACCTTATGGCAGAAGCTATGCCTGAAGGCAATAATGTAATGGCAGTCGCATTGGACGGGTATAACTTCCCTAACTTCCGCTTCCGCGCCGGAGAAATAACTTATCTAGCAACTTTCGGGGACGAAACATTTGTACTGAAGCTACCAAAGGCTGAAGACATCTTCTTTCGTTGGTTTCAAAATTCTAACTATGCAACGGCTTTGTCACCTGCTGGACGAATCGGCAAGCAGATGCTAAAGAGTCTGGGAGGTGTTTTCGGCATATGGCTGTTGCGAAATGAGGAGATTTTCGATCTGCTGCATACTGATTTTCGAAAAGGGAACCTGGGACCGGCAGATGAAAATCGACGGGCGGTAAGAATCGAATCCAAACCGGTCAGCTATAAAAACCTTATCGGAAAGCTCAAGAAAATCGCCAATACACGAAAAGCTTTATGGCGACGTTCAGGGGACAATCTTCTTCAAGAACTTCTAAAAGCCAACGTCATTCAACTTGGTATCGAGCTAAATTGCACGTTTTGCAATCAACCGTCGTGGCATTCAATTGACGATTTAAACTATCAGATAAAATGTCCGAACTGTCTTGAAGTAATTGACCTACCAACGTATGCCCCGGCTAAGCAGCTTACGTGGGCATATAGAACTATTGGCGCCTTTAGCCCGGCCACAAGTGACTATGGCTCATACTCCGTTTTGCTGACCCTCGGGTTTTTCAGTAGGAGTCTAAACCGACGGACAACGCCAATTTTCGGTCTTGAGATGTGGCCCAAAGAGGAAAAACGCAGTGACGACAACACTACGGAATCTGACCTTGCCCTATTTTTTTGCGACGATTCTGTATTTGTAAAACGGCCTGATCTTATCTTCGCCGAATGCAAGACTTACAATAAGCCGTTTTCTGAGAAAGACGTGCGAAATCTGACGCTTCTTTCGGAAAGATTTCCAGATTCTTACTTTGTTTTCGCGACGCTTGAAACCCAACTTAATGCAAAAGAGAAGAAGCTAATAAGGACTTTTAACAAACAGCTTGGCAGAAAGGATCCGAGTTATCTCGGGACAAAGCTATTGATTTTGACCGGCGCCGAATTATATTCGGAAAAAGAGCCACCGTATTGTTGGGAAGGAAAGCTAAACAGTATACCTGAGCACGCGCACGCGATCTTGATGAACAGGCAACTGCGCGGTCTTTGCGAGTTAACGCAGAAGATATACTTGGCTGACTGAGTTCTGACAACGGCCAGATGTGCCGGGATCTGTCGACAAGCGCAGCCGTTTGAAAGAAATACTTTATTAGTAATTATCTTTATTGCACTTCTCTCGGATAATCCGGTCGACAGTCTCGTCCGGTTAATGGCCGCAATACCGCAACACCGACCGCAAGCGCAACTCGATACGCTCCCCAAAGTTCGCCGAAGGTGCGTTCTTTAGCGTCGTAACGGGTCTGAACATCAGGAAGCGCAACAATCTTATTCTTTACAGGACCTAAGTCGGTTAGTCCAAGAACGATACACCGGTCAGCCAATCGATCGAGATCGTGACTGAATTGTCTCCTTAACTCGTCGTCGGTAAGGCCGTCGTGCGCGACAATAAAAGCCTTAAGGAATATCTCAATCGCCATTCGCGCATCCTCAATAGCTTTTGAACTCGCCTGCTGCTGACACAGCAATGCTCGAGCCGCATGCAAGTGCTTATCGCCGCTCCGAAATAGTTGCTTTGAAAGATTATTTGGACACCTTCTTTCAACTTCCTCGATTCCGTAGCCATAATCGACCGAGTCAAAAAATACCCCTGCATAATCCTTAACCGAATTAACGTCTGAGGCTAACCGCTTCTGAAGTTCAAAAGGCATTTCCAAATACTTAAAGGCATGGAGTCTACGTTGTCCCATTACAAGTGGAATTGAGAACTTCCAGAATTCGCCGAAAAAGTAGTATATTCCCGTAAACTGAGCACAAATATAACCGCGATCTTTGTTAGTTTGGGTCAAAAAGAATGAGTGAATCTTCTCGATCTGCTGGTTAAGGTGATTCCACTGCGCATTGAAGTCCTCGGTGGATTTAGGCCCAACAACAAACTCCTTTCGAAATGTTTTTTCAGCCTGCTCCGCTCGCAAGTTGCTACCGACTCCTTGTCGATCAAGCTCGGCAGCCATATCTTCGAGCCATTGCAGGGTTACTTCCTTCATTGCGGCATGCTACGTTTCACCTACAGTCTACACGTAATCGAGCGTCTCAGGGTGTCAAAAAAAGAATCGGGTGTCAGGCATAGAACCAGCGGGTTCGCCGGCGCATTCCGGCCTCGGGGCTGATGGCAGCTGGCCTCCGAAACTTTATAAGCTCCAGCTAATGACAAACTTTTCCGCACGGGTTATCTCCGGTCTTTTCTGACAGTAGGAAGCCTTCGACTCTGAGGGTTCCAATCTGACGGAATGCTGCACCCTTCCGTTTTGTCTTCAGTACTTTGGCTTCATTTCTTCTAAGCGTCGATCCATATCCCTAAAGAATCCCGTAACGACGGTCGAAACCATCCGAAGTCTCGCAGCCTCGGTCGCGGCCGACTGGTTTATTGATGCTGCTTCGCTTCGGCCCTCAAAATTCAGTTGATTCGCACCTCTTTCGATATCTGCAGAGCGCCGAATCCCGGAAAGCTGAATACCCGCTCCCTGCCGGCTACTCTGAGCCGCGATTCCGCTACCGCGATCAATGGCGGAGATATTTTGGGAGGTCTGTGCTTCGTACGCTCTATTGATGTCGCTCTGGTATGTGTTCGACGCTTCTATCTTCTTGTCGGCGACGATCTGGGTGTTGTTGTTCTGCAGAGCAACGGTATCACGGGTGGTGGAGTCCATCCGCTTGTTCACTTCCTGAATCGGATGTTTACCCCTAGACCAGTCGAATAGCTCCTGTCCGGTGCGTATAGGAACGGAAGTCCCGGCTATTGAAGAACCACCAGGTGTAAATTCGTAAGTCTTCATACCGAACCGCTCAAGGTTGCCCTGGCCTCGCAGGTCGACCTCCTTCCAGCCATCGAAGGTTCGAGCCTGCCGAGTGCCTTCAGCCTCAGCCTGCATTCCGGTTATTTCTCGTCGTGTCGCCGCGGAACTGCTTGCGATGCCGAATGTCTTGTTCGCCTCTGCCAGAAGTGCCTGCGTAACCTGATTCGCCCGGATCTGCCCGAGACTTGTGACGAGGCCGCCTTCGACGCCGGCGACCGACGAAACGAGCCTCGCATCGGTCGATTGGTTGGCGGCTTCGAGGGCTTTCTTCGCGGCGGCCTGTTCAGCATTGTAGATGCCCTGTATCTGCGTGTTCTCCGCCTGCCGGTGCAAAGCAGCCCCAGCGACGAGTCCGTACGTTTCAAGGGCCGTGCCTATTGATGAAAGCATCCACCCCATCGAGACCTGCGAAACCCCCTCATAGACCTGTCCCCGGAGCACGCGATAGCTCAGCCAGGGTACAAGAATGAAGCACAGGCTTGAGACGAAAAACAATGCAGTAACGATGAGAGCACTCGAAGCCGGATCGTAATTATTATTAGTGATGATCATCGCGGTCGTCGGATCAAGCGAAAACACCGCCTCGCCGTTGTAGATCGAGAGGGCTAGTAAACCAATGCCGTAGCAGATATAAAGAGTGACTTCCTTAACGATGGGGAACGCCAGCGCAAAGGTCGCCACTCCCCAGCAGAACGGGTAGAACATCTGGCTCGCGAACTTCTCGTCGAAACCGAAAGCCGAGAGGACGGGAGCTGCAAGTTTCAATCCGATAAGGATGAACAATCCCGCAACCGACAGAAAGATCGCACCGAACTTAATGATGTTCTGCCCGATAACCATAAACGTGAACATGCGCGGCATATCCCAGCCAAGGATGTTCATCTCGCTTGTTATGTCCTTTACCGAAGATTCCTTATCGGTGATGATCCCGACGAGTCCCGGTTCTCCGTTCGGGAGTCGTTCCGCTAGCAAAGCGTCCGGATCCTCGACTGCGAAGTTGTTTTTGACGTACTGCTTCATCTTCTCGTCGAACTCGGCGACGAGCGATCGGTTATAGCCCCGTATCGGCCGGGCAAAGAACTTTCCAGTAACGGTTAGAGCATCGATGATGAACGGGCTTGCCCCGATTACGACCATGAAGACGATCGTCCGGATGCCCCAGGCGACAAGCTGCTCAGGCCCCAAGCCGCGATTGTCGTGGAAGCGGCGAATGAAGGCGACGATCAGTACGAAACTTGCGATGATCCAGGCGAGGAACGTTAGGATCGGCATCAGCGGTCTGACGATCGTGTCGAGCACTGACCGGAACAACCATTCCTGCCCCGTCCGCATAAGATTTGTGAACTGCTCGCTGAAACTCGGTGCAGCAGACTTCGGAGGGAGCACGGGACCTGGCGGTGTTGCAGTCGGATTCGCTGGGTACTGATTCTCGAACTGCTGCAGAACGGGAGCAGGGCTCCCGTCCAGCGGCGGCATGAAAGGAGAATCGGAATTGATCGTCAAGATCAGATCGTTCGCGGTTACCGGCTGCCCGTTCATCGTCCCTATCGGGGTCTGCCCTTCCACCCGAGGAGGACGCGGGGGACGAGGCGGCTGTTGGCCGGCCGCCGTCGTCATGAAAAGGCAGGCGAAGAGGCAGGACGTTAGCAGGACGATGAGTGCGGCAGCCGTGCCGCGCGATATATGTTGGATTTTCATGGCGTTGCTTTATCCGGTCGAAGGCAGTTGGGGTTAAGGAAGCGGGCTTTGGTAAACGTCGTCGTTCCAGATCTCGTATCTTTCGAGTTCTCGAAGGAAATCATCCGAGGCTCGGGTGATCCCGGTCATCATTTCCGTCGTGCGTCGGATCTCCTTCCCGAACTCGGTCATTTGCTCGATCTTCAGACCGTAGGCGATGAACTTCGCCTGGATCTTCGCTTCGAGCTCGCGAAGCTGGCCTTCGACGGTCGTGATTCGAAGGTTCACGGCGAGCATCTGGTCGATCAGAGATTGAACGCCGTCCTGATTGGCATCGGGATTTGCGGATATTGCCCGTGTTGCGTCTGCGATCTTTTCCCGTTCCTCGTAGAGTTTTGCAAGATCGAGAAGCATGTTCTCCCGATCGAAAAGCATTCGTTCAAGCTCGGAGTCGAGTTTTGCGAGGCGCTCGAGGTTGGCCATGTGTGCATCCGCACTGCGCCCGATGGATTGGCGAAGGAAATCGTCCAGGTCGCGCTTGTTCGCTTCCATATCGAAAATTCCGTTCTTCAATCTCCTGGCGATATTCACAACTGAGTGTATCTGGCTCGTTATCGTCGCTTCGATCCGTTTCTTGAGTTCGAACGTGCCGCGGATCAATCGACCGAGCGTGGCGTACGTCGTTATCAGCTGCTTGTGCCGCATGACCTGCTCGTCGACCTTGTCGAGGATCCCGCGGAGATTCGTGACGCTCTCGACCATCTTTTCGTATTGCTTAACGGCGTTCTCGTACATTTGAATATAGTGGTTGATCGTCTCCACCCAGCGGGCGGCTTCGTCGATCTTCTTCGCGACCTGGAGTGCGTATTGAGACGGATCGAACACGGTCCACTGCGCCCGAACGGGGCGCACATCGATGCCGATGAGAAGCGACGACAAAACGGCGCTGAGCAAAATTTGTCTAAAAAAGTCTGTGGTCATTAAATTCGCCCTCCTGTTAATTCGTTCACATCGGCTTCCGAGAGCGTTGTCAGGCCGGCAGCAGTAAGTCCGGTTGGATACTTCGAAGCCAACCACGAAACGATGATCTCCGGGGGAAGATCAGGCCTGATATTCTCGACAAGTCGGCGGGCGTTCGCCTCGTTCGTGTCGTTGGTGTTCGCCCACAGCATTGCGGGGGACAAACGGATCTCCGCCATCTGGACGATCTTGTCCGCACCGCTCCCGATGACGAAAACCCATTGCGTGTAGCGGCCGTACTGGTTCCTGATCCCCCGGATCGCCGCGATGGTCTCGGGCGCCAGTTCGCAATCGTCGGCGAGACGCTCGAACCCGCCGATCTGTTTCCCGATCATCTTGACGCCGGAGTTTTTCACGAGATCGATCCCGGTGACGTTCGGCTGCTCCGGTGTCCCGGTGAAATGCTCGTACGCTTGCGAGAAAAGGACCGTAACGAGTCCTTCCTTGCGCCCCGTCACGGTCGCTTCGGCGATAAGCTCCTGTATCGCCGGGAAATGCCGGTTGATCTCGCGCATCTCGTCGCAAACGAAAAGGATCGGCTGTTTCTGGTTCTGGGCATTCTCCTCTCCTATCTCCTGCATGATCTGGGCGCTGATGCGGAACCCCACACTTTCGCGGATCTTCTCGTCGAGGCTGCTTATTCCTGATAGCTCGAACACATCGAACATCGACGGTGCGTCGTATTCGGGGTGCGTCGGGGCGTTCAGCCACGGGTCTTTTCGATGGATGTTCAATTTCAGATAAAGCTCGTTGGCTTGCTTTTCTTCACCGGCGTTCCAGTGGTAGCTTTTCAGGATGTCGAGGAAGTGCCCGAGTGTCGGCTGAAACTTCGGTCGGCCGTGACCGTTCCGCGCGAGAGCCATCTTGTAAACCTCATCTATCACGGTCGATGCGATGGCGCTCGTGATCGCGTCCGTCTTTGGTGTCTTGCTCAGGATCAGGATGTCGGTAAGAACCATCGCGAGCTGTCTCTTTGTTGGAGGCACGCCGTTCTCTATTCCGGGATAGTTCCAGATGTTGATCGGTTTGGGATCTGTCTCGGTGAACTCTATATGCCTGCCGCCGAAAAGTCGGCAAATGGGCTTGAACGAGTGCCGGTAATCCATCACGCGCACTTTCACGTTCCCGCGATGGGCACGGATATCAGTTATCAGCATCGAGGCGAGGAACGATTTGCCCTCGCCCGAGGCCGCAGTGACAATCACGGTCGGCGATGTGATCAGGGAACGGTCGTACAGATCGAGCCCGAACATCTGCCCGTTCGGGGTTGTGAAGATGCTGTGCGGGCGTTTGCTGCCTCGCCAACTCGTTTCAGTCGGCACGAACGCGATCACGGAATCCGCAGTTTCGGTAAGCTCCTGACCGGTCCGCTTCGCCGACAATTCCCCGGCGAGCATTCGCGGATAGAGGGCACGTTGGCGCACCCCGTCTTCCCTGACGGCGTCAGCTCCGATCTTTTTCCGGATCGCCGAAATGACCGCATCGCAGCGGTCGTCGAGTATTTCCAGCTGACGGCGGACTTCCTTTGAGCCCTTTGATCTCTCCGCAAATACGATCACGTTCATCCGCAAGCGGCATATCTCTTCGTTGTCGGCTTCCACCTGTTCGAGCAGGTTTTCGAGATCGCCCTTTATCACCACGGCGTCCTTCTTGAGGTTCCTGAAACCGAGCCATGTGTTTCGGCTCCCTTCGATCCGGTCGATCCGTTTTTGAAGGTCTTTCTTCGCGGTCTGTTTTTCGGTGGTCATCAGATCGACGACGATCTCGTGGGGAAAGCCTAAAGCTCGCGTCGCGGTGAGATACCGCATCACGTCGGCGGTGACGAAACCGGTCGGAAGATTCTTGAGACTCACAATGCTTGCAGGAGTGCCGTTGTGCCGGACGAACAATTCTCCACCGGCTTCGATCCTGGTACTCGCGAGGTACCTCCTTACATCGACGCGCCCATTCTTCGGGAGGACGGGAACATCCGCGTGATCGCGCCGATGGCTCGCGAACAGGCTCGCGAACAACTCATCCGATCCCATCTCCCGAAGATTCAGCGATTTCGGAAAATTCGCCTCGAACGCCTGAAAGACCCGCCACGCCTTGGCGCGACATGCGAATTCGGTTTTAAGTTCTCGCGTTACGATCGCCTGGCCGGCTGCGTTCCTTCCTATTAGGATCGGCTGCCGCAGGAACCGAAGAACGCTGTTCTCGCGAATTGCGCGGAAGACCGACGGGAACGCCTTCCCCAGAAGGCTATTGTCACTGCCGTCCCGCACCGGAACACGTATCCATACGCTTGCCGACTGGCGCATTACCTGTCCCGAGCGGATAGATTCCTCGTAAAGAGAAAGATTCGTGGCCTGAAGGACCGACGCGATCGGGTCGCTGTTCTCTTCATCCCGGGAGCGAAGGTGATCCCGCAGCACCCGCCCGTCATCCGGTGCGTTTGCGAAACGGAATTGGATGATGGTGTTCGCCGGCTTATCGAACGTGGGTATCGTCTTGAGATCTTCGATCCGCTGCTCGGTCAGCCTGCCGTCGTCGTACAGAGTGCTGGCTGGTTCGAAGCTGAACGCCTTGCCGAAGCTCCCGTCGCGGTAACGAATAATGTTCCCTTCGAGTCCGAGGATCTCCGTAGGGAAAAGCCGGCCGCCTTCAATTGGGATATCAAGCGATGCCTCGTCCCGGTTTGTCGGTCCGATCCTCTTCATCTCCTTGCGGTGGAGACCGAAAAGCGGAAACATCCATCGCGCGATAATGATGCCCATACCGATAAACAGAAAACTGCCGAAGAGTGCGATCGCGACGTGTGCGAAATAAAGATTTGCTGTGTCCATTTCGTTGTGTTTTATCTAGTCTTGAATCCAGTCCTTGGTCCCCAGTTCCGAATCGAGGGGAGCCCGAAACGGCGCCCAGCGGTCTGCCATTACGTCGAACTTCTGTGAAAGCCAGCATTCCGGTTTGCTCAGGCGAAGATAGTTGAAGGTTCCGAGCAATATGAGGAACGTAAGTAAACCAAGGGGAAAACCAAGTGGCACATAACCGAACCAGAGGCCGAAGAGGAACGGTGTCAGATATGCAACTCCGGTCGGCACGAGGATGTACTTCCAGTCGGTCGAATAGACCCCGAACCTTTTGAGCCCGCGAAACACATTGGGTCTTGTCGCTCGTCGTCTCATATCCCCTCCGTTAAAAGTTCGTATCGACGCTGACTGCACGCCCTTGAGCAAGCTGCCAGAAGACCGCGACGATCGTCCCGAACGCGAACGAAAGCAAAGAACCGAACGCCTGGTTCCCCCACTCTTTGCCGGTCATCTTGTTGTAGATCGCCCAGGCGACACCCACCGCACCGAGGCAGAAAAGCACGATCGCCATCAGCTTGAGCGACTCGCGGATGATGTTGGAGAGATTGCTTGCATCGCCGGTGAAGATCGGTCCTTGCGCGAACATGATGTTCGTGAAAAGCAGAACCGCCGCAAGCGGGGCGATTTGTGCGGCGGCATGTCGTATGAAATCAGTTAGCTTCTTCATTCTTGTCCTCAACTGAATAGGTTTCTTGACGCTTCGAGAGTTTCCGCAACGCGTCAATGGTTTGGCTCGCTGTGCAAAGCTTGTGCCGTTGGCGTCGAGCGTGCGCTGGCACGTCGGTTGCCAACCGCTCGTTTTCATGAAAAAACGAACTTACATTGCCGCCGTCTTACTGCTGCTAGGGGTTACTCAATCAGTTTCTTCGCAGATTCGCCCGCCCATCTCACGAGCTACGCTTTCGAGAATGGATGTTTTGTCGCGTGCCGCCTTGTTCGAAAGAACGATCTCTGACGCGGCCCGGAAGGAACGTGTCCATCCGAAGATCCTATGGATCATCGCATACAACGAGACACGGTTTAGGCCCTGGCTCATGAGTCCCAGACGCGCTCAAGGGTTGATGCAGTTCATACCCGCAACAGCGGCGCGTTTCGGTCTAGAAGATCCCTATGAACCGACTGCGTCGATTTACGCTGCCGCCCGATATGTGAAGTATCTCGGCGAGCTATTTGACTGGCGTCTCGACTCGGTTCTTGCTGCTTACAACGCGGGCGAAGGGACGGTAGCGGCCTATTTGCACGGAACATCCATTCGCTCAAGTGGCAGGCTGATAAACCCCACCGGACGACGGACACAAGGCGGCGTCCCGCCATACCGGGAAACGCTCAACTATGTTTCGCAAGGCTTGAAAGTTTATCGCTGGCTGGGGACGCAGGGCAGATTTCGGGGAGTTTCGGATGGAGCTGAAACTGACGTGGCAGGCCAATCAAAACCGTTGGAGCAAGATGCTCCCGAGAAAGACAACCCCCGAGATATAGCCGCACGGATGGTGCTCTATGATCCGCGAACCGGCAGACGTTTTGTCGTCAACAGTGGTCAACAGGGTATGCGACCGATCGATCGCGACGGGCCGGTGATCATATCTCCCCACCTTCGCGGCCTTCCCGCTCAAAAAGCAAGATCGACTTTCGCCGGGATAAACAAGCTGTAAAGCGAGTGGTTCATTTTTGCTGCGATTTTGGATAGCTAACGCACCGCCGGATCGATTTTGCTCCACTAGCAAGTGTGCGGATTCCGCGATATCCCGTTATTTCAGCCAAATTCACTTTGGCACCGCTCTTGCGAATAGGTCAAAAACTTGGCGGCACCACATGAACGGCCCGCATGAAACGCGAGATGAAAGAAGATACGACGACATCAAATGCACCGGGAACCGAGGCGGATATCCTGCGATCGCCTCTTTACCTGACCCGCGATCCGGAAGACATAGTGACAATCTCATCGCTCTTCAGAGCAGTATGGGTTCTCCTGATCGTCCTGGCCTTGAGTGTCGGGATCAACATCTTTCTCAGCTTAAGGAAAGCGGACCGGATCGTCGTCGACAAATCGTCGGGGAGGGTCGTCGAACTGAACAACCGCGATTACGGTTCGACCGAGACAGTAAGCATCTCGCCTGACACTCCGACAAACACCGATAAGAAATATCTGGTCAGGGAATTCCTTACCGCTCTTTATGAAGTCGAGCAATCCACCCGGGAAAGTCAGGTGAACAAACTCTTGCGTATGCTCGACCCGGATCTCTCGATCGCGATGGCGGGGCGATTAAAACAGAACGGCGTGCTTGCCGCTGAAAAAGCCGAAAGCGTCAACTCGTCGTGGGAGTTGCAGGACCTCAACATTGATGAGAACGACCCTTACGTGCTCCGTGCAATCGGTGTCAGAAAGATTCGCCGGAAAGCGGCCGGTCAGGATGTTGAAGAATCCGTGCAGCTGAAGGCCAAGTTCCTCCTCAAGGACAGCCCGTCGTCGCCGGTAAGGAACGATAACAATCTAAGAACGGGGTTTACCATCCTGCGCTTTCGTGTCGAACCCGTGAACGGTAAATCGGTATCTCCGATAACCCTTGTCGCGGACGAAGTGGAGCAAGAGACCATGACGTCGACCACGAACCCCGATCAGGGCCAGTAACCGACTAACTAACGCTTATCAATCGTATGAAAACTCATTTATCAAAACTCGCTCTAGCCGCACTTCTGCCTGCACTGGTTCTTTTTGGTGTGTTCGATACCGCGGCACAATCGAAACTTGCTTCGGCCAAGCCGAAAGCCATCAATAGGATCAAATCTAAACCTTCCTCCGGGCCGGTCACCAAAATCGCTGCGAAACGTCTCCTGCCTCCGCAGACGGCGCCCGTGTCGATCGTTAATCTGGCCGAACCCGATTTTCTTTCGGGTGAGGCCAGCGTGACGGTTAATCCGAAACAGCCGACTGTGATACGGCTCGGTCTTGCACAGAACGCTGTCTCGATCATCGAGTTTCCTGTTTCTGACGGGATCTACTACATTCACGAAGGTAATCCAAAGTTTGCTTCGGTCTTTCAATCCCCTACAAAAGAGACCGACAGGTCGATCACCGTCTATCCAGGGGAATCGTTCCTGCCCTCGCGCGACGGCACCACCGCCGCCGCGATAAGCCTTCAAATGCGGTCGGGGCTGGTTCTCATACTCGAGTTCGTGCCCGTCACGGACCTTAGAAAGAACGCTCACCGATGCGTCATCACCTACGACCGTGAGGCCGTTATCGCAGCCAGAAGAACCGCAGGGCTTGCCTATGATCTTGGTGGTGAAAACCCTACGGCAGCACCCTTAAATTCACGGGCGGTTTCAAAATTGGTCGGCCCTAGCCCAGCCCCGGAAAACGGAAAGACGGGGGAAATGCTCGCGTCATTCGAACATCCGATCCAATCCGCTTACACGACTTTGCGTCGGTCCCGGAGAACGGATGAAAAGAAGAAACCGAAGATGAAAATAACCGAGACCGAGATATCGACCATCGCCAACAAAAAGCTTGCAGAGGCTTTACGGGATCCGAAGAAACACTTCGCATCCTGGTCGAAGCCGCAGTCCGGGCTTGAGCTTGCGGTCTCCCGCGTCGCCGAACCCGACTCCGAAACACGGATTGTTATCGCAGCGATACGCAACATCACCGCATCGAATCTCAGACTTGTTCCCGGTTCGCCTGAGCTTCAGGTTCTAACGACAGACTCCGGCGGGAATAGCATTCAAACGCTTCGGCTCGACGCTCAGTACACTGAATCGACCACGCTCGAAGGTCTTGTACAGCCCGGGTCAACGGTCTATTACGCATTGGTCTATAAAGCTCCGATCCTCGGGACCAATCAGAGCGTCCGCATCCTAGTAGCTCATCGAGATGCTGCGGATGCGCCTTTAACGTCTTCGATAAGCGATCACAAAACAAGGGAGTAAAAAAGCGCATGGAGTCGAAAACACCGACCAACGAAATTCCGACAGCTCTTCCCGGATTCGAGGACGAAGGTGCCCGCGAAAAGCTGCTGCTTGAGACGCCAACAACCGAGACGGATATCGAATCGGAAGATGATGAGGCTGATCTTTTAGAAGACAAGCTCACGGCCCGGCCGATAAAGAAACGCCGCTGGCACGTGATTCGCACGGTTTTCGGATTCGGGATCTTCTTAGGTCTACTTGCATTCGCGGTTTCCTGGTTTTTCGGGATGGGCTGGTTCGCCAAATCCGAGGCTCAGCCGGTAAGCCGAAACGCGTCAAAGGACGCACCCGCGTCGCCAGTGAACGAAGACGAGAAGCTGAAAATGGCTCTCAGCATGGTCGCGGCGAACGAAGCAAAGCCAGGCGGAACCTCCACTGGTCCGATCGATCCCGTAGAAACGACTTCATCCGCACACGGCACCGGCCCCGTCGATGACATCCAGGTGGATAGCGCTATTCCGATAAAGACATCGTCCGGCGCTGGAGAATCACCATTCACCTTGCCGCCCTCTTCAGTTATGCCCACTCGGAAGGAGAGTGAATCGGAAACTTTGGAGCCGGATGCGGCCAAGAAAGATACGCCTGCTCCCGTGATCTCGCGGACAGATGCTTCTATCGATGCTCCTGGACGATCTCTTTTCTTTGGGGTAACGCGAAAATCTCCGGCTCAGGCACATCCTGAACGGATTTCGGAGAGTACCGTCTCAGCAATTCCCATTAAGGAGGCTCCTAGGGGAGGATTACCCTTCGGGACACTTCTGCCGATCCGTCTTGTCGGCTCGATCTACACGCTCCGCAATTCTGGCGGATTCGTGCGGATGGAATTGACACGCCCGGTCGAAGGAAATGATTTCTCGTATCCCGCCGGCACGACCGTGATCGGCAACGTTCGCGGCGGCGAATCGGTTAGAGCGTTCGTTACCGTCATCGGGCTCATCGATCCGGCCTCAGGCGAGCTCGTTAAATTCAGCGGCGAACTTCTCGGCAAAGACGGAGCCTCTGGGATCGAGGGAAAACGACGAAGACTCACAAGCCAGTGGTCGCGGTTTTTCAGCGGCCTGAAAGAAACGGCTTCATCCGTGCTTGGTTCGGTCGGAGCGATGAGATCGGGCCGCACCGTTATCCTCTCGGACCCGCTCAGAAGAGGTTCGGAGTCGATGTCCGAGTACCTCTCAGATGCCCTTCTAGGGAACGGTAAAGACGGAACTACCTTTATAGAAGTGTCGGCCGGTGCGAACGGATACGTGCTCGTGACCGATCTCCCGGTCACATCAGCCGGGACGACAAGCAACTTTATAGCGGAGGCTGCCGAGAAATGATCCCGCACGATCCCAGCAAGGCGCAGGTAGATCCGAGAAGTCTCGTTTTTGCGGGACGCGACCGCGAACTCTATCAGGTGATCACCGCAACCGGTTATGTCCCGGACGATCAAAATTTCTCGGATTTCTGCGAGAGTCTTAAGTCGGGACGTCCGTGGCTTATCTCGGGCACGCGAGGGAGCGGCAAGACAGCCTTCCCGGAGGCCCTCGCTTCGGCCTGCAATCTGACATTGTGCGTCGTCGCGGGTCGCGACGGACTCACGCAGGAAGAAATCCTCTACGACTGGGATCGCGAGGAGCAGGAGATTTGGATGCGGGAGAACCTGGCAATTGCGAAAGGTCTCCCCGTAAACGAGCAATCGGCGTTTCTCGAATCAGCCCGAATAAAGAAATGGCAGCGGGAGTTCCTTATTCTGGGGGAGGTCGGGCTGGCGTATGATCTTGCAGCGAAAGCCGCCGATTCGGAGTCTCCACCGCCTGTGCTCCTGCTCGACGAAAGCGACAAGTTCGGAGCGAGCATCGAGGACTCTCTGCTGATGCCATTGGAGCGCGGGCTGATCCACATTCCGAGATATGAAGGCGGGTTTATCGGTATCACGGATCGCTCCATGAGGCCGATCGTGGTAACCACGTCGAACGATCTTAGAAACAAGCTCAGCTCCCCGTTTGTGTCGCGACACGTTTTCAGCAGTTTCGCCACGCCGTCGCTCGAGAAGGAACTCGAGATCCTGGCGGCTCGGAACCCGGAAGCCACTTCCAGCCAGTTGGCGCTCGCGATCAAGCTCCTCGATGCGGTGCGCGGTATTGCGGGCCTGGAAGATCACCCCAGCATCCGCGAGTCGATCGATATGTCGTCCGCGTTCACTCGCGATTCGGTAGGAGATCTCGATACTCAAACCCTTCGACGATACCTTTGCCATTTTGTAAAAAGCGTATCCGCACAGGAACTCCTCAGACTTCAGGATGATTACCTTGTAAGTTCGGCGACTGCCTATCACCCGATAGTCGACCAATGGCTCGCGGCAAGGGACACCGAGTGGGCCGGACAATGGGGTCTTTCCTCGACCCCCGAAACCTGCATATGAAAACAGCCAAACGAAAACGGATGAAGCTCGAAACTGATAAAGGAACGATGCGCGATCCGATTGGTTCTCCATCCTTGCGACGTTTAATGATCGGGCGCAAGTACTCGCTCTCCCTGTTAATTGTTGCCTCTCTTGTCCTTCTCTACGCGGTCGCAGTCAACTACAGAAGAAACCATGATCCCGCGCAGCTCAGATTTGTTTAGAATCCGACCGGGCCGATCGCGGAATCGGCAACGGATTCCGGCCAAACCTTGAAACCCGTCTTCATGGGTGAGGCTCACGATACTGTTCACCGGCTTCGCGAGTGCGGCGCGCTTCTTATGGCGATGTCTTTGTCGGCCTTCGAAGATTTTCGAACTCAAGGAAAGTTCCCTGCTGGTTTCGCAGAGATGCTTACCGGTATTCAGAAGAGGTCGCTGCTGCCACCGGGAATCGAGATCCGGGACGGTGCGTTTCGTTCCAGTTTGAGCGAATTGAAAATTAGCTACCGGTCCGATCCCTTTTCATTTGAGATCTTTTCTTTACCTTCAAACGAAGTTGAAGGTCCGGCGTTACTGTTTCGGTTCCCTCTGCCGCCGGGCCGTCCGAACTCAGTGATGTATTTTGAATCCTCAAAGCAACAGGTTCTTCCCGCACCGTTCAGCACGACCGAACAATTGGCGGCGACCGGCTGGACCATCCGGAATTGGAGCGGCGGCGCGCTCCCTTTAGATGAAGCCTCGGTTAGAGAACTTCAGGAAAACGACGCGTGGCTGAGATCGCAAATCCAAAAGTGAGCGAGTAATAGATTATGGTTCCCCGTGATTGGATCGAAAAACTTGACGCCTCGTACGGTATCCCTCGAAAGGCGAACGAGCAGTACCTGCCATCGTACAACGCATTCTCGCACTGGGGCGCGGATATCAGCAAAGGTGTGTTCTACATCGGTGTTGGCACATTCGAAGCGGTGTTGATTCTGATCGCGTCCCGGCTCCTCGGCGAACCGGGCCTCATAAACCTGGCTTTCTGGGCGATGGCTCTTATCTTCGTAGCGGGCGGATCGGTCGATGCGTTCGGGCTGCTGAGCGGCTACCGAATAAGGCACATGAGCACGGCCCACGGTTCCGCGCGCTGGGCTAAGGTTAAGGATCTTGTCCGCTCGGGGCTGATGAACCGCTTTCGCGGTTTGCCGCTCCCACCAAATTCCTTGCCGATCGCGAAGGCGTTCGGCGGCAGGGACATCTTTCTCCCGCCAAGCCAATGGCTGAGACACTTCGTAATGTTCGGACCGACCGGCTCCGGAAAGTCGAAAACCTTTTTCATCTCGATGATTCGCGCCGTTCTCGGAAACTCGTCATGTCTTGTATACGACCCGAAGGGAGAGCTATTTGCGCAGACCGCCGGCTCCGCTAAAAGAGTCCTTCGGCTTGATCTCAACGACCCGACAAAAAGCGACCGCTGGAACTTCATCCCGAAGTGTCGAAACGACCCCGCCTTCGCCTGCCAGGTCGCGGGGATGATGATCGGGATAGAAAGCCGACGCCGGTCGAACGCTGATCCCTTTTGGGGCGACGCGGAACAGATCGCACTGACCGCGATCGTTCTTCACATCTCGGAGGTCTATCGGGAAAGGGCGATACCGGCTTTCGCGGCGGATTTTCTTCTGTCGCTGGGGGAGGACGGCAATGATGCCTTCGCGAAGGCAATGGAAAGTTCCCCAAGCATTTACGCGAAACAGGCCTATCTCGCATTCCGTCAGGCTCCGATCCAAACGCGCGGATCAATACTCATAGGCCTCTACAATAAACTCCGCCCTTTCACGCTTGCACCGGCGCGGATGGTCACGTTGCCGCCGACAAGTGAGGAATCCAACGCGGGATGCCGGCTTATCGATTTTTCCGATCTCCGCAAGCCGGGAACGGCCGTCTACCTCGTCGTCTCCGAAGGTGCGGCCGATATCTACAAGGAGTTCATAGCAACGTTCCTCGGGCAGGCCGTTATGGAGATGAGGCTCGACGGCTTGAACGAACCGGAACATCCATGTTTCGTACTCATCGACGAGGCCTATCAGCTCAACGTCGCCGAAGTGAAGCGAATATCGGGCATTGGGCGCGGCCGCGGCGTCGGCTTGGGATTGGGATACCAGGACCTCCCGCAGATGTACGACCAGTACGGGAGAGAACGAGCAAACGCCATCCTAGGAACGGTGATGACGAAGATCTTCCTCCCCGGTCTCGACGATGTGACGGCCGAATACGCCTCAAAACAGTTGGGCGACACCACCATATTCTCGAAGACATTCCAGGACTTCCCGGGAACGAAACGGGACAACACACGATACGCTGAGCAGAAACGCTCCCTTATGCATGCTTCGGAGATCCGGCAGATAGCCGCACACTCCGAGGTCCTGATCGTCAGCGATACGGCTCCGCCGATCAGGGCCGCTTATCCGCCGCTCGCTGTAATTCGGCGCGTCCTCGAGGCCAGAAGAAAAGGATCCCCTCGCGAACTGCACTTGGGAGATATTGACGCGGGCTTTCTATTGACTGAAGCACCGCCCGCTAAAAGCGAACCAAAGGAGGATGAACAGGCAGTCGTGAACAAAATATCGGAAACCGTCGATAAGGTAGTGACTGATGCAAAACTCGAAGAGATCCTTGCGCCTTCGACCGGGGGTGAAGCGGAAATGGAGAACGGGGCGAGAGCCGACAAGGAAGCGGAAAGTTCCAGTCATGTCGGTGCGCTGAACGAAATAACATTCAATCTCCGTTTTTCCCTCGGGGATCAATGGGAGCGAAGCGTCTTACCGTATTAGATATCCATTATGATCGCACGATTGAAAGTGTCTCTTGTGCTGCTCCCGGTCGCGATAGCGATTCTAGCCGGCATCTACGTGTATTCGCTGTGGGCGGCCGAACGACAACGGGCTGCCGAAATCCCAGTAGAAGCCGCAGACGCGATGATGCGGGATCTTCTGTCATTCCATAAAAAGCGAGGTGGATTCCCGACGGACCTGAAAGAGTTGGAGGGCGTTGTATGGGAAAAGAAGGATAGCCGGAGTTATTCGAACGACAAACACGGTCTGACACACCGCAACTACTATTATCTATATACTCGCCTAGACCATCATCGCTTCACCCTCTGGGCAATTCCGATGGGCCGGCAGCGTGAGGATGCAGCGACCCAGTTTCTCCTCGTAACCACCGAACGCTGTCGAAGATGGAAAGGGGCAGCCCTTTCGATAGAACAGGCGAGCGAGATTGATCCCAATCCTTCTGTAACGGAACTTGGCCTGCTTGGTCTAATCGAGCAGACCACAATGGATTTACGAGAATCTGAGAAGGCTGTAGGATACGGGCCATACCTTTGGATAGCTTTCCTTTCGACTCGGGGTTCGGCAGCAGCCTGGGGTGATATACCGATTTCGGCCCACAGTTATTTGTGAATTGGACGAAGCGTGCAGTTTCTTCAGTCATGATATGTTCCAAAAAATGAAAATACCGGCACCCCATTCTCAACGCCCGAAGCGACTTCCAGTTTCCGGGACGAATTGATGTGCCGGCCCTTTCCGATGTCAGAGGGCAGGTTTGTACAGACCCAAAAGCTACGCATGCAGAGCCTACGTGTAGTCCTCCCAACCAGGGAGCGGATTCCCTCCGTTCCTACGACCTACTGCCTTAATATCGGCTTGGTGCTTAGAAGCAACACTGTCTGGCATCATTACTTGTCGTTCGGTGTAGCACCTCGCAGCGAAATCCCATCTAAGTGAACTAGAAATCGCTCATCATCGAACCCACCGGTCACGCCGTCTCATAATTCAACCAGATCGGCGTGGCCGGTTAATGGCGTGCGGTCCTAATCAACGACAAGTTCGTCGTCGAAGAAGTCGAGGCAGCCGACATCTTCCCAGTCGTTGTTTAGCATTCGCTGATAGGTATCGTTCGGTCCGTCCTCTTCTACGTCATCGGGAACTTCATTAAGGGCATCGGCTGCGATTTTCTTGCAGCCGCCCTCGCATCCTCCCAGAACACGGATCTCCGAAAGTGCCTTTTCGAACCTTTCGTAACCTGTCGCAAGAGCGATCAGCTCACGCCGATACATAAAAAACACGCCGTCCGGTATGCTCGGAACTCGGTACGTTACATACATTCCGGGCTCAAAAGCCTGGATTTGGTGGATTGTTCGTTCAATGTTAACTGGTAGTCTGTCACTCATGTATCTATCTCCTATTTGACTTAATTTTGGCGCGCAAGACAGCCCCATGCTATTTCGCGCCCATAATTTCTTAAGACTCAAACGGAGATTGATAATGTTTAAGTTGGCATGGTTTTCCTCGGTGAAAGAAAATCTACAACAAAAATGTCGTTAAATCAACGTCAACGCACGTCGACCTTATCTTCGTGAAGTGGACACTTGCTCTTTGATACGTCGTCGGAATGCTTGTTTGGCCTTTTCAAAAGGCCCATCCATCCATGCACTTACCAAAGACTGCCATTTCTTAGGGAAAATCTGTACGAACTGCATTTTGCCAGCATTGATACCGGGCAAGAAAAAGCGTCCGTTCACCTCCTTTACCATCGGCATCATGTCAGTCATTTTATAATCGTTCGACGGTGCTTCCACCATCTTCCATACACGCTTAATCTCGCGGACAAGTACGCGGTCTTTACGTCGGCGATGAACGGGACTATGCTCCTCTAACCAGAAATATCCTTCCTTGAGAGGGCCGTTGTTGTGATCCGGCGGAGCGACAGCGTTCAAGTAAACATAAAACCTGCTGCCGTCAGGCAGAGTGAGTGGTTCTTGATCACCGGGATCGAAATCTTCCAGCTCGTTGATCCGGTCATCCTGCGGCCGGCAAAGCCATGCTTGGAGACGGTTTGTACCGATCGCAGGATTGCGGCGGCGAGCACGAAAGACGATGCGCTCCAGATTCGGCTCGTTACGCAGCAGATAGAGGAGAACATCCAGATCTTGCCATTTGACTAGATCGACAAGTATCGCCGGACTGAGCTGTGTGGACAAGCCGAGCGCTTCGAAGTGTTTGAGTCGGTCGAGTCTTTGTCCGTCGAGTAACCTGTCAAGAAAAGTGCTGAAACTCCCTCCCTGCGCATTTCCTCGGCAGAACATCGGTACTTCCCAGGGCTGAGCCAGCGGTAACAGCGGAGCGATCTTTTCCCTCACCCATTTAAGTTCGTCATCAGAAATACCGTACCGCAACGGCCACTTCTCAAACTCTTCCTGCGTCAGTTCGAGCCCTCCCGAGAAGTCGGCTCCGAGGTCGAGCAACCGATCAGGCAAATCCCAGTGCTTATTATTGAGCGACAGTTTGAGAGGTTTATTGACGTCCTCACAGGGCAGTCCACGCGGATTCGCACCGTGTTTGAGCAATAAATCCGCGATTCGTTCGGACAATTCCTTATGCTCAAGCGAATCGATCGAATAGCTCAACACGCTAAACCATTCGTTATAACCGCGCTCAAGATTCCAACACGGCAGGTTGGGACTTGCGCCGGCTTTCAGCAATAATTCCACAGCTTCTGCACGCTTGAAGCGCACGGTGGTTTCGAGAAGCACATCAAGAATGCGTGTAGTGAGTTGCGATATCTCCTCGTGAAAGTTCTTATATTCATCGGACAGACGCTCTACAACTGCATCGGGATCAAAGTCCGAATGCTCCAATACCGCGGTGAGGATGTCGGAGCAATCAGCTCGGATCGCGTTAGCCGCGCATTCGGCAGCGGACTGAGCGTCGAGTTGCGCTAACGGCAGCGATGCCAAAATGAAGTCGGCAAGTTTCTTTTCATCTTTCTGATCACGCGAAGGGAGATGCCTGGCCGCCCCGGCCAGGAAGCGTGCTTGCGCCCCTGCGGAGAGCCGCGGCCAAAGTTTGCCGGCAAGGTCAAGGCTCAAGTTACTTCCAGCCGCCCATGCGTGGTGTTCCATCACCGACAGAACCTTGTCGAGCTGACCTTTGTCCAATTCATCGGCCATGCCGTCCAGAGTATGCCATTCCTCCGCCCTCGCGCTGCCGTCCCGATAGCCGTCGTAACGCAAAGCAAAACCATAATGAAGCGACTCAATCAGTCCCGGCGGACGTTCGAGGGGTTGCTCGGTCAAGGCCCGGAGAGACTCGTGAAAAGAAGCAATCATACGCTCAAGTAGGTCAATTAGGGTACTGTACTGCACGGCGCCATCGTATGTCATCTGTGAGGGTGGTCATTGATCCTTCCGTTCTAAGCCGCTCCGGTTTTTACGTCGCCATCACGATCGTAGTTCGCGATGATGATGCCGTTCGGGCTGATCCGGCTCTCGGTCACTTGCTGACCACAGATTATCTTGCGGAAACTTGATTGGAACGCAGCCTCCACTCACTGGCCTTTTTGGTCCCGTGTTAACATACGGCCGTACCGAAAATGCTAGATGACATCAAAGAGATCTGCGGCGTGTATTCTAGGCCCGAGCCATCAGAGGGTTCTACCGCCGCAATCAAATACAACGTAGCGCTCTCGACTGAAAACGGCCTGCATACGTTACATATCGACACCGAGTACGGCGATGGCCGCCACGGGACGAAGATATTATCTATTCAAGAGCTGACCGAGAATGAAAGGCAAGAACTCGACACGACCCTTGGCGTTCTTCATCGCTTGAAACGCAATTGGCTATTTGAACCGGCGTTTAGCTCTGACGAGTTAAACCCGACACAGGAAAGAGTCTTCCAGTTCAGCGTCGATGAAGAGATGAACCGCTTTTTAACCAATTCATCGATACCTACCGATAGCGTGCCGGAGTTGGTGATTCTTGCAGGCGGTGTCTGCACTGGCAAAAGTAAGATGCGGCATGAGGAATTCGCGGATCATGTTTCTCTTGATGCCGGCGAGATCTTTCTGAATCTGAGCCGCGGCGAGTATTTTGAGTTCGGGGAAGTGTTCAACGAACCACTCGAAATGATCGGTGGAGCAATTGCTCAAAAGGCAATTCGGGAACGGCGAAACGTTGTTACGGAAATTATCGGAGCGGATCCGGAAGCAACTCGCAGATTGATAGATGCGGGGAAAGCCGCAGGCTATGAACCGAAGATAAATTTTCTTACTTGTGACCTTGAAACCGCGTGGGAACGGAATGTAAACCGCGGGAACAATATTTCAGCCCACTACTGCGAACCGTATCACGTACGATGGTTATTGAACGCCTTTGAATCGGCATCACATGAACTTGAGGAACCAGAAGACGATGTAGACGAACCCTATTTCGATGGAGCTTTTTTCCCGCTCGGATCAGGCGAAGAGTGGGTGAAACACGAGATCATCGGGTTTGTTCGCAAACTGATGAATGAACACCACCTTTCTCCAGAAACCCTGCGAAAAACATCCATATTGTTGTTGGGTTTGGAGCGACTACCAAGAACGACATCAGGAATCGACGTTACTCTGACATTAATTGATCGATTTGGTGGAGAAAGCAATTATCACAACATTGAACTGAGCGAAACACGGTTCGCTCTGTCGAGCGGAGGAAACACCTATGCCCCTGAAGTCGGAAGTGACAGCTTTAGCGAAACCTTGTTCGAATGCGAGTCAACTGGCTTTCGCGATGGCTCCCTCGATCCGTGGGAGTTAGGATCATGGCTGCTTTCGGCCCTCGATTTGTTAAATTCGGACGGCGAGCTTGAAATTCACGAGGACAGCGATGCGAAGTCGCTGCCTTGGGATGATGAAAATAATCGCGATCCATTCGAGGAGTTAGAAGAACGAATCGAGAAATGGAAGCGCTACCTGGATGAGGATTGAGCTATCCGCGAGCGAGGTCCATCAATCATTTCCCCTTCCTTGTCGATTCGCGGCGATACGCTAGACGCTTTCGGTAAATGGGGTCGTTTTCGCGTTCCGCCATCATGGCTTCCAGCTCATCGAGGTCTTCCTTTTCCTCTGCCAGGGCGGCCGAAGACGGCAACAGCGAAAATGCGACGTCGGTGTCGGCCGCGACGCTCCTAAGCACAGAGCGTGCGGCGGAATACTCGCCGCGATCCATATGCTCAATCATCTCCTTGCGGGCGCGTGCGTTCATAAGCAGTACGACCGCCTGCTCCACCTCGAGATTGGCCTCAAGAGCTTCGATCGCTTCCCTCGTATCGAATTCTGCTAAGAACGCTAACGAAATGGATTCCGTCGCGCCGCTTTCTTGGTTTGTGTAGCTCAGATCGACGTCGATTAACTTGCCATCCTGCAATTCGCCCGGGACATCGATACGGACAACAATATTGAGCGGCGACCCGGAAAGAAGATTGGGCAGAATGTAGCCACCATTTCTATCCCTCTCGAAATCGTTCAAGAGATCGACAACGCGAACGCCATCCGCGCAACGCAGACTCAGGCGAACTCCGTGTCCGAACTGCCTCACCAAACCGTGAAGCTCGGTCTCGAAGATCGCTACCGTGTCCTGCGGTTCCCTAACGTGCCAGGCATTGCCCTGGCCGGCCTCGGCCATCGGCATCAGTAGATCCTCGTTGAAATCCGATCCGATTCCGATCGTCGTTGTTGTAATGCCCTTGTTCGCAAGTTCGCTCGCCTGCGAGACGATTCGGTCGATATTCGTCTCGCCAACATTCGCTTGCCCGTCGGTGATAAGCAGAACCCTATTGATCGCCGCCGGCTCCAATCGTTCGCTCACCTGAAGGCCGGCTTTTACCCAGCCCTCGTGCAGAGCAGTGGAGTTTCGAGCGTGAATTCTTTCGATCCCGCGCTTGAGCATTTCCCGGTCCGAAACCGGCTGGTTTGTGAGGAGCACGTCGACCTGATCGTCAAAGATGACCGCCGAAAAGTTGTCGCTGGACAACAACTGATCGACACAGTACTTGGCCGCTTCCCGGGCGTGGTCCATTTTGGGTCCGCCCATCGAGCCGGAGCGGTCGAGTGCAATCCCGATGTTGAGTTTTGGACGTTTACCTGCCGCGGCATCAGGTTCGGGCGGGATGATTCGAATAAGCAGATCAACGTTCTGCCGCCCGCCTTTAACGAGTTTGGCTTTTTCAGTAATCAGTTCGATACTCGGTTTCATTGTCATATGGACGCTCCTTAATAGATGGTTTTACTCTATTTACTTATTCACAAATGCCTGCCAATCCCACACGGTTCGCTCAAGAATCATCCCGAATCCCAAGTGCCTCCTTTATTTTCTTTAGAAGCTCTGTGGTCTCCTCATCGCCATTCGGGAGCTTGTACCCTTGCCTTATGTGAATTTCGACGCCGGATGCGATTTCGTGCCGCGACCAACTCTCGACGGCTTTCGGCGACCGATGCGACGCTCTGCTAGCAGCACTTCGCAATATCGTTTTATCCGGTTTGGGCGAAGCTTCCAGCAGCGAAAATGCTGGAAGCTCGTCATCCATCGTTTGCCTCCGCGGCTCGAGCAGGCTTTTAAGATATTCTTTGGCTTCGCCGCCGCTTTTTGCCTTTATGTATTCGTTGACCGCATCTTGATCGTCGATTTTTCTTACCGGTTCACCGAAGAGTTCGGTAAGCTCGGCCTCGCTCTTCGACATGACCTCCTGAAGCTCCGCAGGGTTGCTTATCACCTTCACGCCGACCGCTCCGGCACTGAGCAGCTGTTCAAGTTCGGTCGCGGCCTTTCCAGCGACCAACTGCCGGATAATGTTTATTGGTAAGCCTTCAGATTGCAGTTGTTTGATCACGAGCAAAGTCAGCAGATGCGGATATCCGAAAACGGACGCAGCACCCTGCTTCATTTCCGAAGGTGGTAACAAGCCCTCGGTAATATAAAAGCGGATCGTCCGTTCGTTCGGATATTCGGTGACGGTACCCTTCTCCTGACTGGAGCCCATCTCTTTGAGGATCCGCTCCGCTGCGTCCGCAAGTTCTTTAACGCCAATATATTGGACTGGCTTAATTTGATCCAATTCCATACTCACGACAAGCAAAATAGCATATACAGTAGTTACTGTCAACAGTATTTACAGAGTGTTCTTAAGAAAAATCGTTTTCCGATTGTTCGAGGACGCGCTCCGATATTTCGCTTCGTCCGAGTTTGGTGAACGGGGCGGTCTTAAATAGAATTGCTTGGGCATGAGCACGCGAGGCCCGGGTTGATTGAAAGCAGGGCGGTCATTATTAGACCGTTAACGGGTGTGTATGTCCGATGCTCTATACTGGCGGCTGCTGGTATTCTCCAAGGGCCTTTCAGGAACCCGGACGGTGGCTTGCGAATGATTCGTAGATGATCGTGACGGAGCCTGGCCAATCCCGTCTGAGAGTTCACGGCTTAGGGCCTTTACGGACTCGCGATCGGCTCTCCCCGCGAGACCATTGTTTGCGAGACTCGTTTCCAATATCAACGTGACGCCCTCTGACAGTTCGTGGTCGCTGAGCTTGGGATTCGCTGTTACGAATTCCGTGAACCTGGATTTCAAGTCCTCACGAAGCGCGTTGAAATCCGTCGCCGGAGATTTGCGAACGGGAGCGGGTTCCGGCGTTTGACGGTTCGACGCTCTATCAATAAGTCTTGTTTCCAGATTCTCCTTCTGAAGCACGGCACGCTGGTAAACGAAATCTCGCTCGGCAGGCGGAAGCTTTCGATAGATCTCGCTGTGATCGAACGTGTTCTTGTAGCGCAACTCATCATTCGGGGTCTTGAGGCTTTGGAGGAAGTGTTTTGTTGCGGATAATGAGTCCGTCGAACGTGGCCTTTCAAGCCGGGATTCGAGACTCTCTATAAGCTGCATTGCTTCCTTGCTCGGTTCGATCTCGCCGCGCATCAAAGCATCCGTTCCTGTTCTCGCGGCAATTCCGCTATTCGAGTAGGCAAGCCGGAGAGCGGTCATCTCCCCCGTGTAGTGCCGCGGAGAGACCTCGGTAAAGAGGAACTGCATTTCCTTCGAGCTTAGGGGCCGAGTCGTCTCCGCTTTCTCGGCTTTTGTCATTGCACACCATTGAAGGCCGACTCGAGCATTTTCGTGTCGTATCCGCGATGCCGCATCCATCAACTCGCTCCGCGATGACGCGTTATCGAGCATCGCCGCATATTTCCTGTAGCGGGGGTTTGCATGCCGAAGCTTCGATTCGGGCTGCTTCAGTTGATGCTCAATGTAAGCGGTCGCAAATTTGAGATCGTCGATGGCAGCCTGTTTATTTACTGGATCTTCTTTCGCTGTTTGGTAGATATCGTTCTGAAACGGTTTAAGGATTACTTCGACGGAAGTGCCGCTTTCAAGCATCTCGTCTATGACCGGCAGCCGGACGTTTATCCATCTGTCGAGTTCGTCCTTCGACATGTTGTCCGCGAGTCGTGAAAGAGAAGTATTCCCCAACTCGACCCGCTCGAATTCGTTAATGCCGCCTATAGAGGCTTTCGGATCTATCTGTGACTGGAGTTCGTCCCGATCCAAAGCATGCTCATATTCAGTTTCGAATGAAAGCACTTCCTCGGTTCGGTCAATGTCCATTGCCTCGGAACGTTCCCGCACATCATCAAGCAGAACAAGCCTGTCGGAGGGTTCCAGTTTGCTCATCTCTTCCGCTAGGGCCGCGATCTCGCTCAAAGTTCTGTCGACTCGCTCCTCCTTCGTCTGATCCCGAGAAATTCTTTCCTCGGGCTTAAGAAAATCATGTCTGCCCTCAAGTGCCCCGTAGATCCAGTTGAATACCTTTATTTGGGCATCCCGGTCGGCAGAGCTTCCCGCGATTGTTTTCCCGTGCTCGACGATCTGCGAGGCGAGTTCCTTAGCTTTCGGCTCGCTCAATATAGGTTCAAGTCTCTTAACGGCATACTCAACGGTTGTGACAGCAAGCGGCGACACGTGAGACGGGCTTTCCTTCGGTGTTATAAGAACACCGTCGCGGACAACGGAACCGCGCTCATAGAGATCCCTGAGAAACTGCGAATGTGCGTTGAGATGCGAGGCATGCTCGCTTCTGTTGCGGCCTTCGGTATCTTCAAGCTTCGCAAGGATCAGGTCGGACCAGCTTACCGAAAGGATCTCATTTATGGCCCGCTCGGTTCGTGGATTCGATCGTAGATCGGATTGGAAATGCTCAACGCCTCCCGGCTCTTTTTCCCGAGCGGCTTCCCGGGCGAGCGATCTCCCGACCTTCTCGATCGCGTTCTTGACTACATCCGCGTGGCATATCTGGCCGGCGCGGCAGAAGCAGGAAACGACTATCGTCTGACCATCGCGAACGGCTTCCCCAACTTTGAGCATCCCGTCCCTAATTCCGCCCTCGTTCGCCCTGTAACTCTTCCGAAGACGTTCGGAATATGCGATCAGTGCGGCGTCACGACCGAGACCCCGTGGTGCAATTTCGCTCCGCCGGGGCGAAAGTAAACCAAGCTTCGGCGTATAAATGTTCAAAAGATCGAGCGTGCGATAAGTGGTATCCCTCGTCTCATCGCCGATGCGTGCTAAAACCTGGTTGCTGAGATCTGTCTCCATTTGACTTGGCTTCCCGGTGAACACGAAGTGCACCGCCTCCGGCACGTCGAATGGCAAACATTGTGCCTCTTTAGGGATCGATCATTTCAGCGGGAATGACCGTAGAATTTTGGCTCTATAATCTTCTCCACTCTGACCGGGACGATAGCGTGATCCTCGGCTACGATGGCGGCGACCCAGTCCGGAGCCGTTCGCACGGCAGTATCGCGCACATTTGGACGTGTGTACGTCGTCTGTGGGTTCTCGAAATCGCGAAGAATTTCTTTGAGCGAACGTGCCGGTTGGCCGGCAGCCGATTCGAGAATCTTTTGCAGCCGTGCCGTCTCTCTTGGATCTTTGGTAGCGGAAGCTCGCATTTCGATCGCAGCGATCTCCGATGATGTGAACATCGGCGAATAGATAGGTTCGCTCCTGAATCCGAAGAGAGAAGATTGCTTAAACTCGGAGGCGTTGCGGGCCGCGGAATCCACCAGATCTTTTGCAGAACCGACCTCTTCCTTTAACCTGTGTTCACGACCTTTCACGAGTGAAGTAACAGTTTGCCGAAGTGCCCGACGTTCGCGGCCCTCGAAAAGTTCCTCCATGGCACGATCAAGCAGCGAACCTCGCCTGTGAAGATCGACATCGTGCAGCCTCAAAAATGCAACGGCACCCGTCCTCGGATCGGCGACCGCGAACTTCTTGAAGCGCTTCGATTTCGTGAAGATCTTCAAATCTTCCCTGGCCTTTTCGAACTCAACTTTTGCGACGATCTCGCGTGCGAGCGAGCGTCCAGCGATGACGCTTGTTTTGTATTGGTTGAGATCGGCTGACGGACTGGATCTTAGAAGCTTTCGAGCCGCCGGCGAATCGCTTCCGGCGGATTCTATCAATGCCCGCTGATCGTTCCAGCTTTTGGTGTAATACTCCTCCATTTTCAGCCGCAGTGAAACAGTTTCCATCTCCGCAAGCTGCTCGGTCGAATAGTCCGGTTCGCCGCTTATGCTCCCGGTGCTCGCCGTCAAGATCTTCCCTAGGAAGTTCACCTTGTTCTCTTCGGTCTTTTGATCTTTTCTGATGCCGGATAGGTGCTCGTTCAGCTTGCTTACAATGTCATTTCTGAGGCGATCGTTCCCGTTTGCGACTGGCATCACTTTCCGTTTTCCGATCAGTCGTAAAGCTGTTTCTTTTAGCTTTTGCGCGAAGAGCAAACCAGAGTTCGTCGAAGCATTTTCCTCACGATCGAGTTGGGCGAGCGAGACACGTTTATCGCCGACATCGACGAGGCGATAGTACTGTCTGTCGTTGAGGTCGGCATAGTTTTTCGCAAGGAGTTGCGCGCGCAGTTCCGAGATCGCCTTCCGTGCCGCAAGTCGCCCGATTTCCTCCTTACTCCTGGGCTCGATCTCGTGTGTTTTTTCAAGTTGTGCCCTTACGCTTTCAAGATATGAGAACGTGCGGATGTTCGATCCCTCAAGGCAGTGGTCCTGGAGGTTGTCGAGCTCATCCTTTGTAAGTGATGGTGCGGGCAGCTTCCAACCGTTCTTTTTGTACAAAGACTTTATGCCGTTCGCATCACGGATAGTATCGGCCGCAATCTTCCGAAGGTGCTCCTTCGCCGTTTCTTCTTTCGCGAGCATTTTGAACAGAATGGTCCGTATTTGCCGCTGCGGCGAACCATCGGGAACGGCATCCGAACCGACCCCGCGTTGCTCAAGATCGCGAAGCGAAAGCCGCCTTTTTTGTCCGGTAACGGGGTCGGTAACAAGGAACCGCATTCTATCGCCCTGATCGGTCAACGCTTCAATCTTCGACGCGATCCGGCGAAGCTCGTATTCTGCGAGAATTCCGCGACGAAGGATGTCTCGCTCCTCTCCGGTTTTTCGACGGGCCTCGCTATCTGTCTCACCATCCGTTTTGCCGTGCGCAGGCAATCCGAAGTTGTGTCGTGTCTCCGCCATATCGCGTGATCGTACGCGCTCACGATTGCCGGCGATCAACTGCGCCATCTTTTCGGTCGCGGCTTCGATCAGGATTCCCAATATAAGAACCTTTTCGCCGTCGCGCCCGTCGAAGTGGGGCAGGGCCTCGCGCGGGATCTTGGTCATGACCCGCGTTTCCAGATCTCTCGCCAGGAACTCCTTCTGCATCGCGATGTGCACGTGAGGGTTTTCGGTGTTGAGATGCACGGCGGCAGCCCATGAAATGCGGTCGGCATTGAGGGCGTTCTCCAGCCTCTTCATAGCCGCCCGTGTCGTTTCCTTTAGCGCCGCTCTTCGATGTTTTTCGGTCCTTCCGAGAGCTTGATAATCATCAGCACGGAATGAAAGGACAAGATGATGCAGTTCGTCATTCGAAGGCCGCCCCCGGACAATGTCTGCCTTGATGGAATTGTTCGCGCTCTTTACGGAGAGTTCGTCCGCGACCGCGTTGAACAGCTCGCGCCCTTTTTCGGGCTCTCGCTCGGTGTCGATCTTGCTGCGGGCGATGTAGTGGATCAGCCCACGGGAGCTGCCCCTCTTCGACTGCACGCTCGCGATCACTCTCATTCGGCCGATTTGCGCGGTTTCGACGACGCCGCGATCAGGTCCTTGATGGCTTTGACCTTCGTCAGCAGGAACAGTTGGTCCGAATCGTCATCACCGAAACGGATATTGTGAAAGGCGGCAAACTGGGACAGATCTTTGATCGCCTCACCGATCTGATTGGCCCTCGCCGCGGCCGCTATCAGGACGGCTTGTTCCCTCTCCTTCGGACTCGGCGATGAGAATTCTAGCAGCCGTGTGAGCGTCAGATTCTGCGACGAGACCAGGATAGAGGTCATGCAGTAAAGCTCATGCAAAAAGGTCGGGAGAGAGCGTAAGTTCTCCGCAACGTTCTTGACCTCATTTTCCACCGCTTCCAGCCGTTCACGGATATCGTCAAGCTGCTTGCCCACCTGGGAAGAAACATCGTCGCTTTTGCGGCCTTGTTTGATCAGCCAGTCAAGTTTCCCCTGACACCGGTCCGAAGCGAAACTCCCCCGCTGGTCGGACAACGCGAAACGGATCATCCGCCGCACCAGCGACGACTTCACTTCGCCCGTTTCCTTCACTATCTCGTCAAGCTTTTCGTCATCGGTACTAAAGGGCCTTATACATATCGGTTCACCCGGTATTGCGTCCGGATCTCCGTCCATCCTGGCGAGGATCGTATCCATCTCTCTTTTTCTCATAAGCCGTTCCCGGGTCGTCTCCGGAAGGCGACAATCTTCCATTCGTAAACGATCTTCCGGGACGCGAACAGTCGCAAAACATGTGCCGGGAGCGACCCGGCCAATCTCTAACGACATTTGTAAACGTGGTTTACAAGGCTTAAGTAACGGATATTAAAAGGGTTGTTGGGTTTACAAAGCGTCAAAGCCGGTCTATCCTGTCGTACCGTTCGGTAAGGCTTCTCTAAAATTTTCTAACGGCCCCTCCCGAATGGCTTATTTATTCACCAGGAGCGGTTCGTTTTTGCACCTCCTATCGATAGAAACACCGTTGGCACGGCGATTGATCTGGCTCCTCCGGCACAAACTAAACCTAAAGGAGTCGATCAAAATCTATGTCAACAATCCCCGAAAACACACCAGCCGCGAGGCATACCTCCGGGCAGCCGATGCTCCAGCTAAACCGGCTCAACTACGTCAAAGTGAACGCTAAGATCCTAGACCGAACGGACGAGAAACTGAAGCTATATCTCCGATTCGCCGGTTCCCAAATGAACACGGAGGTCACGAGCGACGACGTGATCGAATACGCTCTGAACGTGCTCTTCGACCGAGACTCCGCCTTTAAATCCTGGCTCAGACAAAACGCATAAGCCGCCCGTTACTCAAGCGGAAAAGGCCGAAGGAAAAGCAGCCGCGCCGTCGAGTCTGGGAACCCGATCGTGAGCGCCGCCGGCCCCCTCATAACGGCCGACGATCTTGTCCAGCTCGATCTCGAACGAACGGATATTGCGCTGGTTGCTTTCCTCCGAAAGATGCACGGCCAGATGTTCCAGATCATCTGATAGCAGGTCGGTTCTCGTGGCCGATACCGCCCGTGCGAGTCGGTCGGCAGCCTCCTGAAACGTCACGCCGTCATGACCCTTTATCCATCGCCAGGTCATGTGATGGCCGTAGCTTTGTTCGACCAGCAGTCCCCAGAAAGTGCGGTTGGTCTTCATCCGGTTCTTCCCCGTCATCGTGTCGATCACGTATTGCGAATCGGAGAATATCTCGACGCGGCATGGACGGCGGAGTTCTTCAAGAGCCATCACACAAGCGAGTATCTCGGCCTGCTGATTAGTAACAGCACCGGGGAGATATTTCGCAACAAGTTTCAGTTCCATCCTGTTGCGGTCGATGATCACCGCTCCGCAGCCGGCCGATGCATCCGGGGATCCGTTTCGAAGGCACGATGCATCGGCGTAGATTGTCACAAGCGGCGTGTATTCTTCGGCTGTTTGATTGCGGTTTTCCCGCGTTACAAGCTTTAGTCCGTTCATGTCTACCTCACCCCAAAAGCACACGCAAAATAAACCGAGGCACCGAGAATCTCGATGCCACGAACTAACCCAAATCCGCTTGAGAATCTCGATCAAAATTGATCCACATACGGCTCATTTTCGGCCGAACCCTTAACGTCCGCCGGTTCGCCGCTAGGCATCGCCTGTTGTTCGTTCACCGGACCCGTATATGCCGGCTCCTCCACGGCGTGCTCGGCATCTGTCTCCGGTCCGTTTTTTCGATTGCCGCCCGCGAACTCGAACAACTGGAGGATCACTTCCGCTCCGGCACGAGGCTCTCCGCTGTTCGTGAGCCACGGTTTGAATGTGAGCCGGCCCAAAACCAGGAGCTGCGTGCCCTTTTTCACGTGCGCCCCAATGGTCTCCGCCACCTTCCCGAACGCCGTAACGTTGTACCACTCGGTGATCTGCACCTTCCCCTCACGCGTGTTCCTGAACGAATTGGACGCTATCGAAAAGGATGCGATCGGTAACCCCTGATCCGAGTATCGAAGCTCCGCGTTGCTGCCTGTGTTCCCGAGAATTGAAATCGATGCTGCCATGATATATTTTTCTCCTTTTTTTATATTTTCTCTCCGTCTGAAAAGGACAGCCGGACTCTGTTTTTTGGCAACTGAAGAATTGTCGCTGTCACAGGACCCGGCTGCCGTTCGAGTTTTCCTGCTTTCGCTATCAAGCCGCGGGTACGACGCGCACGACCCTGGTCTGCACGACCGGGTTCTGCTGGGCACGCTCGCCGAACGCTTTGGCTTCGATCTTCAGTTCCGCCTCACGGCTCCGAACCGCGTCCCAGAGACGCTGTTTTTCCTGCCGCTTCATTGCCTTCGCTCCGGCGTCGTTGTAGAGCGAGAACTTCAGATACCGAAGCCTTCCGGACGACGCACTCGCTATCGTTCCAAGCCATTTTCTGGTCAGGGTGGAGATTCGATCGCGCAGCCGGGCCTCCTGGGATTTCGCGACTGTGTTAAGCGCCGTGAACTCCTTTAGAGAAAGCTTCTGATGTTCCTTGAACGCCGCATATGCCTGCTTCTTGATTTCAGCAACATCAGCCGTATCGAGCGTATCGCGAAGTGCAAGATAGATATCCTGATACGCTTTATGACGCAGGCTCCTAATATGAAAATCCTCGTACTGCCGGTTCCACATGATGCGGCAAACGGCAGCGACATACTGCATCTCTTCGAGATCGGGATTTACCTCCTGGTCGACCGTGTATTCGAACGCTTGTCTATGCCTGTTTGAACGGATACGCCGCACCGACCGGGTCGCGCGATGGCTGTAGATCCGGTCGAGTTTTACGGCGAGCCACTCTTCGAACTCGTGGTCCGAGAGTGGATGCGTCGATTGTTCCGGCGAGCACGTTGCTGCCGACGCCAATTGCACTTGCCCCGTGAGAAACGCCGCCCATTCGCTCCGCTCCGCCATTGCCTCGGCGATCAGATGACGGGCACCACGAACCGCCGTGCCGCCGAGCGAATGACCCACAAATAGGCGCCCAAGCTCCGAAGCTATCGGCCGTGCATCAGGCGGAAGAAACGACGCATCGATCTCGCACTCGAAATCGAAAACGACGACCGACCGCTGTCCGCTGTTCATCGTCAGGCCGACGATCCCGTTCTCGTCGTACTGCTCAAGATTCTCAAAAGTGAGGAAGTCGCGGTCTAGGTCGTCGATCGATTTGTCCCCGTCATCACTCAGGAAGTAGTTTTCGTATTCGTCGTGGATCATCCGGCTGATCTTCTGCCGTCCGACGCGTTGAATGACATGCTTCAACTCCTCGTCGAAAATCGGTGTCCGGGGTGGAAGAGGCGTACGATTTTTTGACGCTTCCTGAACCCTTCTCTGATCAGCTACCGTCAGCTTCTGTTCGGCCCGTTCGAACTCTTCGTAACCGATCTCGCGATCCGCGATCGTGGCCGTTACGCTCTCGAGCTGGAGTCCGAGAAGCCCCATTTCCTTGAGCACGTTAGCTGTTTCACGTTTGCGGATCTCACCGTAGTAGTAAGCGGCTATCTGAGCGTACTCGAATTGGCCGGCGTCCGGGCTCGCGATCGCCTTTACGCAGCGAACGAACTCTCGTCCGTCCTCCTCGTTGCCGAGAACTTTCACCGCGTATTCGAGCGACATGATCTTTACCCGATCGAGCGGTTCGGGTTCGAGTTCATCGGCTATCCTGACGACCACGTCGCCAAGTACCGCAAACTCCTCAAGCTCGCGTCGCCGCATTGGATTTTGTCCGAGATGAGCACACCAGTCCTGCAACGGCGAACCCGTATTCTGCGGCGAAAACGCCAGTATCGGGCTTTGCGGCGCGAAGTTTCTGAGTTGTTCCATATTGAGTTGTTCAGCCATATATCCCTCTCTTTGACCGGCTCTTTCGCGGAGAACCGGAGAAACGCGTGATTTTGGGCAGCGCTTCCTTTGCCCAGGTTGTAAAAATCACTCGTTTTCAGGCTTGAAAATCCCTCTTAAGCGGGTGAGAAAGCGTGTGAGAGGAAACGAAAGGACTTAAGTTAAAGAAGGCGTCAGAGAAGCTCTTTGAGACGGCTTTGAAGATAGGCAAAGGTACGCGGCGCCCGCTCTTTCAGCTGCGCACGGCCGGTTCCGAGCCCGTCCGAGGGTACAACGATCGAACGGGTTGAATCCGTGACCGCTTCGGTGAGCCTTGCAAAGGCGAGATCTATAGCGCTCTTGTTCTGGTCGAACTCATCGTCGGTGAAGAAAGCATCGCGAGAAAGCTTTGGGCTCTTCTTTGTGGGGATGCCGACGGCATTCGGCTCGCCGCGCATTGCTGCCGCCTGACCGCCAAACCCTCGCTGCTCCAGATTGTCACCAAAGAGAAATATCTTGTCAGCGTTTGCGCGAACGTATTCGCGTGTGACGAACCGCATTCGCTCGACCTTGGGTTTCACATTCATATCCCGCCTGAGGGGAACGAACCGTTGTTCGAAGCGCCGGATGAGATCATCCTTTGCCCCAATACAACGGCCCGTTGGTGAACGGTTTTTGAACAGGGAAGGATCAATAGGCCGCTGCTTGCTGTGCGATCTCCTGCACTCCGTCAGGTACGTATTCGGACATCGCTCCGGGATCGCCGGAATCGTCGCGTCGCCCGCCCGGAAGGAACTGAAACTCTTGCAGCATGATGTCCGCACCGGCCTGGGGATCACCGTTGCGGTCGACCCAGGGGTTGAACGTGAGACGGCCCTGAACCGCAAGGCCCGTGCCCTTTTTCACGTACCGTGCAAGCGTTTCCGCCTGCCGGCCAAAAGCGATCACGCGGAACCAGTCCGTTTTTTGCTCCTTCCCTGCGGACGTGTTCCTGAAAGTGTTCGAGGCTATCGAGAAACTGGCCATCAGCGTTCCGTTGTCGCTGATCTTTGTCTCCGGTGCCTTTCCGAGATTTCCAATTATTGAAATATTTGCTCCCATTTGTTTCGTGTCTCTCCTTCAAGTGGTTTTCTTAAGCTCCGAACCGAGGCGTCCGGGCTTCGGGTGTCTGCCTGCCGCTCAACTTTTCTTCAGGCCTTAAATACAAAGACCTCTTTCCCGCGTGAGGTAGCGTAATCGATCGAGTGCTTTGTGCCCGGGCTTTTGCCGTCCCATACCGCGATGACCGCATCAACTGCCCCGACCATTACACAGTTGCGGATATACCCGGCCCGTTTTCCGTATTTGTTCCAGTCCACAACATATTCCGTGAACTCGATACCTCTCGACTGGGCATAGAAACGAGCAAGGGTATCGACACCTCGGGCTCCGCCCGAAACAACGTGGGTGGGCGTCATACCGCTCTTCTCCACCGCTTGAGCGACCAAAGCCGGATCGTTGATGCCCCTGCTCCCGCAGATCAGAATTTTCATTTCCCTTCCTCCCGGATGACGTTTCTTACTTACGAACTTTCGCCGACAGCCCTTTCTCTTGATTCTCGGACTGGAGTTGTTCATGAAAAGAGGAACACCCCGCCCGTCTCCGGGGGTTAATCCAGGATCAATGCGGGATAGATGTGGAGGGTGTCCCCCCGGGTGTCCCCCCGCCCTTGCGAAGAGCAAGAGTAGAGGAATTTTTGGCGAAATCGTGGTCGCTCAAGTGCGGTTGGCGAATTTTTGCACCAGTGTGGTTGATTTTTGCACCATGAGGATTAAATTCGAACCAGATTCGCTTCATTAAGAACTATTGTTCCTCGGCCCGCGGCCTCGAACCTTCCTTCTTCTGAACTGATGGGGCTCGTGAACGCACCCTTCTCGTGACTGAAACCTCGCTTTTCGATCAGCGAGCAACTCAATTCGGCGCAGTTGACCGAATACAATGGGCCGTACGCGGGCTCATCACGTGGGTCAACTTGCGGTATGCGTCTTGCCTCTTCGAGTTTCAAGCGAGGAGACGGAGGTCGAGGAAATCGTAATGTGCGAGAAGTGCAAGATCTGCAACGTTGTTTAATGGCTCTAACATTTGACTAGTTTTCGTTCGCTAATGCAAAATTTGTTTAAGCCCACAACCCCGGCTGCGTTTTCCTGCTGTAAATTCACGAAAACTCATAGCCGAAAATTACGCGTCCATATAAAGCCCCTCGAAGACACGAGGTAACTTTCTGTCAGTGAAGTTTTTCATTGAGAGAGAATGCAAAACCGTCCTCTCAAGGCGGGAAATTCTGCGAAAAGGTATTGGATGATCGACTCTCTCCTAGAAGAATTGTCGCAAAAGGGAATGATTGAGGACGACCAGCCGGCTTCAACGTCCCACGCCGCGAGTGCGCCACCTACTGAGGGCCCATTTCTCGCGGCCATACCGATTGTTCAACGAATCGTAGACCGACGCCGCTCCCAGATGAATTCAACAAACGCCCCGGATTTGGTGCAGGAAGTAGCTCTGCGGCTCTGGCGCTGGGCCACAAATCACAAGGAAAAAAGCGAGGGGATGTCAGACGACGAGTGGAGGGCTTTCGCGGCTCGAACGGCCTACAACGAAGTTAGCCGGTCTTTTTCACGGGAAAGAACACCCATTGCGGACGTTGATCCCGACGACGTTTACGCAATGGAAGCCGCATCGATCGAGGGACAAACCGAAATCGAGGCTTCTTCCCTGATCCGACCGGTGTGGCAAGGAATTTGCACACTTTCATTGCGGCAGCGTCGGGCGTTGCTGCTCCACTCACAAGAACTGATCATCTATTTTCTGCAAACCGGTATTACGGAAAAGCAGTTGGCAAAGACTCTGGATTTTAGTGAAAAGGATTGGAACGATGTTTGTGATCGGGTGCCATTGACCGATGCGGAAATTGCCGAAAGAACTGAAGGAACAGCTGGATCGATCAAGAAGGCGCGGTACGAGGCACGAGTGAAACTCGAAGGATTAATGCGAAAATGAATCCATCGCAGCACTTAACAAGGAATCAAATCGCGGCGTTCAGCGCCGGATCTCTCGCCGCAAGCGAATCGCGTAGTGTTGGCGGGCATCTGATCCGATGTGTGGAGTGTCGAAGCCTTCTACCGTTACCCAATCCCGCCCAGGTGTGGACCGCAATAGCAACTGAACGGGAGATCGGCGAAACAGAGCAGCGGGACAATTCGCCCTCTTCGGCTAGTTCATACTCTCAATGGTTCGTCGGGCTCGTGGGTAAGCGGAATCGCTTGGCTTGGGCCGGTAGCATGCTGTTACTTGCGTTCAGTTTGGCAGGCCTATGGATCATGAGCGGTTCAGACGGAGGAAACGCAGAAAACGAAGTAGCGCGTACATTCGAACTGGAAAATCCGATTACGACGCCGAACAGTGACCAAACTGACGAAATGAATAACGGGTTTCCTGCCAGTTCTGGCACCGATTCTGGGGCTAAGGAAGTTAATTCAGTCACGACGGATCGCGAGACGGTTGAGGCCCGTAAGACGAACTCAGGGCCGACCTCGACGGACATTCGAACGACCAGCGGGATCAAGAGAAACATCTCGCCTACAAGAGGTTCGGTTGCGCCATGCGCTGTTGGAAGAACGATTGAAATGGAAGTCGGATCGCAGAAAAGCGACTTAATACTCAGGTGGAGGCGCGTCCGAAACGCCGCAAGATATCACCTCTATGTTTCGGATGACAATGAGATTCTGATCGACGAGTTCGAAACTGCCCAGGACACATCATACGTCCTAAAGAAACCGCTGGATCCATCGAAGGCCTATAAATGGAAGATCGTGATCACCCTTGAGAATGGACAGAAGCTGTACGCGGACGCACAGAAATTCACCGCTAAAGATTTCGTGTCTTCTTTCAGCGGCTACAAGAGCAAGGCTAGATCGAACGCGCGTTGCCTGGCGAATGAGTGACTGTAACGGGGGCGAATGTTAAAGATGAAAATCAAGAGAGTGGACATAGAAAAGAGCACCGTCAAAATCGTGCTTCTGGCGGCACTGACATTTCTCGTTTCTCTGCCTGTGCTGGCACAGGACGACGTCTATCCGGTTCCGGACACTTACCAGGTCGAGGGGATCCCACAGATTAAGAAATCCGAAGTCGAGAATATGTTCTACGACCCGGCGGCCATTAGGAGCAATTTAATATGGGATGCTGACCGGAAGAATCGAAAGCTTTTTGTCACAGATGAAACCAACAGCGTTTACCTGTTGAACTCGCCGTTATCCAAGCCGGAGAAACTTCTTGATAAGGTGATTCCGAATACACTTAAGACCAACCCTAATGGGGGCTCCTTCGCGTACACATCCGACCACGAAGATGAAGACAACTATCAGCTCTATGTTTACGATTTACAAGAGAGAAAACCCAAGAAGCTGACCACCCTGACTGGGAAGGACGAATCAGTCGAGTCTTTCGTTTGGAATCGATCCGGAGATTCATTGGTTTACGCAAAGGTCGATTACGACACAAAGACCAGCAAGATATGTAGAAGTGATTTGGCTGCCGAAAACTGTTATCCGATCGACCTCAAAGGCATTTGGAATGTCGTTGACAGTTACAAGGACACGATTCTACTTAAACATTGGAAGGCCTCCAGCAGCCAACTCCTTTATATCTATAACATTCAACTGAACAAGCTCTTACCTGTGGAAGAAAAAGCTAACGCTCGAAAGGGCTTTTTTGTCGATGACAGAGTATTTTGGACGGCCGAAGGCAGTGATCGTTGTAAAAGGAAACAGTGCATCCTCTCGTCGAGTGTCGGATCTGGAAATCTAAAAGAGTTAAATCTCCCGGCCGATCTCGTTAATGTAGATGACATCAAATTTTCTCCTTCCGGTAAATATCTTCTAGTCCAAAACGCGATAAACGGCATCGACAATCTGCGTATCTTCCGAGTCAAGCGAGGCAGCATTGTTGGAGAAATCCCTCGATTTATTTCTGGCTCATTTGTGATCTGGAATACCAGGTGGCTTTCAGACGACGAACTCGCTTATACGCTTGAGAACAATGGAAAACCTGCGTCGATACAATCGTTCAAAATCGACTCAAAAAGACTCACGGATTGGACAAAAGAATTGTTGCCGGCCCAGCTCGAAGGAAAAGTCCGAGCTCCGGAGATTATCAGATGGAAATCGTTCGATGGACGTGAAATCACCGGGTATATTGTCAGGCCGAAATTGGTTGTAAAGAAGTCGCCCGTTTTGATCTTTGTCCACGGCGGACCTCAGATCCTCGATAAACCGGTCTTTAACTCCTTCGACATTCGGTTGGCATCGAATCTCGAATTGGCAACTATTCACACCAATATCAGAGGCTCGTCCGGCTTCGGCGATGAGTTTATGGATGCCGACAACAAAGAAAAGCGAGGGAATGCAGTCAAGGACGTTCAGTCCTTACTTGACTGGATCGGCAATCAACCAGATCTGGATTCAAGTCGGATCTTTATTCGGGGGGAAAGTTACGGAGGTTATATAGCGCTTTCAACGGCGTTACAAGAGCCGCAAAGGATAAAAGCGGTGATCGCTGAATATCCTCTCGTTTCAATCCGAGGTTTCTTGTCCCAAAGTTGGATTGATGAGTTTGCCAAAAATGAATACGGAGATCCGAAAGACGAAGCCCTAATGAAGCGGTTGGATCAACTTTCTCCACTGAATAACATGGAGCGTTGGAACAACATTCCTTTGCTACTTACACGGGGAAAACTTGACTCAAGGAATCCGGAAAAAGATGTTACCGATTTGAAGAACCAGTTACAAAAACGCGGTTCTGACGTTTGGTACATATACGCAACCAAGGACGGTCACGGCTTTGGTAGCAAATATGTTGCGGCAGCGATTTATACATTTCTGAAGCAACAGATAAACAAAAACAATCAAGGAGAAATCAAATGAAGAAAATGAAATCGTTTCTTTGCATCGGGTTATTGTCAACCATATTGGTTGGAAATGTGTTCGCCGGCGACACCGCAGGAAGTGGAATATCAAGCTTCTTCAATAACATCATCAATGCCGTTATCTCACTGGTCGCAGCTGACGATAGTTGCGAAACACGACAATGCCAAACCTGCAGACCGCGAGAGGATGGGGGCAGCGGTAATTGCAGACCGACCAGCTAATGCTGAATTCGCAAGTCAAGATAGCAGAACAGAGCTTAACGTCGAGGATCACCTTGGTGTTAACGCTCTGTTTTGCATTTTTGTCTCCTGTTCTCGCTCAGGTAGAAAAGGAATTTAGCGAATTCAGCCGGGCCCAAGCTGAGTTTGATAATGGGAACTATGCAGCAGCCATTGATGTTGCCGAAGCTGGAATCGAAAGGGCGCGAATAAGCAAAAATATACAGAGCACCTTCAGGGGACTCGACATCATCGCGAGTTCGCAGATCTCTTCAGAGAACTACGATAAAGCTGATGTAACCCTCAAAGAGACGCTGAAATTAGCGTCAACTCCAATCGAAGAAGCACAGGTATATTTTAGATTCGCCTGGCTAATGCGATCCCAACGCAAGTTTCCGGAAGCCGTAGAATTCTCAAAAAAGGCTCTGTTGAAGGCTCCCCAAGATCGGCAGATTCGCGCCGAATATTTTCTGAATCTCGGGCGCGTAATGTTTGCCTCGGGATATGATATTTCAGCAATCGTTTGGCTGGACAAAGCCGAAGAATTGCTCGATCCCGCGATTACGAATGCGACGGCTGTCGACACTTACCGGTTTCTAACCCTCGCTTGGTCGTCAAGACTGAACTATCAGGTTGCCCTCAAATATGCTGAGAAGTGGATTTCTGTCTCCGGCCGTACGCAGTTTAGGTACAAATATCGTCAGGCACTATTCGAACTGGCTACGATTCTGAGCGCGAGCGGACAAACAAAGAGGGCCAACCTTACGCTTGAAAAGGGAGTAAAGCTTGCCGTCGACGAAAACTCTGCTTATCATGCCTGTATTTTTTTGACTTCCTTGCTCCTTCACGCGTTGGACGAGGACGATATACCAAAAGCCCGAAACTACTTGCGTGAGCTTGAAAAGCTTGACGTCAAGAAGGCATTCTCGTTCGAAACGCTCCTCGGTAATGCGATGGTTAGCGCATTTGATGGTCAGCACGATCAGTCAGAACGATTTTTTGCCGATCTCGATAAGCTGAAGAGCGATTCAGAGTTTGTATTGCCTTACTGGAAGATCGTTGTAGCTGAGAGAAATCGTGACTGGAAACGAGTGATCGAGCTGAATCAGGGACTTTTGGATCTCACCACGAAAAACAACTTCCGGGATGGACTCCCCAGAATCTACCTAACTTTTGCGAAGGCGCATCTCCAACTCGGTCAGCCGCAATCCTCAATCGGACACTTAGAAAAGTCTCTGGGTTATATTGAGGAAATCAGGCGGTCACAGAACACAAGTCTCTCACTAGGACTCGTTAACACCTTTCACGACGCTTACCGCCTATTGGTACAAGTCAAGTCTCAAACAGGCGGTACCTCTCTAGAGGCCTTTCAACTAGCGGACTTCTTGAAGGCTCGACTTCTCAAGGACAAGATAAATAATGCGGCGTTCAGCACAGATACGACGATTCCGCCGGCGATGAAACAAAAGTTTGAGCAACTCTCGTTAAGGTATTTCGATGATCCAAAGATTGCCGCCGAAATTGAACAAGACGAGAAATCTATAACAACGACAGCTCCCGAACTTAATTTGGTTATACCGAATCTAACGGGATTGGAGGACCTTTCCGATTTGTCGGACTCAGCGATCGTCTCATATTTCTTTACACTCGATAAGCAACTACTAGCTTTTGTGTGGGAAGCCGGAAAGCCCATCAGGATGATTCATCTGCCCGTTTCCGAGCAGGATATTGAGTCTGAGGCAAAGGCTACGCATCAAAAAATCAAGAACTTTGTTTTCTTCAAACGCGATGGTAAGGAGCTATTCGACAAACTACTGAAACCGTTGTCCTTATCAGCAAAACATCTCGTTATAGTTCCCGACAAACATCTCTGGAAAATCCCGTTTCAGGCGTTAAGCCCCGACGGCACAAAGTACTTGATCGAGGACAAAGTCGTCAGCTATGCCCCGTCTGTTTCAATTCTTCTTGAACAGTTAAAGGCGCCAAAACCCGTTCGCCGCACGCTTCAGGCATTCGCCAATCCATCGTACAACAACCAATTCCTGCAGTATGTAAATGCCGAAGCGACCACCGTCGCCGAGATGTTCGGTTCGCGACCGCTTCTTAACGCGACCACCTCGGATTTTCGCGAACGATCGGATAAGGCTGATATTTTGCATTTTTCAATGCACGCACAAGTCGATAACGACGAACCCCTGGATTCGTTCTTAGGATTCAGGAGAGTTGGAGCAAATGACGGCCGTCTGACCGTCGAGGACATCTTGAACTCACAGCTTAAGAAAGAAAGCCTTGTGTTTCTTGCTTCCTGCGACACAAACAATGTGTTAAGCGGGGAGGGGCTAGTAAGCCTCGCCTGGGGAATGATGGGTGCCGGGGCAACGACGGTGGTTTCCGCACAGTGGGAAGCAAATGACAAACTGACCGGCATCTTCAGCAAAGCATTTTATAAACACATCAAACAAGGAGTTTCATCCGCGGAGGCCTTACAACGAGCATCTCTGGAGATGATCCGGAACAAGTCGAACAGCATGCACGAGCCCTATTACTGGGCGGACTTTACACTGAATGGGGATTTCCGCTAACCCTGGCCAATCATTAACGCACGACTCGGATGCGATCGTGCCTAGAGCGCCTCAAAGAACAATTCTTCGACCACGCCATTCACTTGCGAAAAAAAATTCACCTCGTGTAATGTTACGAGAGTGAAAAGAATACTCTTTGCCTGGCTTGGCAACACAGACTTAAACGCTTCGGCTGGTGAGGAAAAGGCGGGGCTCGGACCTATTGGCCAAGCCGTCACTTTACGAAAGTTTGATCAGGTCGTTCTCTTAAGCAATCACGCTAAAGCGACGGCTTCCGCGTATGAAAAGTGGCTCCATGCCTTAAAGAAGGTGCCTGTCAAAATTCACTATGAAAATCTTTCGCGTCCCAACGACTACGAGGAAATCTATCGCGCTGCCTTTCGAGTTGTTGAAAACACAATTAGGGAATCTAGCGAGAAGATCGAATTGATATTCCACTTGAGTCCCGGCACACCTGCCATGACCGCGATATGGATTATTCTCGCAAAGACCCGATTTTCGGCAAACCTAATCGAAACCTCCGTCCAAGACGGCATTCGCGACACAAAAATTCCATTCGAGATCGCAGCGGAATTTATTCCCGATCTTCTGCGTGAGCCCGATAAGGCTCTTCGAGACAGGACAGCCGCACTACCGCCGACGACCTCGGAATTCTCGGTTATTCTTCACAAGAGTAGACAGATGGCTAAGTTGATCGATCAAGCTCAGAAGGTTGCGGTGCGTAGTGTTCCGGTCCTGATCGAGGGTGAAAGCGGTACGGGAAAAGAACTTTTGGCTCGGGCGATTCATAACGCGAGTCCTCGGCGCAACCGGGAATTTGTATCGGTAAACTGCGGAGCAATTCCTCCGGAACTGGTTGAATCGGAGCTGTTCGGTCACAAGCGAGGTTCCTTTACCGGAGCGATCGCTGATCGATCCGGTTTTTTTGCTCGAGCTGACGGGGGCACATTATTCCTGGACGAGATAGGCGAACTGCCATCCGGAGCTCAGGTGAAGCTCCTTCGCGTTTTACAGGAAGGCGAAATTACTCCTGTTGGGTCCGCCACGCCGAAGAAGGTCGATGTTCGGATCATATCCGCGACGAATCGGAATCTTCTATCAGAGACACAAAGCGGCAACTTCCGTGAAGACCTGTTCTTTCGTCTTGCTGTCATCGTTCTGCAAATACCAGCTCTTCGCGAACGCGAAGGCGATGTTGGACTATTGATCGATGCTCTGTGGCGGCGGCTAAACGATGAAGCTGACGATCTTCGAATTCCAAAGAAGGTCCTTTCGACCGGTGCAAGAAACGTGCTGCTTCATTATTCTTGGCCTGGGAATGTTCGAGAGCTGCAAAACACTCTCACGCGGCTTGCGGTAATGAGTAATGAAAACACCATTACGAAAGCAGAAGCCTCTGGGGCAATTCTAGGCAGCATGAACGGCGGTCGCGATGAGATTCTGAATCGTCGACTTGAAAACGGATTTTCGTTGTCCGAAACCTTAGGTGAAGTTGCCAGTCACTATCTCGAGCGGGCACTAAAACAAGCAGGCGGTAATAAGAGCTCCGCCGCAAGACTCCTCGGTATGGCAAACTACCAGACGCTCAAGAATTGGCTCAAGAAATACAGCATTCCTGAATCTTAATAGCCCAACAGGACAGAAATGTTCTTATGGTTATATAATTACTTTTCTGGTACGGGTGTGCCGAGAACTTTTCAAAGCCTGTAAACATCGACCGCACTGATTTGGCATGCTTCCTGCAAAAACGGGATCGTCCGAGAATGTCCGACAAGGAGCCATTTTGCGACATGCCAAACCGACGAGTTATTGCGATCGACATTGAAACGCTGCCGGCAGCCGAGCCCAGCCATCTATTAACTCCGGAGTCGGAGCGCGAAGAGGCCCATCGTAAAACTGCCCTGAGCGGCGATTTCGGCCGGCTACTTTGCATTGGGTATTCAGACGAGCGGCCTGGGTGCCCCGTGGTCGAAGAATTAATCGGGTGGGACGTTAGTAAGAATCGGCTTCACGCCAATGAACGTTTGATGCTCGATGAGTTCTGGGCTATGATGAACGGCTTTGACCCTCGGCGAGATATTATTGTGGGTCATAATATCTTTGAGTTTGACCTCCGGTTCATCTTCAAACGCTCAGTAATCAATCGAGTTCGGCCCACGGTCGACCTGTCGTTCGCAAAATACCGTTCGCAGCCGGTGTTTGACACGATGTGCGAGTGGGAATGTTGGAGCTACGGTAGTCGGATCAGCTTGGATAAGCTGGCCTACGTCCTGTCGCTACCAACTTCAAAATCTGATGATGTGAACGGGTCAAAAATATATGACCTGTATCAGGCGGGCCGTCATGAAGAAATTCACGATTATTGCCTTCGGGACGTACGGTTGACTCGCGAAATTTACAAGAGGATGTCGTTTGCGACGGATCCAGAGAATAGCGAGCAGACGGAAGCCGAAAGCGTTCTTGCTGCAAACCTGATTCAGTCGGCGTCACGTCGAATATAGGAGTTGTTGACTCTTGAAGCTCCTTAAGGAGGTACTGGAGCCAGCCGGTTTCGTCTGGCGATCAACAGTTAGAGACGAAATGAAGAAAACCGAAACTAGCATTTGGGAATTGTATTTACTTCTTCGTTTGGCGGTGGGGTTCTTAGGCGAGAGGTCCCAATTTAATTGGTGGAACACATCTTTCTTTGATTCTAGCAGTGGAGCATTTCTGCGGCCGATTTTCGCGAAGAGTGGCATCGTAGTCCGATATCAAGGGGTGCGAGCGGCTGGGCAGCGAATTCATGACAAGTCGATAGGTATTGGAAGTGTTTATCATCTATTTCGTCTTCCGGAGCAGTTCGAGCAGCGCCTGTTTACGCTGATATCGCACAAGCAATCCGATTTCGAGCAAATAGTTAATAAATTGGTTGAAAGAAAGGATGGCCTTCAGTTGATCGAAGAACTTTCGGATGGCGTAGAAAATTCCGAAGGGCCGATCAGAGCAGGCGAAATTGACGCGATCATGAAAATGGACTCGCTAAGGCGGCTTTGTAGATTGTACCTAGGTGCATTCAATGATGAGACAAGAGTTTACCCGTATTTTTCAGACTGATCGCATTGGGATCTCGATTCGCTAGATGGGCACGACTGACAATAATTTATATACGACCAGACTCGGGGCTGGCTTGGGGTTGATCGAGGAGACCAAGATTTTGCTGCGGCTTTGGGAGCCCGGTATAAGCGTTAAGCAACTTCATCAGCTTGCATTAAGAAGCGGCGCGCTTCCTGAACTGACGTCTCGGCGATTGTTAAATATTGTTGCTGAGGGATTTGGTCCCCGTTATTTGGTCGACGACGCAAAATCCGCAAAGTTTTTGAAGTGCGTGGATTCATTGTTATCTGGAACCGAATTTAAACAGATCTTGTTTCTTCACACCTGCAGAGCCAATTTGATTCTCGCCGATTTTGTTAAGGAGGTTTATTGGCCGCGCTATGCTCAGGGAGCGGCCGAGTTGACGAATCTCGACGCTGATTCGTTCATTCGGCGATCTCTGGATGACGAACGAATGCATAAAAGGTGGTCCGAATCGGTTGTTAAGAGGGTTGCGTCATACCTTCTCGGCTGCTTATCTGACTACGGTTTACTAAAGGGTGAGCACAGTTCAAGGCGGAAGTTCGCTCCGTTTCAAATTTCATCAAATGTTGCGCTTTATTTAGCCTATGATCTCCACTTTTCCGGCGTAGGTGACAACTCTCTATTAGAGCATGGCGATTGGAAGCTTTTTGGGCTGGAAGATCAAGAGGTGTTGGATGTCATGAAGAAATTGTCGCTCAAAGGCGCGTTTATCGTTCAGGCAGCCGCAGGTCTCGTAAAAATAAGTTGGAAATACAATAGCCTGGCGGAGGTATGTCATGTCATCGCTAAAAGCTGACTTTCTCCAATTATGTGAACAAATCAAGCGCGGGATGGAGCTCAGTCACGCGGGATTTGAACCAATATATTATTTGGTCTTTCCGCCGTCCGAAATACTGAATGTGAAACGGCAAACTCCGGCTTGGGTTGCAAAACTGCAAAACGATTACGGTTGGAAGGTCGATGTGTTTTCCGTTGCTGATGCGATCGAGTCTGTACTTCGTGAAGATCCCCGATGGAACCTTTGGCTGGTCGCCGATGAGAAGAATCCGTTGGCTTGGCGCCAAACGAACGAGTCTCTAGCGAATGCGCTGACGGCTACCGGCAGCAAGTTTACAAAGATCCTTGAAGACAAGTTGACAACTTTGGAGGGTACCCGAAACGCCTTGCTTTTGATAACCGATTTGGAGGCTCTTCATCCGTACCTGCGGATTGGAAGTATTGAAGCGAATCTTCAGAGCAAATTTCATGTACCAACCGTTTTTCTGTATCCCGGCGAGCGGTCAGGCAAGACAAGTCTAAAGTTTTTGGGATTTTACCCGGCAGATGGTAACTACCGCTCTGTTCACATCGGCGGCTGAATCCATAGAAATAGGGCGTTTTGTATAAATATGACCATAGAAGAACTTTTCGACCCCCAAAAAGATATTCATCGACGCATCGAGAAGGTGATCACATACGCGATGGACGCCGAGGACAAACTTCGAGCGGAGATCTCCGAATATGTCGTGACAGAGAGTATCGAGCAGCAACTCGACAAACTTCTCGATAAAATGGATATCTCGATGGGAAGTGGTGAGAATGAAGTAGGCGTATGGGTATCTGGTTTCTATGGCTCAGGTAAGAGTTCGTTCACGAAATATCTCGGCTTTGCGTTTGACAACACCATCAACGTCGAAGGTATTCCTTTCCGTCAGCGCTTTCAAGACCGCCTTCACACACCGCAGGTTAAAGCACGACTAGGTACTGTTGCTCAGAAGTATCCTGCAACCATTATTATGGTCGATCTTGCAAGCAATATGCTTGCGGGCGCTGGAAAGGCAGACGTCTCCAGCGTTCTCTATTTCAATGTCCTTCAGTGGGCGGGCTACTCGAGAAATCTCAAGATTGCTGCTTTGGAGCAGCGTATTGAAAAAGACGGGCGTTCAGAAGAGTTCGACAGCAAAATTGCCAGCCTCTTTCCAGAATTAACCTGGAAGGACCTGCAGAATGATCCGCTTGCTGTCGACAGCATCATCCCGAAGATTGCTCATGACATGTATCCGGCTTTATTTCCCAGTGAAACGTCTTTCAGCGTCGACATTGCTGATTTCCAAAAAACTGAGGAACAACAGGTCGAAGAAATGATCTCGCTAATTCGCCGTAAAAGTGAAAAGGACCATATCATTTTCATAGTTGATGAGGTTGGGCAGTACATTTCGTCCGGAGAGAATTTGATACTAAATCTCGATGGTCTGGCGAAAAACCTGAAGCGCATCGGGGACGGCAAGGTTTGGATAATGTCTACCGCTCAGCAGACTCTTACAGAGGACAGTGCGCGAGGTGCGATAAATAATGCCAACCTTTACAAGCTCAAGGATCGATTTCCTATCCAAATCGATCTTGAAGCACACGATATAAAAGAGATTTGTATCAAGCGGCTGCTAGGCAAGTCGCCTGCCGGAGAAGAAGATCTGGGCGAGCTTTTCGATCGGGCTGGTGCAGGATTGCGGCACAACATAAAGTTGGAAAATGCAAAGTATTACGATGCCGACTTGGATCGCAAGCGATTCATAGACTTATATCCGTTCTTGCCGGCCCATTTCGACATCTTGCTTCATTTATTGGGCCAGCTGGCCAAATCGACGGGCGGTTTTGGGCTCCGCTCAGCGATTAAGATCGTACAGGATATTCTTGTTGACGAAACCGCCGGTAAGCGCCCATTGGCAAAAGAGCCGATTGGGACTCTCGTGACCACCTCAACCTTGTTTGATGCCTTGGATAAGGACATTCAAAAGTCATTTCTCCAGCTGTATGGCGGGCTTACAAAGACCCTGATACGATTCCCAAATTCAAAACTTCATGAAGACATAGCCAAAACGATCGTGATTCTGCAGATTTTGGACACGATTCCAATTACTGCGAAGAACATCGCGGCACTGATGCATTCGTCAGTGGGCGAAACCTCGCTAGCCGACAAGGTGCGGCAAGGGATTGAGGAACTGATTGCAGACCCTCAAATTCCGCTGAGCGAGAAGGACGGCGGCTTCCATTTCCTCAGTCCGAAACTCAGTGAGATCGAAAAGGACCGGGGCGAACTTCCCCTGGTATCGCGGGACGTTAGCCGAATTTCAAACGAACATTTGAGAAGTGTTTTCGATCCATTGCCACAGACAAGTGTGAACGGCACTCGAACTGTTCAGGCCGGCTTAAAAGTTGCATATGGAAATTCGACGAGCGGGCTTGCGGGTGAATCGCAGCCGATTCAGTTGACTGTCCAGTGGACTGGGCCTGCCGATTACGATACGGCCAAAGTGAATCTGATTACTGAGTCGAGTGTGCATTCTAACCGGAATACATTCTATCTTTTGGGACTAAAGGACCCAAAAGCGGAGGAACTCGCCGGCGAGATTTACAGATGCAACCGCATAGTTGAGCTCCATCGTAGTGATCCCGACCAGGAAGTCAAGAGTTACCGAGATGACCAACAGGAAAGAGCAACACGGCTCGGTACCGAACTTGAGAAGACACTTCAGAAGGCTCTGAGCAAGGGGACTTTTATTTTTCGGGGACAGAGCAAGGCGGTATCTGGGATCGATTCTGATTTACTGGCTGCTGCGAAGAAATATCTCGGCGAAGTTGCGACACAGGTTTTCGACCGCTATGGAGAGGCCCCGATTAAGGTCGATACCGACCATGCTCAGAAATTTCTGAAGCATACGAATCCCGCCACGCTGACCACGGCTCTGGATCCGTTAAGCCTGTTCGAAAGTGTGGGAGGCGTACCCAGATTTAAAAGTGAACATAGTTCCGTTGTCAGCATCAACGACTTCATAGCAGAACACGGCACAGTGGAAGGAAAGCGCATTTTAGATCGGTTTACCAATCCGCCCTTTGGCTGGTCCGCTGATGCCGTCAGGTACATTCTTGCCGCGATGCTGCTTGGCGGTGAAATCAAGATTAATGTTTCCGGGAATTGGATTGTTACGGTCGGCCAGCCTGCAGTTGACGTTCTTAAAACTAATAAGAGCTGCCAGACGGCTGGGTTCTCACTCCGTGACGAGCGTCCTTCGAATGAGACACTGTCCCGGGCGGCGGAGCGTTTAACTAAACTGACTGGCGAAACTATCGTCCCGCTCGAACAGGAGATCGCCACTCACGCCTACAAAAAGGTTTTACAGCTTCGAAACGAGTACGGATCTCTGACCGAAAAACTGACTTCTCTTGGGCTTCCGGGAGAGGATCGAATGGAGCGATTAAATCGTGAGATGACCGCCGTCATTGATAGTGACGGAGGAGAAGGGATTGGCCGTTTGGGTGCGGAATCAAGTGATTTTTATGACGATTTGCTATGGTCTGGCGACGTGAAACGTGCGCTTTCGGATGGACTTGAAGCCTCAGTACGAGAGATTCGGGTTTACCGTACCGGTAGTGAATCGCTTCCCCTTTCCGGAATTCCCGGGGAATTGCGGCGGGATATGGAGGAAATCTTGGATAGAGTCGAGGAAAGGCTCGAACGAGAAGATTTCTATACCTTTGCCGTTGAACTTAACTCTGCTGTTACAGACTTAGGGGCAAAAGCACTTTCTGCCTCGGAAAATCTGCAGACGCAGTTGGAGAAGCGTTCTGCCTCTGAAGTGCAAAGTCTCGCTGAAATGACGGACTGGAATGAACTGACCGAACCGGAAAAGCAAGACATCATTAGCCAAATCGAAGGATTTTCCCTTAAGGCGTCGCGGGATTTTGCTGGTTTCAAGTCTCTGCTTTCAACCGAATATGACTTTACGGCTCGCGTTGGCGAACTGAAAGAGCGTGTGCGGTCCGCCGCGCGAGAAAAAATTCTCCAACGAGTGGCGGCGGATCGAAATAGTCCGGGGGGATCAACGCCAGGCAAATTAACGAGAACCGTCAAGGTAAGCTCACGACTTACGAATGTTTCTCAGCTAGAAGAGTTGATTCGGGAATTGCTTGAAATTAAGAATCAGACTGCTCTTTATCCCGACATGGAAATTGATATTGAGCTGGACGAATAGATAATGGCTTTTGATCAACCTACAAGGAATAGGCTGCAAAAATTTGTTAGCGAGGCACGTTCGCTTCTAACAGTTGAATTTACGCGGCAGCTTCAGAACGATTACGGACTTGATCCTGAGTCCGGAAATATCTCACCTGTCGAAGTCCTTACCGGTCTGGACGACGAGCGCCTCTCCACAGCAAAGATCCTCCGAGAGACCTTTAACCATTATCAATCTACATCTCCAAGCGAGATCACTAAAGACCTGCTCGAACGGATAATGCGAGAACAGGCATTTACGATGCTCAATAGGTTTGCCGCGATCCGAATGGCGGAAGCACGCGGAATCTTATTCGAGTCGATTTCCCACGGATACCAGTCGAAGGGTTTCCAGCTTTATTCCCGGATCGCAGGTTCAGGTCTGGGTTCAACATTCGAAGCGTATCGATGGTATCTCTTTAGCGTATTTGATGAGTTGGCGCTCGACCTGGCGGTCCTCTTCGACCGCTTCTCGCCATTCGGCAGGTTGTTCCCCAGGCAGTCGGCGCTCGAAGAACTTCTTGGCTTGTTGAACGATCCGGAAATCGATCACCTCTAGGCCGAAGACGAAACCATCGGCTGGATTTATCAATATTTCAATTCTAAGGAAGAGCGCAAGAAGATGCGCGACAAATCTGCTGTGCCGCGCGACAGCCGTGAACTTGCCGTCAGAAATCAATTTTTTACGCCGCGTTATGTGGTCGAGTTTCTGACGGATAACACGCTCGGGCGAACCTGGTACGAGATGACCAAGCGCGAGACGTCCTTGGCAGAGAGCTGTCGGTTCCTAGTGCATCGGCCCAAAGAGATCTTACTTGGCGAACGTGAAAACGCCCCAGTGCCAGCAACCGAACAGGATGAGAACCTCTCACAGGAAGAGTTGCTCAAGCAGCCGGTTTTCGTTCCGCACCGCGCAATAAAGGACCCGCGCGAAATCTTGATGCTCGATCCGGCGTGCGGGTCGATGCACTTTGGGCTTTATGCTTTTGACTTGTTTCTAAAGATCTATGAAGAAGCGTGGGACGTTGAGGAAAAGAATGGGCCACAATTTCTAAAGCGCTCAACCGAGCCTAGGTCCCTGCACGACATTTATGAGAGCGACAAGGAGCGTTTCCTGCTCGACGTGCCCCGCCTGATTATCGAGAACAACATTCACGGTATCGATATCGACCTGCGTGCAGTTCAGATAGCGGGGTTGAGCCTTTGGTTGCGGGCACACAAGGCGTGGTCGGATCAAGGCGTGCACGTTGCGGAAAGACCTCACATCGAACGCTCCAACATCGTCTGTGCTGAGCCGATGCCCGGTGAGGTAGAAATTCTCGAGGACTTCCTGCGAGAACATTTATCGGCAACGCCCGAAAAACGCCTGATTGGCGAATTCGTTCGGAGCATTTTCGACTCGATGCGGTTGGCGGGGGAGGCGGGCCCACTTCTCAAAATCGAGGAGGAGGCAGCCACTCTTGTCGAAGGCGCCCGTGACGAATGGAGGCGGTTACGGGAGCAAGAAAGCAAGGAAAGCTACCTTTTCGAAGGTGCCCGGACGAATGTTCAAACCGGACTCAATTTTGATATTGCCGATATTACGGACGAAAACCTTTGGGAGGAAGCTGAAGCTGAGATTTATGACGCGCTCGAAACCTACGCCGAGCAGGCCGAAAACGGCGGCGGATTCCAGCGCCGCCTCTTCACCGCCGACGCCGCGCAGGGCTTCGCTTTCATCGAACTTTGCCGCAAACGTTACGATGTGGTGGTGATGAATCCGCCATTCGGCGAATTATCGCGTTCATCCAAGAGTTATGTCGAGTCAACCTATCCAAATTCAAAAGGCAATATTCTTGCACATTTTCTGGAAAGAGCAGGCGAATTGTGCCACGCAAACAGTCGAGTGGGAGCAATCATTAGCCGAACCTGTTTCTATTTAACGACTCTGGAGAAGTTTAGGCTTTCCGTCCTGGCAAAGGAGATGACGGCTGAGCTGCTTGCGGATTTAGGAGACGGTGTGTTGGATGCTGTGGTCGAGACTGCCGCTGCAACATTTCATGTGCCTTCGAACGAGAAATCCTCTGTATTTCTACGTCTTCTTACCAGCCAACGGAAGGATAATGACTTACTAAAGTTGTGCGACTGCTACTCATCTGGAGAGCCCTCCCAAGACATTTTCGAGATGCCCTCGACCAGCTTTTTGGCATTGGACGGGGCACCTTATGTATATTGGATTAATGCCAAAATCATTAAGCTAATCGCTAAGCATGAGACCCTTGGCGAGAACAGCCAAATTCGCGTGGGTCTTCAGACAGGTAATGATGAGCGATTCTTAAGGTTATGGAGTGAGATTCCTGTAACCTCGATTGTCTCTGGATCTCAAGAGACTGAGTACCAATTTCAATCCTCGTGCGTTCAACAAACCTTTGAGGGTAAATCATGGGCATGGTATTCGAAGATCGATGAATCATCTCCATTCGCGGCATCTATGCACCTGGTAGTTAATTGGGCCAGTAACGGAGCTGAGATCAAGGCTGCGCACCAAATGAATGGCGATGCCATTTCACGTTATGTAAGAAGCGAAGATAGCTATTTCCGTCCCGGAATCAGCTATATGCTTCGTTCCTACCGATTGATTCCGTATTTCGTACCAAAGGGCTGCATTCCAACCGCTGGACGGTCCCAGATATTTCCCAAAGAAGGTATGGAGCAGTGGGTTCTGGCACTCGTTTCCTCCAACATCGCGAGCGCCGTCGCTCGTTTTCGTGGAGAGAAGTTCGCTTGGCCCGTCTTTCAAAACTCCATGGTAGGCGCGGTTCCCTACATAGAACCGACCGACGATTTGCTACTCGATGCAGCGAGCAGATTACGAAATGCGATTAAGGATCAACAAAAGAATTTTAGAGAATTGGAACAGAACGTAGAGTTTATCGGCGTTGGTGAATTTGACGATGTAGTGCATAGCGTCGGTCGATTCAGCTTGCTTGGGGATGACTTGGATCACCGAATAGGGACCTTGTTCGGATTCGACGAATTGGATATCAGTATTTTAGAACGGGATCTTTTCGACAGTGCAAGAAATATAGGACATGAAAATCACGGCGAAGAAATCCCTTCAGCAGTCTCAGAAGGCAATCGAAGCGAATACTTTGCGCGGTGGTTAAGCTACTGCCTCGGCGTTGTTTTTGGCCGATGGGACCTACGTGTTGCCTGTATTGATCGTTCAGTTAGGGAGTTGCCGGACCCGTTTGCGCCGCTCTCGATCTGCTCCCCAGGGATGCTACAAAATGGGGAAGGACTACCTGCCGAACCGAATGACGTTCCTGCGGATTATCCGATCGATATTGTCTGGAACGGCATACTGGTTGATGATGCCGGGCATCCGAGCGACATCGAGAATCACATTCGAAAAGTGCTACAAGAAATATGGAAGGAACGATCCGAAGCGATCGAGACTGAGGCTTGCGAGATACTCGGTGTAAGAAGCATACGCGACTATTTCCGAAAACCATCGGGCTTTTTCGCCGACCATCTAAAACGATATTCAAAAAGCCGCCGTCAGGCACCGATCTATTTACCGCTTTCGACAACCAGCGGCGGCTACTCGCTGTGGCTCTATTATCATCGGCTGACCGATCAGACTCTTTATACTTGCGTCAACGACTTTGTTGAACCAAAGCTCCGTCAAGTAAAGGAAGATGCCAACAATCTCCGGTCCCGGACCGGCCGAACGCGCGATGACGAAAAACGGCTAGAGGAATGCGAGAAACTTCTTGTTGAGCTCGAAGAAATGCGGGACGAAATATTGCGGCTCGCACCCATATGGAAACCGAACCTTAACGATGGGGTTCAGATCACGCTTTCACCTCTGTGGAAGCTTTTTAGATTATCAAAATGGCGAACGATTTTAGAAGACACTTGGAAGAAACTTGAAAAAGGCGATTACGATTGGGCACACCTTGCATATTCGTTTTTTCCCGAGAGAGTTCGCGAAAAATGCCGTCATGATAAATCCTTGGCTATCGCGCACGACCTGGAAGATCTATACGAAGAGCGGCCCGCGAAGACGCGCAAGGCTCGAACAAAGCAAGCCCAGACAGCCTCGCTCCCTCTGGCTGAGGGCTAAAGAATTTTCTCGAATTACCAATGAAGATTACTGAATATATTACTGAAAAGGTTTTTAGAACGCGGCTCAAAAGTAACTCATGCATAGTAATTTATGATCCGGAGCGGCGATATCGCGAACTCTGCCTGAAAATGGCCGACGAAAAAACCGCGGTTATTGATGCCTCCGAAGGCAGCATCCTTTCGCGATATGACGCCCAGCGTGCGTTTAATGAATTGGGCAATTCAAAGAACGGTCTGGAATCCTTACTCATTTATATCCCCGCCCGAAAGCCCCTGACCGCTGAGGAAAAGTTGATTGATCCTTTTTCGATCTACAGTGAGTGCGGCGCGGCTTTTCCGAACCTCGAAGGAGACGATTTCCTAACACTGTGTCTGTCGGCGAAACCAGACGATGGGACCGAGATCCGACGGTTATTCGCTGAAAATCATTCTCCAACTTTTGCGATGGTAGATTCCGTCGGCGGAGGCGTTTCTTATCCTCAGTTGAGCGTAAGTTTGAAAGCCTCGTCCGTGCGGGACATTTTGGTTTCGGTTTTGACTCCAACTGAAGCTAATGCCGCGGCGCTCGCCGAAAGTGATGCCTGGGTTGGTGAGGCGAAAAGCCTTTTCCGCGCCTCACTCGGAATGGAGCTTAAGACGCGATCAAAGAGCTTGTCAGCGATTTCTAGTGAGCTATGGCGTTTTATTCTTTTTAGCGAGTTCGTTTTTGATCTGCCAGGAGAGCTTCCTGCGGCTTTGAAGAGCGTCCCCGTTGCTGTCGCCGAGGCAGAAGCCTTGGTAAACGCGGTCTGTGATGAAATTCGAAGCAATATAAGGAAACGGCAGAAATATATAGAGAAAGCGGAAGAAATTGAATCTGACCTTAAACTGCCACAAATCTGCGTCGGGATAACGGATTTCGGAACCAAGGATACTTTTCCCTTCGAAGAGCGAACGTTTTTCAATCGTGCCATCGACGGAATTGCGAACAATAGCAGCGAAGTGACACGAATGATGCTGTCGCGCCACAAGGATTCAGTTTGGCAAGGTAAGGGGGAAACCAAAGCACAGTGGAATCTGGTCAAATCCGCGCTCGACCTTGTTGAGAAATGCAGGGAGCTTGAACGAGAACTTGCGCATAATTCCCATTCACAGGCAGCGCTCCTTGATTTTTACGTTCGCGACCTTCGTCTTGCCGACTCGCTACAGCGTGAGTTTGAGCAGGCGGTAAGCTCTCAATTCGATCACGAGGAAATCATGCACGGCGTGATTACGCAGGCTCGGTCATGCTATCGCCGGTTGATCGAGAAGGCACAGGCGGCGTTTATTAAACATCTGGAGACCGATGGCTGGACACCGGAGGGCCGCTTAGCCAATGCAGAGGTTTTCGACAAATTTGTTTCAGCACATCTCCGAGATCGCGGCAAAAAGGTCGCTTTTTTAATGGTTGACGCTCTTCGGTATGAGCTCGGTGTCGAACTCCGAGACAAAATCGTTGAAGACGATTTTCCGGTCGAGCTGAAAGAAGCCTACGCGCAGCTTCCGACGATCACCTTAGTCGGAATGGCAAGTCTCTTACCCGGGGCCGCATCCGATTTGGTCTTGAACTCATCTAATGGAAAAATTGTTCCGATCATCCAAGAACACGTAGTGTCGAACGTTCGCGAAAGAATGAATTTTCTAAAGAAGTCATTCAACGATCGATTTGCGGAGATGACACTAGAAGAATTTCTGCGCGCTAAGCCCAAAATCCCAGCAACTGCTGACCTGCTGATTCTGCGAAGCACGGAAATTGACAGTCAGCTTGAGAGCAATCCTGAGTCGACACTTAGCCTAATTCCTCAAACGCTGAAAATGATCCGTGCGGCACTTCATAAGCTCCGCTCCCTGGGATTTCAATATGCTGTAATTGCTACCGATCACGGATTCTTTTTAAACGCTCAAGCTGAGGCGGGGGACGTTTGTGCAAAACCGGTCGGCCAGTGGGATGTCTCCGTTCATGATCGAATCATGCTGGGCGACGGGTCCTCGGACGCGTCCAACCTTGTTCTTCCCGGGAAGAAACTGGGAATTTTAGGCTCGTTTCCAAAATGTGCAACCCCGCGCAGCATGGCCCCCTATAGCGCGGGATACCTTTATTTTCACGGAGGAGCTTCGTTGCAGGAAGCGGTTGTTCCGGTTTTAACCGTGCGCCTTGCGACACCTTCCTCGCCCGGCCCGTCCGGGATCGAAGTTAGCCTGTCGTACCGAAACGGTGCGAAAAAGAT